>CAYMSM010000001.1:0-25918 GCA_964393105.1 uncultured Bifidobacteriaceae bacterium
GCGGATCTCCTCGACGACGACGTCGACGGCCTGCTCGATGCCGCGCTTGAGGCCCATCGGGTTGGCGCCCGCCGCGACGTTCTTGATGCCCTCGCGCACGATCGCCTGCGCCAGCAGGGTCGCTGTCGTGGTGCCGTCACCCGCGACGTCGTTGGTCGCCGTGGCGACCTCGCGCAGGAGCTGGGCGCCCTGGTTCTCGAACTGGTCTTCCACCTCGATCTCACGTGCGATGGTGACACCATCGTTCGTGATCGTCGGCGCGCCGAACTTGCGGTCGATCACCACGTAGCGCCCCTTGGGGCCGAGGGTGACCTTGACCGCGTCAGCGAGGATGTTCACACCGCGCTCAAGCGCGCGACGTGCGTCCTCGTGGAACTTGATTTCCTTCGCCATTCGCTTCGTTCCCTTTCGTCAGTTCGGCTCGGTTATTTCTTCGCGCGCTTGGGCTTCGCGGCAGCAGGAGCTGCTGCGGCAACCGGAGCGGGTGCGGATCCCTCGACGACGGCCAGGATGTCGTGCTCGGAGAGGATCAGGACGTCGTCGCCGTCGACCTTGACCTCGGTCCCGCCGTACTTCGAGTAGATGACCTCGTCACCGACCGCGACATCGAGGGGGACGCGCTTGCCCTCGTCCCACCGTCCGTCACCGACTGCAAGGACCTTGCCGCGCTGCGGCTTCTCCTTGGCGGTGTCGGGGAGCACGATCCCGCTGACGGTCACCTGCTCCGCCTCGATTCCCTCAATGATCACTCGATCGCCGAGCGGCTTCAGATTCAATTGCCCTCCTCGTTACTTGGGTTCAGCGCGGGCGGCATCCCCGGGGCTCTGTCCAGGGGTTTTGGCACTCCACCGCCACGAGTGCCAAGAGACTAGCGGACTGCGCCGAGCTTCGCCAGGTGCCCCGATGCGCCGCCCTGAAGTTCCGTCTCGCGGCTCCGGGCGCTGAAACTCGGCCAACGGGCCGCGGGCAGGCTGACAGCCAGATCGCGTGACGTGGTGCACATCCCGGCTCGCTCGGAACCAGATCCAGGTCGTGGCAAGCGTCGTCTTGCTGTTGCGACGACGTCCAGGGTCCCCTCGCGAGCTGGCGGGACGTCGTCGCCCGGCCCTCTGAGCCGGCTCTGGTCAAAGTGACCGCGCGTGCTTTGCCAAATGACCGCGGGTGCTTTGCCAAGTGACCGCGGGTGCTTTGCCAAGTGACCGCGGGTGCTTTGGCCAAGTGACCGCGGGTGCTTTGGCCAAGTGACCGCGGGTGCTTTGGCCAAGTGACCGCCGGTCCGCTGGCCAAGTGGCCGTTCGAGAAGGCGTTGATGGACAGAGGGCGACGGGCTCATACGCGCGGGCAGCGAGGGTGGTCAGGTGACGCGGTCGGGGGGGTCGGTACGGGCGAAGAAGGCGACCAGATTCTCGATCGCGCGCATGCCCATGGCGATTCGGGTCTGGACTGTGGCGCTTCCCAGGTGGGGGAGCAGGACGACGTTCTCGAGCTCCAGAAGCTGTGGATGGATGTTCGGCTCGTGGGCGTAGACGTCGAGGCCGGCACCGGCGAGCCGGCCGGCGCGCAAGGCGGCGGCCAGCGCGGCTTCGTCGACGACATCCCCACGCGCGGTGTTGACGAGTATCGCGCCAGGACGCATCAACCTGAGCCGGCGCGCATCGATCAAGCCTCGCGTCTGCGGGGTTGCCGGGCAATGGATCGAGACAACGTCGCTGACCGCCAGCAGCTCGTCGAGCGATGTGCACGGGGCCGCGTCGAGACTGTCCAGGTCGGCCGGGTTCGGTTGGTGGAAGACAACGCGCATGCCGAGACCGTCATGGGCGCGTTGGGCGACTGCACGGCCGATGCGCCCCATCCCGACGATGCCGAGGGTGGCGCTGCTCACCCGGGTCCCCATCATGTGTGTCGGTCGCCACCCAGTCCAAGCGCCGGCCCGCACGTGCCGTTCACCCTCACCGGCACGTCGCGCCACCATCAGCATCAGCAGGATCGCCAGGTCGGCGGTGTCGTCGGTCAATACACCCGGAGTGTTCGTCACGACGATGCCGTTGGCGGTGGCGGCCGCGACGTCGATGTGGTTGTACCCAACCCCGAAGTTCGCGACGATGCCCATCCGCCGCGGGGCTATTGAGAGCAACCCGGCGTCCAGCGCATCCGTCACGGTCACGAGCATCCCGTCCGCACGCCGAATCGCGTCGCGCAGATCATCTGACGAACGCGGGGCGTCGTCGGGATTGAACTCGGCGTCGAACAGCTCGGCCAGGCGGTCCTCGACGGCATCAGGCAGGCGTCGGGTGACGACGACGCGGGGACGTTGGCTCATCTGGACGACTCCATGCGAGGCATTCTCACCAATCCCCCTCTGCCGTGTCGCCCGAACGTTTGACAGGGTTCGTCGCAGTGCCCGCCGGCGGATTCACCGGCGAGAATCCGGCGCGGCGCCTCGATGCCGCCGTCCAAGTCGACGTGCTCGCAGCACCCGACCGCGACGGCGTGAGCGGCGAGATCGGGGTCGAGGTCGTGTAGGTCTTGGTTCTCATGTGCTGAGATTCGCGCAAAATGCGAGGTCGTTGGGCGAGTCGAATCCGAGCAAAGCGGTGTCCAACAGGTGGCCGTTCCGGCGCCGACTGCGCTGCTCTCGCGACCGATCGCGGCGAACGCGCCATATCTCGGCGACCTCGCCATGAGCATTCGGTACGGTTCTGAACGCTCGTGTCCCGTAGCCCGCACCTCTGGCTCGCCGCTGCTATCGCCCTGCTGGCCGTACCTGCCCAGGGCCTCGCCGACGTGCGACTCGTTCGGGTGGGGACGTTCGACCAGCCGGTGTTCGTCACGGCTCCGCCCGCTGACATCAAGCACGTCTTCGTCGTCGAGCGAACCGGGACGATCCGGGTCGTCGTCGACGGACGGGTCGCCGACCATCCGTTCCTGGATTTGCGGGGCCGCGTGTCACAACCGACGAGCCCGAGCGACGAACGTGGTCTCTTTTCGATGGCATTCGCCCCCGATTACGCCACTAGCGGTCGCCTGTACGTCTCCCACACGACCCGTAGGGCTCGGCCCGTGGGAACCAGCGACGTGGTCGTGGACGAGTACCGCGCGGCATCGGCCAACGCCTTGCGTGTCCACCCGGCCACCCGCCGTCGCGTGCTGCGGCTCCGGGGCGACCGTGTCCATTTTGGGGGACAGATCGCGTTCGGCCCCGATGGAATGTTGTGGCTGGGTCCCGGGGATGGGCGCGGACCGGGCGATCCGCTGCGAAGCGGTCAGAACCGATCGCGATTGCAGGGCAAGATTCTGCGCATCGACCCCCGCCCCGGACACCGGCTGGCCGCTCCCGGAAACCCGTTCGCGCGTGGAGGTGGCGCCAAGCTCGTCTGGGCGTACGGCCTGCGCAACCCATACCGTTTCTCGTTCGACCGGATGACCGGGGACCTGGCGATCGGTGACGTCGGGCAGAACCTGGTCGAGGAGATCGACTTCGTCCGGCGGGCACACGGCCTTGGACGAGCGGCGAACTTCGGCTGGAGCGTGCTGGAGGGTCGCTACATCTTCCGACGGGCCACCCCGCTGCATCTGCGCCCGGCCCGCCGTCGCGAGCTGCCTCGCCGATACGTCGCGCCGGTCATCGAACATCTCCATAGCCGTGGATGGTGCGCGATCATCGGGGGCTACGTGGTGCGCGATCGCGCGCTTCCGGAACTGTATGGGCGGTACGTCTATGGCGATTTCTGTCGCGGCCGGATCAACGTAGCGACGCTCCACGCCCGCCGACGCGCGAGGCCCCGACCCACCGGACTTCGCGTTGCACTGTTGAGCTCATTCGGAGAAGACGGGTGTGGACGGGTCTACGCGACGTCCCTCAACGGCCCCGTCTACCGGCTCGCCAGCTCTGGGCGCTGCGCGGGACTCGCCCCATCCCCGTTTCGCGTTCCGGCTGTCAACCCGCCGAAGGCGCCGCCGGTACCCGCCCGGGTCAGCCTCGGCTGGTTCGAGCACATCCGGCGCGGGTTTCGGCGTGATCGACTGATCAACCATTGGATCAGTACCGCACCGCGACCAGCGTGAGCGGATGCGGCGGCGCGGTGGGACCCGCGGCCGAGCGCGCGGCGCCGTCGAGGAGGCGTGTGAACTGCGCGAGCCCCCAGTGGCCACGGCCGACGAGGAGCATCGAGCCGACCATCACGCGGACCATGTGACGTAGGAACGCATCGGCCTCGATGAAGAGGACCAGTTCGTCGGCGCGGCGCTGCCATTCGCAGTGCAGGACCGTGCGGTCGAAGAACACGTGCTCCGTGTTCGTCGGGGTGAACGCACGGAAGTCGTGCTGGCCGACCACGGCCGACGCGGCCGCGGCCATGGCTTCCCGGTCCAGCTGCCAGGACACGTTCAAGACGCCTCGACGGCGAAGCGGCGCCGGCGGCGCCGGCAGCACGCGGTACTCGTACGCGCGGCTGCGGGCATCCGCGCGGGCGTCGAAGCCGTCAGGCGCCTGGGTCACCGCGCGCACAGCCACGTCGTCGGGCAACGTCCCGTTGAGCGCCCGAAGCAGCCGGCGCGGCTCGACATCGACGCCGGTCACGACGCTCACGACCTGCCCGGATGCGCTGACCCCGGAATCCGTGCGCCCCGCGACGCGTAGCTCATCGATCGGGGCGCGAAGCACCGTCACGAGCGTCTCGCGCAGCACCCCTTCAACGGTTCGCTGATCCGGCTGGGCTGCCCAGCCGGCGAAGTCCTGACCGTCGTACTCGATATCGAGCCGAAGCGTCGCCACGGCGCAAGCTCAGCGAAGTACGAGTCCGACTACTCCGTGGCCGACGCAGCGGCCACCGGCACCTCGCGCGACAGCTCGAGCAGCACCATCGGAGCGGCGTCACCCTGGCGGGGGCCGAGCTTGATGATGCGCGTATATCCACCCTGGACGTCCTTGAAGACCGGTGCGATCTCGTTGAACAGGCGGTAGCTGATCGGCTTGTTGCGAAGCAGCGAAATGGCCTGACGGCGTGCATGCAGGCTGCCGTCCTTGCCGAGCGTGATCGCCTTCTCCGCCACCGACCGTGCCAACTTCGCCTTCGGTTCGGTGGTCTGGATGCGGCCGTGCTCCAGCAGCGCCGTGGCGAGGTTGGCCGCCATCGACGTGCGGTGGGCACTGGATCGGTTGAGCTTTGGTCCTTGACGGCGATGACGCATGCGAAGCTCCTCGTGCTGCTTTTCTCAGTCGTCTGCCCGGAGGCCGAGACCCTGGGCAGCCAGGACCTCCTTGACCTCCTCGATGCTCTTCCTGCCGAAGTTCGGGATCGCCCCGAGCTCCCCCTCCGTCTTCGAGATCAGATCGCCGATCGTCTCGATGCCGACCCGCTTGAGGCAGTTGTAGGAGCGTACCCCAAGCTCGAGCTCCTCGATGAGGATGTCGTGCATGTCGCTCTTGGGCGGGCCCTCCTCGACCAACTCGGCTTCGATCGCCGATGCCGGGTTGGCGAACATGGACAGCCGTCCGATCAGGGTGTCGGCCGCGCGGGCGATCGCCTCGCGCGGGTCGATCGACCCGTCCGTCTCGATCTCGAGCATCAGCTTGTCGTAGTCGGTCCGTTGACCCACACGTGCCGGGCTGACCTCGTAGCGCACGCGACGGATCGGCGCGAACGACGAGTCCACCGGGATGACTCCGATCGTAATGCCGGCGCCCTTGTTCTGCTCTGCGGGCACATACCCGACACCACGGGCGATCGTCAGGATCATCTCGAGACGGGCACCCTTGTTGAGGTTGGCGATCTCGAGCTGCGGGTTGAGAATCTCGAGGTCGGCGGGGCTGGCGATGTCGGCCGCGGTGACCGAGCCCGGCCCAGTCTTGTTGATCTCGACCTCGATCTCCGAGGTCTCGCCGTGCAGCACGCACACGAGACCGCGCAGGTTGAGGATGATGTCGGTGACGTCCTCGCGGACACCGTCGATCGTGCTGAACTCGTGCTGGACGCCGTCGATGCGGATCGAGGTGACCGCCGCGCCCTCGAGCGACGAGAGGAGGACACGGCGAAGCGAGTTCCCGAACGTGTGCCCGAAGCCGCGATCGAGCGGCTCGACCTCGAACACGCCCAATGTGTCGGAGTTCTGGGTGTACGTCATGCGGGGGGCCTGGATGTCGAGCAACTTCGTTTCCCTCTTCCTCCGGCCAAGGCCGGCGTGTGAATGAACGCGAAAAACGGAACCCCTCGCCTCGGCTGCGGGCCCCCGCGTCAGGGACTGGCCGCCATCGCTCGGGGACCCGGACCGCTACTTGGAGTAAAGCTCCACGATGAGCTGCTCCCGAACCGGCGTGTCGATCTCGACCCGGTCGGGGAACTTGAGGATGGTGCCGCTGAGCTGGTCGTAGTCGGCCTGCAACCACGGCGCGACGGATGCCACCAAGTCGGTGGCGCTGCGAATCGTCTGCTCGGCAGTCGACTGCTGCTTGACCGAGATGACGTCGCTGGGACGCACCTGGTAGCTGGGGATGTTGACGCGCCGGCCGTTGACCTTGAAGTGCCCGTGGCTGACCAGCTGGCGTGCCTGCCGGCGCGACGCGGCGAACCCGAGCCGCGTTACGACGTTGTCGAGGCGAAGCTCCAGGAGGCGCAGCAGATTCTCGCCGGTAACGCCTGATTGACGGCTCGCCTTCTCGTAGTAGCGACGGAACTGTGCCTCGAGGACGCCATAGAAACGACGGGTCTTCTGCTTCTCACGCAGCTGCAATAGGTACTCGCTCTGCTTGGACCGCCGGCCCTGTCCCGCCTCTCCCGGGGGGTAGGGGCGGCGTTCGATGCCGCACTTGTCGGTCAGGCAGCGCTCGCCCTTGAGGAAGAGCTTCTCTCCCTCACGGCGGCATTGCTTGCACTGGGGGTCGCGATCACGGGCCACTGACTGGATCTCCTACCGGACTAGACGCGGCGCCGCTTGCGGGGGCGGCAACCGTTGTGAGGGACAGGGCTGACGTCGGTCACGGAGGTGACCTCGAGACCGGCGGCCTGGAGCGACCGGATGGCGGTCTCACGACCGGAGCCCGGGCCCTTGACGTACACGTCGACCTTCTGCAAACCGTGCTCCATGCCCTTGCGGGCGGCGGCGTCGGCCGTGACCTGCGCGGCGAACGGCGTTGACTTGCGCGAGCCCTTGAAGCCCGCCGAGCCCGCCGTCTCCCACGCGATCACGTTGCCCTCACGGTCCGTGAGCGTGACGATCGTGTTGTTGAACGAGGTCTTGATGTGGGCGTGCCCGATCGGGACGTTCTTCTTGGCGCGGCGACGTGTGCGCCCGCGTGTTGCCTTCTGACGTGACAATTAGTGCTCCATGTCTACTTCTTGCGCTGTTTACCGACGGTCTTCCGCGGGCCCTTGCGGGTACGCGCATTGGTCTTGGTCCGCTGCCCCCGGGAGGGAAGCCCGCGCCGGTGGCGCAGACCGCGGTAGCACCCGATCTCAGACAGGCGCTTGACGTTGTTGGCGCGCTCCCGACGAAGGTCGCCCTCGACGATGAGATCCTTCTCGATGAAATCGCGAAGCCGCGCGACCTCTTCCTCGGTCAGGTCCCTGACGTAGGTGTTCGGCTCGATGCCGACCGCAGCCAGCACTCGGTTCGCCGTCGAGCGACCGATGCCGAAGATGTACGTGAGCCCGATCTCCACGCGCTTCTCGCGCGGAACGTTGACGCCTGCGATACGTGCCATCGATTAGCCCTGGGTTTGCTTGTGGCGGGGGTTCTGACAGATGACCATGATCTTTCCGTGCCGCTTGATCACGCGGCACTTCTCGCACATGGGTTTGACTGACGCTCGGACTTTCACAGGCTGTCCCTTACTCTTACTTGAAGCGGTACGTGATGCGGCCGCGCGTCAGGTCGTACGGTGACAGTTCGACTTTGACGCGGTCGCCGGGGAGGATTCGAATGTAGTGCTGGCGCATCTTTCCCGAGATGTGCGCGAGGACGTTGTGGTCGTTGTCGAGCGTGACCCGAAACATGGTGTTGGGCAGGGCCTCGGTGACCTCTCCCTCCAGCTCGATTGCATCTTCCTTCTGACCCACAGACTCCTCTCGCGCCCCGGAGGGCGGCCCCGAAGGGCGTCATCGAAACGCACCAGGACACCCCCGGTCTCCCGCGAGCGGCCACGGATCGTAGCATGGTCGCCCTCACGTTTGGGTGAGGATCCGTGGACCGTTGTCGGTGACCGCCACCGTGTGCTCGGCGTGCGCCGACAGGGACCTGTCGGCGGTGCGGATCGTCCAGCCGTCGGGGTCGACGGTCACGTCGAACCCGCCGGCGTTGACCATCGGCTCGATCGCGATCACCACCCCCGGCTCGAGCACCGGGCCGGTTCCGGGCTCGCCGAAGTTCGGAACCTGTGGCTCCTCGTGCATGCTTCGCCCCACGCCGTGCCCGACCAGCGCGCGCACCACCGAGTAGCCGGCGGCCTCGACCTCGGTCTGCACGGCATGGCCGATGTCGCCCACGCGGTTGCCCGGCCGGGCCTGTTCGATGCCACGCGCGAGCGCGGTCTCTGTGACCGAGATCAGGCGCGCGGCCTCCGCGGTGACCTGTCCGATGGGAAAGGTGCGAGCCGTGTCGGCGACCCAGCCCTCCAGGATCAATCCGATGTCAATCGACAGGATGTCGCCATCCGCCAGGCGCACCGGACCGGGGATCCCGTGTACGACCTCGTCGTTGAGCGATGCGCAGATCGTGCCGGGAAATGGTGGCACGTTCGGTCCACCTGGGTAGCCCAGGAACGCCGGGACACCACCGCGCGCCCGAATGGCTTCCTCGGCGATCGCGTCGATCTGAAGGGTGGTCGCCCCGGTGCGCACCTCGGCTCGGAGGATGTCGATGCACTCGGCCAGCGCGGCGCCGGCGGTCGCCATCGCATCCAGCTCACCGGCGGTCTTCGGGGTCTGGCCGGATGGACGCCTGGGGGAGGCGGGTCGGCGGCGCTTCGCGCTCATGAGCTGCCTGCCAATGCCGCGCGGATTCGCGCGTAGACCTCGGCGAGCTCACCTGTGCCGTCGACCTCACGAAGGACGCCGCGGGTCGCGTAGTACCCGACGACCGGCGAGGTCTGGTCGCGGTACGTCGCGAGCCGAGCGACAATCGTCTCGTGACGGTCATCCGCGCGCTGGTACAGGTCGCACGTGCCGCCATCGGCCGGGCAGGGGTCGGCAGGGGAGTACGGGTTGGAGACCTCGTGGAACGAGCGCCCGCACTTGCGGCACATCCACCGGGCACCGAGCCTGCGCGTCAGCTCGTCATCGGGGACGAGCAACGACACGACCGCCTGTAGCGGCGCCCCGAGCGCCCCCAACATGACGTCGAGCGCCTCGGCCTGCGCGACGGTACGCGGGAACCCGTCGAGCAGGAAGTCGTCGGCGGACCCCTCGAGCCGCCCCTGGATCATCCCGATGACGACCTGGTCGGGGACGAGGTCGCCCGCGTCCATGAACCGCTTGGCCTCGCGTCCCAGATCGCTGCCGTCGACGACCTCCTGGCGCAGGATGTCACCGGTCGCCAGGTGCCTCAGCCCCAGGTCGCTCTTGAGCCGCTCGGCCTGGGTCCCCTTGCCCGCTCCCGGCGGGCCGAACAGCGCGAGCCGCGCTATTTCAGGAACCCTTCGTACTGACGCTGCATCAACTGGGCTTCGAGCTGGCGCATCGTGTCGATGGCCACGCCGACGACGATCAGGAGCGACGTGCCGGCAAACGTGAAGTTGACCTCCGGCATGTACTTGAACACGATGTTCGGCAGGCTCGCGATCGCCGCGAGGTACACCGCACCGGGCAAGGTCAGGCGCGTCATCACGCGGTCCAGGTAGACGGCCGTCGGGCGTCCCGGGCGCACCCCGGGAATGAAACCGCCGTACTTCTTGAGGTTGTCCGCCTGGTCGACCGGGTTGAACTGCACCGCCGTGTAGAAGTATGTGAACAGGATGATCAGCACGGCCTGGAAGATGATGTAGAACCACGAGTTGGTCCCCAGGAGGCGTCCGATGTCAGCGAAGAACCCGCTGTCGCCGCCGATCAGCGTGGAGAAGAGCGACGGCAGGATCACGATGGACGCCGCGAAGATGACCGGGATGACACCGGCCATGTTGACCCGAAGCGGCATGTACGTGGTGCCGCCCTGCGTCATGCGCCGACCCACCACGCGCTTGGCGTACTGGATCGGGATGCGCCGCTGGCCCTCGTTGACGAACACGACGCCCACGACGACGGCGACGGCCATGATGCCGATGATGATCTTTGAGACCGGCGGCAGATCCCACCAGCGCCGGAGCCCGGTCGGGATGCCCGCCACGATGCTGGCGAAGATCATCAGCGAGATCCCGTTGCCGATGCCCCGCTGCGTGATGAGCTCACCGAGCCACATCACGAGCACAGTGCCCGCGGTCAGCGAGATGATGACAAGGTACAGGCGGCCGAAGCCCAGGTCGCCCAGCGCGCCCTGCTGGCGGAAGAACATGACGTATGCAAGGGACTGCAGGAACGCCAGCACCACGGTCAGGTACCGGGTGTACTGCGTGATCTTGGCGTAGCCGGCCTCACCCTCCTTCTGGAGGGCCTCCAGCTTCGGGATCACGACCGTCATCAGCTGGATGACGATGCTTGCGGTGATGTACGGCATGATCCCCAGCGCGAACACCGAGAACCTCGTCAACGCACCGCCTGAGAACAGGTTGAGGAACTGCAGCACGTTGGCCGCGCCCTGGCCGTTGATGCGATCCGCGATGCCCTGGGCGTCCACGCCCGGCACCGGGACGTACGTCCCGAACCGGTAGATCGCGAGCATCGCGAACGTGAACGCGATCTTCTTGCGAAGTTCCGCCGACTTGAAGGCATTCAGGATCGCCTTGAGCATCTAGCCCTGTGCGGTCGCCGCTGCGGCCCCGCGGGCCGGAATGACCTCGACCGTGCCGCCTGCCGCCTCGATCTTGGTCCTGGCGCCTGCCGAGAATGCGTGCGCGCGCACCGTCAAAGCGCGGTCCAGGTCACCCTCGGCCAGAATCTTGACCGGCCATTTGCGGTTCTTGTTTCCCTTGACCAACCCCCGTGCCTCGAGCGCGGCGACGTCTACGACGGAGCCGGCGTCGAATGCCGCGAGGCTCCCGACGTTGACCGGGATCGCGTGCGTGCGAAACCGCTCGAACGGCATGGACTTCTTGTGGTTGGGGCCGCGCAGCTTGCCCTTCTGCATGTGGATCGGCGTCTGGCCGCCCTGGAACGCCTCGATCGGGCCCTTGCCCGAACGGGACCCCTGGCCCTTGTGCCCGCGACCCGAGGTCTTGCCGTGTCCCGAGCCGGGACCGCGGCCGATGCGCTTGCGCTTGCGGCGCGCGCCCGGGTTGGGCGCGAGCGTCTCGAGCCGGACGTCGGCGGGGTCGACCGCCGGTGTTGCGTCGGCGTCACTCATTGACGTCCTCCTCGACCTTGATCAGAAACGCGACCTTGCGCAGCCGGCCCCGAAGCTCCGGGGTGTCGCGGTGGAGTTTGCTGCGGCCGATCTTGCCCAGGCCGAGCGCCCGCAGGGTCCCGCGGTGCTCATGCTTGGTACCGATCTGGGAGCCGGTCTGGGTGACCCGGATCATCCGGTCCCCTCGTCACCGGCCACGACCGGAGCGGGCTCCGGCTTCAAATCCACGGCCTCGGCAGCGGATGCCTCGTCCGCAGCGGCGGGCACGTCGGCGACAGGCGCCGACTCGACGGCGTCAGCCGTCACGGCCGCAGGCGCTTCGACGGCCGCGGCGGGCTCGTCGGCCGCAACCGCGGGCTCGACCGCAACGGCCATCGCGTCCCCTGCAACGGGAGCTTCGAGCGGCGGCGTCTGGAGCCGCCTGCCATTGCGGTTGTCGGCCAGGCCGAGCACCTGCGCCACGGTCTTGCCGCGCCGCTCGGCGATGTCCTCGGGACGAACGAGGCCCTTGAGGGCCGCGACCGTGGCGGGGAGGAGGTTCATGGGGTTCGTGCTTCCCAGCGACTTGCTGAGGATGTCGTTGATGCCGGCGAGCTCGAGCACGGCGCGGACCGGGCCGCCGGCGATGACGCCGGTACCGGGCGAGGCGGGCTTCAACATGACGCGCCCCGCACCGTGATGGCCGAGCACCTGGTGGGTGATCGTCGAGCCGTGCTTGGGCACGCGGAACAGGTTCTTCTTGGCGTCCTCGATCGCCTTCTGGATCGCCAGGGGGACCTCGCGGGCCTTGCCGTGACCGACGCCGACGACATCGAACTGGTCACCGACAACGACGAGCGCCGAGAACGAGAACCGCCGGCCGCCCTTCACCACCTTGGCGACACGGTTGACCTGCACGACGCGCTCGGCAAGCTCGAGCCCGTTCGGGTTGATGCGCTCTGTACGTCGTACCTCAGCCAACGATCCTCATCCCCAATCCGCTCCTAGAACTCAAGGCCACCCTCACGGGCAGCATCGGCGAGCGCCTTGACACGCCCATGGTAGAGATATCCACCTCGGTCGAACACGACCTTTGTCACGCCCGCTGTGGTCGCGCGGTCGGCCACGAGCTTGCCGACCTCGGCCGCCGCAGCGCCCTTGCCGACACCACGCAGCGCCTTTTCCGTAGAGCCCGCCGCCGCGAGCGTGTGCCCGGTGTTGTCGTCGATGATCTGCGCGTAGATGCGGGCATTCGAGCGAAACACCGAGAGCCGCGGCCGCTCGGCGGTGCCGGTTACCCTGCCGCGGATGCGCCGGCGGCGGCGCTCGCGCCCCGTCGGCGCTGGTGCGATGTGTCTCATATCGTTACCCCAGCGCGAGAGGCTTGAGCGGCCCGAAGGGCCGTGAATAGGCCGACAAAGAGCCGTGTCGAGCGCGGCGTGAAAATCCCAGCCGCGCGAGACGTTTGAGCGGCCCGAAGGGCCGTGAATAGGCCGACACAGAGCCGTGTCGAGCGCGGCGTATGGAAGCTCATGCGCGCTTTCCAACCTTCCGGCGGACGACCTCGCCGTCGTACTTGATGCCCTTGCCCTTGTACGGCTCCGGTGGGCGGACCTTGCGGATGTCCGCGGCGACCTGACCGACGAGCTCCTTGTTGATGCCGCGGACGATGATCTGCGTCGGGACGGGGCACTCGAACGTGATGCCGTCGGGCGGCACGATCACGACCGGGTGCGAGAACCCCGCCGCGATCTCGAGCTGCGTGTCCTTGAGCTGGGCGCGGTAT
Source organism: uncultured Bifidobacteriaceae bacterium (assembly GCA_964393105.1). GTDB lineage: Bacteria > Actinomycetota > Thermoleophilia > Miltoncostaeales > Miltoncostaeaceae > CALMEC01. The sequence goes on from CAYMSM010000001.1 coordinate 13,193, forward strand.
CCCACGCCGACCATCTCGAGGCGCTTCTCGAAGCCGGTGCTGACGCCCTGCACCATGTTCGCCACGAGCGTCCGCGACAGCCCGTGCAGCGACCGGTGGGGCGCACGGTCGGTGGGGCGCTCCACACGCAGCTCGCCACCGTCTTGTGTGACGCGGATGGGCTCGACGACGACGCGCGACAGCTCGCCCTTGGGGCCCTTGACCGTCACGTTCTGACCTTTGATGTCCACCGTGACCCCGTCGGGGACGGGGATCGGTGCGCGTCCGATTCTGCTCACCTACCAAACCTCGCAGAGGACTTCGCCGCCGATACCGCGGCGGCGAGCTTCCTGACCGGTCAGGAGCCCCTGAGACGTCGAGATGACGGCGACGCCCATGCCGCCCAGCACCTTGGGGATCTCGTCGCGATCGACGTACACGCGACGCCCCGGCTTACTGATGCGACGCAACCCGGAGATGACCTGACGTCGGCTCTTGTCGTACTTGAGCTTGACGAGGAGCGTCTTGTCCTTGCCCTCGCCCGATTCCTCCCAGCCGACGATGTAGCCCTCGGCTTCGAGGACCTTGGCGATCTCGGCCTTGAGCTTGCTCGCGGGCATCAGGACCTGGTCATGCAGCGCCTGGTTGGCATTGCGCACGCGGGTCAACATGTCCGCCACGGGGTCGGTCATCATGAGTGGCCCCTTTCATGGCATCTGCCTGAATAATGGCGAGCGAAGAGCCCGCCGGACGCGGACGCAGGGAGCGCCCATATCGAGAATATGGGCGCGACCGAGAACAACGCCCCATCGGCTGATGTACCACCCGAGACGAGGCAAATCCGGCGGAGGTGTGCAGCCGCCATTTTCTGGTGAGATGTCATGAGAGGGGCCACTTACCCGCCCCTTACCAGCTCGACTTGGTCATGCCGGGGATGACACCTGCGTGCGCTTCTTCGCGCAGGCAGATGCGGCACAGTCCGAACTTGCGGTAGAACGCCCGGGAGCGGCCACAACGATGGCACCGCGAGTATCCCCGGGTCTGGTACTTGGGCGTGCGTGAGGCCTTCACGCGCAGGCTGGTCTTCGCCACGTGTCTCCTATCGCTTCTTCGAGCGTGTCCGCGAACGCGAACGTTGCATGCGCCGACGGCGGGCAGCCCGCTCCTCGGCCGTGTATCCATCGGCCCGGAACGGCATCCCGAGGTGACGCAGCAGCGCCCGCCCCTCCTCGTCGGTCGCAGCCGACGTGGTGATGATGACGTCCAGGCCCCTGGTCTTGTCGATTCCGTCGTAGTCGATCTCGGGGAAGATCGTCTGCTCACGGATGCCGAGCGCGAAGTTGCCGCGCCCGTCGAAGCTGTCCGGGTTGACCCCTCGGAAGTCGCGGATCCGCGGGAGCGCAACGGCCGTCAACCGGTCGTAGAACTCCCACATGCGCGCGCCGCGCAGGGTCACCTTGCATCCGATCGGCATCCCCTCGCGCAGCTTGAACTGCGCGATCGACTTACGGGCCTTGGTGATGATCGGACGCTGGCCGGCGATCTCCGCGAGCTGCTCGACGGCCTCGTCGAGGGACTTGGTGTTCTGCTTGGCCTCGCCGACACCCATGTTGAGCGTGATCTTCGTGATCCGCGGGTGCTGCATCGGCGACTTGTAGCCGAACTCCTCCTGGAGCTTCGGCCGGATCTCGTGGTTGTAGACGTCGCGAAGTCGTGGCGGGGGGGCCGGTTCGGACGGCCTGGCGTCCGCCTTGCCCTTGCCGGCCTTGGCCTTCTTCGACGGCGTGGCTGCGGGCTTCGGTGCGGGGGCGTCGCCGCCGCCATCCTCAGCCGATGCCTCGGGCGCGGTATCCGACTCGAGCGCGGCATCGGTTGCGGGCGCGGCTTCCGGCGCGGTCTCCGCCTGCGGCTCGGATGTCATCTCGGGCGCGGCGTCGGCATTGGCCTGTGGCTCGGGGGCAGCGTCAGGCGCGACCTGGGCGGCCTCGTCGACTGGTTCGTCGGATGTCATGTCGTGGTTCTCGTCAGTCATGAATTCAGTCGAGCTTCTCTCCGCTTCGGGCCGACACTCGGACCTTCTTGCCATCGACCTCCACGAACCGCACCCGCGTGGGACGCCCGTCCTTCGGATCGATCAACGCGACGTTGGACCAGTGGATCGGCGCTGCCTTCTCGATGACGCCACCCGGCTCCTGCGGCGGCCGCGGCTTGGTGTGGCGCTTGACGATGTTGAGCCCGTCGACGAGGACACGCTCGTCCGCCGGCCGCACTTCGAGGACCGTACCGGTCTTGCCCTTGTCCTTGCCGGAGATGCAGACGACCTCGTCGCCCTTCTTGATGCGGGCGGTCATCAGTGCCCACCTCCAGAGGCCTGTCGATGATTTCGCGAGGGCACTTAGAGCACCTCCGGGGCGAGGGAGATGATCTTCATGAAGTTCTTGTCGCGAAGCTCACGTGCGACGGGCCCGAAGATACGGGTGCCGCGTGGGTTGGAGGCCGCGTCGATGATGACCGCGGCGTTCTCGTCGAACGAGATGAACGTGCCGTCGTCGCGCGGATGGGACTTCTTGGTGCGCACGACGACCGCCTTGACGACCTCGCCCTTCTTGACGGCGCCGTTGGGGGTCGCCTGCTTGACCGTGCCGACGATGATGTCGCCCACGTACGCGTACCGGCGCTTGGAGCCGCCCATCACGCGGATGCAGAGGATCTCGCGGGCGCCGGTGTTGTCGGCGACTCGAAGGCGTGACTCCTGCTGGATCACTTGGCACGCTCCGTGATCTCGACGAGGCGCCAGCGCTTCTGCGCAGAGAGCGGGCGGGACTCGATGACGCGCACGGTGTCGCCGACACTCGCCTCGTTGCGCTCGTCGTGAGCGTGCAGCTTGGCGGAGCGACGCACCGTCTTGCCGTACACCGGGTGGGGGCGCGCCGAGTCGATACGGACGGTGATCGTCTTGTCACGTGCGTCGCTCACGACCACGCCGGTACGGATCTTGCGCGCCGCGATCGACGCCTGGGGTGTCTCAGCCATCGGCTTCCTCCTCTGCGCGCTCCTTGATGACCGTGAGGATCCGCGCAACCTCACGCTTGCGCTCCGCGATTTCGGACGTGCGCTCGAGCGCACCGCCGGCATGCTGGAACTTGAGGTTGAACAGCGCCTCACGCGCCTCGTTGAGGCGGCTTTCCAGCCGCATGTCGTTGAGGTCGCGAAGCTCTTTGGCGTATTTCTTCGGCACTCTTAAAAATCGTCTCTCGTGACGAACTTGCACTTGATCGGAAGCTTGTTGGCGGCCAGGCGCATCGCCTCGCGGGCAAGCGGCTCCGAGACTCCGGTCAGCTCGAACATGACCTTGCCGGGCTTGACAACCGCCACCCACGTCTCGGGCGAGCCCTTACCGGAGCCCATGCGGGTCTCGGCGGGCTTCTTGGTGACGGGCAGGTGCGGGAACACGTTGATCCAAACCTTGCCGCCACGACGGATGCGCCGGTTGATGGCGATACGCGCGGCCTCGATCTGACGGTTGGTGATCCACGCCGGCTCGAGGGCCTTGAGGCCGTACTGGCCGAACTTGACCTCGGTGTTGCCGCGCGACAACCCGGCCCGTCGGCCGCGGTGGTGCTTGCGGTGCTTGACGCGCTTGGGAAGCAGCATTGTTAGGACCGTCCTCCCTGGCTTGGTCCCTGGCTTGGTCCCTGACCCTGACCTTGACCGGGTCCGCGCCCGCCGCCGGACGGACGACCGCCACCGGGACCGCCGGGGCCTCCGCCGGGACGGTCCCGACGGTCGCGACGTTGCTGCGGACGGCGCTGCTGCTGGGCCTCGAGGTCCACGCGACCGCGCGCGTCGGTGACACCCTCGGGCAACACCTCACCGCGGTTGATCCACACCTTGACGCCGATGCGCCCGAACGTGGTCTTGGCCTCGTAGAACCCGTAGTCGATGTCGGCGCGCAGCGTGTGCAGCGGGACGCGGCCGTCCGAGTAGTGCTCGGAGCGCGACATCTCGGTGCCACCGAGGCGGCCCGAGCACTGGACCTTGGCGCCCTGGGCGCCGGAGCGCATGGCCGACGTCAAGGCGCGCTTCATGGCGCGGCGGAAGCTGACGCGGTTCTGGAGCTGCTCGGCGATCGACTGCGCGACGAGGGTCGCATCGAGCTCCGGACGCTTGATCTCGTTGATGTTGATCTGGATCTGCTTCTTGGTCAGCGTGTGCAGGTCCTTGCGCAGCGCGTCGACCTCTTGCCCGCTCTTGCCGATGACGATGCCCGGCCGCGCGGTGAAGATGTCCACGGTCAGCTTGGTGGCGTCCTTCTTCAAGTGGATGTCCGACAGCCCGGCGTGCGAGAGCTTGCCGAGGATGTGGTTGCGCACGGCCCTGTCCTCGTCGAGCGACGCGGCAAAGTCACGGGTGGAGAACCAGTTGCTCTTCCAGCCGTTGAGGATGCCCAGGCGGAACCCGGTCGGATTGACTTTCTGGCCCATTAGCTGCGTGCCCTCCGGCGAGTGCCCTCAGGGGCCTGCGCCAATCCGATCGTGATGTGACTTGTGCGCTTGAGGATCGGGGTCGCCCGCCCCTGCGCGCGGGGCCGGAAGCGCTTGATCGTGGGGCCCGGATCCACGGTGACGTGCGCCAGGACGAGATCGTCCGAGCGCATGCCGTGATTGTGGTCGGCGTTCGCCGCAGCGGACTCCAGCACCTTGCGGACCGGGACCGCGGCGTCGCGCGTCGCGAACGCCAGGATCGCCCTGGCCTCCTGCACGCTCTTGCCCCGCACCAGATCGGCCACGAGGCGCGCCTTGCGCGGCGAGACACGGACGAACTTGGCGGTCGCCCGCGCCTGCTGGGTTTCTATTGTCTCGGCCATTCTCAGCGCATCTTCGACGTGCGGTCGGAGCCCTGGTGGCCGCGATAGGTGCGAGTGGGGGCGAACTCTCCGAGCTTGTGGCCGACCATGCTCTCGCTGATGAACACCGGCACGTGCTTGCGGCCGTCGTGCACGGCGATCGTGTGGCCCACCATGTCCGGGAAGATCGTCGACGTCCGCGACCACGTGCGAAGCAAGCGCTTCTCGTTGGCCGTGTTCATCTCCTCGATGCGCTTCATGAGCTTGGCCTCGACGAACGGGCCCTTCTTGAGGCTACGACCCATTGCTGATACTCGTCTGTCTCATCACTTGCCGCTCCCTGCGTGCTTGCCACGCTTACGGGCGCGGACGATGAACTTCTGGCTGGCCTTCTTCTTGTTGCGCGTGCGGTGGCCATTGGTGGGCTGACCCCACGGCGTCACGGGGTGACGGCCGGAGTTGGTCTTGCCCTCGCCACCGCCGTGCGGGTGGTCGACCGGGTTCATGGCCGAGCCACGCACGGTCGGGCGGACGCCCTTCCAGCGGTTGCGCCCGGCCTTGCCGATAGAAATGTTCTCGTGGGTGACGTTGCCGACCTGGCCGATCGTGGCGCGGCAGTCCAGATGGATCATCCGCATCTCGCTCGAGGGCAGTCGCACCGTCGCGTAGTCGCCGTCCTTCGCCATCAGCTGGGCGCCCACGCCCGCCGACCGGCACATCTGACCGCCGCGACCCGCCTGCAGCTCGATGTTGTGGACGATTGTTCCCGTCGGGATGTCACGCAGAGCCAGGCTGTTGCCCGGCTTGATGTCGGCGCCCGGGCCGCTCATGACCGTGTCACCGACACCCAGGCGCTGCGGCGCGATGATGTAGCGCTTCTCGCCGTCGGCGTAATGAAGCAGCGCGATGCGGGCCGAGCGGTTGGGGTCGTACTCGATCGCGGCGACCTTGGCGGGGACCCCGTCCTTACGGCGCTTGAAGTCGATGATGCGGTAACGGCGCTTGTGGCCTCCGCCGATGTGGCGGGTCGTGATGCGGCCGTTGTTGTTTCGCCCACCGGTCCTGGAGACCTTGCCGAGCAAGGACTTCTCCGGCGTGGTCTTGGTGATCTCCTCGAAGTCCGAGGAGGTGACGAACCGGCGGCCCGGCGAAGTCGGCTTGTATTTCCTGATGCCCATGGTGGCGCTCAGACCCCTTCGAAGAGTTCGATGCGATCGCCGGGGACGAGCTCGACGATTGCCTTCTTGTACCCCGGACGCCGGCCTTTGGTGGGGCCGCGCCGCTTGGGCTTGCTACGGACCTTCAGGATCCGCACGTCGGTGACGGTGACGTCGAAGATGTCCTCGACGGCCTGGCGGATCTGGATCTTATGCGCGTCCTGCAGCACCTGGAAGGTGTACTGGTTGTGCCGCTGGGCCAGCTGGAAGGCCTTCTCGGAAATGACCGGCCGCACGACGACCCTGCGGATGTCCTCACGCAGACTGCCGCTCATTCCGCACCGTCCTCATCCGGGGTGTCCTGTGTGGCCTCGGCGTCGTCCTTCGGCGCAGCCTTCTTGCGCGTGCGCTTGGGCTTCTCCTCGGCCGGTGCGTCCTCGGCGGGCGCCTCGTCGGCGGGAGTCTCCTCACCGTCACCCTTCGGCTCGGCCTTCTTGCGTGTCCGCTTGGGCTTCTCCGGTGCGGCGACCTCGGCCTCGGGCGTGTCCGCTTCGACCACGGCGTCCCCAACTTCGGTGTCGGTCTCGACCGCAGCGTCTTCGGGAGCCACGGCGTCGAGGACCTCGGCTTCGGGCGCCTCGGCTTCGGCTGCCTCGACCTCGGGCGTCTCGACGGCCTTCCTGCGACCGCGCTTGGGCTTGTCCTCGTCCTTCTTCGTACGCTGGATCGGCTTGGGCGCCGGGGGCGGAGTGCGCTCGGGAAGCGGCTTCGGCGTGGCAGCGACCTCGGTGACCGCGAGCTCACCGCCGGTGTAGCGCTCCCACACCGCACGCTCGACGAGCAAGCTGCGCCCAGCCATCACGTCCACCACCTCGATGTCGCCGGCGGCCAGGACGTAGACGCCCGCGAGGTTTCGAAACGACAGACCCTCGATCCCGTCCGGGTCGTCCACCAGCACCAGGAGCGGACGTGCGGCGATGCCCTCGGGCGCCTGGTACAGGTAGGCAGCCGCGCGCTTGGACGACGGCGCGTCCCACCCGGTGGGGTCCATGACCGCCATGCTGCCGCGGTCGGCGTGGGCACGCAGCGATGCACGGAACGCCTGGGCGCGGACCTTGCGGTTGACCTTGCCGCCGTGGTCGCGCGGGGTCGGACCGAACGTGACGCCACCGCCACGCCAGTGCGGTGCGCGGTTGGAGCCCTGACGGGCGCGGCCGGTGCCCTTTTGGCGCCATGGCTTGCGTCCACCCCCGCGGACCTCGCCGCGGTTCTTGGTGGAGTGCGTGCCGGCACGACGATGCCCGAGCTCCGCGACGACGGTCTCGTGGATCAGGTGAGGCTTGATCACCTGCTCGGCGACGGGGCCGCTGAACACGGCGTCGCCGGTCGGCAACCCCTCGGAGTTGAGCACGGGAACACTCATACGCCGCCCCCGACACCAACAGGCGCGCGAAGCGTTTGAGCGGCCCGGAGGGCCGCGAATAGGCCGCCTAAGTGCCGTGCTGAGGGCGCCGGATGGTCAGCCTTGGGCGGCCTACTCGCCACCGGACGAGGGATGATGATGTTGCGGTGGCTCGAACGCCGGTGGCGGCTGGAGGTCATCCGGCCCTCACGATCACGATGCCGTTGACGCCGCCGGGCACCGATCCCTGTACCAACAGCAGGTTGCGCTCGGGGTCGCGGTCGATGATCTGCAGGCCTCGCTGCGTGACCCTGTCGCCGCCCATGCGGCCGCTCATGCGCACGCCCTTCATGACGCGCGCCGGGTACGCGGCGGCGCCGATGGACCCGGGACCGCGGACGTTGTGCGAGCCGTGGGTCACGGGACCGCGCTTGAAGTTGTGGCGCTTGATCGTGCCCTGGTAGCCCTTGCCCTTGGACGTGCCGGTGACCCGCACGTATTGACCGGAGTCGAACGACTCGACGGTCACGACGTCACCGACCGCGACATCGCCGGTGATCTCGCCGGACGGGAACTCGACGAGGTGGCGGTGCGGCGCGGCGCCCGACTTCTGCAAGTGGCCGATCTCGGGCTTGGAGACGTGCTTGGGCGTTGTCTGGCCGAACGCGAGCTGCACGGCGGAATACCCGTCGTTCTCGGGGGTCTTGATCTGCGTGACCGGGCAGGGACCGGCCTCGATGACGGTGACCGTCAGGCGCCTGCCGTCCTCGGCGAAGATCTGGGTCATCCCGAGCTTACGTCCGATGATCGCGGGCACTAGGGGGTCACCTAAGCCTTGATCTCGATGTCGACGCCGGCGGGCAGGTCGAGCCGCATCAGCGAGTCGACGGTGCGGGGCGTCGGCGAGTAGATGTCGATCAACCGCTTGTGGGTGCGGATCTCGAAGTGCTCGCGGGCGTCCTTGTCCTTGAAGGGGCCCTTGATGACGCAGTACACGTTCTTTTCGGTCGGCAGCGGCACCGGCCCCGAGATCGTCGCTCCGGAGCGCTGTGCCGTCTCGACGATGGACGCCGCGCTCTTGTCGACGAGCTCGTGGTCATATGCCTTCAACCGTATGCGGATTTTGTTCTGCTGCATCTTGAGTCCCTGGGATGAGAAAAACCCGCCGCCCCCGATGGGGGAGCGACGGGTCAGAGGTCTGCCCTTTGCCTAGGCGATGATCTTGTCGACCACCCCGGCGCCGACGGTTCGGCCTCCCTCGCGAATCGCGAAGCGAAGGCCCTCCTCCATGGCGATCGGGACGATCAGCTCGACCTCCATGACGGCGTTGTCGCCCGGCATCGTCATCTCGACACCCTCGGCGAGGGTGATGACGCCGGTCACGTCGGTCGTTCGGAAGTAGAACTGCGGACGGTAGTTGGAGAAGAACGGCGTGTGACGGCCGCCCTCGTCCTTGGAGAGGACGTACACGTTGGCGGTGAACTTGGTGTGCGGCGGGATGGACTTGGGGGCTGCGAGCACCTGGCCGCGCTGGATCTCCTCGCGCTTGAGGCCGCGGAGCAGGCACCCGATGTTGTCGCCGGCACGGCCTTCGTCGAGCAGCTTCTTGAACATCTCGACGCCGGTCACGACGGTGGTGGTGATCTCCTTGGTCATGCCGACCAGCTCGACGGTCTCGCCGACCTTGACGACGCCGCGCTCGACGCGGCCGGTGGCGACGGTGCCGCGGCCGGTGATCGAGAACACGTCCTCGACCGGCATCAGGAACGGCTTGTCGATGTCGCGCTCGGGCATCGGGACGTACTCGTCGACGGCGGCCATGAGCTGGAGGATCCCCTCCTCCGCTTCGGCGTCGCCGTTGAGGGCGTTGAGGGCCGATACGCGGATGACCGGGACGTCGTCGCCGGGGAACTCGTAGCTGGAGAGAAGCTCACGTACCTCGAGCTCGACGAGCTCCAAGAGCTCCTCGTCGTCGACCATGTCGGCCTTGTTGAGCGCCACGACGATGTAGGGGACGCCGACCTGGCGGGCGAGCAGGATGTGCTCGCGCGTCTGCGGCATCGGGCCGTCGGCCGCCGAGACAACCAGGATCGCGCCGTCCATCTGCGCGGCTCCCGTGATCATGTTCTTGATGTAGTCGGCGTGACCAGGACAGTCGACGTGCGCGTAATGGCGGTTCTCGGTCTGGTATTCGACGTGCGCGGTGGCGATGGTGATGCCGCGCTCGCGCTCCTCGGGGGCGTTGTCGATCTGGTCGAACGACTTGACCTCGCCACCGACCTTCGCCGCCAGCACCTTTGTGATCGCGGCCGTGAGCGTGGTCTTGCCATGGTCGACGTGGCCGATCGTACCGACGTTCACGTGTGGCTTTGACCTGTCGAACTTCTCTTTGGCCATTCTCAAAGGCTCCTGTTCAATACGCTTTTTCCGCTGGCGGTGGCGCCGCCCACGGTCAGGTTGCGGGGGGGTCGATCGGTCCCGATCACACAACGCGCGGCCCTGTGGCCGCGCGGGGAAAACAAACCGGGCGCTGCAAAGCCCGCGGAGGATAACACACCACCGGCAGCCCGCAACCCCGCTCTCCTGCTGGGGTCGGAAGCCTGTGGCCCGCGCCGGAAGGAGACTAGCATCGACCCGGAATGGACGCCCCGGGCCTCGTCGAAACCCTGCGCCGCACCACCGCCGGCGAGGTACGTGCGGACCCCGCCACACGGGAGCTGTATGCCACCGACGCCAGCCTGTATCGGAGGCTGCCGGCGGCGGCGCTTCGGGCCACCGAGATCGGGGATCTGGAGGCCGCCGTGGCGGCGTGTCGCGCACACGGCGTCCCCTTGACGATGCGCGGCGCCGGCACGAGCCTGGCGGGCCAGACGGTGGGTCCGGGTCTCGTGGTCGACTGCTCGGGCCTTCGTGCCGTCGTCATCGACCCGGACGCGCGGACGGCTCACGTCGAGCCCGGAGTGGTCCTGGATCAGCTCAACGCCGCCGCCGGGCTCCACGGGCTGGCGTTCGGTCCCGATGTCGCCACCGCCAGCCGGGCGACCCTGGGCGGGATGATCGCCAACAACTCGGCCGGCGCGCGCTCGATCGCGTACGGGTTGACCGCCGACCACGTGCTGGCCCTGGATGTGGTGCTGGCCGACGGCAGGCGGGCGCACCTCGCTGAGGGTGCGCAGGCCCCGACCGCGTTCGAGGCCGCGCGCTCACTGGCCAAACACGCCCGCCCGCCACGACTGCTTCGCAGGGTCAGCGGGTACACCCTGGACGCGCTGGGGGGAGACGCACCGGACTGGCCGCGCGTGCTGTGCGGGTCGGAGGGGACGCTGGCTGTGACGGTCGGCGCGACGGTGCGCCTGGTGGAACGGCCTGAAGCGCGCGGCCTTGCCCTGCTCGCCTACCCCACGATCGATCGCGCGCTCGAGGCGGTGACCGGGCTGCTCCCCGCCAGCCCGTCGGCCGTCGAGCTTCTGGACCGCGCGATGGTGGATCCCCGCAACCGCGCCCCCGCCACCGCCCAGCTGGTGGCGTTCGCCGGCAACGCCCAGGCGATGCTCGTCGTCGAGTACCAGGGCTCGGCCGAGGATGTGGCCGAGCGGCTGGCCGCCCATCGCGGCGCGATGCTGGTGAGCGACCCGGCCGACCAGGCGGCCGTGTGGGCGGTGCGCCGATCGGGCATCGCCCGGGCCATGGGCCTGGGGGCGGGCGATGCCAAGCCGCTGGCATTCATCGAGGACCCGGCGGTGCCGCCCGAGCACCTCGCACGGTTCGCCCGCGGGGTGCGGGCGCTGCTCGACAGGGAGGGCCTGCCGGCGATCTGGTACGGACATGCGAGCGTCGGCTGCCTGCACATCCGGCCGATGCTCGACTTGCGGGCCCCCGGCGCGGTGGCGCAGATGCGCCGGGTGGCCGAGAGCGTCGCCGACATGGTCGTGGCCAACGGCGGGTCGCTGTCGGGCGAGCACGGGGACGGACGTCTGCGCGGCGAACTCCTGCCCCGCATGTACCCCGCCGAGACGATCGCCGCGTTTGCCGAGCTCAAACACCTGCTCGACCCGGACGGGCTGCTGAACCCGGGCGTCATCGTCGACCCCGAGCCGCTCGACGCGAACCTGCGCCTTGCCGCGTCACCACGACTGTCTGCCCGCCGCACCGCGATGAGCTTCGCCCAGGAGGGCGGCCTGGCCCGGGCGGCGGAGGCGTGCAACGGCAACGGCGCGTGCCTGAAGGCGGACACGGTGATGTGCCCCAGCTACCAGGCCTTGGGCGACGAACGGCACTCCACGCGCGGGCGGGCGGTACTGCTGCGCGCCGCGATGGAGGGCCGCCTGGCGGGCGGCCTGGCGAACAACGAGCTTCACGAGGCCCTCGAGCTGTGCCTGGGCTGCAAGGCGTGCAAGAGCGAATGCCCGGCGCAGGTCGACATGGCGCGCCTCAAGGTCGAGGCCCTGGCCCACCGGCATCGCGAGCGCGGTGTGCCGCTGATCGCCCGTGTCTTCGGCCACACGCACGACCTGCTGGCGCTTGGCAGCCGGGTGCCGGCGTTGTCGAAGGCGGGGGCCGCTGCAATGCACCCGCTCGTCGGTCGGCGCCTCCCCACACCACTGCGCGAATGGCAGCCCCGAGTGGCGCGCTCGACGGGACGGCCGGTTGTGCTGATGGCGGACACCTTTACCCGATTCCTGCAGCCCGAGATCGGCGACGCCGCCGTCCGCGTCCTGGAGGCCGGCGGTGCCCACGTAACGGTCGTCAACCCGGGGTGTTGCGGCCGGCCGCTGCTGTCGCAGGGCTTGGTGGGTCCCGCACGCCGGCAGGTGTTACGGGCGCTCGATCGTCTGACCCCGCATGCCGACGCGGGCCTGCCGATCGTGACGCTGGAGCCCTCCTGCTGGTCGATGCTCGTTGACGACGCCGCAGCGCTGGTCAGCGATCCTCGCGCCGAGCGCGTCGCGGCGGCGGTAGTCAGCTTCGAGCGTGCGCTCCTCGACTTGGACGTCCCACTCCTCAGCGCCGACACCCAGGACGTGGTGGTTCACGCCCACTGCCACGCCCAGGCGCTGGGGGCCGGCGCGGATGCAATGAACGCACTCCGCCTCGTGCCGAGCCTCACCGTCCGCTCGTCGGGCGCCGGGTGTTGCGGAATGGCCGGATCATTCGGTTATCTTCACCCCGAGCTGTCGGACCGCATCGCATCGAGCCGTCTGGCACCGGCGATCGCCGGTGCCTCACTCGCGATCGCCGCCGGCTCGTCCTGTCGCCAGCAGATCGCTCGACACACGCAAGCGCCGGTCCTGCACCCCGCCCAGTTGCTCGCGGCACGGCTGGCGACTCGCGACTGTGCTTAG
>CAYMSM010000002.1:0-16177 GCA_964393105.1 uncultured Bifidobacteriaceae bacterium
GCTGGACAAACTGGTGGAGGCTGCCGACCGCGCGCGCTGGCTGGCGTTCCTGCACGGCACGATCAACGGCAACATGGCGGTCGCGAGCGGTTGGATGGCGCGCGCGGAGACCCTGCTCGGGGATACGGAGGAGTGCGCGGGACACGGCTGGCTTGCCGTCGACCGCGCTGTGTTCACGGACGATGTGGCCGAGCGAGAGCGGCTGGCCACGGCGGCGCTCTCCATCGCCCGGCGGTTCGGCGACGTCGATCTCGAGTACGACGCGCTCGCCTTGCAGGGTGAGTCATTTGTCGCCACCGGGCGTTTGGTGGAGGGCATGCAGCTCATCGACGAGGCGATGACTGCGGTCGCGGCCGGTGAGGTGGTCAACATCGTCGCGGTCGGCGACATCTGCTGCCGTTTGCTGAACGCCTGCGAGATCGCGCTCGACGTCGCCCGCGCCGAGGAGTGGATGTCGGTGGCCGGGCGTTTCGGGACGTGGAGTGACTTCGTGTCCCCGGTCTGCCGGACGCACTACGGGGGGATCCTGATCGCGGTCGGACGCTGGATCGAGGCGGAGGAGGAGCTCGTGGCCGCGATGCAGACCTTCGAGAACAGCTATCGCGCGATGCACGGGTCGCCGCTGGTCAAGCTCGCGGACCTGCGCGTCCGGCAGGGGCGGCTCGATGAGGCGCAGCGGCTGCTCAAGGGCTATGAGTCGCACCCTGTTGCAAGGCGGACGCTCGCTACGATCGCGCTGGCGCGGGGCCAGGTCGCACTGGCGGAGGACCTCGTCCGCCTGTGCCTCGAGGGCGAGGCGGCGTCGGATCCGGGGTGCGCACCGGCGCTGGAGCTGCTGGTGCAGATCCGGCTCGCTCGCGACGATGTCCGGGCCGCCAACGAGGCGCTCGGGCGGCTCACCGACCTCGCCGCCGGCTCCGGCGATGGCCGCGCCGCTGCGTTCGCCGAGCTGGCTGCCGGCCGCGTGCAAGCCGCCGAGGGGGACGATCGGGCCTCCGCGCATCTCCAGGCGGCGTTGCGGCGTTTTGCGGCACTCGACCTGCCGCTCGAGGCCGCGTGGGCGCAGCTCGAGCTGGCCAGAGCCATCGCCCAGCCGGCTCCGGAAGCGGCGGTCGCCGAGGCGCGTTTCGCGCTCCGGACCTTTGAGCGTATCGGCGCGACCGCTGACGCCGACGCGGCGGCCGGCCTGCTGCGCCAGTTGGGCAAGGGCGGCCGTGTATGGCCCAAGCACTATGGGGCGCTGACGAAACGAGAGACGGAGGTCCTGTCCCTGCTGGCGGCCGGGTGCTCCAATGCGGAGATCGCAGAGCGCTTGTGCATCAGCCGGCGTACGGCTGAGCATCACGTGGCTCACATCCTCTCCAAGCTCGACCTGCGCAGCCGCGCGGAAGCGGCCGCCTACGCGGTACGCGAGGTGCCCGAAGACCCGTAGCGCGAAATGGGTAGTCCTACCGATGCTGCCGGCGTCGCGTGAATGGATCCTCTCGCCAGCAACAGATCCACGAGAGGAGGCAGACCATGAGCAGCAGCGACGAAAACAAGGCGGTCGTCCGCGCGTGCTTCGAGACCGGGGCGCAGGGGGACCTGGACACGCTCGATGAGATCGTCGCCCCCGGCTACGTCCTTCACCCGGAGGAGGTCCGCGGCGCCGACGGCCTCAAAGAGATGGTCGAGGGGTATCGCAACGCCCTCAGCGGTCTTCGGGTCACGATCGATCAGCAGTTCACCGAGGGCGACTACGTCGCAACGCGGTACACCATCCGCGGCACCCATCACGGCGACCTGATGGGTACGCCGCCGACGGGGAAGGCCGTGGCGTTCACCGGCATCACGATCAGCCGATGCGAGGATGGCCGGATCGCGGAGGAGTGGGAGATCACCGACACCATCGGTCTGTTGGGTCAGATCGGCGCGCTGCCAGAGATGGCTCGCAGCTGAGCGGCCGGTAGCCGTCGGTAACCCGCGGCGGCGGCCCTCCCGGGGGCCGCCGTCACGTGGGGCTCGCCTCGAGTGGTCCGACGCCAAGAGGGGGTTCCGGCGAGCGAGACCGAGCGAAGCCAGGACGTAGCTTGTCCGCACACCGGGAATGTGCTGCCGCATCCCGCCGCGCTGACAACGAGAAGCACAACCCTGGTGGCTCGTGACACGTGACGAACTGCGCGGGCGGATGACCCAAGTCAGCCGACGGAGCCGCGCAGGGGTTGGGCCTCGGGCATCGCGCCGAGCTTGCGGAGGGTGCTGTTCTCGATCTGCCGGATGCGCTCCCGGGTCACGCCGAACGTCCGGCCGACCTCTTCGAGGGTCCGCGGCTGATCGCCGCGCAACCCGAACCGAAGTTCGATGACACGCCGCTCACGCTCAGGCAGCCTCGCCAGGGCACGCCGCACCGTCTCGCCTCGAAGCGATTCGGATGCCTCTTCGAACGGCGACGGCGCACGTTCGTCCTCGACGAAGTCCCCGACGGCGGCTTCCTCATCGCCCACGGGCCGCTCGAGGCTGATGGGCGCCTGGGCCATACGCTGGATCTCGCGCACCTCGTCGGGCTCGAGCCCCAACTCGCTCGCGACCTCCTCCGCTGTCGGTTCACGTCCGACGCGCTGCACGAGCTGCCGTTCCACCTGCACGACCTGGTTGAGCTTCTCGACCATGTGCACGGGAATGCGAATCGTCCGGGACTTGTCGGCGATCGCACGGCTGACCGCCTGCCGGATCCACCAGGTCGCGTACGTCGAGAACTTGAAGCCACGTCGGTAATCGAACTTCTCGACCGCCCGGATCAGCCCGACGCTGCCGTCCTGGATCAGGTCGAGGAGCGAGAGCCCACGTCCCAGGTACCCCTTCGCGATCGAGACGACCAACCGCAGGTTCGCTTCGACCATGCAGGCCTTGGCGTCCATGTCGCCGCGTTCGATGCGCTTGGCGAGCGAGACCTCCTGCTCGGCCGTCAGGAGCGGCACCCGACCGATCTGCCGTAGATAGAGGCGGAGCGAATCCAGGCTCGGCTCCACCGAGAGGTCGAGCTCGGTCTGGCGTTCGCGCCCCGATACCTCGGCCGCGTCGCTCGGCGAGCCATCCGGATCGTCGTCGACCACCTCGATCCCCGTCACCGCCAGATACTGATGGAACTCCTCGGCCTGTCCGCTCGGCACGTTGGCCCGCTCGAGCGCGGTCGCGATCTCGTCGAACGACAGCACGCCACGGCGACGCCCCAGCGCAGCGAGCACGCGAAGCTCAGCGACATCGGGGAGGGGGACATCGACCGTCCGGACGTCCAACCTCGTGTTGCTTCCCATATGGCGACCCCCTGGGCCTCGGCGACGACGTCGAGCTCCCGCGAACGAGTATACGCCTGACCTGGGACAAGTGTCCTTATTGCCTCCGCCGGAAGTGCGCGAACGGGAGCTTTGGGCGGTCGAGTTCGGCGAGGGCTTGTGCGCAGGGCCTGCAGCACGTCACAATCGCCGGGTGAACACAACCAGCCGCCTCCTCGCACACGACGTTTCGCGCCCGTCAGATCTGCAGGCATCGCGTCCCGCCATGCCGATCAGCCTGACGAAGGCCGGCGTCACCCGATCGGCCAAGTCGATCCGCATCACCCACGGCGGCGACGAGCTCCTCTTCCACGCCAAGGTCGAGTGCCACGTCGACCTCGATCCGTTGCAGAAGGGCGTCCACATGTCGCGCTTCGAGGAGGTCGTCAACGAGGCGATCGACGAGGTGGTCATTGGCGAGGCGCTCATCATCGAGGCCCTGGCCGAACGGATTGCGCAATCGGTGGTGCTCCGACAGGGCGCGTTGCGCAGCGAGGTGACGATCCGGGCGAGCTACCCCATCGCGCGCCGCACCCCCGTCACCGACATCCCGACGCAGGAGATGTACGGCCTGATCGGGATCGCGACGGCGACCGCGACGACGACCCGACGACTCGTCGGCGTGAGTGCTCAGGGCATGAACGCCTGCCCGTGCGCGCAGGGGTTGATCCGCGATCAGGCCGAAATCGCGCTTCGCGACGACGGTTTCGACGAGGCTGAGATCGCTCGGATCGTCGCCCACGTCCCGATCGCGACGCACAATCAGCGCGCCCGGGGAACCCTCCTGATCGGCGCGCCGGACCGGATCGTGCCCGCCGAGACCCTGATCGCGATCGTCGAAGACGGGATGTCGTCAGAGATCTACGAGCTGATGAAGCGCCCGGACGAGCAGTTCGTCGTCGCGAAGGCCCATTCGCGACCCCGGTTCGTCGAGGACAGCGTCCGCGAGATGATCCGGGGCGCCATCGAGCGCTTCCCCGACCTGCCCGACGATGCGTTCATCCACGCCCATCAGGTCAACTTCGAGACGATCCATACGCACGATGTCGAAGCCGAGCGCTCGGCGACGCTCGCCGAGATCCGTGCCGAGCTGGGCGGGGCCTCCCCGATCGCACGGCACACCACGCTGCAGGGGTGGCTCGCGGTGGCCGTCGCCGATGCGTGAGCTTGCCATCACGGCCGTCGGTCGTGACCGTCCGGGGATCGTCGCCGGCTTAACGGCCGCGCTCCTGCCGATCGGCGCCAACCTGCATGACTGCAGGGCCGCGTTGCTTCGCGGCTCCTTCGCAATGGTCATGGCCGTCGAGGTGCCCGACGCGGTCGATGTCGATGCGGCACGAGCCGCGATCACCCCCGCTGCCGAAATGCTCGGTCTCGACGTGTGGGTCGGCGAGGCCACCGGCATCGCCCACACCAGCGGTGGCGAACGGTGTGTGCTCTCGGTCTACGGAGCCGATCATCCCGGGATCGTTCACGCCACCAGCACCGCCCTGGCGGCCCTCGACATCAACATCCTCGACCTGTCGAGCCGGATCGTCGGCGACCCGCCCGTCTACGTCTTGGGCATCGAGGCGGAGCTGCCGCCGGGGGTGAGCATCGCGTCGGTCGAAGCGGCGCTCCAACCCGTCGCCGCCGAGCAGCACGTCGAGCTGCACCTGGAGCGCGAAGCCGACGAGGTCTTGTGATCAGTGATTCGCCACGTCTTGCGGTATCCGGACCGCCGCCTCAAGAGCCCGTCCGTCACGATCGTCAACCTTGGCCCGGCCGCGCGGCGCCTCGCTCAGGACCTCAAAGACACGGCGCGCCACCATCCACGGACGGTCGGGCTGGCGGCGCCGCAGATCGGAGCCCCGTGGCGGATGGTCTACATCGACTGCACCGATCATCCCCGCGTGCCCGACGCGGCGGGCCCGACCTGGCTGATCAACCCTGTCGTCGAGTCGGCTGAAGGAGCCGAGGTCGGCCGCGAAGGGTGCCTGAGCCTGCCCGAGATCACCGCCAACGTATCCCGCCCCGTACGGATCTCAGTGCGTTATCTCGCTCTCGACGGCCGTACGCGCCGCATGGACGCGGACGCGTTCGAGGCACGGGTGATCCTTCACGAGATCGATCACCTGGACGGCGTGCTGATTCTCGACCGGGTCGCGTCGCTCGCGCTGGACGTGTTTCCGCGCAGGCGACGCTGATCACTGGGGAAGGGCCCGAACGCGCCGTGCAAGCGCGTCCGGCAGGGGCTGCGCGAGCAACGCGTCCCGCACCGCGGGCTCGGCGGGCCCCCGACTGAGCCAGTCGAAGAGCCACTCCGCCCGCGCGTGCCGTCTCGGCGAGTTCTCGAACTCACCCATCAGCGCGTAGGCCACGGCCCACGCGGTCGGACTTCCCACCGGAACGCCCTGCCAGCTTCCTGTGATCGCGGTCGGGATGCGCACCACGCCCGACGGAACGAAGAAGGCGAAGCCCGCGATCAGCTCGACGCGCTCGCGTTCGAAGGTGAGCTTGTGGTCGGCGTGGCATCCGCTGTTCCCGAAACGCTCGAACTGGAGTCCGGCACAGGCCTCGGTCAGCACCTCGACCGGCGCCGCCACCGTGACGTCCCAATCGTTCACAGCCGAGACCAGCCCGAGGGTGGCGAGCAGTCCGCTCGCGCCGAGCGCATGGGGGAGTGAACGCGCCTCGAGTCGCGCGAGCAACTCGACGAGCGGCGCGAGGGGCGGATGATCGATCTCGCCACCCGGCGCGTACACCTGCGCCGGGTCAGATCGGAATACCGTCACGTCCTAGCGGCCGCAGATGGGCCACGACGCGGCGCCGCGCTGCCCGTACAGGATCCCGGCGACCCTGTCCTGCTCGCCTTCCGGGGCCTTGGCCGGGTCGCTGCCCGATCCGCCCAGGCTCTGCCACGTCTGGGGATCGAACTGATACTTGCCGCGGTAGAGGCCACTGGGCGAGACCGCCGAGGGGTTACCCCCGGACTCACACAGCGCGATCCTGCGAAGCGCGTCGCTTGTGCCCGCTCCGCCGCCGGACAGTGGCGCGGCTGGAGCGGCTGGCACAATCGGTGATGTCGCTCCGCCGCCGTTCGATCGGACGCGTTGCACGAGCCGCCGTTGCGCAGCGACGAGTGCGGCACGGCGTTGCCGGTCGGCCTCGGCCTCGATCATCACGGCGAGTCGCCCGCGCGCGGCGAGCAACACCCCGCGACGCGCTCCTCGGATCGATCGCACCTCGGTCAACTGAACCTTGGCCTCCTTCGACTCCCGCGTCGCGGCCTGCCGGTCGACAAGGAGCGCGGCGCGGGTCTTGCGCATCCGCTCGCGCGCGACCGAGATCGACGTGACGATGTTCGCGTCCTGACGCTGGACGCGATTGAGGACGTCGACCCGTGAGACCGCGTCCGACAGGCTGCCTGAGCGCAACAGCATCTCGAGACCGGATGGCTGCGGTTGGCGATAGACCGCCGACAACCGGAATGCGAGCAGCGCCTGGGCCCGGGCGAACTCGACGCGGGCCGCCTTGAGCGCGACCGTGTTGCGTGAGATGCGATTTTGTACCGCGTTGAGACGCGAGCGCGCCCCGTCGTAGGCCGCTGCGGCCTGACCGAACCGGGCGTCGAGGCCGGCGATCTCGGCTTCGAGCATGCGCACGGACTCCGCTTGACGCGTGATCGCACCCGCCGAGAGGGCCGCCGCCGGGAGCGCGAGCCCCACCGCGACGACGAAGACGGCGGCGACGGCGCGAGCGCGATAGCGCGAGACAGCTGTTGGAAGGCGATCGTCGCTCAAAACGCGTCGCTCCCTGGGTTTCGTGTTCGGCGCCACGCTCAACGGGCACCCCGACCTGCGGGTGACCCTACCACGGTCCCTGTGGAACGGGGAAGCGCAGCGGGGCAACAACTGTCACCGCTTCGTAACGCGTTGTACCCGAGACCGTAGTACTTTTCCGGGATGGTGTCCGCGCCGCATCCCCCCTCGCAGGCATCCCTGCGACACCCCTACCTGGACTGGTGGGGCCTGGCGGAAGCACCGTTTCAGCTCGAGCCGGATCCCCGGTTCGCGTTCGCGCGCAACGATCATCGCGAGGGACTGGCGCGGATGCTCTTCGGCCTGACCCAGCTGGGGGGTATCGTCGCGATCACCGGCGAGGTCGGCTGTGGCAAGACAATGTTGGCACGTGAGCTCGATCGCACCCTGTCGGGCGACGGTTTTGCCCTGGCGGTCGCTTCGAACCCGCCGCGAACAGCCGCTGGGGTACTCGCTGCGCTCTTGGCCTCACTCGACGCGAACGCCCGCGGGGGCAGTGCGGGGCGTCTGGCGGCGCGCCTTCGCCAACTGCTCGCAGCCGAGGCCGCCGAAGGGCGTCGCCCGATCGTCGTCGTCGACGAGGCCCAGCGCCTGGACCTGCGCGCGCTCGACGAGCTGCGTCTGCTCACGAACCCGGGCGACGGCGAGGCCGTCCCGGTCGTGCTGTTGGGCCAACCGGAGCTTGCGCCTCGCATCCGAAAGCTGCCCCAGGTCGCGCAGCGGGTCGTCGTGCGCTACCACCTGGGGGCCATGGGCCCGGACGAAGTGTCCGCCTACATCCAGCACCGCGCGCGCGTGGCCGGATCGACGCGGCGCCTGTTCTCGAGCAGGGCCGAGAGCGCTGCCCACGCCGAGACGGGCGGTATTCCGCGCCTGGTCAACCTGTTGTGCGCAAATGCGCTGTTTGTCGGCTTCGTGCGCGGGGAGTCGCAGGTCGGGGAGGACCTCGTCCGGGATCTGGCCGAGGATCGCGACGCGGGTGGCGCGCCGGACTCATGAGCCGTGTCAGCTACCAGGTGGCGCTCGCCCACGCGGAAGCGCCAGCACCGATGGTCGGGGCGGCCCTCGACCCAGGCGCCATCGACACGCGCCGACGCGCCGGCGTGGTCCGGGTGTCGGTGAAGCTGTCAAAGCCTCAGGCTCGTTGGCTGCGGAACGCCGCCGCAGGAGCTGACACAGGTGCGGTCCTCCGGGCGCTCGTTGACCTCGGGATGGAGATGGACATCGACTGGAGCGCGATCACGAAGCCGGCCGACATGCGCGAGGCGGTGCGCGAGGCCGTGCTGATCCGGCGTCGCGGCCACTGAGTGGACCGCTGAGGTGGCCAAGGAGTGGAACGTACCTGGGCTGCGCCGGGACGCGACCTTTCGCGATGCCGCGGGGCGCGTGATTCTGACACGGTGGCGCGAGATGATGAGCTATCGCGACGGCACGCTGCAGGGGCAGGACATCGAGCAGCTGCATGCCATGCGGGTCTCGTCACGGCGGCTGCGGGCGGCCATGGACGCGTTCGCAGACGCGTTTCCCGCGAAGTCGTTTCGCGCGCGCCTGCGCGCGGTCAAGGAGATCACCGACACGTTGGGCGCCGCACGCGACCTGGACGTCGCAGTCGATGGGCTCGAGGCGGTGCTCGACGAGTTCACGCCCGAGGAGCGACCCGGCATCGATGCGCTCATCGCGGAGTACCGCAGCCGCCGGGGCGACGAGGCGGCGCAGATCGCCGCACTTTTCACCCGGCTCGACGAGGAGCGCTTCGCACAAGCCTTCGAACGGTGGGTCTCGAAGCGCACCGGCGTCGATCGCACGCGCCTGCCCACCGGGCCGGCAGACTAGAGGACGGCGTGGCCAAGCCCCGACCGATCACGGGCATCGACCCCGACCGGCGAATGCGACCGAACGCCCGCCGGATCCTGGCGGTACGCATTGACGAGGTCTGGGCGTTTGACCAGTTCGTCACGCACCCCGGTAATGTGCGCGAGCTGCACGACCTGCGGATCGCATGCAAGCGGCTGCGCTACCTGCTCGAGATCTTCGAGATCGCGTTCCCCGCCGACCTGGGCCCCTTTATCGACCAGATCAAGGATCTGCAGGACGTGCTCGGCGAGATCCACGATCGGGACGTCCAGGTCCCCATGCTGCACGATCACCTGGAGCGCCTGGACGAACGCGACGCCGCAGCGGCGCGTGAGCTGTTGCGCCAAACGGGACCGGCGGGGCGGGTGAACAAGGCGCGTCGCGAGGACGCGTTCGCACGCTTTCGCGCCCAGCTGGACGAGGCCAGCACGATCTCCGACCGACCGGGTATCGAAGCACTCCTCGCCCGTCGAACCCGCGAACGCGACGATCTCTACGAACGGTTCCTCGTCGAATGGCGCCGCCTCACCACCGAACGCTTCCGCCGCCGGTTGGAGCGCGCGCTCGGGGTGTGAACGAGGTCTCGGTGCGCCTGGCCACGGTCAACCGTTTCAGTCGGTGTGCGCGCTCCCGCCGGCCATCAACAGGCCCACCTGCTCGCGGGTCGCGGTCCCGGCGTCGAGGGTGGCGACGATCACGCCCTCGTACATGACGGCGATGCGGTCGGCCAGCCCGAAGATCTCGTCGAGCTCGGCCGAGACAAGCAGGATCGCAGCCCCGCCGTCGCGGGTCGCCACCAGCTGGTTGTGGACGAACTCGATCGACCCGACGTCGACGCCGCGGGTCGGCTGTGAGGCGATGACAAGGTCGTTTTGATCGCTCAGCTCCCGCGCCACGATGACCTTCTGCTTGTTGCCGCCCGACAGGTTCTTGACCCGCGTGCCGATTCCCGGGGTCCGCACGTCGAACTGCTGGACCAACGACGTCGCCCGGGCCTCGACCGCGTCCCACTGCCGGATACCACGTCGCGCGAACGGCTCCTCGAAGTAGCTCGTCAGCACCAGGTTGTCGGCGACGCTGTAGGTGCCCACGAAGCCGTCCTTCTCGCGGTCCTCGGGGATGTGCGCGACGCCCAGCGAGTGGATGCGGCGCGGCCCCAGGCGCGTCGCATCGTGCCCGTCGATCGTGAAGCGCCCGCCCTCGACGGGGCGGATGCCGGTGAGCGCCTCGACCAGCTCCCGTTGACCGTTGCCCTCGACGCCCGCGACACCGAGGATCTCGCCGCGCCGGACCTCGAGGCTGAGGCCCTTGACCGCCTCCTGCCCGCGGCTGTCGTCGACGCGCAGCTCGTGGACGGCCAGCACGACCTCGCCAGGCGTCGCCGGCGTCTTTTCGACGCGCAATACGACGGCGCGGCCCACCATCGCCTGGGCCAGGCCCTGCTGCGTCGCGCCCTCGGTGGACATTTCCGCGACGACCCTGCCGCCGCGCATCACGCTCACCCGATCGGTCACCGCAAGCACCTCGCGGAGCTTGTGCGTGATGAAGATGATCCCCACCCCCGACTTCGCCAGGTCCCGCATCACTTTCAGGAGATCATCGGTCTCCTGTGGCGTGAGCACCGCGGTCGGCTCGTCCAGTATCAGGATGTGCGCGTGGCGGTAGAGGGCCTTGAGGATCTCGACACGCTGTTGCACACCGACCGGGAGGTCCTCGACGATCGCCTCGGGGTCGACCTCCAGGCCGTATCGCCGCGACAGTTCGGCGACCTTCCGTTCGGCTGTCCTCAGATCCAGGAACCGACGTCTGACCGGCTCCGCGCCCAGGATGATGTTCTCGGCGACGCTGAGCGGTGGCACGAGCTGGAAATGCTGATGCACCATCCCGATGCCCAAGGCGATCGCGTCCCCCGGATCGTCCAACTCGACGGGCTTGTCGTGTACGCGGATCCTGCCCTCGTCGGGCCGGTAGAGGCCGAACAGCATCTTGACGAGCGTCGACTTGCCGGCGCCGTTCTCTCCGAGCAGCCCCAGGATCTCGCCCTCGGCGAGCCGCAGATGGGCGTTGTCGCACGCGATGACGCCGGGGAACCGTTTGGTCATCCCTTCCGCCTCGAGAAGCATCCTAACCCTCCTTCTCGTAGGGCTGCCCGCCGGCTGCCGGGGGTCGTGCGTTGACGCCCGCCACGGCGAGCACGACGATGGTCAGGACGTACGGGATCATCCCGAAGAACTGCGGCGGGATGTCGAGCACTTGGTTGAACTGCAGCTGTGACTGCAGCGCGATGAAGAACCCGAACAGCAGGGCACCCCCGAGCGCGCCGATCGGATGCCAGCGGCCGACGATCATGACCGCGAGCGCGATGAAGCCGGCGCCGTTTGTCATGCCGCGGTTGAACGCGCTGGCCGACTGCAGCAGGTGCAAGCCCGCAAGCCCGGCCAGGGTCGCCGCGATCATCAGGTTGACGTACCGCTTGTTGATGACGTTGACCCCGACCGAGTCGGCGGCGCCGGGATGTTCGCCCACCGCGCGCGTACGCAACCCCCAGCGCGTCTTGAACAGCGCAACGTAGACGACGAACGGCGCGATCAGAGCCAGGAACGTCAACGGGCCGTGTTGGAAGAGCATCGTCCCAACGAGGGGCAGCTCCGACAGGCCGGGGACCGACCACTCAGGGAACGGCGGCATCGTGCGACCCTGCACGTAGTAGAACGTCGTCGCGCCCAGGGCGAGGAGGTTGATGATCGTGCCGGCGATGATCTGGTCCATCTTGAGGGTGACCGCGGTCCACCCCAGGAAGAGGCCCAACACCACCGCGCCCGCGACACCGGCCACAAGACCCAGCAGCAGGCTGCCCGAGTACGAGGCGGCCATGAACCCGGTGAACGCGGCGAACAGCATCTGCCCCTCGATACCGATGTTGAACACGCCTGAGCGCTCTCCAATGACGCCGCAGAGCGCGCCCAGGAGAAGCGGCGCCCCCGCGCGCACCGTGCGCGACGCGACTGCCGTGGTCTGCCCGCTGTCCCACCGGTACGCGATGATCCAGCCGATCACGATCATCAGCGCGAGGGCGAGCAGCAGTATCCGCTTGCGGGTCCAGTGGAGCCTCATCCGCCCCACCCGGTGGTGAGTCGCAGCGGCTCGTCCTCCTCCGCCCGCCGGCGCAGGATCCACCGCACCGCGATCGGGGCTGCGACGAAGAAGAGGATGAACGCCTGGATGATCTGGGTGATCTCGGGCTCGACGCTGGTGCGCGCCTGCATCAGGCTCGTTCCGGCATCCATGCCCCCCAACAGGAGCGCTGCCGGGACGACGGCCAGGGGGTTCGTGCGTGCGAGGAGCGCGATCGTGATGCCCTCAAAACCGAGTCCCGCATTGAACCCCGGCTCGAACCGACCGACCACGCCCAACGTCTCGATGGCCCCGCCGACCCCTGCCAGGGACGCGCTGATCGCCATCGCGACGATCCAGATGTGCTCGACACGGATGCCGGCGTACTTGGCCGCGTGACGGTTCGCGCCGACGGTGCGGATCTCGAAGCCGATTGTCGTACGCTCGAGCACCCACCAACACACGATTGCCGCACCGACGGCGACAAGGAAGCCCAGCGGCAGACCGCCCACGTGCGGAATCTCGGCCGAGCCGTTGACGAGCGGCGTCCGGGCCAGCCGGGACGGGTTGGTCGCGACAGGATCGCCCCAGGGGCCGTCCAGGCTCGCGAGCCAGTCGGTCAGGTTGGCCGCGACGAAGTTCAACATGATGGTGCTGATGACCTCGTGCACGCCGCGGTATGCCTTGAGATATCCGACCAGCCCGCCGAGCAGTGCGGCGGCGAGACCTCCGACCAGGAGCGCGAACGGAATGAGGATGATCGCGGGCATGTCGAACGTGAATCCCACCCACGCGGCGAAGCTCGCCCCGAGCAAGAGCTGCCCCTGCCCGCCGATGTTGAACAACCCGGCCTTGAACGCGAACGCCACCGCCAGGCCGCCCATCACGAGGGGCGTGGCTTTCTCGAGCGTGCGTCCGAACTCGTCCATCCCGCCGAGCGCACCTTCGAGCATCGCCATGTAGGCCTCGAGCGGATTCGCGCCCACACTGAGCATGAGCACCGCCCCCAAGAGCACCCCGAGGACGACTGCCAGGAGCGGAATGGTTGCGGGCCGAAGCCGGCCGAAAGCTACCCCCGCAAGCCTGGATCGGCGGGCGTGACCAGAGCCCTCGTCATTCTGGTCACGCCCCACCGCGTTTCCCCGCTTCGACTACGGCGTGTAGCCGGTCGGAACCTCGCCCGAGATGACCTTGGGAGTCAGCTCCTCGATCTGCGTCTTGACGGCGGGGTCGATCGTGCCGTCGAAGTCGTGGTAACTGGCGAGTCCGACATCACCGAGGACGTTGCCGCCCTTGGCGGTGCCGGCCTTGATGTCACCGATGAGCTTGACGACACCAGGCGTAATGAGCTTCATCGCGCTGGTGATCAGGCACGGGTGCGCTTCGGGGACGGTCTCCCACTGGTCGGTGTCGACGCCGATGCAGTACGCCGCACCGCCCTTCTTGGCGACCTCCGCGAGCGCCCCGTTGCCGGTGCTGCCACCTGCGCCGAAGACGACGTCGATGCCCTGGTCGAGCGCCTGACGCGCGGTGTCGGCACCGAACGTCGGGTCGACGAACGCCACATCCAGACCACCGGGGTGGTACGTGGACTTGACCGAGACCTTGGGGTTCGTGTACTTCGCCCCGGCTTCGTAGCCCTCCTTGAAAGCGACGACCGGCGGCACGAGGTTCGTGCCCAGGACCGCACCGACCTTGTTGGTCTTGGTGACGAGCCCCGCCAACGCGCCGGCGAGGAAGCCCGCCTTGTCCTCGTTGAAGATGAGGCCGGTCAGGTTGGGAAGCACCTTGCCTTGGAACTGGTCGACGCCGATGAAGTTGACCTTCGGGTTCGCGGTCGCGGCCTTGGTCGTGGCCTCACCGAGGGCAAAGCCGACGCTCACGATGACGTCGAAGTCCTGATCGATGAACGTGCCCAAGTTTGTCGCGTAGTCCTTCGAGTCCGTCGACTCGATGAAGTCGATCTGAGCGCCCAGATCCTTCTGCGCCTGCTTGACGCCCTCCCACGCAGACTGGTTGAACGACTTGTCGTCGATCTTGCCGACGTCGGTCACGAGACCGACGCACAGGTTGTCGGCGGACTCACAGTTGGTCGGCTTGGACGGAGCGGTGGTCGCCGTCGAGTCGCTGCCCGCCGTCGTGTCGTCTCCACACGCGGCGACGGTCAACGAGAGCATGGCCACCGCCGACACGCATACCGCAAATTTCTTGAGCGAACGCATTGGTCCCCGATCACTGAGCGTTGCCGGAGCGGCTTCCGTACGAACAAAGGTGCCCGCCCTGTCGTTTGATTTTCGGGAGTCTAGAGAACGTGGGGGGCGCGCAAGCCAGGTCGGTCGTCTGTCCTACTCACCCGTCGCGACGACGATGTCTGCCATCAGCTCGCGCATGTCGCGGTTGGCCTCGAAGACGACGACCTGGCGCTGGGCGCCGTTGCCGTGTTCAAGGAGGTCGGTGACTCCGGCCAGCTCGTCGGCGCACCCCAGGTCTTCGGCGTGCCCGCGCACCTGGTCCAGCAGCCGCTTGACGAATGCGCGGGTCGCGATGCGTTCGGTCGATGGCAGGTCCACCAGCTCGCCCAGAAGCCCGTGCCGGGCCGCCATCCAGCGGTTCTCGTCGAGCATCTCGAAGGGGTGGCGTTCCACGGGTTGGCCCGGCTCCCACTCCGTGGCGAGCTTGCGCACGAGCGACTGCACGAGGGCGGCAAGGCCGACGGTGTGTTCCAGGCGCGTCTGTGAATCCATCGCCCGGATCTCGACGGTCCCCAGCGTCGGATGGGGGCGGATGTCGTACCACAGGTACGTGTAGTCCTGGATGACGCCGGACGCGATCTGGAAGTCGATGCGCTTTTGGTAGTCGTCCCAATCGGCGTAATACGGCGGGATCCCGACCCGCGGGAACGCGCGGAAGATCGGCATCCGCGTCGAGGCCAGCCCGGTCGCATTACCGCGCCAGTAGGGGGAGTTCGCCGCCAGGCCGAGCAGTGCGGGTACGTAGAGCCGAAGCCCGTTGGCGACGGCGATGGCCTTCTCGGGATCGTCCAGGCCGATGTGGACGTGCTGGCCGAAGATCAGCTCCTGGCGCGCAACGAACCGCAGCGCGCTGATCAGGTCGCGATAGCGCGGACGCGCCGCGATGCGCTGCTCCTCCCACTTGGCGAACGGGTGGGTGCCGGCCGACCCGATGGCGTACCCCTTGGCCTCGGCCCGCTGCCGGACGGACCGGCGCAGCGAGAAGAGCTGGTCACGTGCCTCGGCGATCGTGCCGCAGGGGTCCGTCGAGATCTCGAGCACCGACTCCATGAGCTCGGGTTTGACGTCACCCCACTCGGCGGGTCCCAGGAGCTCCTCAATCGCGTTGACCAGATCGAGCGTCGTGGCGTCGAGGATCATGAGCTCTTCCTCGATGCCGACGCTGTACCCGGAATGCGTGAAGTTGTGCTCCATCGCGACCCCTCTCGGCCTAAGTGCTCCCCGTCGTAACTACGAACACGTTAGCCGGCTGCAAATCGTCGCCAGGCTTTGTCCTCGGTCGCGCCGTTATGGGTACCGATAGCGGCACGACACTGCGTCCTCGCCTGGCTCGATTTTCGCTCGGCAAACGTGACCGAACTTACGACGGGGAGCACTAAGTCGGCTCGATGATCGATTCGAAAGCGTCCGTGATCCTGGCGCAACACCCGGTGTCAGACACCGTGTGGTGCGCGCAAATGATCGATTCGAAAGCATCCGTGAGCGGTTTGGCACCGTGCAACACCTGGTGTCAGACACCGTGTGGTGCACGGGACTTTCTCGCGCAACACCTGGTGTCAGACACCGTGTGGTGAGCGGTTTGGCACCGTGCAACACCTGGTGTCTGACACCGTGTGGTGCGCGGAGCTTTTTCGCTCGGCCTGGTTCACTGGAAACAGCCACCTCGATTCGCCGCCAGACCACGACCGCTACGACGGCGCACACTACGACGGCGCGCGCACGCCGTGGACCGGGCGGCCGGCCGCCTCCCATTGATAGTACGAGCACGCAGGCCCGAACGCGGGCTCGTACTCGACGACCTTCGGGTTTCGCCCGACGTCACGCGCGATGGCGCTATGGGTCAGCA
>CAYMSM010000003.1:0-8557 GCA_964393105.1 uncultured Bifidobacteriaceae bacterium
CTTCACGTCGCCGCGCTCAACAACCTCAAGGGCCGGTGGTCGGAGGGCAGAGCAAAAGGCCTGGTCCCCAACACCGGCGTGTTCACATCGGAGCAGAACAGGCTCGCCAGAATCGGGTTCCTGATCAACGTCGGCGACAAGACCAAGGCGATCTCCGAGTTGGAACAGTTGGACAAGACGCTCCGCAGCGAACCGCCCGACAGAATCACCACCGCGTTCCGTGACGAGATCATGGCCGCGGCTGCGGAACTCCGACGGCAGCTTCTCGTCCCCTAGCCCGTCGCGACTCGGTGCGTCCTCAGGGTCGGCGGGCAACCCCGGCCCTGAGGCGTTTCACCGATCTGGCAGTGACCGGATCGCCGCGATCAGACCTTCGACGGACTGCTCCGCTGATTCGGCGGCCACCGCGAGCCCCGCACGTCGCGCCGCCTCGCTCGTCGTCGGGCCGATCGTCACGATGCGCAGCGCGGCGGCAGCTTCGCGCCCCACGAGCTCGGTGAACGCCTCGACCCCCGACGGAGCCGTCAGCACGATGTCGTCCGCCCCGAGGGTCTCCGCCACCGCCTCGGGCGAGACGGAGGACCGAACCGTCTCGTAGAACGGGATGTCGTCGACCAGCGCCCCGGCGTCCCGCAGGCCCGCGGGGAGCTCAGGTCGCCCCACGAGTGCCCGCGGAAGCAGGATCCTGACCCCGACGAGGTCGACGTCTGCGAGCTCAGCGACGATCGCCCGGCCCGTCGCCCGCTGCGGAATGCGATCGACCACGAGGCCGTGAGCGCGCAGGGTCGCGGCCGTCGCCGCGCCGACCGCCACGACCGTGGTCGCCTGAGCCGGCGCGACGCCCCGGGCCACCAACTGCTCAGCGAAGCATGCTGCGCCATTGGCGCTCGTCACCACGATGACGCCATACGTGGTGATCCCGTCGAGCGCCTGGTCGATCTGGGCGCTCGCCGCGATGGGCACCACCATGGTCAGCGGCAGTTCAACGACCTCCGCACCGAGCGCCGTCAGCCGGTCGACGAGCTCACGCGACTGCCCCACCGGCCGCGTCACAACAACACGCCGACCGGCCAAGGGCCGGCTCATCTCAACGCGATCCGTCCGGCCAGTGTCGACGCCAGCTCGCCACCGAGGGACGCCGCGTCCGACACCGCACCGACGACCTCTTCGCGAGCATGCGCGCCACCGTCTTTGGCCGCAGCGAAGGCGACGAGCCGAAGCTTGCCGTCGGCGACGATGCCGAGTGCACCGACCGGTTCCTGACATCCCCCGCCGAGTGCCGCCAGGAGCGCCCGCTCGGCCCGGAGGCATGCGGCCGTCGCGGGATCGTCCAGCACCGAAACCGTCCGCGCCAGATCGGGCCGGTCCCCGCGCCCCTCGATCGCGAGCGCGCCCTGCCCCGGCGCCGGGACGCAGATTTCGACGTCCAGCTTCGTCATCCCGTCGGGTGCCAAGCCAAGGCGCGCGAGACCGGCGGCGGCGAGCATCAGCGCGTCGACACCTTCACCACGCGCGAGCTTTTGGAGGCGGGTCCCGACGTTGCCGCGGATCTCGACGCACGTGACACCGGGACGGGCCAAGCAGATCTGCGCGGCCCTTCGGGGACTTCCAGTCCCGATCCGCGCTCCCGGTCGGAGCCCCTCAACCCCATCCCCAGGACCGATCAGGACGTCGCGCGGATCCTCGCGCTCGGGGACGGCGAGGATCGCCAGCCCGGCGGGCAGCTCGCCCGGCAGGTCCTTGGCCGAATGGACCGCCAGATCGGCACGCCCGTCGAGGAGGGCCTCCTCGAGCTCTTTGACGAAGAGCCCCTTGGTGGCATCGGTGCCGCTGGCGGCACTCCACCGGTCGCCGGTCGTGACGACGTGCAGCAATTCGACACGGTGGCCCTCAGCCCGCAGTTTGTCCGCCACCCACCCGGACTGCGCGAGGGCGAGGGGCGAACGACGGGTGGCGAGGGTCAGGTCGATCTTAGTGGTCCCCCTCGACCCCGAACAGGTGCCGGATGCTCTCGAGGTGGGCCACCCCATCGCCTTCGGCAACCGCTTGGCGCAGTCGCACCGTTGGCTCGTGGAGCAGCTTGTTGACGATCGTCCTGGTCAGCTGCTCCACCCGCTCGCGATCGGCGGCGCTCATCGATTCCCACTGGCCGGCGACGCGCTCGGTCTCGGTGACGCGGATTTGCTCGGCCATCTGACGCAGCGAGCCGATCGTGGGCGCGACCGACAGCGCGCGCCGCCATTCGGTGAAGCGCCGGGCCTCGTCTGTGACGATCGCCTCCGCCAGCTCGGACTCGCGCATTCGACCGTTGAGGTTGCCCTCGACGACGCGCTCGAGGTCGTCGATGTCGTAGAGCCGCACGCCGGGCACGGAGGCGATGTCGGCCTCGAGGTCGCGTGGGACCGCGATATCGATCAGCACCATGGGGCGTCCGGGGCGTTCGCGCATCGCCCGCTCGACATCGTCGTGACTCAGGAGCGGATGTGGCGCGTCGGTCGACGAGATCACGATGTCGGCCACCGAGAGCTCCGCCGCGAGACGGTCAAACCCCACGCCTTCTCCACCGATGCGCTCCGCGAGGCCCCGCGCGGTCGAGATCGTCCGGTTCGCGACGACAAGCTCGTGAACACCCGCCGCCACGAGGGAGATGGCGGTCGTCTCGGCGACGTCCCCCGCGCCGATCAGAAGCGCACGCCGTTCGGTCAGGTCGGCAACGGCCTCCCGGGCCAGCTCGACTGCGACACTGGCCACCGACACGGCGCCCGCACCGATTCCGGTCTCGTGCCGCACGCGTTTGCCGGTCTCGAGCGCCTTGCGAAAGAGGTGGTCGAGCACCGGCCCGACTGTGTCCTCCTCTTGGGCGCGCTCGAACGCATGACGCACCTGGCCCTGGATCTCGCTCTCCCCGACGATCATGGCGTCGAGGCTCGAGGCCACGCGCAGCAGATGGGCCGCGACCCGCTCGTCGCGGTGGGCATACCTGGCGCAGTCGAGCTCATGGCGGTTGATGTCCGTGTTTGCAACGACCGCCCTGCAGACGGCCTCCTCGGCAGCGGCGTTCTCGTCCGCCCGGACATACACCTCGGTGCGATTGCACGTCGAGAGCGTCACGGCCTCGCTGATGCCGGGCACGGCCACCACGCTGCGCAACAGCGCCCTGGCCGCAGCATCGGTCAAGGCGGCCTTCTCCCGCTGCTCGACTGGTGCGGTCCTGTGTGACAGGCCGACGACGATCAGATGCATCGCTTGAATGGTAGCCGACGACGAGGGCCGCCAGACCGCTGCGGCGATCGATGGCGCCGACTCAGTGGTCTCAGACGCAGTCGCGTGGGCGTTACCGGGGGGTGGGGCCAACGGTGCCGGGACGGCGCCCCGCAACGATAGCTATTGCCCAACCGACGATGTGGACCACGAGAATCGCGGTTTCGGCGGAGGATGAGGAGTCCTACCCCGCGCTGTCGGACTGGCGACGCTCGACCAGGCGGGTCAGGAGCTCGACCTCACGAGCGATACGCGCCGTGCGCAGCCCGACCGCCGCCACGTAGACGAGGAGCACGAACCACACCACCGCGAACGCAGCAACGACGTAGTCACTCACGCGGAATCCTCCAGCAGGCGTCGCAGCCTGCCGAGCGCGCGGTCGGTGCGTCGTTGCAGGAGCTCGAGCTTGAGCAACGTGACGAACACGAGCGCGACCGCCACCTGCGCCACGACGAGCCAGACGAAGATCCCGCCGTCGATGTTGATGCCGTTGCTGTCGATTGCGGTGGGATGCACCGCGTCCTGGGCCCGGCGCACCGCATAGAACGAGAGCGGCACCGAGGCGAACGCGATGATGGCGAACACCGCCGAGAAGCGGGCGCGGCTGGCGTCCTCGGAGGAGTTTCGCAGCACGAAAAACGCTCCGTAGAGCAGCGCGATGATCAGATACGTCACCAGGCGTGGATCCTGCCAGCGCCACCACGTACCCCAGTACCCGCGTGCCCAGATCGACCCGGAGACGATCGTGAGCACGACGAACAAGAGACCCAACCCGACCGACACCGCGACGATCTCGTCGTAGCGGTCGTCGCGACGGCGCAGGTAGAGGATCCCCGCCACGCACGCCACCAGGAACGCGCCCAACGACATGACCGCGATGGGGACGTGCAGGTACAGGATGTTCTGGATGTCGCCGTCGGCGTTGTCAGGCGCGACGAAGAACGCGCCGATGATCGCGACGGCCATCAGGACCGCGCTGCTCGCAGCCCAGACGGCGATTCCGCCGCCGGCTCCTCGTGGCTCGCCGCCCACCTGAGGGACCCTAGTCATCGAACACCGCATCGAAGGTCGCGAACGCCACGAGCCCAAACGTTACCGCAATCCCTACGAGGAACAGGCAGTAGTTGCGGTACTGGGCCATGTCATTCGGCCCCACCACCGAGTGGGTGGCGCCCGCGGCGGCGATGACCACCGGGACGAGCAGCGGCAGGAAGATGACAGGCATCACCAGCTCGCGCGCACGGGTGAACACCGCCATCGCCGCGACCAGGGTGCCGAGCACGCCGATCGCGACGTCCGCGATGAGACATGCCAGAAAGAGCCAGCCGAGGTCGCCCCAGTACGGCCCCTTGACGAAGAAGATCCCGAGCAGCGGAACGGCCACGACCTGTACCGCGAGCAGGTACCCGACGATCGCGACGGCGCGGGCAAGCAGCATTGTGAACCGGGACACGGGCGCCATCAGCAGCCCGTCCAGCACCCGTTGCTCACGTTCGGCGACGTAGCTGCGGCCCACGCCGAGCACGGCGGCGAACGCCAACGGCACCCACAGAAGGCCTCCGGCGAACCGCGTCAGGTCGCTTTCGCGCGTGCCGAAGCCGAACTGCAGTATCACCATCGCGATGACAACGAACAGCGTCATCGCGATCGCCGTGTCGCGGGTGCGAAGCTCCAGACGCAGGTCCTTGACCACCAGCGCGCGAAACTGCCTGACCGCGCTCACTGCGTGGTCTCCCGCTCGTACTCGGCTCGGAACGCGACTGCGTCGAGTCCGGCCGTGGCACGCTCGAGCCGTACGCGCCCGGCCCGCAGCACCATCACGCGATGGGCCACGTGCACGGCCCGCTCCACGTCATGCGTCACCAGCACGACGCTGGCGCCTTCGGCGACGACACCGTCGAGCAGTGCCGCCCCCTGCGCGTCAAGGCCGGACGTCGGCTCGTCGAGCAAGAGTAGAGAGGGACGATGCAAAAGAAGGCGGGCGATCCCCAGCCGCTGCGCCATGCCACGGCTGAACGCGCGGACGGGCTCGAACGCCCGCGGCAGCAAACCGACCCGGTCGAGCACCTCTTCGATGCGCTCGCGCGGGTCGGGCACTCCGTAGAGGTCTGCGAAGAGCTCCAGGTTCTGGAGAGCCGTCAGGTCCAGGTACACCAACGGGTCATGACCCAGGTAGCCCAGGTGCGGGCGCACCAG
The DNA here is from genome assembly GCA_964393105.1 of uncultured Bifidobacteriaceae bacterium. GTDB lineage: Bacteria > Actinomycetota > Thermoleophilia > Miltoncostaeales > Miltoncostaeaceae > CALMEC01. The sequence continues at coordinate 5,458 of CAYMSM010000003.1, forward strand.
TTGCGCCTTGTCAGGCAGATCGTGTCCCATGACGGCGAGCATTCCCTGAGTGGGACGATGGAGGGTCGCGAGCATCCGAAGCAGCGTGGTCTTGCCGGCGCCGTTGGGCCCCACGATGGCGAGGGTCTCGCCGGGTTGCAGGTCGATGTCGACCCCGTCCAGCGCACGTCGCTGTCCGTACGCCTTGACCAGGCCGCGCCCGGTGATCAGGAGAACGCCACCTCGGCCAGGACGAACGCGAAGAACACGACCGCCAGCACGCCGTTTGCCACGCCGAACGCGGCCTTGATCTGATCGTCGGATCCACCCGTCACCACCACGTTCTCGTAGACCAGCACCGCGGCACAGACGGCGACGCCGACGAAGTAGACGGCGCCGGCGTCGACGGCGATTCCCGCTGCGATCAGAAAGGCCACGGTCGCAAGGTGCAGGGCGCGAGTGATCCGAAGCGCCCCGGCGCGGCCGAAGCGCGCGGGGATCGACTGCACGCCGTGCTCGCGGTCGAACTCCTCGTCCAGGAGGGCGTAGATGATGTCGAAGCCCGCGATCCACGTCGCGACCGCCGCCCACAGGTAGAGCGGCGCGGCGGCGAACTCCCCCGTCACCGCAAGCCACCCGGCCACCGGCGCGATGCCGATCGTGAGGCCGAGGAGCAGGTGACAGGACCACGTGACGCGCTTGGCGTACGGATAGAGCACGAACAGGACGACAGGGACCGCGCACAGGTACCACGTGATAGGTGGCAACTGGCTAACCGCAAGGATCAGCGCCACCAGGCTCGCAGCGCAGAACCAGACCACCTGCGCCCGCGTCAGGCGCCCGCTGGGCAGCTCACGCATCGCAGTACGCGGGTTGCGCGCGTCGATCTCGACGTCGATCAAGCGGTTGAGCGCCATCGCGAGCGAGCGAGCACCGGCCATCGCCAGCAGGATCCACCCCATGCGCGACGCCGCCGGCACGTCCATGCGCGCCAAAAACGCCCCGGCCAGCGCAAACGGCAACGCGAACACCGTGTGGGCGAAGCGGACGAAGCTGAGGAGGGCCGGCACGATGGCCAGCCCTTGGGCCGGCCGAGCGGCACGAGAGGTCACCACACCCTGCATGTTATCGGGCAGCCTCGATCGGCTCGTGCCGATTGTCCCCGGCAGAATCGCCGGACGGCGTAGACTCACCGCGTGATCGCCCGGCTGTGGAAAGTCGCGCACCGGGGAGCCTCGGCAGCGCTTCCCGAGAACACGCTGCCCGCGTTCGCGCGGGCCATCGAGCTGGGCGCCGACGTCATCGAGGCGGACGTCAGGCTGACGAAGGACGGCCAAGCGCTGATCCTGCACGATGCCACGCTGGACCGCACCACCTCAGGCTCCGGGCGTCTGCGGGCCTTGACGGCGACGAAGGCGCGGGCGCTTGACGCCGGCGGAGGGGCTCAGCTGCCCTCGCTGACCGAGGTGTTGGAGATCGCGCGCGGGCATGTGCGGGTCAACCTGGACATCAAGGAGATCGAGGCCGTCGCGCCCGCCGCAGCGGCGGTCACGGCACTCGACATGGCTAGGTCCGTCTCGTTCATCTCGTTCCTGCCCGAGGTCTGGGAGTCCCTCGAGGCCGTCAACCCCGGATGCCCCGTCATCCAGTTGGTGGATTCGGCCGCCGGGCTGGCGAGCATGGCCATGGGCGACGTGGGAACGCAGAGTCACATGGCGGGCGTGGGCGTTCCGGCGGCCATCGTCACCGAGAGCCTCGTCGAGCGGATGCATCGCCACGGGCAGGGCGTGTTCGCATGGACCGTCGACGACGACGCCGAGATGCGTCGGCTCATCGGCCTGGGCGTCAACGGCATCGTCACCAACCGCATCGACGTGCTCGTCGAAGTCGAACGCCAAATGCGTTCCCTCGGCTGACGCTCCGTCCCAGAGGTCGCGTGGGGATTTCGGCGAGCGAACGGCCCTGAGCCGTCCGGCCCCGGCGGCCGACATGTGGACTTCCTCGACGTTCCGCGAGTTGCCTGGGGCGTTCACGCTGGACGGGCGCGGGTGGGTCGACTACGCAGCGGGCAGGATCTTCGCGACCGGCAGCGCGGTGCCAAGTCCCGGGAGCGTGAGTTCCGCCGTCTCGGGCACGACGGTGACTCGCTCCCACGTGCCGTCCGGCCGTGGCCCCTCGTGGACCGTCACTTGACGGAGCGGGACGTCAACGATCCAGTAGATGGGCGCCCCGGCCTCGGCATAGATCGCGACCTTGTGTCGCGCGAGCCAGTGGTTGGTGACGGCGACCTCGACGACGACAAGGAGTTCGTCGCCGCGGGGGTGGCGGCGCTCGTCGTCCCAGGGGCCGTGGGTCAGGCCGACCGCGACATCCGGTTCGGGCAGGTGGTCATGCAGCCCGCCGACCGGCAGCTGCACACGAACGGTGTAGTGCTCCCCGTACGCCAGGCTCATGATCCGGTTGAAGTGCCCGATCGAGCTTGCGTGTGGCCACCCTGGGGGGCTCACGATGATGAGCTGCCCGTCGATGAGCTCGATCGGCTCGTCCGGGTCGATGATCCCGGCGTCGACCATCTGCATGACCTCGTCCGCCGTGAACCGGCGCGTCTGCACCTCGGTGGGGGACTCGAGAGCCATCCCCACAAGGCTACCTCGCTCCCGTTACGTGGTCGAATTGCATGATCCAGAGCGTAGACAGCGAGGTGTCACAGGTGTGTCACGACGCTGTGCCAACTCGCGCACGATGTGTGCCAATTGATGTGACACTCTCGACGCATCCTTGCCGCAGGCGTTCGAGGTTGGGACGTGGCATCTACTGTAAACGTTTTACAGTTCATTGCACTTCGCGCAACTCGGCGACTCCCACCATGCGTCGCGATCGAGTCAGCGCGTCCGCGGCGCGGCCTCCTTTCACCGACGCGCAGTTGGGCGATGCGTCCCATGTCCTCTCCCTTGCGACGCGGCCGCCAGCGGGGGAGCGCACCGAGAAGCGGCAGCACACCAGGTCTGCGGGCCCAGGGGCCAAAGGGCCTCCGTAACGGCGCCATTCGCTTGCTCTCCTCCCAATCTGGATGTTCAACGGCACAGTGCTAATGCCGTTTTGTGTCCACGGCTAATGCACA
>CAYMSM010000004.1:0-111351 GCA_964393105.1 uncultured Bifidobacteriaceae bacterium
CGTATCCCGGCTGCAAACCTTCGCCAGGCGGTGTCCTCGGTCTCACCGTTATGGGTACCGATAGCGGCAAGACACTGCGTCCTTGCCTGACTCGGTTTTCGCTCGGGATACGTGCCCGTACTTACGAGAGCGACCACTTAGGACCCCGTCACGCCGTACCTGGCACGACTACGCGGCGGGCACCGCGGTCCACCCCGCGCTGCGGCTACTTCTCCTCCGGACTGAACATCTTGGGGACCGAGGCGAGGATGAACACCACCCAGATCACGCCCAGGACGATCGGCACCGAGCCGATCTCGTCCCGTTCGTCGATGCCCACCCAAAGGAGCAGGGCGGTCAACAGGGTCAACACCCCGATCATCCACGCCGGTAGCCGCTTCACGCACGAACCTCGCTGTCATTGTGCTGAGGTTGATGAGCCGAACCCGACAAGGATACAGACGCCCTGGCGAGGGTGCAGTCGTAGACTTGCGGACATGTGCACCGTGAGCTCCATGTCGAACGCCTGTAACGGCAGCGGCGACGTCGCCCCCTGGGACTGACCGGTGGCGGACGTCGAGATGGCCGACGAGAACCTCGGCCGGGTGGGGCGGCTGGCGGGTGACCCCGCGGCAGAGCTCGTGCGCGCCGGCCACCGTGTCGAGATCGAACAGGCGGAGCGCCTCGCGACCGCGCTGTCGCTGTCGGACCTCGCACACGCGGTGGCCCTGATCGAGACCGGGGCGTTGGATGCGACTGCTGCGGCGGGACTGACAGGCGGGCTGCTCGAGCTGCACGACATCCCGCCGGCCGAGTTCCCGTGGGATCCCGAGCGTGGCGACGCGTTCAATTCGCGCGAACACGAGCTGCGCCGCCGCGTCGGTGCGGCGTCGTCGGGCTGGCTGACCGCGGGCCGTCCACGGCGCGAGGCTTTCCGGGTCGCGCTGCGCCTTGTTTCGCGCGCCGAGGTTCTCGACCTGCACGACGCGCTTCTGGACGCCGCGATGGCGCTGGTCGACCAGGCAGAGCGCCACGCCGACGATCTGGCCGCCGATTACACCTACCTGCAGCCAGCCCAGCCAACGACGATCGGGCATCTCCTCTTGGGCTACGCTCAGCCCCTGCTGCGCGATGCGACGCGACTGCGCCGGGTGCACGGCTGGTTGGACGCGTCGGTCGCAGGGGTCGGCGGCAGCGCAGGGTCGCGGTGGCCGATCGATCGCGCGCGATTGGCGGAGCTCCTTGGGTGTGAGGAGATCGCGCGTCACACCAAGGACGCCATGTGGGCCGCCGATGGCTACGTCGAGCTGGCGGCTGCCGTCGCGATCGCGCTCGCGGGACTCTCGCAGCTGGCGCAGGATCTCGAGATCCTCTGCAGCCAGGAGTTCGGCGCGGTCGAGTTGGCGGACGCGCACAGCCGGCAGAGTGACCTGATGCCTCAGAAGAAGAACCCGTATGCGCTGGCGATCATCCGAGGAGCTGCGGCGGAGGCTTCAGGCGCCGTGACCGCGATTCTGACAGTGCTGCACACGGGGTCGGCGCGGACCGACCACTACCAGGTCCTGAATGGCGCGATTCCGCGTCTGCTGGAGAGCGGTGTGGCAACCGCGCGGCTGGCCGTGGGCGTTGTGGCAGGGATGCGCATCGACGCGGACCGCATGGCCCAGGCTGCGCGCGACGGGTTCACGGTGGCCGCCGACGTGGCGGATGTGGTCGCGGTCGAGGCGGGCCTCGACTACCGGACGGCCCATACCGTCGTCGGCCGGGCCATCCGCGCCCTCACCGAGAGCGGACGGCCCCCGACCGAACTGACGGCGGAGCTGCTGCGGACCGTGGCACAGGACGTCGTTGGAGCGAGCATCGCGGTCGGCGACGCAGCTATCGCAAACGCGCTCGATCCCGAGGCCTGCGTGCGCGCACGCACCCAGCTGGGGTCGACGATGCCCGATGAGATCGCGGGGATGAACGACGTTGTCAGGGTGTCGAGCGCCGAAGGCCACGCCTGGTCGGACGCCGCCCGCCGCCGCTCCGCTCTGGCGACCGACCGCCTGCTGTCGCGCGCGCGGGAACTCGCTGTCGAGCCACTTTAGATTTAGAGCGGCCAGATTTCACCACCTGGTGCCCTGACACCTGTGTTGCGCGTAAAGGCGGCGCCCCATGCAACAGAGTGTGTCTGACACCCTGTGTTGCGCGGGGGCGGTCTCGCTCGGTGCGCTCATCGGACCACGACGTCGAGCTGATCCGGCTGTGGGGCCGATCCCCAGTCGATCGTGGTCTCGATGCGGTCACGGTAACGGCTGAGTAGGCGGACCAGCGCGCGTCCGATGGCCAGCGCGAACACGATGTTGCCGATCGCGTGCGCGGCATCGAACCACAGGCTCGTCGTGGCCTTGGCCACGAACGCGTCGACGCCGACCTGCGGACCAAACGTCGCAAGCTCCCACAGATTCATGCCCCATCCGAACACCCAGCCCCACGCGAACGCGACGATCGCAAGCCCGACACGGCGCCGGCAGATCGCGGGCAACGCAGCTCCGGCCAGGCCCGCTGCCCCCCACAGCGCCATCTGGCCGGGTGTCCACGACCCCTGTCCGAGCACCAGGTTGGACAAGAGCGGCGTCAGCGCCCCGACGGCAAACCCCGCACGCGCGCCCAGCACTGCCCCGGCCACCAGCACGATGACGGTGACCGGTTTGACGCTCGGGATCGGAGTAAACAGCACGCGGCCGGCCGTCGCGGTCGCTGCGAGCGCGGCGACGAGGGCTATGCGGCGGGCGTCGTGCGTGCCGCGCTCGCCCGCGACCAGGCCGATGGCCAGCACGGCGAGGACGGCGGTCACGACGATCTCGCCTGCGCTCATCGCGGCACCCGGTCGGCCTGCTCGACCAGACGGCCCTCGACGATCTCGACATGACGGTCGGCGATGGCGTGGGCAAACCCGCCGTCGTGTGTCGCGACCAGGACCGCCGCCCCGCGTGCGATGCGTCGCCTGAGCGCGTCCGCCAACATGGCGCGTCGCGCGGGATCCATTCCCCGGCTCGGTTCGTCGAGCACGATGACCCGCGGCTCCGCGACGAGCACCGCCGCCAGCGCGACCCGCTCGCGCTCGCCGACCGACAGGTCGAGCGGGTGGGCCGCGGACAGCGACGTCAGATCGAGTTCGGCCATCACGGCGTCGACCTGGGCTCGTCGCCGACTGGCGGGCACCCGCCAGGCGGCGAACGCAAGCTCGTCGTCGACGCGTTCGCGCAGCAGCCAGCGCCCTGCGTCTTGCGGCAGAAACCCGACGGTCGTCGACCGCGCCTCCGCGGGTTCGGAGGTCACGTCCTGCCCGCCGACGATCAGTCGTCCCAGATAGGCCGGATGCAGCCCGGCGATGACCCGCGCCAGCGTCGACTTGCCGCTGCCGTTTGCGCCGTGCAACGCCGTGACGGTGCCCGCCGACATCGAGAGTGCGACCCGCGTCAGGACCGCGCACGCTCCGTGCCGCACCTCCAGGCCCTCGATGCGTAGCAACTCCTGCCCTGCAGACCCCGAGGGGGCACCGGCGTCGATCGTCGCCTCAGCGCCGCCCAGGCGCCCTGCGACCAACCGCAGGGTCCGGTCGGCGATGGTCTCAAGGCGATCGGCGTGGTGCTCTGCGACCACAACCGCGACACCGGATGCCGCAAGGGCCTCGATCGTGCGCTGAAGTGCGGTGACACCGTCGTCATCCAGCTGCGAGGTGGGCTCGTCCAGCAGCAGCAGCCGTGGACGCATTGCCAGCGCACCGGCGATCGCGACGCGCTGGCGCTCGCCACCGGAAAGTGTCCCGATCGCGCGGTCATGCAGGTGCGCGGCGCCGACGCGCGCGAGCGATTCGCGGACACGCGCGGCGATGTGATCTGCCGCGACGCCCAGATTCTCCAAACCGAACGCCACGTCGCGGCACACCGTCGCACGTACGGCATGGGTCTCGGGGTCCTGGAAGACGCTCCCGACGACGGTGGCGAGCTGTGCAGGTCTCGACGTGCGCGTGTCGTGACCACCGACCACGACGCGTCCGAAAAAGCGCCCGCCGTGGAAATGCGGCACCAGACCGGCCAGCGCCCGGAGGAGCGTGGACTTGCCGCCACCGGACGGCCCTTGCAGCAACACGATCTCGCCCGCGGGGATCTGGAGGCTGACCCGATTCAGGGCCGGTCGCTCGGCCCGGCCCGGCCAGAACGACAGCGCTTCGGTGCGTGCGACGATCATCGACGAAGCCCCGCCGCCACGGCGCCGATCACGGTCACCGCGGTTCCCGCCGCGATGAGCGCCGGTTGGGTCGCCACGGGGTCCAGGGTGGGGTAGAACTCGTACGTGCCGAGCCTTCCTGTCGCTGCCGCGGCAGCCAGCGCCACCATCGGCACGCAGAGCGTCAGCACGAGCCGATCGATGCGAGTCGCCGGCTCCTCGGCCATGCGGGTACGCGGACATGCGCCGTATCCCCGGGCGGCCATGGCCTCTGCGACATCCAGCGATCGCTCCAGGGCCGAGCCGACCAGCGGCACCGAGAGCGCCCCGGCCGTGCGGGCACGGACCCGCCACCGGCCCGACCGCAACGACACGCCGCGCAGCCGCGCGGTCTCCGACAGCGCTTGGGCGTCACGTTCGAGGGTCGGCAACATGCGCGCCGCGATCGATGCGGTCAGCGCGGAGCGGGGCAGCAACCGGCTTGCCACTGCCAGCAGGCGGTCCGGGTCGATGTGGGCCAGAACCGCTCCAATCGTGACGGTGACGGTGAACGCTCGAAGTCCCAGCGCCGTACCGGCGACGATCTCCTCGAGCGTGACCTGCATGTCGAAGATCGGGATGTCGGGCAGCTCCAGCACGATCAGATCGCCGTTGGCCTGGACGAAGGGGTTGAGCAGCGCCACCCCCAGGCCGATCGCCGCGCCGACGACCAGGTACATGCGCCGCCTGTGGGCGGCGGCGAAGTGGAGGGCGAGGGCGCCGACGGTCAGGGCGGCGAGGATGAGCGGCTGGTCGGTCGCAAACGCCAGGCTGCAGAGGGCCGCTCCGAAAATCAGCAGTGGCACGGGAGCGTGTCTCACAGCCGGCCCCGTCCACCCGCCGCGATGGGGTTGCCGGCACCGTCGAAGACCACGGCGAAGCGACCGCGCAGCACGGACGGTTCGCGTGCGATGCGCTGGGCGGCCAAACGGGCGACGTCCCCGTCGAGCCCGGCGACGGTCAGCAGAACGCCGCCGTCGTTGGGCGTTGCGCCCGTCAACACCGTCGCGGCGATCACGCGCCCATCGGGTACATCGGTCAGCGTCGTGCCGTCCGGACCGATGACACGGATGAGATTTCCGTCGATCCGGACGGTTAGCCCCGCCGCGACGGGGTCGGCCATCGCCCGCCGCCATGCGGGGTCTGCTGCGCGGATCGCCGCGTCGGCGCCGACACGTACTCGCCAGGGGGATGGGCCCGTGCCCACCGTTGCGCCTGCGTCGCGCAGCACGGCGTCGAGCGGGGGATCGGCTGCGACGGTTGCGGGTCGCACCGGATAGCCGTGTACAAACGGCTCGGGCCACAGGCCCACGACCGTCCATGTGTCGATCAGGCCGCCCCACGGGTGGTAATCCCACCACACCGAGTCGCCTGGTCCGAGGCGCTGCTGATCGGCGCCGCGGTCCGGGCTGACGCCGTTGACGTAGAAGAACCAGTCGCGCTGGCCCGATCGATCCGACGCCACTCCGTCGATCGCGCTGACGAACCCGCCGCCATACGCGGTCTCGACCGGGTTCGTCGCCCGCAGTGCGTCAAGGACGGAGCCCCCGTCGGCCGCTGCGCCATCGCTCAGGGTCCGGGCCCCGAACCCCTCTGTCACGAGCTGATAGGCGTTCCCGGTCGCGCCGTCCGAGACGCGTTCACATCCCGCGACGAGGCACGCGACGGCTGTCACGAGCAGGAGGGTGATCCATCGTCGGTGTCGCACCACTGCCTCTCCACGGAGGTTGCTTGCGGTGCTCGGGACGGAGGCAGGTCTCCTGGCTTCCGATCATCACGTCGTTGCGCCTTCCCGGGTCGGCTCACCCAGTGGTTGGCTTCTCGCCCAGCGACGACGCTCCCGGTGACAGTGGCGGGACCGCGCCGGACTCACACCGGCTTCCCTCGTGCACCCGTAGGTGACCACCGCCCGAAGCCCATGCAGGCTAGCAGCGCGGCGCCCACCGCGGAGGCAACAATGCCGGGCGTGGCCCGCCTGCCCGCGGCGGGTGAACTCCGGGTGCGGCTGAGGAACGTTGTCCCCTTGGCGAGCCAATTTCCCTAGAGCGCCGGGCCCTGCCGTGCTGACTTCGCGAGTCGCTGCGCCTGCAGGCGCCGTCGCCCCTCGAGGCCGAACGGCTGTACCTCGTCGCCGCGCACCATGGCGATGAACGCCTGGCCGAGTTCGGGGTCAAACTGCGTGCCGAGCCCGAGCTCGATGCGCTGCAGTGCCTCGTCGGTGCTGAGCGCCTTGCGGTAGGGCCGATCGGTGGTCATCGCGTCGAACGAGTCCGCCAGCGCGATCAGCGACGCCTCGATGGGGAGATCTTCGCCGGGCACGTTGTAGTAGCCGCGGCCGTCGGGTCGTTCGTGGTGGTAGCGGATGCCCGGCAACATGTCGCGGGTCAGGCTCAGGTGCGTCAGAAGCTCCGCCGCGACCTCCGGGTGGCTTCGCATCAGCTGCCACTCCCGCTCGTCGAGGGGGCCATCCTTGTGGAGCACCGAGTTGTCGACGACAACCTTGCCGAGGTCGTGCAGCCGTCCGGCCCACCGCGTCGACATCACCTGTCTGGTGGGCAGCTGGATGCGCTGGGCCAGCCGCGATGCCATCGCGCTGACCCGCTCCGAATGCGAGGCGGTGTACGGATCGCGTGCGTCGACCGCGGATGCCAGGGCCTGCAGCGTGCGCCGGGTCTCGCTCTTGAGGGTTCGGTGGTGCTTGATGGACAGGAACACCGCCGCCAGGATCAGGACCGTGAACGCGAGCACTTCTGGAGCGCTGCTGATCAGGACCGCCAGGACGACCGCGAGGCACGCCTCCATCAGGTAGGTCAGAAGCTCGGGGGGGCGGATCCAGCTCATCGGGTCCCAGCGCTCCCCTGCGACAGCCGTGGAGATGGACTCCACCGCGACGATCATGATCGGCACATATGCGAGGAGCATCGCGAGCACCGCCGGGTACATTGTCCAGCCGAACACCCGCTCGTCCCCGTTGGGCAGGACGGCGTGGTAGGCGGCGCCGCCTGCGAGCGTGGCCGTGAACGCCACGCCGGTGTTGAAGACGATGCGAATCGGGGAGCGTCGCCGGATCGACTCGCCAAGTGCCGTCGATCCACCAGCGACGAGCGCGGCCCAGCCGGGCGGGAGCAGGATCGCGGCGGCCAGGTGGAAGCTCGACGCGAGGCTGAACGGGTGCTCGGCCTCGTCTGCGTCTCCGGGGATCGTGGCCAGCTCCATCGCGGCACCCGCCAGCAACAGCCCGAGCCACAGGCCCAGAGGCGGCGGGTCGGTGGATTGGGCGAGAAGCGTGGAGACCACGACTGCCCCGGCCGCAATCGTCAAGGTGATCGCAAGGACGACCCGCGCGGTGCGGTTCACCGGGTTTCGACTCCCTCGACGCTCACTCCTGGGCGCTGCGGCGCCATCCTGCTCCTTCGCCCGTTCCTGTGCGGTGGTCCAGGCCCGCGAATTATTTACCTTAGCGCGGAGTTCTTCCCCGGAGAAGGCACGGCTCCTTCGCCCAGTTGCCGGTCCGGAGCACCTCGCAATCCGCGTTGCCTGCCTGTCCGACTTGGGGCCGGGGTCACGGCGACGGGCGGCGACGCGGATTCGCTCGACGGTGGGCGCTGCGCGCCAGCCCGTAGGCCCAACCGTCCATCGCGTTTCAACTCGGCCAAAATGGGGAAAAGACTTACACAGCAGTCACTGTCGATAGCGGCGGTAGGACTCGAACCTACGACACGCGGATTATGATTCCGCTGCTCTAACCAGCTGAGCTACGCCGCCTTGATGCGCCGAGGCGCAAAGCCCAGTAACGGACTCGAACCGTTGACCCCCTCCTTACCATGGAGGTGCTCTACCAACTGAGCTAACTGGGCATCGTGCCGACCGCGTCGGCAGTGGGGGGAGGAGGGTTCGAACCTCCGTAGGCTGAGCCGACGATTTTACAGACCGTTCCCTTTGACCACTCGGGCATCCCCCCGGGCCGATGCAGGGTACTGGACTGTCGCGTGCGCCTCAACCCGTGACCGAATGACGGTCGCTTTGGCGCCCGTCTGGGTTATGGTCGTCCCGTGAGCGTCGACAGTGCATTGCTTGGGGACCGGTACCGGCTGGAAGGGCTCATCGGCCGCGGCGGCATGGCTTCGGTCTGGCGCGCGACGGACACCGTGCTGGGGCGCACTGTGGCGGTCAAGCGGCTGCACGCGCGGCTGCACGACGATCCCGAGCTGGCCGAGCGGTTTCGGCGCGAGGGTCAGGCCGTCGCGCGCCTGTCGCACCCCAACCTGGTACGCCTGCTGGATCAGGGCCAGGAGGGCGACGAGCCGTTCCTCGTGTTCGAGTTGGTCGAAGGGCGTGACCTCAAGACGGTGATCCGTTGCGACGGGCGCCTTGCGGTCGACGACGCCGCGGCGATCTGCGCTCAGATCGCCCGCGCCCTGGCCGCGGCGCACGCGGCCGGCGTCGTGCACCGCGACATCAAGTCCCACAACGTGCTCGTCACGCCGGAGGGCGAGGCCAAGCTCACCGATTTCGGCATCGCCCGGATCGTCGAGGCCGAGGGGGCGAATCTGACCAAGACCGGTATCGTGATGGGCTCCAGCGACTACCTTGCTCCCGAGCAAGCTGAGGGCCGTGAGGTCGATGCACGCGGCGATGTCTACTCCCTCGGGGTGGTGCTGTTCGAGGCGCTCACCGGCACGCTCCCATTCAGCGGTGACAACCCGGTCGCGGTGGCGACCAAGCACGTCTACGAGGCACCGCCTGACCCGCGCTCCATCGCGCCGGGCATCTCCGCGCCCATTGCATCAGCCTGCCTGCGTGCGCTGGCCAAGCGTCCCGGCGAGCGGTTCGTCACGGCCCGGGCATTCGCGGATGCGTTGGAGGGGCGCGGTGGCGATACGGCGGTCGTCGCGTACGGCGACGCGACGACCGGACGTGTTCGACCGGTCCGCCGCCGCCGCCGCCGTGGTGGTGTGCTCGTCGCCGTGGCGATCCTCGCTCTGAGCGGGGCGGGATACGGCGTATGGCAGGCCGGACTCGCTGACGAGTCGCTTGGGGGTTCGGACGCAGCGCCAGCCGGCTTGGCGATCACGTTGTTCGCTCACGATCCTCCTCCAGGAGATGGCGTCGAGCGAGATGATCTGGTGTCCAACGCCGTCGACGGGAATGCCCTGACCGCGTGGGCGACCGAGGGGTACACCGCCGACCTGGGAAACATCAAGCCCGGGGTCGGCCTGCGCGTCAGCCTGGCCAACCCCGCGACGGTTACCGGAGTGCGCCTCTCGTCGCTGACGCCCGGGGGCGCTCTGCAGATCCTCGGTGAAGCTCCCGATGACTCGACTCCGCGACCTGTGATCGGCGAGGGGGCTCTGCCGAACGGGACGGCGGACATCCGGGTCACGACGCCGGCACCGGTTTCGGAGATCATCATCTGGCTGACCGAGCTTCCGGATTCGGGGACTGGACCACGGCCGTTTCGCGCGTCGATCGGGGAGGTTGAGGTGCTGGGGGTGGCGAAGACGTAGCGGTGGACCCCTGGACACCGTCGCTGCGCGATCTCGAGGACCGGCTCTCACGCCAGGGAGGTCGGCGCCGCGAGCTTGCACCACGTACGCGTGAGCAGTACCTGGGTGACTGCCGGCGCGTCGCGCGGTGGCTTGCCGGCCAGGGTGTCACCGGCCCCGATGGCATCACGCCGTCGGCACTCGGGGCCTGTTTTCGCGACCTCGAATGGGCGCCGTCGACGCGCCGCCGGGCGGTGGTCGCGGTTCGTGAATGGCTTGCGCCGCTCTACCCGCCCAACCGCTCTCCTGCCGATCTGGTCGACCTGCCGAAGCTCGTGGAACGCCCGGTGCCACGGCTCTCGCAGTCCGAGGCGGCGACCGTGGTCGATCGAGCGGCGGGTCGTATCGACAGCGAGTCCGGCGCATTGATCCGCGCGCTGGCGCTTCGCAACCATGCGCTGATCGAGGTGCTCTACGGCAGCGGGCTGCGACGCCAGGAGGCGTGTGACCTGACCCTGGCCGGTGTGGACTTCGAGCACGAGACGGTGCGGATCGTCGGCAAGGGCGGCAAGGCACGGACCGTGCCGCTGACCGAGCCGGCGATCGACGCGTTGCGAGCCTGGCTCGCCGATGGACGGCCGCCGTTGACCCGTGGACGCCCTGAGCCCGCAGTCCGGGCTCGAGTGTTCGTCTCGCGCTCCGGCGAGCCGCTTGACGGCAGCGCGGTCTACCGTGTCGTAGCCGGCGAGCTCCGACGGGCCGGGCGGGCTGGCGGTCCGCATCTTTTGCGACACGCGACCGCCACCCATCTGCTGGAGGGGCCGGGTGGCCACGACGGGGCGCACCTGCGCGTCGTTCAGGAGGTTCTCGGTCACGGCAGTCTTGCGACGACGCAGCGCTACACAGGAGTGACGACCCGCGCGATGCAGCAGGCGCTCAAGCGGGGGCACCCGCGCGGATGAACGTCGCGGCAGAGGGCTACTGGGCGCTGGTGGAGGGATTTCTCGCGACCCGCTCCAGCGTCAACACCTGTGCCGCGTATCGACGTGACCTGACACTGCTGGCGGGGGCGCTCAAGCTCGCGCCACCGGACCGGACGCCGCCGCCGTTCGGCGTCGAGGATGACCCGGCCGCCCGTGCCGCCGCGCAGGCGCTTGCGGACATCCCGTCGACATGGTGGCACGACTGGAGAGACGGGCTCGAGGGAACGGCCTCGAGTCGGCGGCGGCGCATCGCCGGTGTCCGCGCGTTCTGCAAGTGGTGGGCGCGCCTCTTCGCTCTCCAGAGCCCTGTGAGGGACCTGACGCCTCCAGGCGGCGTTGTCGATGCCCACCGCGCCCTGGGGCGTGAGATCGTCGCGCTCGACCAGGCGCAAGTACGTGTGATGTGCGATGCGTCCGCGGCGCTCGCCGGACCGCTCGGCGCACGGACGCACGCGTTGATCGAGGTCCTCTACGGGTTGGGGCTGCGGGCGAGCGAGGCGGCCGCGATGAACCTCTCGGACTGCCATCTGGACGATCCGCAGGACCCGTACGTCCTGGTGCACGGCAAGGGCGCGAAACAGCGCGCCGTGGCGATCCCGGCGATCGCGCTTGCGGCATTGCGCGCGTACCTGACGGTCGGGCGGCCGGAGCTTCGGGCTGCCGATCGAATGACCCGACGCGATCAAACCAAGCACCGCGACGCTGATGCCGTGTTCCTCACCGTCCGCGGTCGGCGGATCGGTCGAGCAGCAGTGTGGCAGGTCGTTCAGCAGGTGGCCGAAGCAGCGGGTCTCCTCGCCGACGGGCAGCGCGTCTTTCCGCACGCACTACGCCACTCATGCGGAACCCACCTGATCCAAGCCGGCGTGGACATCCGCTACGTGCAGGCGCACCTGGGTCACGCGAGCCCGGTGACGACCGAGATCTACACGCACGTCACCGCAGCCCACCTGCGCGAGGATTTCGATCGAGCCCACCCAAGAAGCCGCCGCCGCGTTGCCTGAGCCTGCGTGTCGCCCGTTGAGGTTTGGCAAGGAGCGTCGGACACGAATGTACCGGGAACCGTTTGCTGATAGCGGATCACGGGATGCGGAACGACCCTTCCGGACATGGCGTGTCGAGGTGATTACGGGCGGCTGAATGGGCCCAGGTAGCGTTGGTATGCGCGCTGCAGGAGTGGCCAGCCGCTCTTGCGCCGCTCGTGCCACTGCATCGTGTCCCATCCCTCCCACGTGAACCCAGTGGTGCGAAGCAGCGGCTCTCCTTCGACCGCGATCGAGATGCCAAGGCTTTCGACCCTGCGGGTCGTCACGGTCTTGCGGTCGTCAGGGTTCGGGGTCACGACGTAGAGTCGGTGCGAGGACGGGTCGGCGAAGCTCATCATCGACCACGGCAGCGCGATCTCGAGAACTCCGCCCGATCCGTCGATCAGGTTGCGATCGTCGAACGCAGGGCTTGCGGAATCCGTCGTTCCCCACGGCATCAGCGACGCATCGCGAAGAACGGCTGAGGTTGTGAGACCGCTCGCGGGCAGTCGCTGCGGGTAGCTGAGGATCTGGCGCAAGCGCTGCCAGGTACCGCTGCCCCGCGCGATGTCGGCAGCCTTGGTCGGAATGTAGTTCTTCGCCGGATCTGCGAGGCCACCGAAGCGGATCCCGAGCGGCTCGATCCAGGCCGCGTGTTGCATGTGCGCTTCGCCGCCCGGCTCGATCACCACCGCCATCTCCGCTCCCGGATCGACGCCGGGCAACCCGGGCAGGCCACGGTTTCCGCCCGGGCGGGCGTCGAGGCCAAGGACGATGCGCTTGCGCTTCCAAAGCTGCGGGGCGACTCGGAGCCGCAGGTAGACATGCTCGGCGTCGTTCGTGGCCGATACGTCCGTGACCGACCCCGTGCCGGTCGCGATGGACGGGAACTGCCATTCGTCGTCCTTGCCGTCCAGGATGACCGGCGGCTTTGAACCGGGCTCGGCCGCGATGATCCCGTAATGCTCTTCGCTGGTGAGCACGCTTCGCCACATTGCTCGGCGCCGGGGAGGGATCTCGTAGTCGATGGTGTTCCATGTGAACTTGAACCACTCGTCGAGCCAGGCGAACACGACCCCGCCGGCGAGCCCCTCGTCGCGCAGGTCGTGCAGCATTTCGACGACGTTCGCGGCCGCCTCCTGTTCGCTGTGGCACCCCTGGTCGCGTCCGAGCGGCCCCAGGTGCGCGCAGCCGAGCGACGTCGGCTGACCAAACTCGGTCACCATCAAGGCCATTCCCTCGTGGTGGCGACGCAGGTCGTGGATGTATCCGGCGTACGGATCGATCTTGCCGTCGCGGGGCCGGCGGTAGGTTTGGTAGCTCTTCTGCAAGCGGAGGAAGTCCGGGTAGTACGGGTACGCGTGGAAGCTCGCGAAGTATCCGGCCGGCCACGCGGCGGTCGCCTCCAGATGGGTCGCGTCGATCGAGACGAGATCCTCGGCGTAGAGCGGCTCCTCCGGGTGACGCAGGGGGTCGGTCGTGTCCCAGTTGGTGAACGTCACCGGTACGCTCCAACCACGCTGGACCTGGAGGCTCGCGAGATAGTCCAGGTTGGACCCGATCCAGTTCTCCATCGGCGAGGCGCCGGGCTTGGCACGGAAGTACGTGCCACGGTACGGCTTCATCCCTCGGTGGCGCTGGTCGGTTGCGTGCGAGGACAAGGGATCCCACTCGATTCCGAACGACCAGCCCATGAGCCACGGCGAGATGTCCGAGTCGTAGATCCCACCGGCGTGCCCCGGGACCTTCGCGATGACAGCATCGCCGAAGACCGCGGCGACGGCGTCACGGATCTCGTGACGTTGCGCCCAGACAATCGTCGGGTCCCAGATGTTCTTCGTCTCGTGGAACCGATCCACTTCGGGGATCCAGATTCCGTGCAGCACGTAGATGGGCGTGGTGGGGTTCGCGAGATTGTGCTCGCGCACCGCGCTGTAGAAGCCGGGATCCAGGATCGTGTACACGCGGACGACCGTGACACCCAGCGCGGCCATCTCCGCGAGCCACCGATCGTAGTCGCGCCGTGTTGCTGCGACGTCCCCGGGCTCCCGGCCGGGCACGCTCGTGCCCAAGTTGACACCCGCCCAGAACATCGGCGCGAACCGGCCGTTGATCGCGGGGCGGATCTGGTCGCCGACGACCTTGGCGGGCAACGTCAGGCCGTCCTCGACGACACGCGCGGGTGGGGGTGGGAGTGGAGCCACCGCCAGAGGCGGAGTGGGCGCGTCACGCGTGAAGAGCGGGACGAACGTGGACCCGGCCGACACGAACCCGGCGAGCAGGAAGAGCCCCGCCCACAGGCCGATGTATGCGAACTGCGCGGTGCGCTCACCGAGGCGTGCGAACAGGCCCCGGCGCCTGGGCGTCGGGCGTTGGTGGCTCACCGTCGGGCGAGCATTGGCACCGGCTCGTGCGGGCTGTGGGAGGAACGGTGGGGCACGCTCCCTGTATCTCGACATCTTGCGCCGGCAACTTGACGACAAGAGGCGTGAGCACTTCCACGGGTCTCGAGGGTCCTGGGGCGGCTCAGATCAGTGGGATCAGGTGGGCGGCGATCCCGTCGTCGCTGACCTCGAGGATGCCGACGTGCCGTCGCATGGCCTCATCGCCGAGCTGCCTGCGGTACGCGCGCACCCAGCGGTCGGAGACGCCCTGCCACCCACCGCTCGGCAGCTGGCCACCCTCCAGGCTACCCCACGGGCAGACGGCCCCGGGCGAGAACATGAGGGTGCCGTCGACATGGGCGATGAGGGGCTCGTGCCAGTGGCCGTAGACCAGGCAGTCGACCGGCCCGACGCGTCGGAGGAGCGATCGGTGGAGGCCTGCACGCCAGGGCAGCTTGCGCCGGGCGAGCACGTGGACGACGATGACCGCGAGGTCGAGCAGGAATGCGCGCCGGCCGTGGGTGAGGCCGATGCGCCGGCCGTCGACCGTGACGACCGTCTGGCGAGGCAACTCGAGGCCGTCGAGCTTGTCGTGGTCGCCGCGTACCGCGACGACCGGCGCGATCCGCGCCAACTCGTCCAGGACCCACGGCCGAGAGATGTCCCCCGCGTGCAGCACCAGGTCACATCCGTCGAGCGCGGTGAAGAGCGCCGGCGGCAGCGCGTCCAGGTACTCCCCGACGTGCGAATCTGCGACGACGCCGATGCGGGTCACTCGTGGTCTCCGCCGGAAGTACGTCGATGAACCGCCGAGCGATAGTCGAGCGAGGCACGGGCGCAGGGTGTCCTGCACGTGGGACGATATTCGGGCGACGGCGGACGCCGCGTCGCGACGAGCTGCAGCCGGCGATTCGCGATCGAACTTCCGGCGGGGACCACTAGCCGAGGTAGCGGGCGCGCTCGGCCGCGGCCGCGGCGCCCAGGTCCACCAGCCGCTCGACCAGGTCCGTGTAGGCGATGCCGGTCGCCTCGAACAGCTTGGCGTAGACGCTCGTCGGCGTGAACCCCGGGATCGTGTTGACCTCGAGCACGCGCACGTCCCCGTCGGCCTCGACGAAGAAGTCCACCCGTGCCATGCCGGCGCACCCGATCGCGGTGAACGCCCGCCGCGCGATGTCCTGCAGGCGCCTCGTGGTCTCGTCAGGCAGGTCGGCGGGCACCGTCAGCCGCATGCGGTCGGGCAGGTACTTGGTGTCGTAGTCGTACCACTCGCTGTCGTAGCCGATCTCGCCGACCGGCGAGATCACCAGGTCGTCGTTGCCGAGCACGCCGACCTCGACCTCGCGACCGACCATGCCGCGCTCCACCAGCACCTTGGAGTCGTGCCGCAGGGCGAGCTCCAGGGCTGCGTCGAGCTCCTCCGGTTCGCCGACCCGCGAGATGCCGACGCTCGAGCCGAGCCGCGCCGGCTTGGTGAACACCGGATAGCCCAGCGCGTCGGCGACCTCCAGCCGAGCCGCCTCACGTTCGTCGCGCCAACCGGCCGCCGTGACCACGGTGGACTCCACGACCGGGATGTCGTGGGTCCGCGCCACGCTCTTGAACAGGGCCTTGTCCATGGCGATCGCCGACGCGCCGACGCCCGCGCCGACGTACGCGACACCTGCGATCTCACACAGGCCCTGCACAGTGCCGTCCTCGCCGAACGGCCCGTGAAGCGCCGGGAACACCACGTCGACCAGCCGGGACGGGCCTCCGTCGAGCGCTGCCAACACACCTGTGGCGCCGGACCCGGGTATGAGCGCGACCGGCGCTCCGCTCAGCGACCACTCGCCGTCACGGCTGATCAGCACGGGCATGACCTCGTAGCGCTCCGGGTCGAGCGCCTTGGCGACGCTCGCGCCCGACACGAGCGAGACCTCGTGCTCGCTGCTTCGCCCGCCCATCAGGACGGCAACACGACGACGCCCGCTCACGGCTGGGGTGATTCCGGCAGGGCGCCGGCGCCCGGGTCGGGAGGAGCGACCGCTGGGCCGGTTGACACCACGATGTTGGGGGTGGTGGTGGCCGGATCCACCTGGGCGCCGGGCGCGGGGAACTGCCGGACGACCGTGCCCTCCGGCGCGCTGTTGGGCTCCGAGTTCGACGTCGGATCTGCGAATCCGTTCTCGCGCAGCTTCTGGCGCGCGCTTTCAGAGTCGTTGCCGATCACGTTTGGCATCGGGATCGTGTTGGACACGGGCGCCTTGGACAGGACGATGTCGACGGCACTGCCTCTCGGGGCGTTCGTTCCGCCCCGGGGATCCTGTTCCAGCACGAGCCCGGGGGAACGCTTGGTGGTCTCCCGCGTTCTGACGTCGCCCACCTCCAAACCGGCCTCCTCCAGCAGGCGTCTGGCTTCGGTCTCGGTCTCGAGCGACAGCGCCGGGACCTCGACGAGATCCTGGCCTTTGCTCACCGACAGCGTGACCGTGGCGCCCTTGTCGATCGTCGCTTCGGCCAACGGGCTCTGCTCGACGACCTCGTCGACCGGCTTGTCGCTGAACACCAGCTCCTTCTTAGGCTCGAAGTTCGCCTGGCGCAGCTCGATTGCGGCGTCGTCGTACAGCTTGCCGACGACGTCCGGCACCTCGCCGGTCTCGGGGCCCGAGCTGACGAGCAGGGTGATCGTCTCCCCTTTGGCCACGTCGGTCCCCTCACTGGGATCCGTCCCGATTGCCAGACCTTGGACGAAGGTTGTGCTGTTCTGGAACTCGGGATCCACCTTGAAGCCGGCTGTGGTCAGCTCGGCGGTCGCGCTGCCCTCGGATTGGCCCGCGACGGGGGGCACAGCGACCTTCGCCGCCCGCCCGATGTCGGTGAATAGGTACGCGGAGGCTCCGCCCGCCAGGACGAGCAGCGCGAGGATCGCGACGAGGATCGGGCCGCGGCGGCGGCGGCGTGGTCGGGGTGGTGGCATGGAGTTCTGTCTGGGGGCGACGCGGGTGGCCGCCGTGTGCTGGGCAATGATGGGGGTCGTTGCGGGGGACTCGACTGCGGCGAGCACCTGGGTGGCGTCCTCGACCGGCTCGGGCAGCATCGGCCGGACGGCCAGCAAGGCGTTGCTGAACTCCTCGGCTGTGCGGTATCGACTCCCAGGGCGCTTCTCGAGCGCCCTCATCACGATGTCGTTGAGCTGCGGTGGGATCTGCGGGACGAGCACCCGCGGGGGGACCGGCGGCTCGTTGATCTGCCGCATTGCGATCGCGACCGGTTTCTCCCCGTCGAACGGCACGCGCCCTGTGAGCAACTCGTACAACACGATGCCCACCGAGTAGCAGTCGCTGGCGGTCGTGACGTCCTCGCCGCGAGCTTGCTCGGGAGACAGGTACTGGGCGGTGCCGATGACCGAGCCGATCTCGGTCATGCCGGCGTCGTCGCCTGCGCGGGCGATGCCGAAGTCGGTGACCTTCAGGTGTCCGTCCTCTGCGATGAGCACGTTCTGCGGCTTGATGTCGCGGTGAATCACGTTGCGCCGGTGCGCCGCTGAGAGCGCCGCGAGCACTTGCAGCGCGGCGTCGACGGCCTGGCGCGGGGCCAGCTTGCCGCGCTGGCGGATGATGACCTTGAGGTCCGGGCCGGGCAGGTGCTCCATGACGATGTAGTAGCTGCCCTCCGCCTCGCCCCGGTCGTACACGGTCACGATGTTGGGGTGCGACAGCCCGGCGGCCGCGGAGGCCTCTCGACGAAATCGCTCGACGAAGTCCGGGTCCGAGGCGAATCGCTCGGCCAGGATCTTGACCGCGACACGGCGGTCGAGCAGCCGGTCGTGGGCGAGCCAGACCTTCGCCATGCCCCCGGCCCCGATGGGCTTCTCGAGCTGGTAGCGCCCGCCGACCACCGCGCCTGGCTCAACCGTCGCCATTTGAGGGCTAGCTCACCTCCACTGCGGCGCGCATCACGCGCCCGGCGATGGGGGCCGCGACGACCCCGCCCGTGCCGGTCGTGTCCTCGACAAGGACGGCGACCGCGACGACCGGGTTGCTCGCCGGGGCGAAGCCGATGAACCAGGCCTGGTTTCGACCGGCGGCGCCGCTTTCGGCGGTGCCTGTCTTGCCCGCCACCTCGAGGCCGGTCAGTGCTGCCGCGGTTCCTGTTCCCTCACGTACCACTGAGCGCATCATCGCCGATAGCGCGGAGGCCACGTCCGGCGTGGCGACCCGTCCCTGGGTCTCGGGGCGTCCCTCGCGGACGACATCGCCGCCGCGGTCACGGACCTGGTTGACAAGGAACGGCCGTCGAAGCTCACCGCCGTTGGCGATCGCGCCCGCCACCATCGCCATCTGCAGCGGCGTCGCGGCCAGCCGCTCCTGGCCGATCGCGACGCGTGGGGTGTCCATGCCCTGCTCGCCATTTGGCAGCAGCTCGCCGTCGTCAAAGCGTCCCGACGCCACGAGCATCTCGGATGGCAGATCGCGCAGCACCGGATCGGTGCCGAAGCCGAACGCGCTCATCGTCTCGCCCAGACGCTCCGGGCCGAGCTCCTGCCCGATCCGCGCGAACGTGGTGTTGATCGACTTGGTCAGCGCGGTCTCGAAGGTGTGCGGGCCGTACCTGGCGCCGCCGAAGTTGGTGATGGCCTGACCGTTCTGCACGAACCGGCCCGTGTCGATGAAGCGTGTGGTCGCGGTGTAGTCGCCGGTCTCGAGGGCCGATGTCGCCGTCACCACCTTGAACGTCGAGCCGGGTGGCTGGCGGCTCTGGGTCGGTCGCGCCAAGAGCGGTGCGCCCGGTCGACTGCGGACCGCCGCGAAGTTCGTCGTCACGTCGTTGAGGTTGAAGGTCGGTCCCGACGCCATCGCGATGATCGCGCCCGAGCGCGGGTCGAGTGCCACGACCGCGCCTGCCCGCCCGGCAAGCGCGTCGACCGCGACCTGTTGCACGCGTGTATCGAGGGTCAGATGAACGTTGGCGCCGCGCTTGTCGGCGAGGTTGAGCCGCCGCAGCAGTGGCTCGGCGCCGTAGCTTCCGACCAGGTACCGGTCGAACGCGGCTTCGATGCCCGTGCGCCCCAGCTGCGGCGTGGCGTATCCGACCACGTGTGGCGCGAGCGCGCCCTGCGGATAGACCCGCCGGTAGACCCGCTGCCCGCGGACGTCGGCGGGAACGCTGCGCGCCAGGAACGTTCCGTCTGCGCTGACGATCGCGCCGCGGTCGACGCGACGCTCCTTCTCGGCGACGTAGGGGTTGCCGCCCCGCCTCTCGAGCTCACCCGCCGCGACGACCTGCCACCACCCCAAGAACCCGGCGAGCAGCGCGAAGCCGATGACGATCGACAGGTACAGGCGCCTGATGGAGCGGTTCACCCTACTGCCCTGACCGCGCGGGCATGCGGCTGCGGTGACTCATCACGCAAAGCAGCGCGATCAGCCCGAAGTTCGTGACGACGCTGGAGCCGCCGTAGCTCATGAACGGCAGCGTCACGCCGGTCAGCGGCACGAGCCGGACGATGCCGGCGATGATCAGGAACGCCTGGAACGCCAGCACCGCCGTCAGCCCGCCCGCCAGCAGCTTGGAGAAGCCGTCGTTGGACTGGGCGGCGATGACGAACCCTCGATAGGCGACGAGAACGAACACCAGCAGGACACCGATTGCCCCGACATATCCCAGCTCGCTCGCGATCGCGCTGAAGATGAAGTCGGTGCGAAGTTCCGGGATCAGGGTCCTTCCGTCTGCCGTCACCAGGAACCCGCGTCCCAAGCCAGGGCCGACGATGCCGCCGTCGCCCAGCGCGTAGAGCGATTGCACCATCTGGAAGCCCAGGTCGCGGGGGTGATCGAACGGCGACAGCCAGCCGGTGACGCGGTCGTGGACGCGCGGCACGGCGAGGTACACCAGAACCGAGCCGATGGCGAAGGTCGCCAACCCGGCCGCCGGGTAGGCGACACGTCCCGTCGCCAGGTAGAGCATCGCCAGGAAGACCCCGACGAACAGGAGCGCCGTGCCGAAGTCGTTCAGCACGACGACCGCCGCCAGGGCCGCGCCCACGAACACGAGCACCGGGGCCAGGTGGCGGAGCGGCGGCACCGGGACTCCGAGCATGCGGCTGGTCGGGATGGCCAGGACCTCGCGCCGGTCGCGCAGGTATCCGGCAAGGAAGATCACGATCAGCACCTTGGCGAGCTCACCCAGCTGTATCGTCTGGCCGCCGCCAATCGAGATCCACAGCTTCGCCCCGTTGATCCGGGTGCCGAACAGCATCGTGACGACAAGGAGGCCGACCGCGCTCAACCCGATGATGTAGCTGTAATTCTGCAACACGCGGTGGTCGCGCACGAGCACCAGGACAGCCACGAAAACGGCGGCGCCCACCACGATCCAGATCGCCTGGTCGCCCGCAAGCTCGGGATCGATGCGGCTCAGCTCGACCAGCCCGATCGCGACGAGCACGCCGACGAGCGGCAGCAGGTACGGGTCGGCGTGCGGCGCCAGCAGCCGCAGCGCCGCGTGCATCAGCGCGAACACCCCGATGATCGCCCCGGCGGCAGGGAGGGGCCCCAGGTCGAGCCCACCCGCCTGCGCGGATGCGACCGACGCGGCGCCCAGCAGGCCGACAACCGCGGGCGCGATCAGGAACCCGGCTTCGCGTGTGCGCCTTGATGTCATGGCGTCGCGGTGGGTTTGGGTTTCTTGGGCGCAGGCGGCGGCGGGGTGATCTCGGGGATCGCAGGCAGCCCGAACCGCCAGATCAGATCGACGGCATGGCGTACCGCCTCACCCTGCCCGCGGGCCGATCGTCCCAGCGCCCCGGGATCGCCCGCCGTGACGGCGGCGGCGACGACGCCGGTGTCCCCCCACTTCGCGAACAGGGTCAGCGGGCCCAGCTCCACCGGCGCGCCGTGGTAGACACGCACGGTCTGGCCCTGGGTGCCGTCGACGAAGTACGTGCGCGATCCGATCCACGCACCGAGCGCCCCCAGGATAAGCACGCCGATCGTTGTCAGTCCGACCGCCCGGCGAAGCCGCGGACCGCGGCCGAGCACGGTCGACTCGAGCACGGCCGGCGTGCGTGCGCTCTTGGGAGCGGGCGGAGTCGGGATGTTCAGGGGCTGCGTCGCGTCGGTCACGACGGCGAGGGCAGCGGTGTCGCCAGCGGCTGCGGCCTGTCCGTCGAACCTGGCGAGCACGACCGTGATGTTGTCCGTGCCACCGCGCTCGAGTGCGGCCGCCACCAGGCTTTCGACGGCCTCACGCAATCCGGATGCCTGCGCGATCGTGTGCGCGATCTCCTCATCGCGCACCAGGGAAGAGAGCCCGTCGCTGCACAGCAGGATCATGTCGCCGTTGTCGAGCGGGACGCGTACCTCGTCGACCTCGACCTCGGGCTCGGCGCCAAGCGCGCGGGTGATGATGTTGCGTGAGCGGTGACGCTCGGCCTCCTCGGGCAGGAGTTGCCCCTGGCGCACCATCTCGCCGACGACCGAATGATCGTCGGTCAGCTGGCGCAGCTCGCCCTGGCGATACAGGTATCCCCGGGAGTCGCCGACATGCATGAGCGTCGCCTGCTCGCCGTCGAACAGCGCTGCGGTGGCGGTCGTTCCCATCCCTGCGCGGGTGCTGTCGTCGGAAGCCGCCGATCGGATGCGACGGTTGGCCTCGACGAGCGCGTCGCGCAGCTCCTGCGGGGTCGCCTTGTGGCCGAGTTGCTCGAGGGTCTCGACCGTGATCTGTGCCGCCACCTCGCCCGCCTTGGCGCCACCCATGCCGTCCGCGACGGCCAGGAGCGGTGGCCGGGCCAGATACCGATCCTCGTTGTGGCTGCGTACACGTCCGGTGTTGGACGCATGCGCCACCTCACTCAGGCGCAGGGGGCCGGACACTGCTATTCCTCGTAGCGGAAGACTGTTTCGCCCAGGCGGATCTCGTCGTGGACCTTGAGCTGCGTCTGCCCGTCGATCCGTCTTCCGTTGACGAACGTTCCGTTGGTCGAGCCCAGATCCTCGATGAAGTAGAAGTGGCCACGCGGAAAGACGCGCGCGTGCATGTGCGACGCGAACTGGTCTGAGACCGGGATGCCGCTGCTACGCGAGCGACCCAGGGTCATGCCCGCCTCGAGCAGGTACTCAGAGCCGGAGGGCAGCGACGGGGACCGCGACACGGTGAGCCTGGGAGTGATGTTCAGTGACAACTCGAACACGGGTCCGGTCGGCCGTTCGCGTGACGTGCCCGGCACGGGTGGGACGGCGACTGCCGGGGCGTCGCTGAGGCGTGGCGCGACCGCGGCCTGGCCGCCGGTGTCGCCGGCGTCGACCTTCGGGGGCGCGACGACCGGCTCGGCATCGTGCAGGTCCCGCATCGACGAGCGCACGATCGACCACACGAACAGGAGAAGCAGCAGAAGGAAGGCCGCCTCGGCGATGAGCAGTCCGGTCTCGGTCACTTCGCGTGCTCCACGGTCAGCTCGGTCGTGCCGATCTGGATGCGGTCGCCGTCGGCCAGGGCGTGACGGCGGATGCGCTGTCCGTTGACGATCGTGCCGTTGGTCGAGCTGGCGTCGACGATGAAGTAATCCAGGCCGATGTGGCGGATCTCGGCGTGCAGGCGGCTGGCGTTGGAGTCCTGAATGACGATGTCGCAGTCACGGCTACGGCCGACGGTGGTGGCGCGCTTGGTGAGGGCGTGTCGCCGACCATCGACAAGGACGGCCAGCTCCTCCTGGACGAGCCCTTCGGCGCGCGCTTCGGCAGCCGAGAAGATCTGGGTTCCGCTGACCCCGGCGAGCGGTTCGTAGCCGCCGGGCGGAGGCAGCGGCGTCGCGACGGGAGGTGTCGGGACGGGGGGCGGCAGCGAGGCCGGCGGGAGCGCGGGCTGGGTGACCGGCGGCGCGACGGGCTCCGGCTCGGGAGGAGCAGGCACGGCGGCCTCGTCGTCGACCGCCGGTGTTTCGTCCTCGGCCATCGGCGGCGAGTCGAGCACCTCGGAACCCGTCACGGGAAGCTCGTCGACGATCGCGCCTTCAGGGCCGACCTCGATGTTCGACTCAAGCAGAGGATCCGGCGCGTCAGCCAGCCCGTCCGCCACGACTGGCACCACGGGGTCTGGTACGTCTGCGCCGGATGGCGGTGCGACGACCGGGAGTGGCAGCGGCGCGGGGTCGGAAAGATCT
The DNA here is from genome assembly GCA_964393105.1 of uncultured Bifidobacteriaceae bacterium. Lineage (GTDB taxonomy): Bacteria > Actinomycetota > Thermoleophilia > Miltoncostaeales > Miltoncostaeaceae > CALMEC01. The sequence goes on from CAYMSM010000004.1 coordinate 23,257, forward strand.
GGCGAGGCTGCATCGACCTCGGCAGGCGCCTCGACGGGCGGGTCGACGACGCGGCAGGCGATGCCGTACTCGCCGACCCTTAGGTCGGTGTCGGCCTCCAGCGTCACCTTGGGCTCGGACAGCAGCGTGAAGCCCTCGTGGTGCGCTCGCTCGGTCAGGTACACGCTGAGCTCGGTCGTGAGGGACGCCTCGAACGACGCGAACCGGTTGCGGTCGGTCGGCGACAGGTAGACGACGTACTCGTTGGGGACATACACGCGTGAGACCGACACGGTCTTGTGGTCCTCCATCTCACGCGCGAGCTTGCGCGCAAGTTCGACCGGCTCCACGTGCCCGCGGAACAGTCGTCCGAAGACGCGCTCGACGAATCCTCCGATCGTGTCCTCCACGTTGCGTAGTGCGCTCATGAGGCCGGCAGTCGTTCCACAGTGACGTTTCGGAGTGTGACAGTTCTCCGCCGGTCTGCCGCGAAGCGCAGTCGCCGCCATGGGCCGGCTGCCCAGGCTGCGACGAGTATACCGCCGGGAATGAACGCTCCTGCCGCAGATTCGACGCTCCCGCCGCACGCCCAGACCGCGACGATCAGCGCAGCGATCCACACCGCGACGCCCATTGCCCGCGGCACGCCGCGACGCAAGCGCACGATGGCAGGCATCACAAGGGCCGCGATGGCGAGGACACCCGCCGCGATTGCCACGGAGGGCCGGTTCTGAAGGGGTTCGCCGACCAGTTGCACCACCGAGAGCGGTGAGACCACGCCCTCGAGCTCGCCCCAGACGCTTGTCAATCGGCCCCCGTCCACCGCCGGGTCGGCACCTGCGATCGCCTGCCAGGTCAGCGTCGCACCGAGACCTGTGAGCACCGCCCAAATCCGCCATCGCAACCCCTGCACGGCCCCGGCCACGGCTGCGTAGACGGGTGCGACGCCCAATGCGGCGAGCACCGGCGCGGCGGCCGGCAACATCACGAGCCGGCCGCGCCTGCGCATGGGCGCCAGGGCAACGAGCCCGAGCGCTCCGACCAGCATCGCGAGGCCCGGTGAGTGCATGCCGACCGCGACGGTGCCGCCGATCACGCTGGCGAGCGCCGCGGCCCAGGGGAAGCAGGCGAACGCCACGGCCGCTGCGACCATCGCGGCGGCGACCCCACCGGGCTGCAGATCCGCGATGCGATGCAGCACGACGCCGACCAAAGCCGCCCCGGTGAAGGCGTTCGCGATCCTGGCGATGGAGCCGGCGTGACGGTTGCGGGGCGCTCCCATGCCTTCCGGCGAGAGGGCTTGCGCGCGCAGCGTCCGCGCCATCCACCCCGGTGCCGGACGTACGCCCGGGTCGGGGGCCAAGCCCGAGTCGATTGCCCGACACAACGCGGCCGGCAGGTCGGGGCGTGTCGTGGCAAGGGCGGGAATGCGCCCCACGGCGGCGCGACGCAGTGTCTCGCCCGGGCTGGGGCCCACCAGGGGGTTGTGTCCCGCGAGACCCTCGTACAGGACGAGGCATGCGGAATAGACGTCGGCAGCAGGGCCGGTTTGGTTGCCGCGGGCCTGTTCGGGCGCCATGTACGACACGGTTCCCACCAGGCCGCCGATCGTGGTGAGCCCGGCCTCACCAGCGATGCGGGCGATACCGAAGTCGGCCAGCCGGCCCCGGCCGGCGTGATCGACAAGGATGTTGGCCGGCTTGACGTCGCGATGGGTGACCCCCCGCTCATGCGCGTGGGCGAGCCCGTCCAGGACGTCGGCCACGACCTCGATGAGTGCGGCGGGGTTCCCTGCGGTCCATCCCTCACGCGTCCGGTCGGCAAGCGAGGATCCCTCGACCAACTCGCTGACCAGGTAACACGCGGCATCGTCCTCACCGAAGTCCAGCAGCCGCACGATGCCAGGGTGCGCGAGGCGCGCCGCCGCGCGTACCTCCGCCCCGGCCCGTCGAGCCATCTCGACGCCGAGGGGGATCTCCTTGACCGCCACATCCTGGCCCGTGTGCACATCATGGGCGCGGTGCACGGACGACGCGCCGCCGCGGCCCAGAAGGCCTCCGATGCGGTAGCGGCCCAGGACCATCCGCTGATCGTTGTCGCGTGCGAGCATGAGGGGATTCCTTCGCCGGCCCCGTGCTACCATCCTGCGACCCGGATTCAGGCAGGAAGCCACGGGCGAGTGGTGAAATTGGTAGACACGCTAGGTTCAGGGTCTAGTGCTCGAAAGAGCTTGGGGGTTCGAGTCCCCCCTCGCCCACTCTGACATCCCGTGATGAACGAGACGACAAAAACTGATCGCGGGGAACGTACGGCGCCATGAGCTTCGCCGACGACGACCTGTTCGAGGAACCCGCCGAGGAGCCCGCACGCTCGACCCGCAGATCTCGCGGAGGCGGCGGTTCGGGGCGATCGGGGGGCGGTCCTCGCCCGCCGCGTGAGGCCGGCGCCGGCCGCTCGCCACTTCAACAGCCTCGCGTCCGCGGCATGATCGCGCTTGGTCTCCTGGTCATCGTCGCCCTGATCTTGATCAGCACGATCCGCGGCTGCCAGCGCGACAAGCTCGTCGACTCCTACCGCACCTACCTGACCGCGTCCAACGCCATCGCGACCGAGTCCGAAGCCCTCGGCCGGGATCTGCAGAAGCTGCTCGACAACAAGGGTTTCAACAAGCGCGCGGCCATCATGGCCCAGGTCGGCGAGCTTGCGAACACCTCGACCGCCCTTGTGGAGCGCGCCAAGCAGCTCGATCCCCCGGACGGGCTGAGCGCCCCCAACCGTACGCTCGCGACCGCGCTCGAGTACCGGGCGCAGGGTCTTTCACAGCTCCCCGCTGCCATCGAAACCGCGGTGACCGCGAAGGACATCGCCTCCGCGTCGACGACGTTGGCAGCCCCTCTGCAGGTCTTGGCGGCGAGCGACGTCATCTATCGCAACTCCTACAAGCTGCCGGCCGAAAACGCGATCCAGGAGGACAGGATCAAGGACGTCCAGGTCGCCGAGTCGGAGTTCTTCCCCGGGAACACGTACGACAAGACGTCACCGGCCGGGGCGATCAAGGTCATCGCGAGCATCAAGCAGGCGCGTCCGTCGACGAACTCGGCGACCGGCACCCCCGATTCGGGCTCGGTTCACGGACTGAGCATCGGCAGCGTGTTCGCAGTGCGTGCTGGAACGCCCAAGAAGCAGTTGATTCCAGGGACGACGACGCAACTCGTGCCGAGCGATGACCTGACGTTCGAGGTGACCGTCGACAACGGCGGCGACTTCAACGAGTCGAACATCGACGTCAAGTTCACATACGAATCGCCCAACAACCCGACGGGCACGACACAGACCCAAACCATCACGGAGATCGCGCCAAGCACGCCGAAAGTCCTGAGCTTCAAGCTGGGTCAAGCCCCGTACCTGACCAGCCCCAGCTCGATCACGATCGAGGTCACCCCGGTCCCCGAGGAGAAGGTCAAGAGCAACAACACGGTCCAGTACCCGGTCGAGTTCACGCTCCAGTGACCGGGGGGTGACCCGGTGTCGACTGAGGAGCTGTGGATGGTTGGCGTCGCAGCCGGACCCGGCGTCGTGGCCCTCGCTGTCGCGATCGTGTTGTGGGTCAAGCTGCGCCGGGTGCGGGCAGACCAGCGGGTGTTGTTGCCCGATGGGAAACCTGTCGGGCTACTCGAGCGTCAGGCGGCGTTGGCGCGGGCAGGCGACCGCATCAACGATCGGCTGGATGACCTCCGTCTCGAGGTGACCCGACTGATGGAGCACACCAACATCGGTTTGCGGGGCGCCCTGCGCTTTCAGGGCATCGTGCGCTACGACGCCTACCAGGACATGGGTGGGCAGCAATCGTGGTCGATGGCAATCCTGACCGCCGAGCGCACCGGGGCGATCATCACGTCGCTTCACGCCCGCGACCACGCGAGCGTGTACCTCAAGCAGGTCCATGAGGGGGTCTCCGAGCAGCGGCTGTCGCCCGAAGAGCTGCGCGCGCTCGCAGCGGCGCTGGCCGATCCCGCGCCCTCGATCACGCCCACCCCGGAGCGCTCATGAGGGTCGGATACCTGGGGCCACCGGGGACGTTCGCCGAGGAGGCGTTGCTGCGGCTCGTCGGGCCCGAGCCCGAGCAGACGCTCGTGCCGTTTCCGACGGTCATCGATTGCTTCGAGGCGGTCCGATCGGGTGCGGTCCCCGAGGCCCTGGTCCCGATCGAGAACTCCATCGAGGGATCCGTCAACCAGACGCTCGACCAGCTGGCTGCCGCCGACGGCGGCGTCGCGGTCCTGGCGCAGATCGTCCAGCCGGTGCGCCATCACCTGTCCGCCGGGCGCGAGTTGCCGCTCGCCGAGATCACGCGGGTGCTGTCGCACCCGCACGCGACCGCGCAGTGCACCGCGTACCTGCGAAGCGAGCTGCCGGGCGTCGAGACGGTCGCGGCCAACTCCACCGCCGATGCCGTGCGGATCGTCAGCGAGAGCGACGAGCCGTGGGCTGCCATCGGCACGCTGCGCGCGGCCGACATCTACGGCTGCACGGTTCTCGCCGCCGACATCGAGGACGCTCGAGACAACGCGACCCGGTTCATCCTGGTGGGTCGCGAGCCACGCCAAGCCCTCGGCCCCGGCGGGTTCATCACATCGATCATCTGCGTGCCGCCGCGCGACCGGCCCGGGGTGCTGCTTGCGATCCTTCAGGAGTTCGCGATGCGCGCGGTCAACCTGACCAAGCTCGAGAGCCGACCGGCCAAGACGGGCCTGGGCCGCTACCTGTTCTTCATCGACATGGAGGGCAGCCGCGAGCGCGACATGGCCGTCGACGCCGCCATCCGCGCCATCGAGGAGCAGGGCGTCGCGCGCGCGGTGTTTCTGGGTTCGTACCCAACCAGCGCGTCTTCCGGCTAACATCCCCTGCGGAAACGGCCGATTCGGGCCCAGGTCCGGGGGTAGCGAGAGGGGAATGGCGCAGCGCGTACTTGTGCTGAACGCAAGCTACGAACCGATCAACGTCACATCGTTGCACCGGGCGGTCGTCCTCGTCCTGAAAGAGAAGGCCGAGGTGCTGGAGGCCGCGGCGATCCCGATCCGCACCTCCGGAAGCAGCTTCGTCAAGCCGCAGGTCATCCGGCTCGTCTACCTCGTGCGTGTGCCCAGGTATGAGGCGCGCAAGATCACGCGACGGGCGTTGTTTGCCCGCGACGGCTACTCGTGCCAGTACTGCGGGTCGTCCGCGCGCCTGACCGTCGACCACGTCGTGCCGCGTAGCCGCGGCGGAGGGTCGGGCTGGGAGAACGTCGTCACCTCGTGCGCGCCGTGCAACTCCCGCAAGGGCGATCACCTACCCGGTGAGATCAAGATGTTCCCCAAGACCAAGCCGCGACCGCCGTCGGCGTCGGTCTTCATCTCGGTCGCCGCCCCCAAACGCCCCAAGTCGTGGGAGCCGTACCTGGCCTCGCTGGCCGCGTAGGCCCCGCCTGAGGGAGTCTCAGGGCGGGATGACCGCGCAGGGGGCCCGACAGGGACGGGACGTGCGGCCTACTTGAGGCGCAATCGGGCAGCGGTGACCGCCGCGGCATCCTTCTCCTCGATCACGCGCGCGTCGGCGAGTACGTCGCCGACAGCTGCCGCGGGGATCACGACCGCGCCGGCGCCATCGGCGAAGATCCAGTCTCCGGGCAGGACGCCGACGCCGTCGACCTCGATCGGAACGTTCGCGGCCAGCGGCGTCACGTCGTCGCCTGCTGCCCGGACCGTCTCGCCCCCGCAGTAGGCGACAAGGTCGAACCCGCCGATCTCCTCCAGGTCGCGCAGGCGCCCGTCGGTCAGGATCCCGGTGAACCCCGCGGCCTCGATCCGGGCGACCTTCTTGCCGCCCGCAAGCGCCTGGTCGGGGTGGCCGCCGGCGCCCAGGACGAGCACGTGCCCAGTGCCGGCGACCGCGTCGAGGAGCTGGTCGAACCGGTCCGCCTCGCTCTGGTGGTCGCAGCGCTTGGGGAAGAACCGGATCGTGGCCGCCTGCCCGAACAGGACCTCGCCCGGCGTGGGGGTGACCAGGTCCACGATGTGCGCACGGTGGGCGAAGCGCTGCGCCATCGCGTCGCAGATCGCAGCTGACGAGAGACCCTCGACGTCGTGTTCTTCCTGCGCGCCCACGTGCTCCTCCATCGAATCGGTCGCGCCATCCTGCCAGGCGCCGTGGCGGGCGGTTATCCTGAGCCTGCGCCCTCGTAGCTCAGGGGATAGAGCACAGGTTTCCTAAACCTGGTGTCGCAGGTTCGAATCCTGCCGGGGGCATCGCGGGGCGCAGTCTCAGAAACCGGCAAATTTGCAGGAAGTTCGCGCCTCAGAGACCAGGTACTGGCAGGGAAGCGGGAGTACCTGGAGGTTGGGTCCGATCGCGAGTCGATCCTGTGGAGGGCTGGACGGCTCCTGGACGACCACCTGCGCCGCGGTCCACGGTCCCGGCCCCGTCCTTCGGGACGTCAGCACGGCCTCGCTCGTTGCCGTCCGAACCGTTCATACAACGACGCCGTGCCCCGAGGGACCGACCGCGATGTCGATGCCGGTGCTGTCGATCGTTGCGCCCGCCAACGGCGAAGACAACACCGCCGGCGCCTCCCACGATGTTCCGGCCGGCCGAAACGACACGTGCAGGGACCCGGTCGGGTCGGCCCACGCGGCATCGCCCGCTGCCCCGACAGCGACCCGTGCTTCACCGGACGTCGTGAGTGGAGCGCCTTGGGGCGTGGACGCATTCCCGGGCACCACGACGACCTGGCCTCCGCTCGCCTGAGCGGCCACGACGAAGTCCCCGACGTCGTTGGTGTCAACCCGAAACGGTGGAGGGCCCGCGCTCGGCGGCATTGTCACAGGAATCCACGGGCCGCTGGCGATGCGTCGCGCGCCGACCGTGGACACACACCGAAGCACCGCGCGCACCGCACCTTTTCACGACGGTAGCAGTGGAGAACAGCGCGGCCGGCCGGTTGAGTTCTCGGACCAGGCCGAGAGGGCTTCGCGAACGCGCGCGCTGACGAACGGAAGCGTGGGACGCGATTCATGAGCGCAAGATCAACTCTGGAGTACTCCCCCGTGGAGTCGGCGCCGCGCGACGCCGGCTCATCGGCGCAGCCCGTGCGCCCTCATCAAGGGCTCGATGCTGGTCATATCCATCGTGAGCCCGAAGCGCTCCTGAAGGGCCGCGACCGCGTCGAGGTCCGGGGCCCCCTGCACCGACAGAAGCGGCGCCATGTCGACGAAGTAGGCGTCGAACCCGCCTGGGGAGATGATCTCGAGCACCCGGGTCTCCTCGTCGCCCGGGTTCCAGAAGGCGTGGGCGACCCCGCGTGGCTTCAGCACGACGTCCCCAGGGCCGGCCTCCACGACCTCGTCGCCGATCTGGGCGCCCAGGCGCCCCGACAGGACGAAGGAATACTCGTCCTCGCGCACGTGGGTGTGTATCGGGGCAGCCAGCGCACGCGGCCGAATTGTGTGCTCGACGATCGCCACGCCGCCGGCGTTCCCGCCACGGAAGACGAGGCGGTTCAAGAGGCGCGGGAAGTCAGCGCGCTCGCCCTCATCTGCGCGGACGACGTGTGCGGAGGCGGTGAGTCGGGCTGAGGTCATGGTGGAGCGCCCCTTCCTGATTTGAATGAACATTACGTTCACTGGAATATGCCCGATGGTAGATTCCGGCGAACGCCATGTCAATCGAAAAACGAAGCTATGAGCTGCGCGAGCGGGCGGACCGGCAGGCGGAGACCCGACGGCGCATCGCTGCGGCCACCGCCGAGCTCCATGAGGAGGTCGGGCCGGCGCGCACGACGGTGGCCGAGATCGCCCGGCGCGCCGGCGTCCAGCGGCTGACCGTCTACAACAACTTCCCGGCGGAGCGGGACCTGTTCGCCGCCTGTCAGGCCCACTTCCTCGCGCAGAACCCGCCCCCGGACCCGACGCCGGCCCTGAGAATCGCGGACCCCGTCGAGCGCCTCGAGGTCGTCCTGGGCGCCCTCTACGCCTGGTATCGCGCCAACCAGCGCATGGCGGGCAACGTCAGGCGCGACCGCGAGCTGGTTCCCGCCCTCGATGCCCTGCTCGCCGACACGCTCGATGCCGGCACGGCGCGGCTCGCCGAGGCGCTCGCAGCGGGCTTCCCGGCCGACGACGAGGAGGGCCGGCGGCTGACGACGGGCGCGGTGGCCCTGGCCCTCGACTTCTGGACCTGGCGGCGCCTTTCGCGCGAGGGCCTGGAGGACGCCGACGCGTCCCGGTTCATGGCTCGCGTGGTCGTCGTCGCCGTGGCCGCCGCCCGCGGAGCGTGATCTTCCTCGCTCGTCGCTCGGGGTATCAGTCGCCGGATCAGCCGGTCACAGGCACCGCGACCCCCAAGCGGCGCGAGAACCCGTTTGGAACTCGATCGACGTTGTTCAGCAGGGTGGTCTCGTCCGTGGACGTTGCGACGACGGCCGTGAGGCGGAACGAGCCCACCGTACGGACCACCCGGAAGGCGGTGATGACGACACGCTCACCGGGCAGCAGCACGAAAGTGGCTACACCTTTGGAAGCGACAAGCCGGGAGCACTTCCAAGGGGGTCGCTCAAGCGTCGTCATCGCGCCTACTCGAACTCTGGCTTGGGAGCTTCGGTGACGGCCGCTCCTACGTCGAAACGCGTCGGACGAGAAGAGTCCATCGGTTCCCAAGGTCACGGGCGATGGTCGGTCGCACCCCAACCGGGTAAGTGGCGACGGCGCACCTTGGACTCGCCTCACCCCCCACGCTGACCACACCATCCGATTCCTCGAGCAACCCAGACAAGTCACTGTGCTGACGTCCCTCAAGGCGCTTCGAACCCGCTTGAGCCCCACATCGCGATCGATTGCTCCCGGTAGCGCCCGCCTCTCCAACCCCGACGATTCTCACTCCTCCCAGTGGTAGAAGACGCTGTTGAGAGCGAGGATCGTGGATTCCTGCCCGCCGTGGCGGTTCATCGACGAGGTGAACGTGGTGACCGGCTTGTTGGACAGCTTGCCCTGCACCCACAGCGGGCCGGTGGTGTCGAGGAACTGCTTGAGCTGAGCCGCCGGGTTCCCGAACCTCGTGGGGGTGCCGAACGCGTATCCGTCGGCCCACTCCAGGTCCTCGAGCCCCGCCTCGGGCACCGACTCCTTGGTGGCGAGATAGTGTTCGTGCCACGCGTTCTGGCTGCGGATCACCTCCTCGGGTGCCAGCTCGCGGACTCGGCGCATCCGGACTTCGGCTCCCGCCTGCTCGGCGCCCGCGGCGACGGCCGTTGCCAGCTTGTGGACGTGTCCGGTCGATGAGTAGTAGACGACGGCGATGCGGGCCAACAGGCCTCCTTTCCGAATGAGTTGCAGAATCTGCGGCGAAGGGCAGGCCCAGCTCCGCTGGGCGGCCGGTTCACAGCTCGCGCCCTGGACCGGCGGCTTCGAGAATTCGGGTTCCCGGTTCAGAACATCCCATTCGGGTTGGCGCGAGGGAGGTCGGGTGCGAGCCACGGGGCGGAGTTGGTCGGGTTGCCGACGACCTGGAGGGCGTCCCAGTGCTCGATCGCCAGCCCGTCGGCGTCCATCCTGTAGATGTCGACGCCGGCGAGCCCCTGGTCGTCGGGGTCGTCGTTGAACAGGTTGAGGAAGTTCACGTGCGCCCACACGTAGTCGCCGACGGCGATGATGCGGTGGACCACGACCCGGGGACGGGCGCGCTCTTTTGCGACCTGTCCGAAGAACGCTCCGAGCGCGTCGGCGCCGTCCGGGATGAGCGGGTTGTGCTGGATGTAGGAGGGGCTGACGTACTTCGCGGCGGCCTCCTCGGACTTCTTCTGGTTGATCATCAGGTCGTAGAAGGCAAGGATGTTGTCCTTATTGCGGACGGCGCGGCTGTCGTTCGCGTCGACGAGCTCGATCATGGCGTGACTCCTCTGGTCGGGTGGAGAGGTGGTGGTCAATTCGGAGGGCTCAGCGGAGGCCAACGAGCTTGAGTCGGAGCGCGTCCTGCTCGGCGTCCGACTTCTCATGTGCCCACGCCCTCACGGCCGCTTCGTCCGCGATGTCGCAGCGCGTCAGCTCGACGGCGCCACCGGAGGCGTGCTCGAGGTCGGCGACCTCCTCCTGCGACATCGCCGTCCCGAAGACCCTGTAGCCCCTCGCGGCCAGACCCAGCGCGGTGTCCCGGCCCAACCCGTTGCCGGCGCCAGTGACAGCGGCCGACCGCCTGCTGGTGTCTCCCATGGGGACCCTCCTTCCAGAAGGCTCGAAAACTAAATGTTTGAGGTCCGCGAAGCGTCGAGAAGGGGTCGAACGGCGGACCCCGCTGCCGCGTAGCTCGCGGAGCCCCGCCCCCGCGATGTCGGGCCGGGCCTCAGCGACCCGACGCTCAGGCCGCTGGCTCTGCTCCGCTCGCTGCGTACGCGACTACTCGCCCTGGTGAACCTCGTAGATCTCGTCCGCGACGAGGCCGTGCGCTTCCCGGTGAACGGTGTGCGCCGTCTCCGCATCCGGGGCCTCGACGAGGCAAAAGATCTTACCCGCCTTCTCGTCTACCCAGTAATTCTTGTAGTTGACGCCGTACTTCGCCTGCTCCTCGAGATCCTTCATGTGCGCAGCCGCGACGTCGCTTGCGGAGACGCCTCCATCCATGTGGTGGATGTCCATGTAGAGCGGCACGATGAGCCTCCTGTCGATCGGGTAAGGCGATCGTACCTCCGGGCGAATCGCTCGTCCAATTGCGGAATCGCCAAACCCTTCTCTGTCATCCATCCGCCCGACATCGATACGGTTGATCTGGACGAACACGGACGGAGGGATGGCGATGGACCGAGCGGTCAACAGCGGCGGCGGCCTTCGGCGGCGCATGGCCGTCGTCATCCTGAGCGCAGTCGCGCTCGTATCGGGTGTGTTGGCAGGATGCGGTGGCAGCGATACGAAGCCGCCGTCCACCGCGTCGACGTCGTCGACCGCAGCGACGTCCACGCTGGCGGGGCTCACGGCCGACCAGGTGCTCGCCAAGGCCAAAGAGGCGGCGCAGTCGGCGAAGTCGGTGCGGGTCAAGGGTGAGATCTCCCAGGACGGGCAGTCGATCACGATCGACCTCCGGCTGGCAGGCGTCGCGCGCGGCTCGGGGACGCTGACGCTGGACGGTGGTCGCATCGACGTGGTGCGTATCGGCAACGACATCTATTTCAAGGCCGACGCGAAGACGCTCGGTCAGACCGTCGCCCAGGGCAACGATCAGCTCATCAAGCTGATCGCTGGTCGCTACATCAAGGCGTCAGTCACCACACCGGGGTTCGCCAACTTCGCGGGCCTGCTCGACCTGGTCGAGTTCGAGAAGGGTGTCCTGAGCCCGGACGGCAAGATCAGCCGGACCGACGGAAAGCCCGTCGGCGGCGTCCCGACCGTCGGCCTCAAGGACAACGACGCCAACGACGGCGGGATCCTCTACGTCGCCGACCAGGCGAAGCCGTACCCACTGCGTATCGAGCCCGCGTCTGGTCCGGGCGTCGTGACGATGAGCGACTGGAATGCCGATGTGACGATCACCCCACCTCCAGCCGACCAGGTGATCGACGCCAAGAGCCTGGAGTAAGGCGGCACGGGCGGTAGCGGGCGTCGAGCACCGTGCGACAGCTCGGTGACGGATTTCCCGACGCGAAGGAGACATTCACCGCTCTCTGCGATCTCCTGGTCCCAGGACGCGGCCCGCCCCGCTCGTCACGGCAGGTCGATCACCACGGGTGGGTTGACCGGCCGGTAGTCCTCGTCGCAGTTGGATGCGTTTACCAGGATCGTCCCGTCCAGTTGCGCCCGCCCGTATCCCTCGTGGATGTGCCCGAACACGTGGAGTCGTGGCTGGACGCGGTCGATCGCCGAGCGCAACTCCTCGCACCCCACGTGCTCCACGTCGACGCCGTCCTCGTCGGACCACCCGCCCGCGGGGCGCGCTGCGCCGTCCAAGAAGCCAAACGGCGGGCCATGCGTGACCAGAACGTCGGTGTCCTGCGGGATGAGCTCCCACTTCTCGTGGAGCGCGAGGCCACGCGGCAGGTTGAACGCCCAGTCATAGAACCACGGTTGCCAGGGACTCCCCCAGACGCGGAGCCCGGCGACCTCGGTTCGTTCGTCCAGCAGGTACGTGACCCCGCTCAGAAGCTCCCGGCCACGGGCGGGCGTGCGCTCGAACAGCCAGTCGTGGTTGCCGGCGATCACGATCTTGTGGGGATGGGGGAGCGCGGCGAACCAGGCGGCGAACTCCTGCACCTCGGCCTCGCGACCGCGCATCGACACGTCGCCGGCGTGGATCAGCACATCGCCGTCGGGCACGGCGAGCGCGTCGTGGAGTCCATGGGTATCGGAGAGGCAGACGATCCTGGGCATGACAGGGATCGTGGCAGACCCTGCCGAGGCCGGACCGCGACGTGTTTGTCTAACCTTCTCGTCATGATGAGAATCGCGATCGCAGGTGGCGGGATGGTGGGGTTGATGCTCGCGCGGCTGCTTCGGCTACGCGGGTTCGAGCCCCTGGTGTTCGAGCGCATGGCCGAGGGCGCGTTCATCCCCCGCGGCTACATGCTGGGCTATCAGGGCTACCCACCGTTCGAGGAGCTCGGCGTGTTGCACCAGATCCGCGAGACGGGATGGGACATCGCCCCGCGTCCGGATGGCAGCGCCGTCGCCATCGCCGTCAACGTCGGTGAGGTCCTGCACCTACTCGCCCGCGACCTGCCGGTCGAATACGAGCACTCCGTTGTCGACCTGATCCGTGGGGATGATGATCGCATCGTCGGCGTGGTCGTCGAGGGTCCCGAGGGCCGGCGTGAGGTCGCAGCCGACCTCGTCGTCGCGTGTGACGGCATGAACTCCCCCGTGCGCGGCATGGCCGGGCTCGATGCCAAGTTCGACGCGGTCCCCGACGCGACGATCCAGTGGATGGCGCCGACGCTCAACACGAGGTCGTTCGCGATGCGGTACTTCAGCGACGGCGGTCACATCGGCATGATCGCCTGGCCCGAGGGCACCGCCGGGTGGCGCAGCATCGACAAGGTCGGCCGTGACGCCGCGGTGGCTCCTGGGGTCGACGCCATCAAGAAGATGTTCATCGACCTGCTTCCGGAATGCGAACAAGGGATCCAGGGCCTCGAGTCACTCGACCAGGTCCGCTACGGCGAGCCGCAGCTTCTCAACACCCCCAAGTGGTGGATCCCCGGGTTGATCCTGATCGGCGATTCCGCCCACTTCTTCGGCCCCGAGACCGGAGCGAGCTCGGGGATCGGCCTGGGCGACGCCCAAGCTCTCGCGGAGGCGGTCAACCAGAACCGGGACGATCCGGATGCCGCCTGCCAGAGCTTCGAGTTGTGGCGCGCGCCCGCGGTACGCCCACTCGAGGCGATGGACCCGAGCCGCCAGCGGATGCTGACCTACGGGCAGATCCAGCCCAAACCCGAGGAGCGCTGGCCCCCGGCCGGTTAGGCGAGCCCGGCGCGGGCGGTGACCCGGCCGACTGCAACGCACGCTCGGCGGCCTGGGAGTCGTCGAAGCTCGCGCTGCTTGCGACCGCACGGCACGCGCTCCTTCGTCGACCCGACGCACAACTCGGAGCATCGCCTGGGCGGGCGACTGCGGCCTGAACCGCAGCGGGGGGAGCCGTGGCGTCCTGGATCAGGCAGCATTGATGACACAGACGGGTGGGCCACACGAAGGCTGACAAGGACCGCTCGCCGTATCGAGATGGGAGCGAACGTGCCCGAGACCCCGTATCGACACATGGCCGTCTGCATCGACCGATCCGATGCATCCTTGGCCACCCTCACCGAGGCGCGCACGCTTCGAGCCACTGCGGGTCCGGGTCGGCTCAGCATCGTCCACGTGGCTCCCTGGCCGCTGCTCTACACCGGCGAGGCCGGCGCGTGGGCACCCGACCCCGCCGACATCGAGTCTGCGTCTCGCGAATGGCTCGAACAGATCGCGGCCGGGGCTGCGGAGGGCGAAGCGGTGCTGCTGGACGGGTACCCCCCGGCGGCGGTGTGCGAGTGGGCCACAGATCACCACGTCGACCTGATCGTGGCCGCGTCGCACCGTGGGCTCGTCGAGCGCGTTCTGCTCGGCAGCTTCGCCGGGTATCTCGTGCGGCACGCGCCGTGTTCGGTGCTGCTCACACGGCCCCACGAAGGGGTTTCGTAGGCGCCGTGTCGCCGGGCCGCCTCCGCCAGCGGGCCAGGTGCCACACGGCCTGCGATCGCTGCGAGCGATTCATTCTCACCCGCGATCCGGTACCATCTGTCGGCCGCGATTACGGCTCCGAACCCCTGTATTTTTCGGCAGGGTAGGTCGATGTGCCGACCCGCCCTGGCAAGTACCGATCCGAATGAGGTAGCGAAGGTGCCCGAAGGCGTTGTGAAGTGGTTCTCCGCGGAGAAGGGGTACGGGTTCATCACCCCTGACGACGGCGGTCGGGACCTCTTCGTCCATCACTCACAAATCCAGATGAACGGTTACCGCAGCCTTGATCAGGGGCAGAAGGTGACGTTCGAGTCCCAGGACGGCGACCGCGGTCCCCAGGCCGTCGAGGTCACGCTCGTTTAGTCTCCGACACTTCTCGGCGCTCCTCGTTGCGCTTTGCGCAGCGGTGGGCGCGGTCGGGTGTGGCGGCGGCGACGACCCACCCAAGTCGGTTCCGGTCGCGACCGTCTGCGCGGCGGACGACGGCGATCAAGTCGAACTCCGAGGCTTCCTTCGTTTGCCCGAGCGGATCAGCCTGACCGATCGCGCCGTCATCGATCTGTTCACCGGGCGCGGAGGCGCGGGCGACCGCGCGTCGATCGAGTTGACGCTGGGGACCGGCTCCAATCAGCTCGAGCGACCGCAGGCGGGGTTCACCCCCACGAGCCTTCGCGTTCGGGGATCCGATGGAACCGTCGCAACGCTCAACAGCCGGGTCGTCGTGGTGGCCGCCGTCGCGCGAGACGGTGTCGCTTGCGTGTTGCGTGATCCGACGATAACCGTCGTGCCGACTTGAGGTTCTGTCAGAAGAGCACTGTGGACAATCTGGCGGCTGCAAAGCGTCGCCAGGCGTTCCCGCGGCCACGCCCGGCATTCCTGACCCGACTGTCGCTCTCCACCTGGACGCACCAGATTGGTTTCTGACACTCCCTGACCCGACTCACACACGAGCGGCTTCCAACGTCCGGCCCAGACGTGGGAGGCGGATGAGTGCCCACACGCCGGGGATCGTGGGGAGCCAGAAGCCCACGAACCGGTAAGCGACGACGCCCGCCAGGGCGTCCTCCAACGGGACGCCGAGCAGGTGCAGCGCGAACGTCATCGCAGCGTCGATCCCTCCGACACCGCCTGTCGGCAGGGGGAGAATGCTCGCGACGTAACCCGTCGCGTACCCCAGCACCACGACGCCCAGCCCGACGTGCACGTCGAACGCTCGCAGGCAGACGGCAAGGCACGCGATGTCGGTCACCCAGTACCCGGCTGAGCCGATGAGGATCGGGACGTGCCTCCCGGGTGCCGCCACGATCGCGCGCGTGCGTCCCAGGGCAACGACCGCGGTCGCGAAACCCTTTCGGATCGTCCTGCTGAAGCGGCTGGCGTCGTGATCGGCAGGAGGGTTGTGTGAGAGACGCGCCACTCGCTGCGGAGCCGACAGGAACGTCGCGGCGACCAGACACGCTCCGGTGACCGCAATCCACGGGACCGCGAGGGCGGCGGGAGCCGTGCCGTTCGCCCACAGTACCGCGGCCGCTGTCATGCCGATGCAACCGAAGATCGCGTAGAGCACGGTGTTGAGGGTCAGGACCCGCGCGACCGACTCACGGGCGCCGATGCCGGCGCGTCGAAGTCCCCAATAGTTGACGGCGAGCCCACCGGCTCCCGCCGCCGCCAGCAGGCGGGTGGCGCCGAGTCCCGCCAGCACGATGTGACCGGTCGGACGCAGCGGCAGGGGCGTGCCATCTCCCCGGAGGGTGATCGTCCGGAACGCGAGGATGTACGCGAGGATCGAGAGCGTCTGGAGCGCGACCCCGGCGAAGAGCCAACCAGCGTGGGCCTCGCGGAGCCGGTCGACGAACTTTGCGAACCCCGACACCTTACCCAGAAGCAGGACGACGCCGGTGGCCAACAGGGCGCCGACGACGAGGGACAAGAGCAACCGCCGCCGGTCGGAGATGAACCGCGACAGGCCATCTGGGCCGGCGCCCGTTTCAGACGCGTGGTTGCGATCGTCCGCCGTCATCGCGCGGCGACGCCCGGATCGGTGCGGGACGGGGACGGCATGGGGTGCATCTTCGCATCCGGTCGACGCGCCTCCTCCAGTCGGATGGCACGATCAACCCTGCCATCCGGGGCGATCTGCATGTCGACCGCGAGTAGGACCAATACCCCGGGTTCCCACCATGCGCAGCGCACGCATCTCAGGAGCCGCTACGTGCCACCGGCGCTGGCCTCCGACATGCCTCAGGCTCATCCCGTCGCGATCGTCGGGGTCGGCTGCGCGAGTCGGTGAACCACCCTTCAGCAACCGATGTGTGCCAAAACGTCACAGAATTCCCGCATGTGATGTAACGATTGGCTGTCGCGGTCACGGCCAAATGGCAGCTACACGGTGGAGGTGGCGGCACGCGCCGCCCGGCGGGGACGGCGTCCGCGTAGGGCGACGTCCAGCACCTCGCCCAGGCGCTCGGCCAGCACGATGCGGACCTTGGCGCGCAACTCGTCTGAGACGTCCGCCAGCATCTGGGCCTCGTTGAGCTTGGGGATGATCACCGTGCGGATGCCAGCGCGATGCGCGGCCAACACCTTCTCCTTGACCCCTCCGATCGGTAACACCTGGCCGGTCAGGGTGATCTCACCGGTCATCGCGACGTTCGGGTCGACGGGCCGCCCCGAGATCGCAGACACCAGCGCGGTCGTCAGCGTCACGCCCGCAGAGGGGCCGTCCTTCGGCACCGCCCCCGCCGGGATGTGCAGGTGCAGGTCGCGCTTCTGGAAGAAGTCGTCGTCCAGGTCGAGGCCAAGCTCGTCCTCGTGCGCCCGAACGTACGAGACCGCGGCTTGCGCCGACTCGCGCATGACGTCTCCGAGCTGACCCGTGACGACGAGCCGGCCGGATCCGGGCATGACCTGGGCCTCGACGAACAGGATCTCGCCGCCTGCACCGGTGACCGCCAGGCCGGTCGCGACGCCCGGCTCGCGGGTACGCCGTTTGACCTCGTAGTGGACACGCTCCGGTCCCAAGAGCTCCCGTACCGTGTCACGGGTGACCGACACACGCCGTGAATCGCCTTCGGCGACGCGGCGGGCGATCTTGCGTACGACCGCGCCGATCTGTCGCTCGAGCCCGCGTACGCCGGCCTCGCGTGTGTACTCGGAGACGATGGCACGGATGCCCGGGTCCCCGATGCGGATCTGCTTTCCCGTCAGCCCGTTGGCGTCGAGCTGCCGTGGCACGAGATAACGCCGAGCGATGTGGAGCTTCTCCTCGTCCGTGTACCCCGCGAGCCGGATGATCTCCATCCGGTCGCGAAGTGCCGGAGGGATCGTGTCGAGCACGTTGGCGGTGCAGATGAACAAGACACGACTCAGGTCGAGCGGAAGATCCAGGTAGTGATCGCGAAACGCATGGTGCTGAGCGGGATCCAGCACCTCCAACATCGCGGAAGCCGGGTCGCCGCGCACGTCGGAGCCCATCTTGTCGATCTCGTCGATCATCACCACCGGGTTCATCGACTCGGCGTCGCGGATCGCCCTGACCAGGGTTCCGGGCATCGCCCCGATGTAGGTGCGCCGGTGCCCGCGGATCTCGGCTTCGTCACGCACCCCGCCTGCCGACATCCGAGCGAACTTCCTTCCGAGTGTGCGGGCGATCGACTGCCCGAGCGACGTCTTGCCAACCCCGGGAGGACCCACGAAGCACAGGATGGGGCCGGAGACGTCGCGCTTGAGCTGTGCGACCGCCAGGTACTCGAGAATGCGGTCCTTGACCTGCTCGATGTCGTAGTGGTCGTCGTCCAGCACGGTGCGCGCCCGCTTGAGATCCAGGTTGTCCTCCGTGTACGTGCCCCAAGGCAGTGCCAGGATCCAATCGATGTACGTACGGATGACCGAGTACTCCGCAGCCGCCGCGGGCAGGCGGCTCAATCGGTCGAGCTCGCGCTCGGCGGCCTTGCGGACGACTTCGGGTGGGTCGACCTCTCCGAGGCGGATACGCAGGTCGTTGATCTCGGCCTGCGTCTCGTCGGTCTCGCCGAGCTCCTCCTGGATCGCGCGAAGCTGTTGGCGCAGGTAGTACTCGCGCTGGTCGCGCCCCATGTCCGACTGCACTTCGCTCTGGATCTTCGCGCCGAGCTCCAGGACCTCGGCCTCGCGGTTGAGCAAGACGGTGATCCGCCGAAGGCGCTGCTCCAAGTCGAGCTCTGACAGGAGCTCCTGCTTCTCCTCGGACGAGAAGCGCATCGACGCGGCGACGATGTACGACAGCAGGGACGGGTCGTCGATGTTCGCGACCGCGAGCTCGAGCTCGTCGGGCAGGTATGGCACCAGGTCGATGATGCGGCTGAAGATGCTCTGGATGTTGCGGGCGAGCGCCTCGATCTGCTTGCTGCGCTGTCCAAGCTCGGGCATCGCCGCGATCTGCGCGATCAGGTACGGGGTCGTCGTCGTGTACGGACCGACGCGTACCCGGTCGGTCCCCTGGGCGAGGATGCGCAACGTACCGTCCGGCACCTTCAACATCTTCTGCACGACGGCGACGGTGCCCACCTCGTGCAGAAGCTCCGGGCCCGGTTCCGGTGTGTCCGGGTTGCGGCTGGCCACGAGCACGACCATACGATTGGCGCTGTCGACGACGTCGTCGATGAGTCGTATCGAACGCTCCTCGCCGATCGAGAGCGGCGCCATCGCTCCTGGGAACACGACGGTCCCCTTGAGGGGAAGCACAGGAAGCTGCTGAGGGAACTCGCCCGAGACAGGGATCTGCAGCTCGTCGCTCACCCCGGGATCCTGACGCCGATCAGCACGCGGGCGCCCACCGGTGCCTTTGCCAGCGGGAGCGCGATCTGCAGCAGACCTCGGTCGTAGGTGACGGTGGTCGAGGCGGGGTCAACGGGGGTTTCGATGCGCACGCGCCGTTCGAACGGTCCCCAGTCGATCTCGACGTGCTGGTAGACGCGCCGGCCTGATTCGGCAGGGCGACGCCGGCCGCCCCGGATCGTCAGGAGGTCCCCGTCGAGAATCACCTCAAGCGTGTGCGGATCGAGCCCCGCGATGTCGACCGTGACGTTGAGCGTCGGAGGGGCGTCGGTCAGGTAGACGTCGGTCAAGGCCCGCGGCGTCGCCGCCGCCCGGCCGACCCCCATCAGCTCGGTCAGGAGCTGGTCGACGCTGCCGGGAAGCTGGCGGAACCCCGTCGGGAAGTCGTCACTGCGTGCCACGACAATGCATGGTAGCTGCGCCGCGCAAACCGTGTCCGCGACCAACCCCACGCTGCGAGGGTCCGCATCGGGGGGCGTCACGAGTCGCCGGAGCCCGAATCGATCTCCGTCTCGGGGGCGTCCCGGCGACGTCTATGGGGCGAGGCGTTGCATACGCCACATGCCGTCGTCGGGGGTGTAAAGGAAGCGGTCGTGCAGGCGGTTCTCGGCGTGTTGCCAGAACTCGAAGGCCCAGGGGATCAGGCGATACCCGCCCCAGTTGGTCGGTCTCGGGACCGGGGCGTCGCCGAAGCGTCGGGCGAGTTCGGCCACCTCCCGCTCGAGCGTCGCGCGATCGGGAATCGGATGGCTCTGCGCCGAGGCCCACGCGCCGATCTGGCTCCCACGGTGGCGTGTCGAAAAGTACGAGTCCGACTCCGCGTCGGTGGTTCTGGCGACTGCCCCCTCGATCCGGATCTGGCGACCGATTGCCGCCCAGTAGACGACGAGTGCAGCTCGCGGATTGGTCTCGAGCTCGCTCGCCTTGCGGCTTTCGTAGTTCGAGAAGAACACGAAACCGGCTGGACCCCATCCACGCAGCAACACCATCCGTGCGGACGGAGCGCCCGACGGCGTTGCGGTCGCGAGCGTCACGGCCTCCGGCTCATGCACCTCCGCCGTCCGAGCGCCCTCAAACCACGCGGCGAACTGGATGAAGGGGTCCGGGTCGAGGTCTCCCTCGCCCAGCGGTACGACCGGCTGGGTCGGCGACGACATGGTCCGCTAGCCGCTGTAGGCGGCAAGGCCCGTCACGTCGTGGCCCAGGATCAGCGTGTGGATGTCGTGCGTGCCCTCGTACGTGACCACCGACTCCAGGTTCGCCATGTGACGGAACACCGGGTACTCGTCCACGACACCGTTCGCGCCGAGCACATCGCGGGCGGTCCGCGCCGTCCACAACGCGTGCGCGACATTGTGGCGCTTGGCCATCGAGACCTGCTGCGGACGCATCTCGCCGCGGTCCTTGAGCCGGCCGAGCTGAACGGCCAGAAGCTGGCTCGTCGTGATTCCGGTCACCATCTCGGCAAGCTTCGCCTGCACCAGCTGATACCCGGCGATCGGCCGATCGAACTGCACACGGGCCTTCGCATACTGCAGCGCAGTGTCGTAGCACGCCATCGCCGCCCCGATCACCCCCCACGAGATGCCATACCGTGCCTGGGTCAGGCATGCCAGCGGGGACTTGAGCCCCTCTGCCAGGGGCAGGCGAGCGGAGTCCGGCAGCCGCACGTCGGCCAGATGGAGCTCGCTCGTGACGGATGCCCGCAAACTCCACTTGCCATGCATGTCGGACGTGGTGAAGCCCGGAGTGCCGTGCTCGACCAGGAACCCCCCGATGCTTCCGTCGACACGTGCCCATACCACTGCGATGTCTGCGATCGAGCCGCTCGTGATCCAACGCTTG
Organism: uncultured Bifidobacteriaceae bacterium; assembly: GCA_964393105.1. Lineage (GTDB taxonomy): Bacteria > Actinomycetota > Thermoleophilia > Miltoncostaeales > Miltoncostaeaceae > CALMEC01. The sequence goes on from CAYMSM010000004.1 coordinate 44,124, forward strand.
GTTCCGGACAGCACCCAATCGCCACCGTCGCGGACCGCGCTCGTCAACATGCCGGCGGGGTTCGATCCAAAGTCCGGCTCGGTCAGGCCGAAGCAGCCGATCGCCTCGCCCCGCCCGAGCGACGGCAACCAGCGCTCCTTCTGCTCATCCGAACCGAAGCGGTGGATCGCGTACATCGTCAGTGCGCCCTGCACCGAGACGAACGAGCGCAGCGCGCTGTCGCCACGCTCGAGCTCCTGCATGACCAATCCGTATGCGACCGCCCCCAACCCTGGCAGGCCGTACCCGGCCAGGTTGGCGCCCAAGAGCCCCAACTCGGCGAGTCCCGGCAGGAGCTCGCGGGGGAACCGCCCCTCCCGGTTGGCCTGCTCGATGATCGGCATGACCTCGCTGTCGACGAACGCGCGGACCGTGTCGCGCACGAGCCGCTCCTCGTCGGTCAGCAGGCTGTCCACGTCGAAGTAGTCGACCGCAGTGAACGCTCCCATCCGTCTAGCCTACTAGTGGTCCGACAGCGGAATACCGATGCCGTTCCGACGGCTGCGACCCTCCGTCGGACGGGGTGTCCACGGTTGTCCGGATATTCCCGATATGCGGAGAACGCTGCGTCCTGGCCTCGCTCGGTCCCGCTCGCCGGAGCTACCGTCTCACTCCGCAGTCGGACCACTCGTGGACGCTCAACGACTAGGTTGCGCGGGCGATCACACCGCAGACCGGACCGTGGGCCCGGTCGGGATCGGCTGCGCTACGGTGAGTGCAGACGACGCCGACTCATACGTCACACCGCCCGCCCGAAAGGTCCCCACCATGGCCGCCGACCCCATCACCATCGAACGCGCGATGTCCGACTACTTGGCCGTATCCCGCAACGCCCACCGCTACGCGATCGACGAGTACGAGCGCGTTGAGGCCGCCGCATGGGAGCGCCTTCAGGCATTGCTGCCCGGCGACGGTGCGGACGCCCTCGGCGCGGACCTGCAGCCGGCTGGCGCCTAGACTTCCATACGCCGCCCTCACCACGGCTCTTGGGCGGCCTATGAGCCCCTGCGGGGCTCAAACGCTGATGGCGGCTGGATTTATTCGCCGTCGTCACCACGGCTCTTGGGCGGCCTATGAGCCCCTGCGGGGCTCAAACGCTGATGGCGGCTGGATTTATTCGCCGCCCTCACCACGGCTCTTGGGCGGCCTATGCTGCCGTGATGTCTCGCGAGCCATTGAGCCGACCGGGATCGCGCCCCGAGACCCGTCCATGGGAATGGCTGTACGAAATCGTCGGGATCGGGATGTGGGCGGTGACGCGAGCCCGGTTCGACGTCCAGGTCTTGGTGGATCCCATCCCGCAGGTGGGTCCGGGTCAACTGTGGGTGGCCACACATCGCGCCGAGACGGACGTCCCGCTGATCGCGGGCCTGCTGACGAGGCACGGCGGGATGTGGCGGCGCGACAGCGGGTCGCGCATGCATTTCGCCGCGCGTGACGACCTGTTCGAGCCTGGGGTCGTGAGCGCGGGGCTTCATCTTCCGATTCCGTTGGCGCGGGTGGCATGGCGGTTGACTCCCGGCACCTGGCTGCCGCGGGTGCGTGCGCATCCCATCCGCCGCCCGGTGGGACTCAAGCTGAGCCAGGCGCTCGGCGGCATCGATCCCGATGTGTCGCTGGCGGACGTGCTGGCACCGCGGATCCTGGCGGAGTTGGCGCACCGGGCCTCTGTGGTCGGGCGCCGCCCTCCGGGCACCGTCGCCCAGGCGCGCGACGCTGCGTTCGCCCATGAGTTGTGGCAGGACGTGACCGCCGACGGGCTCTGTGGCACGCTCGGCGGCGAGGTGTGGCGTGCCCACGTGGCACGCGCAGCCGGCGACCTGCGTCGGCTCATCGATCTGGTCCGCACAGGTGAGCCGCTGCTCGTGTTTCCGGAGGGCCGCGTGTCACCCGACGGTGGGATCGGTCCCGTGGGCGATGTTCTGAATCTCATCGTCCGCCGTGGGGCTCCGGCGTCGATCCTGCCGATCGGGATCGCGTACGACCCGCTGCGACGTGGCCGCACGACGGTTGCCATCACCATCGGAGCCCCCGTCGCTGCGAGCACCGGTCCGATCGTGCCGGTGATGCTGGATCGTCTGCGTCGCATCACACCGATCACCGTGGGCCAAGTCGTCGCCCGCGAGGTGACGTCGATCGCAGCCTGCGGCGGTGTGGCGGTTGCGTCGCGTCGCCTGCACGAAGCGCTGAGCGAGACCCATCACCGGGCACGGCGCGAGGGTCGTCCGATTGTCCGAGGGCTGGGCTCGCAGGGCCGTCGCGCACGCTCGGTCTCCAGCGCACTCCACGTCATGCAGGCGCGTGGACTGGCCACATGTGAGCGGGATGGCACTACGCGAATCGACCCTGACGCCGTGCTCGCGGACACGCTGGTGCGGCGCCTGGCGCAGGAGGACCGGGCCGTCTGGCAGACCGATGCGAGCCCTCCGGACCCGTAGGATCGCGTTCAGATGGACGCTCCGCCCACCCACGGATCCCTGTAATGAGCGATCAGCAGTCGTTGTTCGTGGTCCAAGACGCCGCCGTCCTCTACTTCGACGGCGGCTCACGCGGCAACCCCGGGCCGGCGGGGTACGGCTACGTGTTGGAGCGGCCCGGCGGTGAGACCCTGGCTGCGGACGGCAACACGATCGGTACCGCGACCAACAACGTCGCCGAGTATCAGGGGCTCATCGCGGGAATGCGCCGCGCAACCGAGTTGGGTATCAGGCAGCTCAAGGTGTTCGGTGACTCGAAGCTCGTCATCGAGCAGATGAAGGGCACGTGGCGTGTGCGTGCGGAAGGACTGCGTGCGCTGCATCTCGAGGCCCGCGCAGTCGCCCGGACATTCGACTCGGTCAGGTTCGAACACGTCCGGCGCTCGGGCAACGCCGAGGCCGACCGGCTTGCCAACGTCGCGATGGACGAGGCCGAGGGCCGCCGGTAGCCGCCGGCGTGTGGCGTGCGCCGCACGGTCCGGGGCCCCGGTGGGTGGGACCAGGACCCCGGTCAGGGACCGGCGGCATGGCATCCCTCGTTGTGCGCCAGGCGCGGCCACGGCGATTCCGAACACCGCCGCAGCGAGTATCGCAGCAGGCGCCGACGCGAGCTAGGCCAGATGTACTAGGTTCCTCGTCGAGCTGAACGGATCGTATTGCGGCGAAGGTTCAGGTGAGGCGTGTGGCGAACCATGTGCGCGTGATGGTCATTGATGCGCAACCGCTGGTGCGAAGCGGTATACGGGTCGCCCTCGCCCGTGAGCAGGGGTTCGTCATCGTCGAGGAGGGGGAGTCGATCGTCGGGAGGTCCGGAGCGGATCCAGACGTGGTCGTTCTCGGCACCGGGCATGGCTCGGCTTCGGCTCGCTCCATCCGCGAACGATGGCCGATGGCCGCGGTGCTGATGCTGTCCGCGTCGGCCGATCCGGTGTTGGTGCGCCGGCTGTTCGAGCTCGGGGTCACAGGGATCGTGCTGCCGACAGTCGACGACAACGAGCTCATCAGAGCGATGCGGATCGTGGCCTCGGGTGGGCGCTACGTGACGCCCGGGGTCGGGGCGGTGCTCGCCGAGGGAGATCAGCACCACAACGGCGTGGCCGCATTGTCGGCACGGGAGCGGGATGTGCTGCGGTTGCTTGCGCTCGGGCTCACCAACCAGCAGATCGCCGACGAGCTCGTCGTCAGCATCCGCACCGTCGAGGGACACCGGGCCAATCTGATGACCAAGCTCGGCGCAACGTCACGCGCCGAGCTCGTCAGGCACGCGCTCAAGGTCGGGCTGCTGGACGATGAGCTCTCCCGCAGCTGACCGCGTCAGCGTGGTGGCGTGGGTTCGCTGCCCGGCGCGGCCGCGTGAGCGAGCTCATCGAGCCGGAGCGCGAGCTCCACTGCGTGCGGTTTCAGCTCAGCCGACGCGCGATCCGAGACGAACCAAGCCTCGTCGCGCAGGATCTCGAGGCGGTCATGCGCCTCGGGGGTGCGCAGCGCGGCGACGGTTCTGATTTCGAGTCGCGCCATCATCAGGCGAAGCTCCTCGTCGGTGGGCTCCTCGTCACGCTGGCGACGTCCCAAGATCCACCACAGCACACCGAGCAGTGGCAGCTTGACACCGAGGAACGCCACGATGACCCAGATCGACAGGGTCATCGGACTGCCGGCGTCTGCCGCGACGATCGCCGCGGTTGTACCGATGGCCACGATCAGGCCGGCGACGAACGCGATGGCAAGCAGGCGCATGCCGCGCAGTCGACCGTCTGCGTCCATTGTGAATCGCGTCAGCAGTCGGGTCACGCGTCCCTGTGGTTCGGTCAACGCCACCATGGGGACAGGATAGACCCGTCGCGCGAGGTGCGGGTCCTTGCCTGGGCGGACGAGTACGCCTCGAGCAGGGATCGGCGACGCCATCGCGGCAGCCGGTACCGGTTCGGGTGACCCTGCCCGAAGGTAGGCGACCCAGCCCGGCCGTGATCGACTAATCTTCACCGCCCTGTATGTCCGGGAATGCAGCAGGTTCTGGGTCGTCGCCCGTTCGTGCGCGCCGGCCCGTTCGTTTTCACCACTGGAAGGAGCACGATGGCGAGCAACATCACCCCACCGGCGGGCGTCGAGATCCACGGCCCCGAGGTCCCCGGCATCGCCGAGATCCTCGTACCGGAGGCGATGGAACTCGTGGCGAAGCTGCACCGGGCGTTCGACGCCCGGCGGCTCGAGCTGCTCGACGCACGTGAGCAGCGCCAGGCGCGCCTGGACGCGGGCGAGCGCCCCGACTTTCTTTCCGGGACGGCCGACGTCCGCGCGGGTCACTGGAGCGTGGCGCCAGTGCCGGCCGACATGCAGGACCGGCGTACGGAGATCACCGGTCCGGTCGATCGCAAGATGATCATCAACGCGCTCAACTCCGGCGCCAAGGCGTTCATGGCGGACTTCGAGGACTCCAACACCCCGACGTGGGCCAACTGCATCATGGGTCAGGTCAACCTACGCGACGCGGTGCTGCGCACGATCTCGTTCGAGAGCCCGGACGGCAAGAAGTACGCGCTCAAGGACGAGACGGCGACGCTGCTGGTGCGGCCTCGCGGGTGGCATCTGATGGAGAAGCACTGCACGGTCGACGGGCAGCCGGTCAGCGGCGGTGTCTTCGATTTCGCGCTCTACATGTTCCACAGCGCCAAGCCCAAGATCGCGGCGGGCAGCGGCCCGTACTTCTACCTGCCCAAGCTGGAGAGCCATCTGGAGGCGCGCCTCTGGAACGACATCTTCGTGATGACGCAGGACCATCTCGGTATCCCACAGGGGACCATCAAGGCGACGGTGTTGATCGAGACGATCCTCGCAGCGTTCGAGATGGACGAGATCCTGTATGAGCTGCGTGACCACTCGTCGGGCCTCAACTGCGGCCGCTGGGACTACATCTTCAGCTGCATCAAGAAGTTCCGCACCCGTCCGGACTTCGTCCTGGCCGACCGTGTGCTGGTCACGATGGCGACGCACTTCATGAACTCATACAGCCTGCTGTGCATCAAGACCTGTCACCGTCGCAACGCCCACGCCATGGGCGGTATGGCGGCGCAGATCCCGATCAAGAACGACCCCGAAGCCAACGACGCGGCGCTCGAGAAGGTACGACAGGACAAGATCCGCGAAGCCAACAACGGCCACGATGGCACGTGGGTGGCGCACCCCGGCCTGGTGGCGATCGCGCTGGAGGCGTTCGACGCGGTCATGCCACAGGCAAACCAGATCGAGAAGAAGCTCGAGGACGTCGAGATCACGGCGGACGACCTGCTGGACTTCGGTCCGGAGGGCCCGATCACCGAGACCGGCGTGCGCACCAACATCAATGTCGGCGTGCAGTACCTGGGCGCGTGGCTTGCGGGCGTCGGCTGCGTGCCGATCCGCAACCTCATGGAGGACGCCGCGACCGCCGAGATCAGCCGCTCGCAGTTGTGGCAGTGGATCCACAACGACAAAGGCGTGTTGGACGACGGCCGCAAGATCGACGTGCCGATGTTCCGGGAGTTCCTCGCCGAGGAGATGGTGGTCATCAAAGGCGAGCTCGGCGCGGGATACGACGCCGGTCGCTACGAGGAGGCGGCCCGCCTGTTCGACGAGATCTCGACGGCAGACAAGCTCGTCGACTTCCTGACGCTGCCCGCCTACCGGATGATCGACTGAACCCGGCCCGAGGCGATCACCGTCGACTCCTGAGGTCGGGCGCGTCACCGTGAACATCCGGTCGATGGAGTCAACGAGAGGGGCGCTCATCGGCCGGCTCCGACCGTTTCGCGGATCGGGATGGCGTCAACCAGGGTTGCTTCGCCCGGTGGGTCCAAGCGATCCTCGATCTCGGCGCGCAGGGACCAGTAGCGGCCGCCGCCGAAGCTCTTGCGCTCGCCGGCAGCGGCCCCGGTGCGGGTCATGGCGCCCCAGCCCTGCTTCTTTCGCATCGCCTCGTACAGACCGGCGATGCGCCACCATGAGTTGAGCTGCCGGTAGCCGAAGGTCTCGATCACCGCAAGGTACGCGATCCGCCCGACGTGCTTCCACTTGGGGTACCGGTGGAAGACGACCTCCTCCATCACCAGCGACGAGATGGACAGGACCAGGCCGAGGCCCACAATGATCAGCAACATGAACGGCGCCAGACCCGTGTTCAGCAACCCGCCTGCCCACATCGCGATCGCCAGGACCGCCGCGATCCCCTCCATGACGGGGCCGAGGAGCTCGAACAGCAGGAAGTAGGGCAGCGCCATCGTCCCCAATGTGCCGTACCGGGGGTTGAAGAGCATGGTGCGGTGACGCGAGAGTGTGTCGTACAGCCCGCGCTGCCAGCGCGTGCGTTGGCGGCGCAACACCGCCAGGGTCTCAGGCGCCTCGGTCCAGCACACCGCATCCGGGACGAACTCGACGCGGTAGGGGCGGTCCTGCTCGATCATGACCCGCTGCATGCGCACGACCAACTCGGCGTCCTCACCGATCGTATGGGCGTACCCGCCGACCTCCACCACGACGTCCTTGCGGAAGATCCCGAACGCCCCGGACACGATCAGCAGGGCGTTGAGACGGCTCCAACTGCAGCGGCCGACGAGGAACCCGCGCATGTACTCGACGATCTGGAACCCGGGAATGTGCTTGCGGGGGATGCCGGCTTGGGTCAGGGTGCCGCGCGCGAACGTCGAGCCGTTGGCGATGCGCACGATCCCGCCGGTGGCGATGACAAGGTCCGGGCGCAGCACGAACGGCTCGATCGCGCGAAGCAGCGCGTCCGGCTCCAAGATGGAGTCGGCGTCGATGCCGCACACCAGTGGGTACCGCGACGCGTTGATGCCGGCGTTGAGCGAATCGGCCTTGCCGCCGTTCTCCTTGTCGATGACGATCAGCTCGGGGTATGCCCGCGACTGGTAGATGCCCCGCACCGGCTGGGTCGTGAGCGTGTTGGGCGGGTCACGGTCCAGCGGCTCCAGGCCGTAGGCCTCGACGACCTGCCGCAGGGTGTCGTCCTTGGAGCCGTCGTTGACGACGATCACCTCGAACTCCGGGTAGCGCAGGCCAAGCAGCGACGCGACCGACTCCACGATGGCAGCCGATTCGTTGTACGCGGGAAGCAGCACCGACACGGGTGGCGTCAGGGGGAACGTGAACATGTCCTCGCCGATGTCCGCCTTGCGGTCGAGCGCGTGGTCGTAGATCTCGCGGCCGGCCACGGCGGTCAGCGCAAGCGAGGCGATCGCAAGCAGGGCGAAGTAGAACGCGACGATGCCCGCGAGCACCATGATCAGGACGATCAACCAACTCATGCCGCGACCTCCGCAGGAGACGCGGACCGCGTCAGGAGCTCACCCCAGGCGCGGGAGCCGACGGCTTCGAGTACCTGCAGCGTCGCCACGAGTCGGTCCTCGTTACCGCACGTCAGAGCTGCCGCGATGCGCCCCTCGATGCCCCCCGTGCGCTCGAGCCACTCCAGGCAGGCCGACTTGGCCCGCCGCGCGCCCGGGCTGTCGTCACGGGCGCACAAGATTCGCCAGCCGAACTCACGACCCGAGGGTAGGCGGCACAGAGACTCGGCGGCGCGGTAGCTGACCCAGTACTCAGGATCGCGGGTCATGCTCGTCAGCACCCGGCCCGCACCGTCACCCAGGATCTGCCCGAGGCCCGTTGCGGCGGCTGCACGCACGATGGATTCGTCGGCGACCGACAAGCGGATCAGGGGCTCCGGGTCCACCGTGATGGACTCGTGGCTGTTGGCCGCGATCTCAGCTACCGCCAGAAGCGCCTCGCGCCGGGTCTCGGGATCCGGGTCGTCGAGGGTGGCCATGAGCGCAGGGATCGCCATCGTCGAGCGGCGTATGCCGAGCACCCTGGCGACCAGCTCCCGCACGGTCGGGTCGGCGTGGCCCAGGCACGTGATCAGCACCGGGTCCGCTGCGGAGTCCAGGTGCAGCAGGGCACCAGAGAGGATCCCACGTGGCACGAGTCGTTGTTCGACCGCCGCGACGAGCGCCGGGACCTCGTGCTCGGTGGCGACGTGTCCCAGGGCCATCGCGCATGCGTCACGCACGCGATACCGACCGTCCCGCAGCCCGTATGCAAGCGCCTGCGCCGCCCGCCGGCTGCCCATCCGGCCGAGCAGGGCGGCGGCCTCCGCACGCCGCCACCCCCTGCTGGTGGGCCGCAGGAGCGTCCGCGCTGCCTCGGCGATAAAGCCGTTGTCCTCGAGCCACCGCACCGCGCGATCGCGCCGGTGGCCAGACAGGGATGTCGTGGCCTCGACTACCAGGTCGCGCGCGATACGCCGACGTCGACCGAAACGTGGCGCGGCCGGGGGCTCGGCGTCCAGCACGACCGACGACGGAAGCTCGGCCAGCGATTGGCGCACGGGCCGGTCCAGGCGTTCCTGGAGCTGCCGTCGCAACTTCCAGGAGACGATCATGATGACGCAGCCGACCAGGATGATCGCGAATCCAAAGAGGACAACGAGGACGGCCATGTGCGGGTTCATCGGTGCTCCACAGACCGCCCGCTGCGCGCGGCCGCTGCCAACCACACCGGGCCGAGGGGATCAATCGTGGGCACGGCCGCAACCGCGGCATCAGATGATGCGAGGACCCCGCCGAGAACCTGGCTCCATCGTTGGACGATCGCGTCGGGCGTGTCCCGGGCGTCAAGTACCCGGCGCAGCCGGTGACTCCAGCCCTCCGTCGCCTCGCGCCCGAGCTGGGGCGCCGGCGAGGGGCTGGGTGCTCGGGTGGTGAGGGTTCTCGTGAGCGCGTCGTGCCAGAAGCTCGGGAGTGTCGCGGGCAGCTCGAGCTGGGCACGGTGGCGCTGCAGTGCTTCGTGACTCGCACGTTCGACGGCTGCCAGCGCATCCGCCAGCGTCACGTTGCCGACCACCGGGTCGGCCTCCACGGAGTCACGTAGAAGCGCGCGGACCGCGTCCCCCCACAGACGACGCAGTGCGCTCGCCGCCGATCCGTTCGGCGCTGTCGACCCTGGCATCCGCCCGATGCTGTCTGCGACCAGTCTTGTGAACAGCTCCTCGACATGGGCGTCGCGGCTCGGTCCGGGGCGTCGGCGGGCGAATGCGTCTTCGGCGAGCTGTCTGATCGCGATCGTCGCCCACAGCGGTCCCAGGACGTCGATGTACCGTGCAGGTTGTGCCTCGGTTGTCAGACGCTCGATCGCCTGCAGCAGGTCATCTGGCGCGAACGGCTTCTCGAAGTACGCGTCTGCGCCTGCCTCCAGCGCGTTGAAGCGGTCGGTGACGCGCGTGCGTGCGCTGATCATCAGGATCACCGGATGCCAGTCCTGCTGCTGGCGTACGCGGCGGACGACCTCGAGTCCGCGGGCGAGCGGCATCATGACGTCCAACAGCAGCACGTCTGGGCGCTCGTCGAGCGCGATGTCGACCGCGGCCATCCCGTCACCGGCCTCGAGGACCGCATGGTCGGCCCGCTCGAGCTGGTCGCGGAGAATCGCGCGCAGAAGCTGGTCGTCGTCTGCGACGAGGATCGTCGCCATGGAACTCCAGAGAGTTGTGGGAAGGCAGATGCGACGCCGCGTCCGACGTCAAGGGGGTATCGGCGCCGTACAAGGAAATCCTGAGGTGAACCGGTGCGCACGCGTCGGCCAGTTGATGGTCACCCCGACGGCATGTCGTCTTGTACAACCCCTGTGCAGAGGGCAAGGTCAGAGCGTGAACGATCCATCCCCCAACCGGGCCACTTGGGAGAACCGCAATTTCGCGCGTCCCGAAGGCCTGTGGTACATGCGCCACGCGGCCGCGTTGTCGCGGTGGCCGGTCGTCGACGAGGACTGGGCGCGTCGCGTCGAGGCGCGTCGCATCGCGACGGACCATCCCCAGAGCAGTGACATCACCTCCCTGCACGGCGCCGGGCGCTGACGAGCCCCGCGGGACGATCAATCAGATGCGTTTGCGCAGCGCCTGGCGATCCACCTTGCCGGTCGCTCCGCGCGGCAGCTCACCCACGATCGTGACGGACGTCGGAGCCATGTGCGATGCGAGCCGGTGCGCGACGTGCCGGCGAAGTACGTCGGCCAGGTCAGGTGTGTCGTCCGTGCCCGGATCACGAAGCACCACGTATGCGGTCGCGTGGACCAACCCGTCGGCGTCGGGCAGGCCGACGACCGCGGCTTCGGCGACGGCGGGGTGCTCGTGCAGGGCCCCCTCGACCTCGATGGGGCTGACCCACTTCGCGTCGACCTTGAACAGGTCATCGGCTCGACCCAGGTGACGAAAGATACCGTCGTTCTGGCGCAGGACGTCGCCCATTCGCACCCAAGGGCCGTAGACGAGTTGACGGGTTTCGTCACCGCGCCGCCAGTACCCAGTGGTATTGGACGGGCTCTTGATCCAGAGCCGGCCCGGAGCACCCTCCGCGACGGGTTGGCCATCGTCGTCGGCCAGGCGGATCTCGACACCCGGGACGATCCGGCCGAGGGCTCCGGGCATCGGCTCGCCGGGACGTGTCGAGATGACGATGTTCGAGCACTCCGAACACCCGAGTCCTTCGATCAGCTCGACACCGGTGACCTCGCTGATGCGTTGACCGATCACCGAGGGCAGCGCGTCTCCGGACGACACTGCCAGCCGCACACCCGCCAATGCTCCTGGATCCGGGTGCCGTTGCAGAAACGTCGCGAGCTGAGCCCAGAACGTCGGGACACCCGACAGGACCGTCACACCATGTCGCTCGATTGCTCCGACGACGCTGCGGACCGTAGGGCGCGCGGACGAGAACACGCACGCCGCACCGCGGCCGAGCGGGCGGAAGAAGCCGTTGCCGAACCCGAGTGAGGCAAACAGGCGCGCGACCGAATGGCAGCGATCGCCTGGGCCGAGGGCCAGGATCTCGCCAGCGTAGCCGTCCACGCTGGCGCGCAGGTCACGATGGGCGTGCATCGCCCCCTTGGGCCGGCCGGTCGAACCGGACGAGAAGATCATGTACGCGAGGTCCTCGGGATCCACCGCGGCAATCGGCTGAGGAGCCCCTTCGAACAGATCCTCGGGTGCGATCCGCGCGACGTCTGGTGGCAAGTCTTGGTCGGGTGCGCACACCGCGGCGGTGGGCTCGAGATCGTCGAGCGTGGCCAGGGTGTGACGACCGCCCGGCTCCAGGGGAATCGCGACGGCGCCCAGCCGGGCAGCTCCGAGGAATGCGGCGCACCAAAGACGCCCGTCCGGAACGACGATCGCGACCCGTTCGCCGCGACGCACACCGGCTCGTCGCAGGCGTCCCGCGGCACGCGCGGACGCGTCGTCAAGATCGTCGAACGTCCACCGGCCGGCGTCGTCGATGACGGCGACATCCGTCCCACGTCCAGCCCTGCGGTGCTGTTCGACGAGCAGGTCGACCAGGTTCTCCCGCGCGTCGGTCGTCGGGTTCGCGGAATGGATCGTGAGGCCTGACGGCGGGAGGACGGCCTGTGCGAGCGCGTCGATGGCGTCGATCGGGACTCGGGACGGCATGGAGAGGACGGCGTCGGTGGCTCCGGCAGGTCCGTATTCGGCGAGCTGGTCGCGAACCTCGTCCGTCGTGCCGACGATTCCGGTCGTGCGAATCCATCGCAGGACGGCGGCAGGAGTCGTGCCGAGCGCGGTGGCCTGGGGCGTCAACCACGCGTGGGCCTCGCGTTCGGTCGGGTACGCGAACGCGAACGTGTAGAGGCAGAATGCAAGCGGGCCTCGCCCGGCAGACTGGCGTGATGCATCGACGATTGCGCGTCGTGACGCGAACTTCTCGGGCGCGATCCATGCCGAGATCATCCCGTCGGCCCGCTCGCCCGCCAGCCGAAGCAGGCGCGGTTTGTGGGCCGCGAGCCAAATGGGCGGGCGCGATGCCGGCTGGTTGGGCGGGGTCCCATTGGGCGTGTCGGACATCGCCCGCATCACGTCGAGCGCTCGGATGACGCCTGCGGTGCGCTCGGCCGGGGTGCCGAAGTGGTACCCATACGCCTCGTGCTCTGCGCGGTCTGAGCCCGTGCCGAGACCGACGATCAGCCGTCCACCGGAGATGACGTCGAGCGCGGTCGTCATCTTGGCCGCGAGCGGCGCCGGGCGATAGCTGGCCGACATGACCGCGATACCTAGCCGGGCCCGGTTGGTGAGCGGCGCAAGGGCGGCGAGCGTCGTCAATGCATCGAAGACCGGCTCCCGTTTATCGCGGCCGGGCGACTGCAGGTGATCGTTGACCCAGATGCCGTCGAAACCCAGATGCTCGATACGGCTTGCCGCATCGAGCAACTCCGGCCACGTCGAGCCGTATTGGGGAACGCGGACGCCGATTCTCACACCGCGGATGCTCGCGTTCCGATGGCCGTGCGACAACCCCAGAGTGACCGGACGGCGAAAGGAGGTGGGTGCGCCTGCGCGCGACCACGTCAGGTTCGGACATGATTGGCCGGATGTCGGGGGCATCGGGTAGCCGATGAGGCACGTCTCAACTGGTGGCTACGGAACGTCAGCGTGCTTCGCGGCCAAGCCAGTCACGCTTCCCGCAGCGTCGGTGGGTGGGTCTGTCCCGCGTCAAGAATGTGACGGGCGCAAGGCGGGTTCGGTGGTGCTGTGGCAGCATGCCCGGCCGTGAGCGACGAGCACTACATCTTCACCATGTACCGGATGTCGAAGTCCTATGGCTCCGGCGCCAAGAAGGTCCTCGAGGACGTGACGCTCGCGTTCTACCCAGGGGCGAAGATCGGGGTGCTGGGATACAACGGCGCGGGCAAGAGCACGGTGTTGCGGCTGATGGCGGGGATCGAGCAGCCGTCGTCCGGCGATGCGATCCTGGCACCGGGCGCGACGGTCGGCTTGTTGGAGCAGGAGCCGCACCTGGATCCGGCCAAAGACGTACTCGGCAACGTCGAGGACGGCGTCGCCGCCACGCGGGCGCTCCTCACCACCTACGGCGAGCTCAGCGCCAAGCTTGGTGAGCCGCTCTCGGACGACGAGATGGCCGCCACGCTCGATGAGTTCACGAACGTGCAGGAGGCCATCGAGCGGGCCAACGCATGGGACCTCGACGGTCAGCTCGAGACGGCGATGGATGCACTGCGCTGCCCGCCGTCCGACGCCGACGTCACGACCCTCTCCGGCGGCGAGCGCCGTCGTGTCGCGCTCTGCCGGCTGTTGCTCGCGGCACCCGACCTGCTGCTGCTCGACGAGCCGACGAATCACCTGGACGCCGAGTCGGTGGCCTGGCTCGAGCGGTTCCTCGACGAGTACCAGGGCACCGTCGTGGCCGTCACCCACGACCGGTACTTCCTGGACAACGTCGCCGGCTGGATCCTCGAGCTCGATCGCGGAAAGGGAATCCCCTGGAAGGGTAACTACTCCTCGTGGCTCGAGCAGAAAGAGGCCCGACTCGCCCAAGAGGACAAGGAGGACTCGGCCCGTCGCAAGGCCATCGTGAGGGAGCTCGAGTGGGTCCGGTCAGGTCAGAAGGCCCGTCAGGCCAAGGGCAAGGCCCGCCTGGCCAACTACGAGCGGCTCGTCGCCGAGGAGTCCTCGGGCGACAAGCGTGGCACGGTCGAGATCCGCATCCCGCCTGCGCCCAGGCTGGGCGACATCGTCGTCGAGGCGAAGGGGCTCACCAAGGGGTTCGGTGAGAGGGTCTTGATCGACGACCTGTCGTTCTCGTTGCCCAAGGCCGGCATCGTCGGCGTGATCGGGCCGAACGGGGCCGGCAAGACCACGCTGTTTCGCATGATCGCCGGGGTCGAACCGCCCGACGGCGGTGAGCTTCGCGTCGGCGACACCGTGGAGCTCGCCTACGTCGACCAGTCCCGCGATGCGCTCGACCCCGCGAACAACGTTTGGAAAGAGATCTCGGGCAACAAGGACATCATGATGCTTGGCGGCAAGATCGAGGTGAACTCGCGCGCCTATGTCGCGTCGTTCAACTTCAAGGGCGCCGATCAACAGAAGCCGGTGGGTCACCTGTCGGGCGGCGAGCGCAACCGCGTCCACCTGGCCAAGATGTTGGCGGGAGGTGGCAACCTGCTGCTCCTCGACGAGCCGTCAAACGACCTCGACGTCGACACGCTCCGCGCGCTCGAAGACGCCGTGGAGGCGTTCTCGGGCTGCGTCGTCGTGATCAGCCACGACCGCTGGTTCCTCGACCGGATCGCCACGCACATCCTGGCATTCGAGGGTGAGGGTCAGGTCGTGTGGTTCGAGGGCAACTACGCCGAGTACGAGGAACACCGCAGGCGCACCCTCGGCGAGGGCGCCGCGCAGCCGCACCGGATGAAGTACAAGCGCCTCAGCCACTGAGCTGAGATGAGACCGACGTCTCGCTGAGTACTAGCGGCGGGCGACCGGGGCCAGGTCAGTCCCGAACCCGGCGTCGTCGGGCGTGGCGAGCTCGACGCGATTGCGTCCTCGCTGCTTGGCCCGGTACAGGGCCGCGTCTGCGACGGCGAGCGCCCCGTCGATGCTCGATCCCGATGGCCAATCGGCAACCCCGATGCTCACGGTGACGACGCCCTGCGTGGCGAACCGCTGACGGAGCTCATCGAGGAACGGCCAGGCGGCGCCGGCATCGCGGTGCGGCAGTATCAGCCCGAACTCCTCTCCACCAAGCCGTGCTGCGAGCCCGTTCGCATCGACGACCTCGTGAAGGATCGCTCCACAGCGACGGAGCTCGGCATCGCCCGCAGCGTGCCCCTTGGTGTCGTTGACACGCTTGAACTCGTCGAGATCGAGGACCGCAACGGCGGCATCTCCACTCGTTCCGGCGGCAAGCTCCTTTGCCCGGGCGAAGAACGCCCGACGGTTGGCGAGCTGGGTCAGCTCGTCCGTGGTGACAAGGATCGCAAGGCGCGCCTCGGCCCTCTGGCGGCGGCGGACCTCCTCCTCCAGTTGTATCGACCGGCTGTTCAAGACCCGCGCCACTCCCATCAGCAACGCGAACACCGGTGGCGCGAGGACGAGGGGCGCCAGGACCGGCAGCCCGTACGCGATCACCATGACGGTCCCCGTCCTGGGGAGCATGTCGAACGCGACGTACATCGCGGCGCACAGGCCGAGCGACCCGACTGCGGTTGCGAGCGTCAATGCGAGGATGAACAGCCGGCGCCTGCCGGCAGGCTCAACCCGCGAGAGGGCCCAGCGTTCCAGGCGCCGACGATATGAACTCCACCCCATGCTTCAGATATCGACACGACGGCCGCCGACCTTGATCGACGGCCCATCTCGTTGCACCCGGGCCGGCGGGCTGGCTGGGGTAAGCTGCCCGGTGGACGCCAACTCGATGACCAGGAGCCGCATGAGTACCCAGACCGACCCGTTCGGCGCGCGAACGACTCTCGATTCCGGGGGAACAACCCACACGATCTGGCGGCTCGACGCCGTCGGCGCAGCAGACCTCGACCGCATGCCATACACGGTCAAGGTCCTGCTCGAGAACGTTCTGCGCAACTGCGGCAGCGAGTTCGTCACCCAGGACGACGTCCGCGCGCTCGCGGGCTGGTCGCCCAACTCGGGTGCCACGATCGAGGTGCCGTACATGCCGGCGCGCGTGGTCCTGCAGGACTTTACGGGAGTGCCCTGCGTCGTCGACCTCGCGGTGATGCGCGACGCCATGGTGGACCTGGGCGGCGACCCGTCCAAGATCAACCCCCTCGTCCCCGTCGACTTGGTCATCGACCACTCCGTGCAGGTCGACCGGTTCGGCACAGCCGAGGCCTTCGGCCAGAACGTCGAGCTCGAATACGAGCGCAACGCCGAGCGCTACGCCGTGTTCCGCTGGGCACAGCAGGCGTTTCGCGACTTCCGGGTCGTGCCGCCCGGCACCGGCATCGTCCACCAGGTCAACCTGGAGTACCTCGCTACGGTCGTGATCGCGCGGGAGCGAGACGGCGAGCTGGCTGCGTTCCCCGACACGCTGGTGGGCACGGACTCCCACACCACGATGATCAACGGCGTGGGTGTGCTGGGCTTCGGTGTCGGCGGCATCGAGGCCGAGGCCGTCATGCTCGGTCAGCCGCTCTCGCTCCCCACGCCCGTTGTCGTCGGTGTCAAGCTGACCGGCAAGCTGCAGTCGGGCGCCACCGCCACCGACCTCGTGTTGACCGTCACCGAGATCCTCCGCGCGCACGGAGTCGTCGGCAAGTTCGTCGAGTTCCACGGCGCCGGCCTCTCCGCGCTGCCGTTGGCCGACCGTGCCACGATCGCAAACATGGCGCCTGAATACGGCGCGACAGCCGGCATGTTCCCGGTCGACGACGAGACGTTGCGCTACCTGGAGCTGACCGGCCGTCCCAAGGAGACCGTCGCGCTGGTCGAGGCGTACGCCAAGGCGCAGGGGATGTTCCGTACCGACGACACACCGGCCCCCCATTTCGACGAGGAGCTCGAACTCGACCTGGGCGACGTCGTGCCCAGCATGGCGGGACCGCGCCGGCCGCAGGATCGCGTCGTGCTCGGCAACGTCGGCAAGGAGTTTCGCGAACACTACGGTGAGGGCCTCGTCACCAACGGCGCCGGCCCGCACTACCCGCAGGTCGAGGTCACCGACAGTGGCCGGACGTTCGGTGTGGCGTCGGGATCGGTGGCGATCGCCGCCATCACGAGCTGCACCAACACGTCGAACCCGTCGGTCATGATCGGCGCCGGCCTGATCGCGAAGAAGGCCCTGGAGCGCGGGCTGTCCACGCCTCCCCACGTCAAGACGAGCTTCGCCCCCGGCAGTCGCGCGGTGACGAGCTACATCGAGAACGCCGGACTGACCGAGCCGCTCGACAAGCTCGGCTTCAACCTGGTCGGGTACGGCTGCACGACGTGCATCGGCAACTCCGGGCCGCTCGACCAGCCGATCGCCGACGCGATCGACCAGAACGACTTGGTGGTGGCCGCGGTCCTGTCGGGCAACCGCAACTTCGAAGGCCGCGTGCACGCGCAGGTGCGCGCCGCGTACCTGGCGTCTCCGCCGCTCGTGGTCGCCTTTGCGCTCGCCGGACGGGTCGACATCGACCTGACGAGCGAGCCGCTGGGCATCGGCAGCGACGGTCGGCCCGTCTACCTGGCAGAGATCTGGCCCAGCCGCGAAGAGGTCGACCAGACGATGGCCGAGGCCATCGGGCCGGAGGTCTTCTCGTCCAACTACGCGAGCGTCTTCGAGGGCGACGAGCACTGGAAGACGATGGCCGCCCCGACCGGCGACACCTATGCCTGGGATCCGGCATCGACCTACGTCCAGAAGCCCCCGTTCTTCGACGGGCTCACCACCGTCCCCGGCGAGATCACCGACATCAGGGGAGCCCGCGCGCTGGCGGTGCTGGGCGACTCGGTCACGACCGACCACATCTCACCGGCCGGCAGCATCCCCGCCAGCTCTCCCGCGGGCAAGTACCTGATCGAGCACGGCGTGGAGCCACGCGACTTCAACAGCTTCGGATCCCGTCGCGGCAACCACGAGGTGATGATGCGCGGCACGTTCGGCAGCATCCGGCTGCGCAACGCCCTGGCCGGCGGCAAGGAGGGCAACTGGACCGTGCACCAGCCGTCCGGCGACGAGACGTCGATCTACGACGCGTCGATGCGCTACCAGGCCGAGGGCGTGCCGCTCATCATCCTGGCGGGCAAGGAGTACGGCACGGGCTCCAGCCGTGACTGGGCCGCCAAGGGCACATTGCTGCTCGGCGCCAGGGCAGTCATCGCGCAGTCGTTCGAGCGGATCCACCGCGGCAACCTGGTGGGCATGGGGGTCCTGCCCCTGCAGTTCCTGCCGGGTCAGAACGCGGAGTCGCTCGGCGTGACCGGGCGCGAGGTCTTCTCGATCGGTGGCTTGACGACGCTCGAGCCGCGCCAGACCTTGACCGTCGACTACACCCGCGAGGACGGCAGCGCCGGGAGCTTTCAGGCCCTCGCCCGCGTCGACGGACCGACCGAGCTGATCTATCTCAGAAACGGCGGTGTCCTGCCGACCGTGCTGCGCCGCCTCAACGTGCAGTAGCCAGAGCACCCACAAGCGCGGACAACACCCTGACAGGCGGGACCCGGGAGGTCGATCACCCGTCGGACTGGGACGTGACGATCTCGAACAACACCAGCAAGAAGGCCAGGTTCGCCAAAATCGCCGGCGCGATCCGCGTGCC
The DNA here is from genome assembly GCA_964393105.1 of uncultured Bifidobacteriaceae bacterium. Classification (GTDB taxonomy): domain Bacteria; phylum Actinomycetota; class Thermoleophilia; order Miltoncostaeales; family Miltoncostaeaceae; genus CALMEC01. The sequence goes on from CAYMSM010000004.1 coordinate 62,753, forward strand.
ACGGGTCACCGGCTGATCACTCCACCGGGCGAGGTCGGGGTCAATCCCCGGCCCCGTCCGGTCGAGTGCTCGTCCAGAGCGGTGCCCGCTTGTGGAGGAATGCGGCGAATCCCTCTTGGGCGTCGTCGGTGGAAGCGCTCGCGGCCATGACGGCGCTCGCATGGTCGTACGCGTCGGGGAGCTGCCCGTCCAGGTTGTCGTAGAAAGCTCGCTTACCGGTGGCCAGCACCAAGGGGCTTGCGGTGGCGATCTGCGTGGCGAGCCGCCGGGTGCGGTCCACCAGCTGGTCGGCTGGGACCACCTCGTTGACGAGGCCCCACGCCGCGGCGGTGTCGGCGTCGATCGGCTCGCCGGTCAGCAGCATCTGCATCGCGCGCTTGCGTCCGACCGACCGGGCGACCTCGACCATCGGCGTGGTGCAGAAGAGCCCCACGCGCACCCCGGGGGTCGCAAACCGTGCGGTGTCACTCGCGATCGCCAGGTCACACGCTGCCACGAGCTGGCACCCTGCGGCGGTCGCGATGCCCTGCACGCAGGCGATGACGGGCTGCGGCAGGCGGTGGATCGCGAGCATCAGGTCGCCGCAGGCGGCAAACAGTTCGTCGTAGAACTCGGGATCGCGGGATGACATCTCGCGCAGGTCGTGCCCGGCGCTGAACGCCGGACCGGTCGCGGCGAGGATGATGACCGCCGCGTCGGGGTCATGGATGGCGCCGCGCAACGCGGTGATCATCTCGAGCGACAACGGGTTGCGCCGCTCCGGGCGATTGAGCGTCACGGTCATGATTGACCCGTCGCGTGTCACCAGCACCGGTTCGATCATCTAGTGTCCTGTCTCACAAATACCCTTGCGATCTGGCGGCTGCAAAACTCCGCCGGATTTGGTCCGCTGGTGGAGGAGCAGTCGCCTCGGGAGCTGTGTCCTCGCCTGCGCCCATACTCTCCAGTATGGGGCGCAGGCTGCGTCCTTGTCCGGCGGGTTTTTCACTCGCCATATCGTCAAGGGATTCATGAGACAGGACACTCGGCTCCTCAGAGAGACGGTGGGTGCCAGTGTACGCTGGCGCAATGGCGATGCTGGCAGGGATGACGCAAGGGGCGCCCAGCGACGACGTGCGGCGCATCCTCGTGCGCTACCGTCGCCTCGCGGTCGTCGGCCTGTCGCCCAACATCTCGCGGCCGAGCTTCCGGGCGATGGTCCACATGAAGGCCTACGGCTACGACATCACCCCGGTCAATCCCATGTGCGACCAGGTGTTGGGCTTTCCCGCCGTCGGTACCCTGGCCGAGGCGGCCGAGCGCGGCCCGCTCGAGGTCGTCGACATCTTCCGCAGGGTCGAGGACATCCCCCCGATCGTGGACGAGGCGATCGAACTCGGTGCCAAGGTCGTGTGGTTGCAGTTGGGTTTGCAGCACCCGGAGGCGGCGGCCAAGGCGCTGGCGGCGGGGCTCGAGGTGGTCCAGGACCGGTGCATCAAGATGGAGCACTGTCGCTTCTTCGGTGGGCTCAACGTCGTGGGGCTCGCGACGGGGGTCGTCGGATCGCGCCGGATGGAGGTGCCGGCATAGGCGACGAGGAACATGCGCTCGGGTTCGACACCCTGGCGGTCCACGCCGGCCAGCGGGTCGATCCCGTGACCGGGGCGCGCGCGGCGCCGATCTACCAGACGGCCGCGTACGTGTTCGAGGACGCGCAGCATGCAGCCGACCTGTTCGACCTCAACCGCTTCGGCAACATCTACACGCGCATCATGAACCCCACGACCGCGGTGTTCGAGGAGCGCGTCGCGAGCCTCGAGGGCGGCGTCGGCGCGCTCGCGACCGCGAGCGGTTTGGCGGCGCAAGCCGTCGCGATCACCACGCTGCTGGAGGCGGGCGACGAGATCGTCGCCTCGACCCATCTCTACGGGGGCAGCCACAACCAGATGTCGGTGACGCTCGCGAAGTTCGGCATCACCACGACGTTCGTGCCGCCCGACGACCTGGATGCGTGGCGGGCGGGCATCACCCCGCGCACGCGCCTGCTCTACGGCGAGACGATCGGCAACCCGGGTCTCGACGTGCTCGACATCCGCGCGGTGGCCGACGTGGCCGACGCCGCCGGCCTGCCCCTCCTTATCGACAACACCTTCGCCACCCCGTACCTGTGCCGGCCGTTCGAGCATGGCGCCCACCTGGTGACCCACTCGGCGACCAAGTGGATCGGCGGCCACGGCACCTCGATCGGCGGGGTGCTCGTCGACAGCGGACGGTTCGATTGGGAGGCAGGGATGTTCCCCGGCCTCGTCGAGCCGAGCGCCGGGTATCGCGGCATGCGGTTCGCCGAGACGTTCGGCAACTTCGCGTTCATCATGAAGGCCCGCGTCGAGACGATGCGCGACCTGGGGCCGGCGATGTCCCCGTTCAACGCGTTCTTGCTCTTGCAGGGGCTCGAGACCCTGTCGCTGCGGATGGATCGCCACGTCAAGAACGCCGTCGCGGTGGCGCGGTTCCTCCAGGGTCATGCCGCGGTCGAGTGGGTCAACTACCCCGATCTGCCGGGAGCGCCGACCCGGGCGCTGGCCGAGCGCTACCTGCCCCTCGGGGCCGGGTCGATGGTGACGTTCGGCATCCGCGGCGGGCGCGCGGCAGGCGAGCGCTTCATCGAGGCCTGCGAGCTGTGCTCGCACCTGGCCAACGTCGGCGACGCCAAGACGCTTGTCATCCACCCCGCGTCGACGACGCATCGCCGGCTGGACGAGCAGGCCCTGGCGGCCAGCGGCGTCACCGAGGACATGATCCGCATCTCGGTGGGGATCGAGACGGTCGACGACATCCTGTGGGACCTCGAACAGGCGCTCGACGGCACGAACGTCTGATGGAGTTGGCGCCGTCCATCGACAGCCTACTTCTGGCCGACTTCGCCGAGGTCGTCAACGGCAAGCTGTACGTGATGGGCGGTGGCTTCACGGCGGTGCAGCTCGCCCAGTTCGGGCAACCGCACCGGTTCTTCGTGGCCGCGGCGCTGCGGATCCCGTGGACGTACACCAACACCAGCATCGACCTTGGCGGACGGCTCGAGACGCTCGACGCCGAGCCCCTGGACTGCTGGAGCCTCGAAGGGCAGCTCGAGGCCGGGCGTGCCCCTGGCCAACGGGGTGGTGACACGGTCACGATGTTCGCCGCGCCCGTCGAGGTCATCGTCCCCGAGCCGATGGACGTCGTGCTGCGCTTCACGTTCGGCACCGACGAGCGGACGGCGCGGTTCAGGTTGGTCGAGGCGACCCCCGACGCCTAGTGATGCGACATCGAAATAGCGGTGGTGTCTCCCTGGCTGCGAGCGTCGCGAGGCGGCGTCCTCGGTATCGCGAATATTCCCGATATTCACGACGACCTGCGTTCACCGCCTCGCTCGCTCTCGCGCAGGGATACAGGCACGCCATTTTGATGTCACACCACTAGTGGTCGGCGACAAGGGCGGCCAGCGCCTCGCCCAGCCCTGGGCGCGCAGCGAGGGTTCCCTCGGGTCTGCCAACGGAAGTGAGGGCGGTGACCGTCCCCCCGGCCTCACACACGATGGCGCTCCCCGCGGCCCAATCCCACGGTGAGAGCCCGGTCTCGTAGAACCCGTCCACCCGTCCCGCAGCGACCCAGGCGAGGTCGAGCGCAGCCGAGCCGAACCGGCGCACGTCTCGGACGTGTGGCAGAAATCGTTGCAGCGCCTCTGCCTGTCGCGCACGCTCACCGGCGACGTACGAGAACCCCGTTCCGATCAAGGCCTCGGCCAGATCGGTGCTGGGCGTCAGCGTGAGCTGCGCATCGCCGAGCCAGGCCCCGCCGGCGCGCAAGGCGGTGAACGTCTCGCAGCGACACGGATCATGCACAACCGCCGCGAGATGGCCATCGCCGTCCACCGCTGCGACGCTGACCGACCAGTGCGGGATGCCCCACAGGTAGTTGATCGTCCCGTCGAGCGGGTCGACGACCCAGCGCACGCCGGTCGTGCCCGTCGCGGTGCTGCCCTCCTCCGCCACCAGCCCGTCGTCCGGGCGCTCGCGCCGGAGCATCCCGGCGAGCAGGGTCTCCGCATCGCGGTCTGCGTCGCTCACGAGGTCCGTCCGGCTCGACTTGGCCTGAAGGCCGGAGTGGGTCCCACCGAACCGCTCGAGCAGCAGGTCGCCTGCCGCCCGGGCCGCGCGGACTCCGAGATCGAGCAGGGTGGCCGGGTCGCTCATGCCGGCGGGTCGGGCGGGGGCACGGCGAACAGCTCGACCAGGTTGCCCGCGGGGTCTCGGACGAACCAGCGTTCCTCACCCCAGATGCGATCGGCCTCGCGCGGCCTCGCGCCGAACGCGCGGCAACGATCGAGCGTGGCGTCAAGGTCATCGACCTGTACGGCCAGGTGAGCCGTGGACGAACCGGCGCCCAGGCCATCGAGCAGGTGCACGTGGTCCCCGTCGCCGAACCGGAACCACGCGCGGCCGGCCAGGTTCGGGATCCGCTCCATCCCGATGACGCCACCGTAAAAGGCACAGCAGGTCTCCAGGAGTTCGTCCGGCACCTGCACGGACGCGTGTTGGAGACGGACGGCGCCCATGGGCGAACTCTAGTCTCAGGACACTGAGGGAGGCCGGGTGGTGCGACTCGGGGTACGCTGTGGGGGTGAACAAGCTCACCCTCGTCGCGCCGCGCGGGTACTGCGCAGGCGTGGACCGTGCAATCGAAACTGTCGAGCGCGCACTCCAAGAGCACGGCGCCCCGATCTACGTCAGGGGCGAGATCGTCCACAACAAGCACGTCGTCGCGGGGCTGGCGGACCAGGGCGCGGTGTTCGTGGACCGGCCCGAGCAGGTGCCGGAAGGCGCCAGGATCATCCTCTCGGCCCACGGCAGCTCGCCGGAGGTCTACGAGCGGTGCCGCCGGCGCGGGTTGCAGGTCATCGATGCGACGTGCCCTCTGGTCAGCAAGGTGCATGCCGAGGTCCGCCGGTACGCGGGTCGCGGCGCCACGGTACTGCTCGTCGGTCACCCCGAGCACGACGAGGTCATCGGGACCCGCGGCGAGGCTCCTGAGCGGGTCATCGTCGTCGAAGACGTCGCCCAGGCCGAGTCGGTGCAGGTGCCGGATCCGGACAACGTCGCGCTGACGACGCAGACGACGCTGTCGCTCGACGACACGGCCGCCATCGTCGACGTGCTTCGCCGCCGGTTCCCCGCGCTGCAGGCCCCTGCGTCCAGCGACATCTGTTACGCCACCCAGAACCGCCAGGACGCGGTCAAGGCGGCGGTCACCGAGGACCAGGCGGACCTGGTGCTCGTGGTCGGTTCACAGAACTCGTCGAACTCGCAGCGGCTCGTCGATGTGGCACAGGCCGGCGGTGCCGACGCGTATCTGATCGACTCTCAGGCCGACCTGCAGCCGCAGTGGCTCGATGGGCACCGGCGCGTGGCCTTGACCGCAGGGGCGTCCGCGCCGGAGGAGTTGGTGCAGGGCGTCGCCGACTGGCTGGCCGGTCGCGGCTGGAAGCGCGGCGGCGAGGAGATCCCCAGCTCCGAAGGCGTCGTATTCGCCCTCCCCTCGGAGCTCCGTATCCCTTAGTGCTCTGCCCCAGAAGTTCGGTGGATATCCGGCGAGCGAAAAGCCGGCTGGATACGGGAATGGGACTCGAAGAGTCCCTATTCCCATACGCCGTGGACGGGCGGCCACGCCCGTTCCCCTGACAAGGACGCAGTCTGCGCCCATATCGCTGTATATGGGTGCAGGCGAGGACTCGAGCTCCCGAGGCTGAACATCCTTCGGTAACGCCAGGAAATCCAGTCGAGCTTTGCAGCCGCCGGATGCCATCGAGACTTTTGGGGCAGAGCACTCGGGTGCAACAGTTCCACCGGTGACATCTGTCCCACCGCATCCACCGGGCTGCGATGTCGCTGATGACCCTGGATCACGTGACTGAAACAGCTGTTGCGCAGGCGTGGCCGGGCCCGCCTTGACAGTGACGAATGTCCTTGAGCCGCGCTCGCAGGCAGGTCTACGGTGGCCGGTGTCGACGGGGCGCTCGGACGTAACGCGCCCCGGCTCCCGTCATCGACCTGGAGGTCGCTCATCCGAGGCCCGCACCTCGGCCGCTCACGCGCGGTCAGATACCCGTACGCCCTCGGGGCCGCCGCGCTCTGCGCCGTCGCGACGCCAAGCCTCGAGGCCCGGATGGTCGACGCCCGGTACCCGGCGCCGGTGGCCGCCGCCGGTGTGCCGGCGGGACGCGCGGCGCTGGTCGCCTACGCGAAGACGTTGGTGGGAACGCCATATCGCTGGGGTGGGGCACGCCCCGGCGGGTTCGACTGCTCGGGTCTCACGAGCTACGTCTACGGCAAGTTCGGCGTCCGGATGGCGCACCACACGGGTGCCCAGTACGCCGCGTATCGCAAGGTGCCGCTCGGCCACCTGCGGCCTGGGGACCTCGTGTTCTTCGCCGGCCTCGGGCACACGGGTATCTACGTGGGGAAGGGGCGGTTCATCCACGCGACCCACAGCGGCGACTACGTGCGGATCTCCAAGCTCTCGGAGGGCTGGTACGCGCGCGGCTACGTCGGGGCCGTACGCCCGCCGTTTCCCCGTTCTGCCTCGAGCAGGACCGGTCCGTCGACGCGGAGTCCGGTCGGGATGCGCAGGCCCAACTCCTCCGCGTCGAGCGCGTAGCGCGGGTCCACCTCGATGTCGATGGCGGGATCCCCGTCGGCGTCTCGTGGGACCGCGACGCCCGCCAACTCGAGCCACCGCCCGTACTCGCGGTTGAGATCCCTGCGCGCGGTGGCCGGGGAGTCCTCTCCCTCGGCGTTCTTGATGGGCGAGAACTCCTCGCCGCGGACGACCTCGACCGACATCACGCAGTCGGCGAGCGGCAGGGCATCGAAGATGAACGACTCGAACTTGACGGCATTCGGCGCGTCCGGCGCCACAGCCTGCCCGCGGTCGTCGATGTAGGGCACTCGTTTGAGGGCCTTTCGAAACGGCAGGGTCGCGCCGTCGTCGGTCACCCGTTCGGCGAGGGTCAGCTCGATCGCATGCTCGGCGATCGATCCTGCCCAGAAACGCAGATCACCGTGTAGGTCCCTGGCTTGGGCAAGCTCGTCGGGCAGATCGCTGTACTCAACCAGGACCGTCTTGCCCTTGGAGCGGGCGACGATCCCCACACGCTCCGACGGGTCCCGTTTGCGCACCACGATGTTGGACATCTCGGAGTATCCGGTCGCGTGATGGCCCAGGAACTCGGGCCGCGCGACACGCGCGAGTGGGTTGTCGACCTGGAACGTGAACATCGTCGTGACGCCACGATCGCGCATCTCCTCGAGGAGCCCGTGTCGGCGCAGGGCGGGGAAGAGCCCGCCGTGTCCATCCGGTGAAAGCGCGACGCGATCGGGGGCCTCGAGCAGGATGCGCCCGGTCTTTCGGTCGACGGCGGGCATCGTGCCCTGCACGAAGATCCGGACGGTGTCCTGCGGCAGGTCGAACCAACCATGGCGTACGAACAGGTCGCGGGTCGCCGTGTCGTTCTGCGGAGAGGTCATGATGTACCAGGGCAGCTCGCAGCCGTAGCGACGGCGCAGCGCTGCGATCTTGGCGGCGTGGTGGGCGAACAGGGTGCGTCCGGTGATCGGCGAGAACGGGAAGTCGCCCTTGGGCCCGTCGAAGCCCAACCGCGTGCCCTGCCCGCCGGCGACCAGGACCGCAGCGACGCGGTTTTCGGCCAGAAGGTCCTGCCCCGCGCGCAGCGCATGCCGATCGCGCGCGATGTCGCCGGCCGAGCGGGCGAGGCCGACCACGTCCGGAGGCTCGATCGCGGCGTACGGAAGTTGATTGTCGGTCTGAACGAGCTGCCGGATCAACCGCCGCACGAGCATCAGGTCGATGTCGTTGAGCTGGGCCTCCAACCGGGCGCGTGGGTCGCCGTCGAGGCGCGCCAGCGCTTCGATCAAGTGCTCTTGCCACGTGTCTTTGAGGCGTTCTTCGAGATCGGCCATGGGGTGCGGTGGTGGGGATCAGGGGGCGAGCGCGACCTTGACGACGCCCTCGCGTCGCTCGACCATCATCTTGTAGCCCTCGGCGCCCTCTGCCAGCGGCAACCGGTGCGTGAGCATGGGGCTCGGATCCATCTTGCCGGCGGCGACGAGTTCGAGCAGGCGCGGAATGTATGCCTTGCCCGGCACGAGCCCGCCGGTGATCGTGATGTTGCGAAGGAACTGGTCGAACCAGTTGACCGCGGGGGTCTTGCCCATGAAATGGTCCATACCGAGGCACGCGATCGATCCCCCGGCTCGCACGGCGGCATGTGCGGTCGTCATCGACTCGGCACTCGAGATCGAGTCCACCACGACGTGGGCGCCCTCGCCGTTGGTCAGCTCATGGACCCGGGTCTTGATCTCGTCGTTGTCGCGCGACGGGATGACCTCGGTCGCCCCGAGCGCCGTCGCCAGCGCCAGCCGGTCGGGGTGGTGACCCGTGCAGACGATGTTGGCGGCGCCCATCGCGGCCGCGCCATGCACGGCCGAGAGTCCCACCGCGCCGTCGCCGATGACGACGACGTTGTGCCCTGGCCGCGTACCGGCGCGCGTCAGGCCGTGCCACCCTGTGGACATCATGTCCGCCAGCGGCAGCAGCGTCATCTCGTGCTCGGCGCCTGAGAGCGACTCGGGCATGGGGTGCAAGGTGCTGTCGGCCAGGGGCACTCGCACGAACTCCGATTGGCCCCCCTGCACGTCGCCTCCGTGTCGCCACACCCGCGCGGCCCAGCCAAAGAGCGACCACCGATCGCAGGATGAGGCGAGGTCTTCCTGACAGTACGTGCATGTCCCGTCCGCCACGCTGCACGACGACAGCACCCGGTCGCCGGGTTGGAACCCCGTCACCTCGGCGCCGACGGCCTCGACGGTCCCGATGAACTCATGGCCAAGACGTTGCCCGTCGGTGAACCCGAAGGCCGTGCCGGCGTTGTAGATGTGGAGGTCCGACCCGCAGATCCCTGCGAGCGTGACGCGCACGAGGGCGTCGGTCGGCGCCTCGATCGTCGGCTCCGCAACCTCGCTGACACGGATGTCACCGGTTCCATGAAAGGTCACGCCCTGCATCTACACCTCCGGGTAGACAGCGAGCACTGAGCATACGCCCGGGATGCGTCGGGGCCGATCGACGACGCCGAGTGGCCCGGCCGCGAATGCCCACGAGCTTGCATTCCCGGATATTTCCATGGTATTTTCGGAGTTCAAAACGCGCATGAGATGGGAAGGGTTCACGTGACGACACAGATCCAGGACGCCCAGGTCGGGGTCAACGCGATCATCGAGCGTTTCAGCACGCCCGAGGCCGCGCAGATGACGTTCACCGTGGGCGCCAAGCTCACCGAAGGGCTCAGGATGGACGTCGACATCCGCAAGCACCGCATCACGGTGGACGAGCCGAAGGGGCTCGGTGGGACCGACGAGGGACCCAATCCGGTGGAACTGCTGCTGGCGTCGCTCTCGACCTGCCAGGCGATCACCTACCGCGTGTGGGCGATGAAGCTGGGCATCGCGCTCGATTCGGTCACCGTCGAGGTCGACGGCGATATCGACCTGCGCGGGTTCTTCGGCGTCGATGACTCGGTCCAGTCCGGATTCTCGGCGGTCCGCCTGCGCGTCAAGCTCGACGGCCCGGAGTCACCTGAGCGCTACCAGGAGCTGGCCCACGCCGTCGACGGCCACTGCCCGGTCCTCGACTCCACCGGCACGGCCGTGCCGTTCGAGCGCACGCTCGTCTGATCGTACGTTCGGCCCCGTTCGAGTCGGGAGTCGCCGAATCGCGTCGGCGATGCAGTCGCGCCCGAAGCGCCCCGGGGCACCCGGGCGCGCCCGTGGGGCCGCCGGTCAAACCTGAAGTCCGCCCCGTTCAAATGCGGCTCGGGGCTCCATGACCAAGCCCACCCAGAACGGGCCGAACAGGGCGTACTTGGCGCTGGCGGAGTCGAAGCGCATCTCGTAGACGATCTCCTTGACCGCGACCGGATCGTCGGCCAGGAGCGTGACTCCCCACTCCCAGTCGTCGAGGCCCGTGGCGCCGGTGATGAGCTGCAGGACTCGCCCAGCGTACGTGCGGCCGGTCGTCGCGTGGCCGCGCATCAGCAGTTTTCGCTCGTCGAAGGGCAGGTCGAACCAGTTGGCGTCCGGGATGCGGCTCTTGGACATCGGGTAGAAGCAGATGAATCGCTTGTGCGGCAGGCGCGGATGCAGGCGCGCGTCCTTGTAGTGATCCATCCGTTCGCGCCAGATGGTGAGCGTTCCCTCGACATCGGGCTCGTCCGCGGCCTCGAGCCGGGTGCGCTCCTCGTCCTCGGTGGTCGTGTACTCGCTGTGTTCGGTGAACGACACGAACGAGGCGAGGCATTCCACCGGTCCTGCTGTGATCTCCTTGACGACGCGGTCGAGTGCGTCGAGATCAGGTGACAGGAGCATCAGCCCGATGTCGGCCCGACCGCCGAGCACCGAGAAGGCGATGGCCTGGTTGGGATCGGTCGCGGTGAAGGCCGTAATCGCCTGGATGATCGCGCCCGCGTCCGCACCGCGTTTCGTTCGCAGGAACAGGTGGATGACCCCCCACCCCTCCGAGGGCCGTAGCTCTCCGTCACTCATCGTCGCCTCAGGCTACCGTGTGCGCAGCAATGGACCCGGAGACGTTCGACCCCGAGGGGCGCTTTCGCGCCGCGGTGTCCGCCAGCCTGGCGGCGGACCCCATGCCCACGCTTGCGCAGCTCGCCGCGAACCTGGGCGTGCCGGTCGGCGATGTCGTCCACTACGCGCTCGTTCGCTGGGCGGCAGCGGGCTCCGAGGCGCTGATGTCCGGCCCTCCCCAGGTGTTCGCGGACCTGGCGCGAGCAGCCGAGCACGGCGACCTCGAACGCGTGCGGGGAATCGTGAGCTTCCTGCTCACCGGCTTCGAGGAGGCGCCCGATGCGTCGTAAGCGGCCGGGCCCGGGCGAAGTGGTCCCCCTCGCAAATACGACCGCGTTTCGCGGCTGCAAACCGTCGCCAGGCATTGTCCTCGGTCCCACCGTTATGGGGACCGATAGCGGCGGGACACTTCGCAGCCGCCATCACCGTTTGACCCACCCGGGAGGGTGGGTCATAGGCCGCCCAAGAGCCGTGGTGAGGGCGGCGTTTGGATCTCCTCCCCTGGCTCGGTTTTCGCGCGGGAAACGTTGCCGTATTTGCGACGGGGACCACTACGGGGCGAACCGCCAGACCGTGCCGCCCGTCGACACGTAGAGCCCGCCGTCGGCGCCTTCGCCGAAGCCACGGACTCCACCACCGTCACCGGCTGCCGGAAGGCGCGTGCCGAGCGAACCGGTGATCTCGCGAAGGCCGCCGGGTGTCGGACCTGCGCGCATCGACCACAGCCGTGAGCTGCAGAAGTCGCTGAAGATGTAGCGGCCGTCGAGGCCGGGGATGCTCGGACCGCGGTAGACATACCCGCCGGTGACCGCGCAGCCTGCACCGTGTCCGTAGTCGGCGACCGGTTGAATCAGGCGCCCCGCGGACAGACCGACGCCGGAGAACCGGCTGCGACCCTCGAAGCGCTTCCAGCCGAAGTTCGCTCCGCGGGCGCGGACCAGGGTGGCGAAGTCGACCTCCTCCCGGCTGTTCTGGCCGACGTCGCCGATCCACAGGTCGCCGCGGGTGCGGTCGAACGAGAACCGCCATGGATTGCGAAGGCCGAGCGCGAAGATCTCCGGTGGGACGCCGCGACGCCCGCGGAAGGGGTTGGACGCGGGAATCCGGTAGGCGCGGCTCGCGGTACGTCCGTTGACGTCGACCCGCAGCATCTTGCCGAGCAGGCTGCGCAGGTTCTGGGCGCGGTTGCCCGGATCGCCGCCGCTGCCGCCGTCGCCCATCCCGATGAACAGGAACCCGTCGGGCCCGAACGCGATCATCCCGCCGTTGTGGTTGTCGAACGGCTGCGCGATTCGAAGGAGGCGCCGCCGGCTGCCCGCGGCTGCGACGTCGGGATTGCCCGAGACGCGAATCTCCGCCACGATCGTGTCCCCGGACCGGTTGGTGTAGTTGACGAAAAGCCGACCGTTGGTCGCGTACTTCGGGTGGAACGCGAGCCCCAGGAGCCCCTGCTCGCCGCCCCCCGACACGAGCGCCGAGATGTCGAGGAACGGACGCGGCACCACGGTGCCGTCGGGTCGCACGATGCGGATGGCGCCGCCCTGCTCGACCACGAACAGCCGGTCGTCGCCGGCGGGTGCGGTGATGAGCAGCGCCCGTTCGAAGCCGGATGCCACCTGCGTGAGCCTGGTCCCCATCGCGGGAGCGGCGACCGAAAGCGTCACCACGGCGACTGCTGCCAGACGGAGAATGGATGTGCGCCTGATCATCACGCGACCCTATCGCGCGCGTCGCCGTGCACGAGAATCATCCCGGTTGGGCCGGATGGGGTGCCGTCCACATCGTCGGCGTTCCGCGTGGCGGCCGCAGGCGTGAGGCCAGACCCCAAGCGAGGACTGCGACGAGCGGCGGGATGGTGCCGGGCACCTGGTGGGTGACGGCCAAGAGCAGACCGAGGGCGAGCGCCGCGATCGCCGTCAGCACCGCCGCGACCACCCGCCGCGCCGGCATCCCCGCCAGCAGGGTGGCACCGAGCGCGGCTGCCAGGATGTCGAGCCAGCCGAACAGCGACCGGCCGAACGTCGCGTCCTGCAGGGCGGGCAGGGGCGTTCCGCCGAGCGACGGTGGAATCACGGCGTGCAGGGCCTGCGTCCCCGGGCGGACCTGATCGGTGAACACCAGGATGGAATCCACGATGGCGAGCGCGACCAGGCCGGCAGCCAGCGCCCACGGTGGCGTGAACGTCGCGATGATCGCGGCGAGCGTAAGACACGCCGCGCCGATCAGCGCGATGCTCGCCGCATCGCCGACCAAGCCGTCCGCCCGCCACGCGACGACCCACGCGACGGGAGCGGCAAGCACGTACACCCAGGGGTGACGCCAGCCCCACACCACACCCACGGCCGCCGCGGCGATCGGGGTCCCGAACGTCGCCAGGTGGGAGATGGACTCGGTGGCCCAGTCAGCTCCCCGCGTCGCAGCGAGACCGATGAAGAACACCGCCACCGGAACGGCGATACCGACGAGTTGTGATCCGCCCCGCCGTACCGGGTGCTGCCAGGAGGCCGCGACGAGCACGCCCTGCACCAGGCAGAGCGCCGCGAAGGTCCAGCCGTAGGGAAGATCCACGCCCTGTACCCTAGTGCCGTGACCGGGAACGCTGGCGTGCTTCTGGCGAGCGAAGAACCCGCCGGACAAGGACGCAGTCTCCGTTCATATCGTCACTCGTCGCAGCCCGGCTGATGGGCATCCTGTTGGGACTCGCCTCGGGCCTCTCCTGGGGGATCGCGGACTTCTTCGGCGGCTTTGCGAGCCGCCGTATGAACGCGGCAGCGGTCGCGTTCATCTCACAGGTCATCGGCACCGTCCTCGTCGCCGTGGCAGTCCTCGTCATGCGTCCCGAAGTCCCCTCGTGGCCGGCACTCGGGCTTGGCGCGCTCGGTGGTGTCTGTGGCGGGCTTGGCGTGTTCGCGTTCTACAAGGCGCTGGCGATCGGGACGATGAGCCTGGTCGCGCCCGTGTCGGCCCTCGGCGCGGGCGTCCCCCTGGTGTTCGGGATCGTGGTCGGCGAGCGACCGTCACCCCTGGCGTTGACGGGGGCCGTCATCGCGCTGGCTGGTGCGGTGCTGGCGAGCCGGGCGCCCGGCCACGCCACCCGGCGCGGCCTGGGGCTCGCGGCCCTTGCCGCCCTCGCCTTCGGGCTGTTCTTCGTGCTGATCGAGCCCGCGGCCGAGACGAGCGTCCTGTGGGCGGGACTCTCGACGAGGGTCTCCAGCGTGCCGGTGCTGCTCGGGGTCTGCCTGGCGGTCCGAACGAGCGTGGGCGTCGGCACGGGGCTGTGGCCGTTCATCATCGGCGCCGGCGTCCTCGACATCATCGCCAACGTCGCGTACGCGGCGGCCACCCAGCACGGCCTTCTCAGCATCGTGGCCGTGCTGGCGGGCCTGTACCCGGTCGCCACCGTCATCCTCGCCCAGATCGTCCTGCACGAGCGACTCTCGCGCGGTCAGGCCGGAGGAGTCGCGGCCGCCCTCATCGGCGTGGGCCTGATCGCCGCCGGCTAGCTCGCGTCAGGCGGCGAGGACCGGCTCGATGGCCGGTTGCAGCACGCGGCTGACCGAGACGGGCAACAGGCGTACGAACGCGTTCAACTCCGCTACCGGCGCTCCGGTCGCGATGCCCTGCGCGAGGCGGTCGAGCACCGCCAGCTCACGCGGGCCAAGCTCCGGCGCGATTGGTTCGAGCGACTCCTTGAACCGGTCTTGAAGGTCGGCGTCGAGGACCTTGATCGACTCGAGCAGTTCGGGCGGCAGAGCGTTTGGCATGCAGGGATTATCGCACACGCAACGCACCTTGCGCCGATCCCGCAGGTAAGGGCCGACGCGGCGGCGAAGATCCCCATCCCGAACCACCAAGGAGGCGACGATGGTATGGATGGCGCTGTGCGGGGGCCTGGCGAGTTTCGTCATCCTGTCGCGGGTGGCGCGAGGGATGCGACGTGCATGTCCGGATATCGCGTCCGGGGCCCTCAGGATGATCGGGGCGTCGGGAATGTTCGCGCTCGCGATCGCGACCGTCGCGGACGGGATGCTGGTCGCATCGATCGTCGCTGCCGTCTGTGGCGCTGCGCTGACCCTCGATCCCAGGGCGGTGTGGCGCCGAGCTTCGACACGGATCGCGAGGGTTCAGGCCGCGAAGGTGACGCCCTTCCACAACGCGAGCTAGTGGTCTCGGTCAGTCGGCGAACGAGGTCAACGCCGCCGCATTCGCTCCGTTGCGGAGGACTGTGGTCGCCGTGTCCAACAGGGTTGCGACGAGAACGTCGGCTCGCGGCGCCAGGACCTGCAGAGCCGCGTCTGCCTGCCACCCGACCAACGCAGCGGCGAGATGCCATGCGTAGGAGTCGCCGGTGACGGCGGTGCCGGTGGCATCGCCGTAGATCCAGGGGATCTCTTCGATCGTGGTTGCGACCCCGGCGACCGATGCCCCGCGTTCGAGCGCCGCAAGGAAAAGGCTGCTGCCGAGTAGCGCCAGGTCGAATGCGGGATCGCCCAACGCCAGGCTGTCCAGGCCGACAAGCAGGGGACCGTCCTCGCCGAGGATGAGGTTGCCGGCGTGCAGGTCGCCGTGAAGCGTGACGTCCGGCGCTTGGGAGAGTTCCCCGGCGGCCGTGCGTAGGGCCTGCACGTACGCGGATAGGTCCTGGACGCCGTTCGGGAACGCCGACAACAGGCGGCGCGTCACCGTGCGCTCGATGCGACCGAGGATTGCCCCCGATCCGAGCCTGCGGAGCGCGGGCGTGACTCCCGCGCCTGACAGCCCATGCAACCCGCCGAGCTCGCTGCAGAGTCGGCGAAGGGGTATCGATCGACCGAGGATCGACGCAGCGTCAGACCGGTGACCCGCAGCGGTCCGCTCGAACCGGGTTTGGAGCCGGTCGTCGAAGGCGAGCGGCTCAGTCATCCGGAAGGAACGCTCGGGGTGATCCCAGAGCCACCGCAGGCGTTCGTGCTCGATGGCGGTGTCGCCGTGGGGCGCATGGTGCGCCACGATGTCCACGTCGGGTCCGATCGACCGGATGACGCACCGCGCCCCGGGGATATAGCGCAGGGGCATGCAGGCGGTCACGTTGTGGGTCGCCTCGGCCAGCCAGCGGACGACGCCTGACATCGCGGAGGTGTCGGTGAGGCGCGCCAGTGCGGGTAGGGCGGGATCCGCCGGATACCTCCAGGCCGCTGAGTTCCAGCCGCCGAGGAGGCGCGGCGAACCGGTCGATCCGAGTCCGGGTCGTACTGCATCCGTGCTTACCGCGACGATCTGCGGCAACCCCGCATCCGTGAGCTCGAACGATGCAGCCAGTCCTCGATGCGGTGTGTAGATGATGTCCAGCACCTTGGTCGGCTCGCTGAACGAACGCTCGGGAAACGCGCGCGCGAGTTCTTCGAGCAATCGGTGCTCGTTCAGGATCTCTGTGACGCACGGGACGACGGGATCCGGGGCAACCGTAGTCGTCTCGTCGCGCGCATGGTTGACGCGCACGTTCATCCGGATTGGAAATTGTCCTCACGCGGCGAGATTCCTGCCGTGGCGGCCCTACTGCAGCCTGGCGAGAGGCACTCGTCCGTACGAACCGGCGACGTGCCGTCCAGGGTGCGACATCGACGCACCGTCGGGTGTGATCGGCGGCGATGCCCCTCGGGTCATCTGCTCCGGGCCTTCGACGCTTCGTGGAGCGCCGCGTCGGCCTCGTGGACGAGCCAGGCCGAGTGCTCCGCCCAGTCCGGAAGCTGACGTCGAAAGGCGCTGGCAGCCAGGTCGAGCGCCGCTCGAGCGACATGGAGGTGGAGCGTGGCCACGAACGACGGCGGAGTGACGCGGCGGTACTCGTTCACGAACGCCGAGGCGGCGCCAAGTGCGATGCGTGGATGGACCCCATCGAAACGTGGCGACGCGATGATGCGCACCAGGAGGTCGGCGACGTCTGCCGCTGGGGTCGAACGACATCGGGAGTCGAGGTCCACCAAGATGACCCTCGCACCGCTGACGAACAGGTGCTCGGGCTTCAGATCGCCGTGGCACGCAACCGCAGGTTCGTCGTCGACGGCAGCGACCGTACGCGCGATGTGTTCGGCGTCTGTGGCCAGGGGCGGCAGCGCCCAGGCCAGGATGGCGGCGGCTCGCGCCGCGCTGCGCTCCCAATGTTGGGCGCCCCGAAACGGGAGCTCCTGGGGTGCGCCTTGGTGGAGGGCGGCGAGTGCGCGCGCCACGGTCGCCGCCGCTGCGGTCGCGTTGCCGGACCGCAGCGCGTGTTCAAGCGAGATGCCGGGCGCTTCGTCCATGATGATCGCGTCGAGGGCGTCGAGGTGCGCCACGGGGGTGGCGACCGACACGACGTGATGGTGGAGGGGGTTCTCCGTGAGCTGTGCCCATGCGGGTGCTGCCTCGCCCTCGGGGTAGATCTTGACGAAGACCGTGCGCTCGCGGTCCTGCGCCGGGCAGCGCAGGCGCCATCGCAAGGTTGCGCCCAGGTGCTCCCGGTAGCGAACCAGGTCGACGTCGGTGATCACCCGCTCTTGGCCGGAGACCCCAAGGAGCCGTGTGGCCAGTTCGGGCTGTGGTCCTCCGACGAGCGAAGGCAACGCGGGAAGCTTTCGGTCGAACGGGAAGGCGGACACGGTCATGCCGAGCTCTGGAACATGGCTCAGAGGCGGAAGCGGCTCAATCGAGGGCGGCACGGCCTGGCGGGCCGCGTCGGCGTGGGTGCGCATCAGCCGCTCAGCCCGACGGGGGTCGGCGTAGAGTGTGGCGGTCAGAATGGCTTCCCTCGGTGGATCCGAGGACGAGCGCCGGCACCGCGCCCGGTACTGCACGATGCACCGGTCGTTCGGGCGGTACCGGATGCGGCCGATTGTGAGGGACTCGATTGCGACGCCCCCGGGGGCACGGGGGGTCAGTTCCCTGCGCAGGCGCGGAAGAACCCACGACGGGTCGAGCGCCGCGGCGACGCCCGGCAGCCCTTCGGCATTGGGAAACGCGATCACGATGCGCGCTCGATGAGGCCTGCGACGAGTCCGCGTGGCGGCTCCGGGACGTGCGGTGCCCATGTCTCGACGGGGTCCGCGTGGTACTCGGTGGCGACGCGACCGTCCTCGAGCCGAAGCACCCGATCCGCCCGGGCGACGGTGTCGACGTCGTGAGCGATCATAAGACAGGTCCGTCCATCCATCAGGGGTTCCAGCGCGTCGGCCACCACGGTCCTCATGGCGGGGTCCAGTCCTGTCATCGGCTCGTCGAGGATCAGGATCGCGGGGTCGCGGACAAGGGCGCGCGCGATCGCGATGCGCTGGCGCTGGCCTCCTGAGAGGGTCGCGCCGCGCTCGCCCACGATCGATTCGTATCCCTCGGGCATCCGGTGGATGAACTCGTGTGCTCCCGCGGTCCGGGCCGCGTCGAGGATCTCCTCCTCGGTCGCCTCCAGCCGGCCGTATGCGATGTTCTCGCGGATCGTCGCGCCGAACAGCACGGAGTCCTGGAGGACGACCGCGATCTGGTCGCGGAGCGACTCGACCTGCAGGGCGCGAATATCCATCCCGTCGACCTTTACGGTGCCCGTGTCGGGATCGTAAAGGCGCAGGATCATGCTGGCGATGGTGGACTTCCCCGAACCGGACGGTCCCACCAACGCGACCCGCTCGCCGGGGTGGATGGTGAACGAGACGTCGTGGAGCACCGCGGTGCCGTCCGGGTAGGCGAATGCGACCTGCTCGAAGCGGATCTCCCCGCGAAGGGGCGGTGTGACGACGGCATCGGGTCGGTCCGCCGTGTCCGGATCGAGCTCGAGCACCTCGGCCACCCGCTGCATGCTGACCGATGCCTTCGAGAATCGGGTGGAGAGACGGGCGAGCTGTCGCAGGGGGCGATACATGCTCGCCTGGTACGACAGGAAGACGAGGACGATCCCCAAGGTCAGACCGCCGTCGATGACCCGAAGCGCGCCGAAGAATACGACGCCGGCGGTGCCGACCGCGGTCACGAGCTCGACGCTTCGCGTCGCGGCGGCCTCCACCCGCGCGTTGCGGATGCTCTCCTCCACGAACGCGGCGCTCTCGGTGTCGAACCGTTCGCTCTCGTAGCGCTCCCGTCCGAACGACTGAACCAGGCGGATCATCGACATGCTCTCGGCGACACGGTTCGCGACGCCCTCCTCGCGTTTGCGGGCACGCCGGGCCGACGACTTGGCGCGCCGGAAGAGGAACGCGATGTTTATCGCGAGGATGGGCAGGGTGGCGAGGGCCACCAGGCTCAGTTGCCAGTCGAGCCAGATCATCAGGCCGAGCATTCCGACCAACGTGAGCACGTGCGCAACGCCCGTCACGAGTGACTCTCCTGCGGCGTCGCGCAGGGTCTGGGTGTCGCTTCCCACCCTGGTCAGAAGGGAGCCCGATCGTGCCCGCGAGTGGAACGTGAGCGACAGGCGCTGCAAATGGGAGAACAGGTCGCGTCGCAGGCGGTAGGCGAACTCGTTGCCGATTCGCGCCGTCAGGTGCACCTGTGTGTATGCGAACAATCCGGACAGGAGGGCGAAGACCACGATGGCCGCTGCCAGCCCGGCGAGCGCCGTGCGGTCGCCGCGGTCGAGCAGTGGCTGCAGGAAGCCCAGCCCCTCGGGAACGGGCTCGCTGCCGAGCACCTGGTCGACCACGATCTTGAGCGGCCACGGCTTCAGCAGCTCGGCCAGGGTCAGGCCGAGCATGCACAGGAGCGCGACGGCGAGCCGTCCGCGCGCCTCTCGGAAGTGCGCGCCGACCAGCCGGCGAAAACGGGTCCCGCGGCGAAGTGCCGTCATCTGCGTATCTCCGCGGTGACCCGCTCCTCGGCGAGGTCGAGGAGTGCGCCCGTGAGGTGGCCGCGACCCGACAGCACCGTGCTGAGGTAGACATGCCGTGCGACGGTGAGGGCCGCGTACGTGCGGATACCCCGCCGCATCTGCTCGCCCGCGAGATCGACGAAGCGATCCTCGATCGCCTGCTCGGTTTCGTCTAGGGCGGTGGGGCTGCCGTGCGCGCGGAGCGCCTGCTCGGTGACGTGGCCGACGAAGTTGCCGATGTCGAGCGACGGATCGCCCAGACAGAAGAGGTCGAGGTCCAGAAGCCAGGTGCGTGGCCCGTCGATGATGATCTGGTCGCCATAGAAGTCTCGATGGATCGGCCGCGCGCCGTTCGACTCGGTCGTGGCGGCCAGGCGGCGGCACAGTCCGAGAAGCCGCGTAACGCGCCGTTCGAGAGATGGCTGTGATCGGGTGACCAGGGGGAAGCAGTCAGCCAGGACGCGAACTTCGTCGTCCATCGCGTGGACCTTCTGTGGTGCGACACCGGATCGGTGCACGGCATGTGCGGTCGCGGCGATGCGTGGCGCCAGGCGTGCCCCATGACCTTCTTCGAGGAGCTCGGTGGCCTCGTGGCCGTCGACGCCCCGCTGGAGCCACATCCTGAGATGGCCCGACCGGCCGAGGGGCTCGGGCACCCCGATGCTGTCGCAACCACTCCCGTCGAGCCCGGCCTCCCAGAAGGCCTGTTGGAGTCGCAGGCCTTCCTTGCCGTAGCGACGCGCGCGAATCTTCCCGATTGCGGTCATCGGGCCGTTGCCCGTCTCGAGGTCGTACGCGACGACGGCCCTGCGCCCGGGCTTGTGCCGAATGAGCCGGATGGCGAGAAGCTCCACGGGGCCAGCATCGGAGAGACGCGGGAGACGCGTGAGCTCCGAGAGGACGGTGTCCGGATCAAGGGCCGCCGGGAGGGTGGGCAGGGCCGCATCGGACAGGCCACGGAGAGCCTCGGTGGCCGCGCTCATGCGGCCAGTGCCTCGCGCGACAGTACCTCGGACCAGAGGGCGACGAGATCGTCGACCTGTCGCTCGAGCGAGAAGCGCGCGAGTGCCCTCGCCCGTGCGGCGAGGCCCATCCTTTCGCGGCGAGCGGGGTCGGAAAGGAGGGTGCGGAGCGCCGCCGCGAACGCTTGCGGGTCTCCATAGGGCACCACAAGCCCGGTGACTGCGTGCTCGATGAGCTCCGGTACGCCCCCGACGGCGGTCGCCACGGCAGGAATCCCGCTCGAGGCGGCCTCCATCAGGCTCACAGGCATTCCCTCGCTGCGGCTCGAGAGCGCCGCGACGGATGCCCGCCTCCACCAGCGGGCAACGTCGTGTTGCTCGCATGCACCCGGGAACGCGACGACGCGATCCAGGCCCAGCTCGCCCCGGAGGTCGAGGAGCTCCTCCCTCATTGCCCCGTCGCCGACGATCGTGCAGTCGAAGGCCACGTGGTCGCGCATCAGCAGCGCGCAGGCGGAGAGCAGAAGGCCCAGGCTCTTGACCGGGTGCATGCGTGCCAGGCAAACGATGCTCGGAGGGCCATCAGGTGGTCGTCTGGCCGGGCGGAAGAGCCTGGTATCGATGCCGCAGGGAATGAGTCGCACTCGCGCCGGGTCGACCCGGAAGCGAGAGGTGAGCTCCAGGATGTTGGCGTGAGAGACCGTCACGACCGCCGCCGCCGCCGCCGCGCGCTCCCCAAGGTCTGAGGGTGGCTTGTCCCAGATGTCGTAGCGGTGGGCGGTGAAGGTGAAAGGCACGTCCAGGGTGGTGGCCAGGCCTCGTGCGACCGCGGTCGGCGCCGTGGCGAAGTGCGCGTGGATGAGGTCGGGACGAAACGTCGCCATCTCGTCGCGAAAGTCGTCCAAGTCGTAGAAGATGCGCTCGAGGAGCCCGGCCCTTGTGACGATGTCGTGGCGCACTCGCTCGGTGGGCCTCTTGAGCGACAGGATGCGTACGTCGATATCCCGGCGGCGGAGCTCTGCCAGCTCGCTCGCAACAAAGGTCTCCGAGACCTTCGGGAACGTTCCGACCACGTATGCGACGCGACGCGGGATCATGCGCCGGCCGCGCGTCGCGGGGTGGAGGCCGCCACGTCGATGACGCGCTGTGCGTTTGCGCTCCACGTGTGGCTCGTGCGTACCTCCCGCGACGCCGTCTCGCCGATCCGCCGGCCCAGCGCAGGATCGTCGAGCAGACGGAGGCACGCCCGGGCCATGCCCGCCACGTCGCCCGGTGCGTGGAGCAGCCCGGTCTCGCCGTCGCGAACCGCCTCGGCGATCTGGCCGGTGCGGGAGGCCACGACGGGCGTCCCCGCGGCCATGTACTCGTAGAGCTTCAGGGGCGAGAAGTAGAAGTCGTGAGAGAGGTCGGGATACGGGGCCAGGGCGATGTCGAACTCGGCGAGCAGGCCGGGCAGCTCGTCATGGGGACGCCATCCGGTGAAGACGGTCCGACCGGACAGGCCACGCCGCGCGCACTCGGCCGCGAGCGGACGCCGCAGAGGACCGTCGCCGACCAGCAACAGCGTGGCATCGTGGCCGGCCGCCAGCACGCGCTCCAAGAGCTCGGGGAGGTTCTCGACGCCGTGCCACGGTCTCAGGCCACCGACGAACCCGAGCACCGACCCCCCGTTGAGGCCGAGGTGCGTACGGGTCGCATCGCTCCTCGGGCGTGGCCGGAAGGCATCGGGATCGACGCCGTTCGGCACGACGTGCACCCGCTCCGGCGAGGCCCCCGCGGCGATGGCATGTGCCCGCAGGGGTTCGGAGACGCAGAACACCGCATGGGCGGAAGAGAGCGTGCGGCGCTCCGCGGCCGCGGCCAGTTCCGTGAGGGCACTCCGCCGGTAGTGCTCCTGTTCGAGGGCGAGTGGGGCGTTCAGCTCGACGATCAGCGGTCGATCGATGGCCGCGGCGAGCGCGGCGCCCGCGGTCCAGTGGAGGGAGGCGCGTTCGTAGATGAGATCGGGCGGCGCCTTCGCGAAGCGACGCGGGAGCTTCGCCGTCTGCGCCTCGTTGTAGAGGATGCGGCGAAGCTCGCCGGGAAGGCCGCTTTCGACCTCGAGCGCCTGTGCGTGCCGGCCCACTGCCAGCGCGGTCGCCTGTATATCGTCGTCAGGCGGGAGGTGCAGCACCTCGGCGGTGACCGACTCCGGATGGTCCCACGGTGAGCCCACCAGCTTCGGCGCGGCAAGCAGGACCTGGTGGCCCAGGCCGGACAGGGCATCGGCCAGCGCACGCACATGCACCGACGCGCCCTTCTGGCCGAGCACGGGGATCCCGAGATCCGGGCAGAGGGAGAGGATCCTCATGTGCCCGTCACGCTCATCCCGGGACCCCCACAAGATCGGGGGTGCGACCGCCGTCCACGACAGACCGGGGCAGGATGTTCACGTGAGCGGCACCCGCCCGTGCATCGTCCGCGAGACCGCACAGGATGTCAGCCGCTCTGACGGCTCCGTCGTGAAGCGGCGTTCGGTCGCATCGCTGGACCATGCGCGACAGGAGTCGTGTGATCTCGTCGGCGACCGCGGTCGGCGTCGCGCGCTCAGGCATCAGCATGGCGACCCTCCCCGACGCATACAGCGCGGAGGCTCGCACGAGCTGTTCCTTGCTCGGCCCGGTGCGCGGGATGACTAGTGCCGGCTTGCCTGCGCTCACGACCTCGCTGAGCGTGTTGTATCCCGCCATCGTGATCACGGCGCGCGCGCCGGCGATGACCGCGGGCATGTCCGGCCGAAAGGCGATGAGCTGCACGCCCAACGCATCGGCGCGCAGGGCAAGGGCATCACGATCGGAGTCCGGCATCAACGGCCCTGTCACCATGACCGTCGCCTGGGAGATCGGACGGTGCGCGAGAGCGCGCAGGACGGTATCGAGCACGTGGTAGCCGTCGATGCCGCCGCCTGCGGTCACGAGAAGATACCCGGGGTCCAGATCGTCGGGTCCGTTGTCCGGCATCGGCGAGCCGACGTATCCGACATGGTGGACGGGGATGTCCAGGTCGCTCCACCCCATGCATGCCAGTGCGTCGGTCGAGGATTTCGGCCCGTACACCAGGATGCTGTCGTAGAGTCTGTTGATGGACTCGCGCAGGTTCGCGCGGAACCACCGGTCGCGCACCGCGTCGGGCGCGTCTTCGATGTCACGCAGCCCCAGCACGATCTTCGTGCGGGTCGCCCGCAGCGCCTCGAGCGTGGGGACCAGCTCGTCGTTCAATCCGAGCGGGGTCTTGTCCACGACGACGACCGACGGCGCGAACGTCTCGGCGGCGGCGAACGCCAGGTGTGCGCGAAGCTCGTGCAGATGCCCGGCGGCCATGCCGAGTCGCGCGGCCCGCAGGTCGCCGTCCGAGTCACGCGACAGCTCCGGAAGCTTGACCAGGTCGATCCGATCATGACGATCCCCGCCGAGCGCGGCCGCCGAGCCGGTTATGACGAGCGCGGATGCCTGGCGATCGCGCGCCGTGACGGCCTCCGCCAGGTTCAGCGTGCGGCGCAGGTGACCGAGTCCGACGCATTCGTTGGTGTAGAACAAGAACCGGGCGCCGCGAGGGGTGCGGCGATCGGGCACGGCCGCGAGGTGACGTGGCGGGGGCTCCATTGCTCATACCACGGGCACCCGCAGCAATTCTTACTGCAATTTGTGTCATTTTTTGGGGAAATGGTCGGCCGACATTCGTCGTACGCCCGCCGTGCGTCCGGGTCAGGAGTCGGCTGCGATCCCCTGCGATCGTGCCCACAGGGCGGCCTGGGTGCGGTCGGAGACCTTGATCTGGCGGAAGATGCTCGTCAGGTGCGCCTTGACCGTCTTCTCGCTGATGCCGAGGTGGCGTGCGATCTCCTTGTTCGCCATGCCGCGCGCCAGCAGGGCGAGCACCTCGCGCTCTCGAAGGGAGATGACGGCCCGAGGCGCCGGCTCCTGGCTTCGGGCCGCGATGACTGTGCCGGCGGCTCGCGGATCCAGCGGCGACTCGCCACGTGCGGCGGCGGCGATGCCGCGCTCGAGCTCGCCGGGCTCTGCGTCCTTCAACAGGTAGCCGATGGCACCGGCGTCCAGGGCCTTGAGGATGCGGTCCCGATCCGAGAACGACGTCAGGATGACGACCCGGGTTGCGGGCATGCATTCGCGGATCTGGCGCGTCGCTTCGATCCCGTCGACCTTCGGCATCTCGAGGTCCATCAACACGACGTCCGGACCGTGTTCGATCGTCATCGCGACGGCCTCTTCGCCGCCTGATGCCGCGCCGACGACCTCGACGTTCTCGAATGTGCCGATGAGCTCCGTGAGCCCGGCCCGAACGAGGCCGTGGTCATCTGCGATGAGTACCCGAATCATTGAATTGGCAGCACAATAACGAGCCTGGTCCCGTGAGTCGGCGGCGAATCGATTCGAAGGCTGCCGCCCGCATGAGCGACCAGGTCGCGCAGGATGTCGAGGCCGATGTGCCCCTCGGCCCGCCGCCGCTCGTGTTCTGCGCTGTCGAACCCACGGCCGTCGTCGCGCACCTCGAGCCGGGCCGCGCCCGCAGCGATCTTGACGGTCACGACGACGCTGCCTGCTCCGCTGTGCTCGACGACGTTGCGCAAGCCCTCCTGCGCGGCGCGGAACAAGAGAGCTTCGGTCTCGGGGTCGAGCTGCGGCAGGTGATCGACGTCCAAGGTGGTCGCGATCCCTTTGGCCGTCAGCGGCGCCAGCAGATCCGACAGCGCCGCAGTAAGGCCCGCCGCATGCAGGTTCGGGGGGTGGATCCCCATGAGCAGGCCACGCAGCTGGCGCATCACCCCCCGGGTCTTGGCGGCGGCGACGTGGAGGCTTCGGCGGACCTCGTCCTGCTCTGCGCGGTCGGCTGCGCCCGCCAGCGCGAACGACAGTCCGGCGAGCTCTTGCACGGGGCCGTCATGCACCTCGCCGGCGATACGCCGCCGCTCACGGTCGGACGCGTCGATCGCCGAGACGAGCAGCTGCTCACGCTCGCGCTGACCGTCGCGAAGCCGCCGGACCATCGACCATGCCAGGGGAGCCTGGACCAGCGCGAGCACGAGGAGGGACAGCAGGAAGATCGGAAGGAACTTCTCCAGCACTTCAGAGCTGCCCGCCGAGATCGCCGAGAATCGCCGGTAGGTCTCGAACAGCAAGGGTCGGCCGTCAGGGGCCTTGATCGGCACGTACACCTCGAGGAGCTTGCCCTCACTGTGCTCGTACACGTTCTCGGGTTCGGCGAGGTTGCTGACGTGCGCGAGGGCCTCGCCCCCATCTGCGCCGAGGAGCTCCTGTTCGTCGGCGCCGAGCGGGAAGCGTCGTCCACGCAGCGCCGGCTCGTTCGAGTACACGACACGGCCGTCCGCGTCCCAGATCTTGACGCTCACGATCGACTGCCCGTCGCCGATCACGCGTGCCCGGATGCGCTCGTCGAACCATTTGATTGCGGCCGGATCGCCGGTCAGGACCTCGGGCCGTTCCTCGAGCATCGGCTCCGCGATGCTCCTGGCGAGGATCACGGTAACGGTGCGCGCCTCGCGGATCGACTCCTGCGTGCTCTCGCGTCGAAGCGCGACGAACGCGATCGCGCTGATGAGGATGAGGGCCACCAGCCCGCTTACCGTGAACTGGATCAGGGCACGCTGCATCGAGGCGCGCTCGGGCACCCGTTTCGCATCGTCACGCATTGAACCAGTGTTGCGCGTTTTGACCCTCGACGCACCTCTGGGGTCTGCAAAGGTCGCCATATGGACGCGGGATCGCGAGCCGGATCGGATCCGGCCCCGGCGCGTTGGGTGACGCCTACCGCGCGAGCAGCAGGCGCACGTCACCTTCGATGTCTGCGACGTCGAATCCCGACGCCGGGTAGAACGTCGTGCGCCGTCCGCGAGCGTCGACGCCCCAGATGACGCCTGAGTGTTCGATGAGTGAGGGGTTGTCCTTGTCGGCCCTGGCGCCGATGCCCCACCGGGCCCACGCCGCCTCGAGCCTGTCACGGGAGCCGATCAGGTAGTCGACGTCCCCCGTCGCGCGGTGGGTGGTCAGAAAGCGCTTGACCGCCAGTGGGGTGTCGCCGACGGGATCGACCGACACCGCGACGATGCGGAGCCGCTTTCCTGCGGGCCCCAGCCGGTCCTTGACGCGGACGAGGTTGTCGACGATCAGCGGGCAGATGTCGGGGCAGTTGACGTAGATGAACGTCACCAGGACCGCCTTGCCCTTGTAGTCGGCCATCGTGACGCGTCGCCCGTTCCATGTGCGAAGCCCCAGCTCGGGTGCGGCCTTGACCGGTTTCACGGTCCCGCCCGAATAAGCAGCGGTCGTCGCCGTCGGGTCTGGCGTGGGCGATCCCGTGGCGGTGGTCTCGACGATCGCGGGACCTTGGTCATCGACTGATGCATCCTCGCCGCCACATGCGCCCAGGCCGATGATGCAGGCGAGGAGCCCGGTGATTGCAAGCCCACGTGCACCGCTCACGGGGCCAAGAGTTCCGCGGGGTGGATGACCCGGACCGTCGAGCCGATCTCGCGCAGGCCCGCCTCGATCTGACCGGCGCAGCCGGGGTTGGCGACCGCGACGATCGGAGCGCCCGCGGCGTCGATCGCGCGGGCCTTCTGGAGACGTAGCTGGGCGGACAGCTCTGGCTCGGTCACGCTGTAGAGCCCCGCGGCCCCGCAGCAGCGACCCGCGTCCGCGACCTCCACGCACTCGGCGCCACCGGCGCGCAGCAGATCGCGAAGCTGGGGTCCGATCTTCTGGGCGTGCAGGTGATGGCAGGCGTCGTGCACGGTCACGCGGCCAAGGGTACGACGTTCCGGCCGAAGTTCGATCTCGAGCAGGTCTCGTACCCGTGTCGCAAACCGCGTGGCCCGGTCGGCCCATACCGGGTCGTCTGCCAGGAGTTCCCCGTAGCTCTTCATGTGGGCGCTGCATCCGGCGCTGTTGGCGACGATGACGTCGGCGGTCTCAAACTCTGTGATCCGTTCACGCGCCATGCGTTGCGCCGACCCGGGCTGGCCGTAATGGGCGGCGAGCGCGCCGCAGCACCCGCCGGGCGCCGGCGTCGTGGCACGGTAGCCGGCGCCGGCCAGCAGGCGCATCGTCGCGCGGTGCACCGGTCGAAACGCCACGTTCATGACGCATCCCGTCACGAGCGCCGCCTCGGGCCCTGAGCCGAGCTCGCTCGGCACCGGCTCGCGCATCCCGCGCAGCGACACTCGTGGGGTGCCGGCCGTCAGGCGGCTCGGCAGCAGCCTGTCCAGCCGAACGGCTTGGGTGAGCGCCAACCCCAGCGCCATCGTCTTGACGACCCAGCGGCGGCGCAGCGCAAACCCCAGCCCGACGCGCCGCAGGACCCTGGCGCGGGCGGGGCGGTACGGCTCGGCCATCGCGCGCGCCGCCTCGATCATGCGGCCGAACGGCACCCCGCTGGGGCATGCGGTCTCGCAGGCCCGGCACGCCAGGCACTCGTCCATCATCGTGATGAACGACCCGTCGATCGTCGCTCCGTCTTCGACGACCGCCCGCATCGCCGCGATGCGTCCCCGGGGCGACGCCGTCTCGCGGCCGGTCACCCGGAAGGTCGGGCAGTGCGGAAGGCACAGGCCGCACGCGACGCATTGACCAATGTCGGCTTCGGCCGGGCGGTGATGGTGAGTGTGCTGTCTCCCCGTGCTCACCATGCCGCTCCGATGAACCACCCCGGGTTCAGGACGCCGGCTGGGTCGAAGGCCTGCTTGATGCGACGCATGATCGCAAGAGCGGGTTGCGGGGCGCCCCAGGGATCGGTCCGCAAGTCGTCGGGGCCGTCGACGACCACGGCATGCCCACCATGTGCGTGCGCCAACGCGCGAAGTGCGTCGAGGTCGGCGGCGGTGTCGATCGCGACGCGGCACTTGCCCACGCCGAACTCGGCGACGTAGTCGTGGTGGAGCGCCTCCAGCACGGTGACGACCGGCGTGATCGCGACGGGTGCGACGCCCACGTCGACAAGCCCGCGACCCGTCGGTTCGGCAGGGGAGTCCGCAGGGCCGGTGCCGGGCGGCGCCGTCACGTCGGCCACCCGCCCCACCAAGTCGACAGACAGGCGGCCCGGTGTCAGCAGGATCGATGCGGGGCGCCACTGCTCTGCACGGATGCGGTCGGCTGCGGCAAGGCGCTCGTCGAGCGATCCCTCCATCGCAAACCACCCTCGGGCGGGGGGCGTTGGCCACAACTTGACGGTGACCTGCGCGATGACCCCGAGCGTGCCCATCGACCCGACGGCCAGTCGCGGCACGTCGTATCCGGCGACGCCCTTGACCGTGCGCCCGCCGCCCTTGACGATGCGCCCGTCGCCGGTGACAAGCACGACCTCCAGCAGCGAGTCGCGCACAGGACCGTGGCGCAGGCGCCCGCGTCCGCTGGCTGCCGTCGCGAGGATGCCGCCCACGGTCGAGCCCGGCCGGATGTCGGCCTGCGGCCACCACTGGCCGGTCGCGGCGAGCCCGTCGACGAACTCGGTCGCGGGCAGCCCGGCCTCGACGGTGGCGGTCAGCTCGGCGGGGGTGTGCTCGATGATGCGACGCAGCCCGGCGGTCGAGAGCGTCCTGCCGGGGTCCACGGGTCGTCCCGCGCGCGAGCGGGTGCCGCCCCCGATCGTCGTGACGTGCCGCCGCTCGGCGGTCGCCTCGCGCAGGGCCTCGGCGACCTCGTCGGCAGTGGTGGGGGACACTAAACCCACGCGCCCTCGGGCAGGTTGGCGATGTCGCCGCCCAGCTCGCCGCAGCGGCTGCCGCGCGGAAGGACCTTGTCGGGGTTGATCCGCCCGGCGGGGTCGAACGCGGCGCGGACACACGCCTGGGCCTCCAGGTCGACGGCCGAGAACGTCAGCGGCATGAAGTCCCGCTTTTCGATGCCGACGCCGTGCTCGCCGGTCAACACCCCTCCCACGGCCACGCACTTTCGGATGATCTCCTCGCCCGCCTGCATCACGCGTTCGGTCTGTGCGGCGTCACGACGATCGAACGCGATCAGCGGGTGCAGGTTGCCGTCGCCCGCGTGGAAGACGTTGACGATCACCAGATCGTGGCGCGTGCCGATCGCAGCGATCTCGTCCAGCACCTCGACCAGCCGGGTACGCGGGACGACGCAGTCGTGCAGGTAGTAGTTGGGGGCGATGCGGGCCATCGCGCCAAACGCGCTCTTGCGGGCCTTCCAGAGCAGGTCGCGCTCGACATCGTTCCGGGCGATGCGGACGGTGCGCACGTTATGCGCTCGAGCGACGCGCTCGACCAGGGCGGCCTCCTCGGCGATCTGCGTGGGTGTGCCGTCGACCTCGACGAGCACCACGGCTGCCGCGTCCGTGGGCATGCCCGCGTGGGTGAAGGCCTCGGCGGCGCGGATCATTCCCTGGTCCATCATCTCGATTGCTGCTGGTACGACGCCCGAGGCGATGATCTGGCTGACCGTCTCGCCGCCCTCGTGGACGGTTGCGAAATCGAGCAGCATGGTGCGCACGGCGGGCGGGTTGGGCGTCAGCCGCACGCAGATGCGCGTCGTGATGCCCATCGTGCCTTCGCTTCCAACGAACAGGCCGCGCAGGTCATAGCCGGGGGCGTCGGGAGCGAGCCCACCCAGCATCACCACCTCGCCGTCGTACAGCACGACCTCGACCGCCAGCACGTGTTGGGCGGTGACCCCGTAGCTCAGGCAATGGGGCCCGCCTGCGTTGGTCCCCACGTTGCCGCCGATCGAGCACGCCTGCTGGCTGGACGGGTCAGGCGCGTAGTGGAGGCCCAGGTGATGGACGTGGGTGGTCAGGTCCAGGTTCAACACACCGGGCTCGACCCACGCGCAGGGGGTCTCGTGGTCGATCTCGAGGATCCGGCGCATCCGCGCAAGCGAGACGACGACGGCCCCATCGAGCGGCACCGCCGCCCCGGCGAGTCCGGTGCCGGAACCCCGTGGCACGACCACGAGCTCGAGCTCGTGCGCCAGGCGCATGCAGGCAGACACCTCGGCCGTGGTCTCGGGCAGCACGACCAGGCCGCACTCGCCGCGCTGGATCGACCCGTCGCGCGCGTACACGCCGCGCTCGAGCGAATGGTCCAGAACCCGATCGGCGCTCAGAATCGCGCGAAACCGTTCGGCCGCCGCCGTTGCCGGGGTCGTGGGGTTCGTGCTCGTCGCCACCCCAGCGAGGCTACCGAATCGTGGGCGGCGAGCGGACCGAAAGTTGCGACAGATGCGGGCGAGCCGAGGACATCGTGCATCACCGACTGGCGGCGAGCTCTCCGGCGTGGATCGCCAGGATCACGTCGCCGCCCTGGGCGACGGTCAATCCGCCGATGTCGGCGAGCCACCGGGCGGGCGCGGTGGCCCGGTCCAACTGGTCGACGTCGACGAGCGACCACGCACGGGGCAGGCGCACGACCTGTAGGGGATGGACGAGCTCGGGCTCGTCGGTCAGGCCGAGCGGATCGACGAGCGCGCGGGCGCATGCGTGACTCAGATCGGCGTCGGTCAGGCCCCAGGCCGGGTCGTCGTCGGTCGGCGTGCAGTAACACTCGCAGCCGATCACCGTGCGGCCCGGGGGGATCAGGCGCTCACTCCAGTTCTTGACCTCGAACATCCGGGCGAACGGGACACGCGGGTCGTCGATCTGAATCCACGGCTCGGCGGTCTGGCGGTCCTTGTCAAGCAGCAAGTACACCAGCGCGGCCGCGCGGGGCCTGAGCGCGGGGATGACGCCCTCGGGCACCGCCGGGTCGACGAGCCCGGCGACAAGGCTGGGCGGAAGGCCCGCGATCACACGCGCCGCGTGGAGCGTGGCCGGTCCGTTGGCCGAATCGGCGTCGATGCCCGTCACGCGACCTGCCGTGGTGCGGATTCGAGTCACACGGGCGCCCAGTGACACCTCGCCGCCGAGCCGGCGTACCTCATCAGCCATCGCGTCCATCAACTGGCCGATTCCCCCCGCCGCGTACCAGAACCCCCGCGGTGCAGACTGCTCGATCAGCAACTTTCGGGCACGGGCGGCGGGGATGCGCTCCAAGGGCATCCCGTCGACCTTCTGCAGGTACCGGCGCATGACCCGGTCGACGAACCGTTCGCCGAACGCCCCGGTCAGGAACGCCTGGGCCGATGGTCCCCCTCCGTCGACTGGGGCGAATTGGTCGGGTCGCTGATCCAGGTAGCGGCCGGGCGTCAGGGCGCCGTCGCGCAGGCAGACCACCGGCCGGTCGACCCAGACCGCGTCGCTTCCCAGGAGGCCCTGGAGCCAGTCGCGGCGCGAGGCGTCGTGGACGAACAGGATGTGGCCACCCAGGTCATATGCCAGATCACCCCGTCGCAGTGTCCGGCAGAGCCCGCCGACCTCGGGTCCCGCCTCCACCAGAGCGACTCGCTGCCCCTCGCGCCCGAGCGCGAGTGCGGCGCCGAGCCCGGCGGGGCCGGCTCCCAACACGATGGCGTCATACCCCATGTCGGCAGCGTGTCCGTCGTCCGGGGTCATGTCAACGACGACCCGCCCGCGCGGAGGGCGCACGGGGGTGAGCCGACATGATCGGGCCCTTTGGAGCCTCCGGTTGCGGGACAGATTGCCCATCGACGGCGCGCGCTCTGGGTTATGCTCGAAGGCCTTGGCTCTGACCGCGCTCATCATCGCGTCCGTACTCGTCGCCGTCGCGGGAGGGTTGGTCGCGCGCGCCGATTGGGCGGTGGCGCCGAAGGGACGGGCGGGGCTGTTGGAGCGCCTCTGGGTCGTGCTGCCCGCGGGGTTCCTGATCCTGCTGATCGCACTCGCAGCGCGAACGGTGTTCTCGTGACGACGCGCGCAGTCTCTGCGCCACGCGCTGGCCAGCGCATCGTCGGCCTCATCGCCGACTACGTGCGCCTGACCAAGCCGCGCGTGATCTCGCTGCTGCTCTTGACGACGCTCCTGGCCATGATCATGGCCGAGCGCGGGTGGCCGGACGGGCCGACGGTGGTGTGGACGATGATCGGTGGATACCTGGCCGCAGGTGGGGCGAACGCCATCAACCAGTGGTTCGATCGCGACATCGATGCGCGCATGCGACGGACCTCCAATCGGCCGATCGTCGACGGGCGGATCGGAGCGGCCCACGCGCTGACCTATGCGCTGACGATCAGCGTGGCGAGCGCCCTGATCCTCGGGATCGGGGTCAACTGGCTGGCGGCGGGGCTCGCCATGCTGGGTCTCGTGCTCTATGTATTCCTCTACACGCTGTGGCTCAAGCGCACGACGACGCAGAACATCGTCATCGGCGGCGCGGCCGGAGCCGTGCCACCGCTCGTGGGGTGGGCCGCCGTCCAGGGGAGCATCGGCCTGGGCGCGCTGATCCTGTTCGCGATCGTGTTCTACTGGACACCGCCTCATTTCTGGGCGCTCGCGCTGCTGCTCAAGAAGGATTACGCCGAGGCCGGCGTGCCGATGCTGCCTGTGGTGCGGGGCGTCGAGGAGACCGCCCGCCAGGTGCTCCTGTGGACCGTGGTCCTGGTTGGGGTGACGCTGCTTCCGGTCGCGGCCGGCGTATCGGGCGGATTGTATTTCGCTTCAGCCCTCGTGCTGGGCGGGCTGTTCCTGGCGTCGGCCTGGCGGCTCGCGCGACAACCGGACGAACGCAGAGCACGCTCGACATTCTCGTACTCGATGCTCTACCTGGCCTTGCTGTTCGCCGCGCTCGCCATCGACGCGGTCGTCTAACCCCATGGCACGAAAGCGGGGTGACCGCCCGGTCGGTCACGGGCGCGGCGGGTTCTTCCTCTCGCCGCTTGGGATCGTCTTCACGACGGTCGTGATCGACATGATCGGGTTCGGGATCGTCATCCCGATCCTGCCGCTCTACGCTCAGGACCTGGGCGCGTCGCCCACCGTCATCGGTGTACTGGCGTCGTCGTATGCGTTGATGCAGTTCCTGTTCGCGCCGGTGTGGGGGCGCCTGTCGGACCGCCACGGCCGGCGGCCGGTCATTTTGGTGGCCCTGGCCGGAAGCGCCATCTCGTCGCTGCTGATCGGCCTTGCGACGTCGCTCGTCCTCCTGTTCGTCGCGCGGATCCTCAACGGCATCTCCGGGGCGTCGTACTCCGCCGCCCAGGCGTATGTCGCAGACGTCACGTCGCCGCAGGAGCGGGCCAGGGGCATGGGATTGATCGGCGCGGCGTTCGGCCTGGGCTTCATCCTCGGCCCGGCGATCGGCGGTCTGTGCGCGATCGTCGACCCGCGGTTGCCGTTCTTCGTCGCGGTGGCGCTGGCGGCCCTCAACCTGCTCGCGGCCTGGCGGCGGCTGCCAGAGCCAGAGCGACGGCCGGCGACCCAATCGTCTCAGCGCGAGCTGCTTCGGGCTGCCTTCCGCGACGGGCGGATCGCTCCGATGATCGCGATCACGTTCCTGGCGACGTTCGCGTTCGTGGGCATGGAGCAGACGTTCGCGCTCCTGGGCAACCGGCGCTTCGGCTTCGGGCTGGTCGAGACGGGGCTCATGTTCACCTACATCGGGGTCGTCGTGGCGGTCGTGCAGGGAAAGGCCGTTGGACCGCTCGTCGCACGGCTCGGGGAACGGCGGGTGATGTTGACGGGGCTCGTGGTCACCGGAGCCGCCCTGGGGCTGCTGGCGGTGACGATGCATTTGTGGGCGCTCTTTCTGGTCACGGCCCTGCTGGCCGCCTCCGGCCTGGTGTTCCCGACCGTGACCTCAATCGTGTCCCAGGCGGCCGGCGATGCCGACCAGGGAGGCATGCTCGGCCTCGTCGCCTCCTCCAGCGGGCTCGCTCGCATCGTAGGCCCCCTGGCGGCGGGCGCGATGTTCGAGATCGCCGTCCCCTTGCCCTACATCGTCGGGGCGGCCCTGTTCGGGGTGTGCCTCGTCATCGCCCTGCGCGGGTCGGGGCGCACGGCGCTGGAGCCGGCCGCCCCGTAGCTGGGCCGTCCGTGTCGGACATGGGCGAGCGGCTCAGTGGGACACGTCGACCACGATGCGGCGGGGTGACGACAGCGTGAAGACCCGGAAGCCGGCGCGCTTGGAGAGGCCCGCTCCGTACGCGATGACGGCTTCGAAGTCGCCCGCCCGCTTGAGCTGTCGCAGCGTCGGGAATCGGGGCGTGATCACCGAGGGCGCGTTGATGGACGAGCCGTTGACCGTCGGCTCGAGCCGGATCTGCAGGAACCGGCGGCCCAGCAGGGCGACCGGCAGGCCGGACCCGTCCTGGATGACCTGCGGAACGTACTGCACCCGGTAGCCGGGGGCCTGACCGGTGAACCGGAACACAATTCGGTCGAATGTGGGGTGGCGACCCACGGTGATGCGTGCCAGCGTCGCCGGCAGAGTTGCGGGGCTGGCCGCCTTCCCCTTGGGCGCCGTGGTAAACGCGGGCGACGCGGTTGCAGATCCCGCTGTGCCTGCTGTCAGGGCGACAACCCCAACGATGATCGACGTCGTTCGAATGCCCATCGTCGTTCCCTTCGCTCGAGACAACCGTACTCCTTGGGAGCGCCTGCGCGGTGCGCAGATACACCCCCCTTGGAATTCCGCTCCGGGCGTTCTTGGCGGCCGCTTCGTCATCTGTGAGCAGGGACGTCTGACCGGTCCGAAACGGGGTGTTGGGAGATGGCGTGCGTGGTAGCGTCCGACCCCGGATGGGGCGCAACAAGCACATTCTCCCGATTGCGATCATCACCCTCGTGATCTCGGCGATCTCCGTCGTCGTTGCGCTCGCCATCGACTGGCTGCCCGATCCGGCCGCCAAGGAGGCCGATCGCGTCGACCTGCTCATCTGGTGGACCGTCTGGGCGAGCATCGGAATCTTCGCGATCGTGATGGCCTTCATGTTCTACTCGGTCTGGAAGTTCCGGGCGCGGGAGGGCGACGAGTCGGACGGACCGCCGATCCACGGCCATACCATGCTCGAGATCGTCTGGACCGCCATTCCCGCGGTGTTGATCGGCATCACCGCCGCCTGGGGCGCGGTCGTCCTGATCAAGAACGAAGAGATCGCGAAGGCCGAGCCAGGGCCGCTGCGGATCGAGGTCCTGGCGCAACAGTTCGCATGGGAGTTCACGTACCCCGAGCTCGGGGTGACCACCGGCGACCTTCGTGTGCCCGTGGATCGCCAGGTCGTGCTGAACCTGCGGGCCAAGGACGTCATCCACGACTTCTTCGTCTACGAGACGCGCATCAAGGGTGACGCGGTCCCGGGCATCGTCAACGACCTGGTGCGGTTCACCATGAAGCCCGAGTACGCCGGCAGGACCTATCCGATCATCTGCGCCGAGCTGTGCGGAGCAGGGCACGGTGTCATGCGCGCCCAGATGGTGACGCTCACCCAACGCGACTACAACGCGTGGGCCCTGAGGGCCAAGGCCGAGGCTGCAACGGCGAAGGCCGCCGCTCCCCCGCCGCCGACCACCACCGCGACCCCGACGCCCTAGCGAGCACAATGGCCACGCACACACCAACGACCGGCCAGCCGATCCCCCACGGATCCGGCGGCGGGCACGCCCACCACACCGACTACCGGTCCCTCCGGCACTGGTGGATCCGCGCGGCGTGGTGCACGGCCGGGGGCGTCGCGTTCGGGTTCGCGCTGCCGTTCTTCCTGCGCTGGGTCTTCGGGATGGACCCCCTGTGGAACGAGCAGGTGTACGTCACGACGACGAGCCTCTTCAGCGTCATCGGGTTCCTGATCGGCATCGGGTGCTTCGACTGGTGGGGCCGATGGATGGTCGGCAAGCAGGTCGACTACGAGGACCACAGCTTCCACGGCGCCACGAGCTGGCGCGATTACCTGCGGGTCAACACCGACCACAAGGTGATCGGCGTCCAGTACCTGGCCATCATCTTCAGCTTCATGGTGATCGCAGGCTCGCTCGCCGAGCTCGTTCGGACCGAGCTCGCACAGCCGGGCACGCAGATCACGAACGGCGAGGGCTTCAACACGCTCTTCAGCGGTCATGCGGCCCTGATGATCTTCCTGGTGATCATCCCGGCGTTCGCAGGACTCGCCAACTTCGTCCTGCCGATCATGATCGGCGCCAAGGACATGGCGTTCCCCAGGCTGAACGCCCTGTCGGTCTGGATGCTGCCGCCGGCAGGTCTGATGATCCTGGCGGGCGTCATCCTGGGTGGGTACTCGTCCGGGTGGACGGCCTATGTCCCGCTCGCGGAACAGGCCGGAACGGGGACCACGCTCTTCGAGGTCGGCGTCCAGTTCGCCGGCGCCTCGTCGATCATGACCGCGGTCAACTTCCTGGTGACCATCATCACGATGCGCGCCCCGGGCATGACCGTGTGGCGCATGCCGCTCTTGGTGTGGGCCAACGCAACAACCTCGGCGCTCGTGGTCTTCGGCACCCCGTTCATCGCAGGTTCCCAGTTCATGACCCTGTTCGACCGCGTCATGGGCACGCATTTCTTCAACTGGCAAGCCGGCGGCGACGTCGTCAGCTACCAGCACATCTTCTGGTTCTACAGCCACCCGGCCGTCTACATCATGATGCTGCCCGGTTTCGGGATCATCAGCGAAGTCCTGGCGACGTTCTCGCGAAAACCGATCTTCGGCTACCGCGCGGTCGCGTTCTCGACCGTCGCGATCGCGGTCCTGGGCTTCGGCGTGTGGGCCCACCACATGTTCGTGTCCGGCATGGCGCCCTGGCTGCGCATCCCGATGATGGTCACCACGGTCATCATCGCGATCCCCACCGGCGTCAAGGTGTTCTCGTGGGTGGCGACGCTGTGGCGCGGCAAGATCCACCTGAAGACGCCCATGTTATGGGCGCTCGGGTTCCTGTTCACGTTCGTGATCGGCGGGCTCTCCGGCGTCTTCCTGGGCACGCTCCCGGCCGACATCTTCTCGAGCGACACGTACTACATCGTCGCGCACATCCACTACGTGCTGTTCGGCGGCAGCGTCTTCACGATCTTCGCCGGGGTCTACTACTGGTTCCCCAAGATGACGGGGCGGATGTACAACGAGAAGCTCGGCAAGTGGCACTTCTGGCTGACGTTCGTCGGGTTCAACGCCACGTTCATGCCAATGCACTGGCTCGGTCTGCAGGGCATGCCCCGTCGCGTCTCCGACTACGATCCCCGGTTTGCCAACCTCAACCTGATCATCAGCCTCGCGTCGATACTGATGGTCGTCGGCACCGCGATCTTCTTCTACAACGCGATCACGTCGTGGCGATCGGGACCCAAGGCGCCGTGGAACCCGTGGCGCGGGCGGACGCTCGAGTGGCTCGTGTCGTCACCCCCGTCGATCTTCAACTTCGACGCGACGCCCCAGGTCGTCGGCGGCCCGTATCAGTACGGAATCGCCGGTGCGCGGCACGCGATCGTGTTCGCCCCCGAGGAGTTCGGCGGCGGCGAGCTGACCGAGACCAGCCACCCCACGATCTTGGTCGTGGCCCGGGACACGGTCACCGGCAAGTCCCTCTTGGACGCGACCCGCGAGCTCGGTACGCATGGGTACTGGCGGTTCACGTTCGTCTCGCCCGCAGACACCGATGCCGACAAGCTGGCGCTCACGCGACGCCAGGCGCTCGCGGCCGCGGTCCTGGGCGAGGCCGGCATTCCTGCAAGCGGCAAGGTCGTGAGCGGCGACATCGTCCAGGCGATCGCGCGCGCCGCCCAGGATGAGCACGCCCACGAGATCATCGTCGCGACCTACCCCTTGGGTGAGTCACAGTGGTTGCGCCAGGACTTGGTGGACCGTATCCGCAAGGCCACGGGTCTTCCGGTCTCGCACGTCACGGTGTCCCAGAAGGAGGCGCGCGCCACCCTCGACGAGCCCGGTCTGGCGCACGTCATGGTCCTGGCCCAGGACACCGTCGGCGGCGAGGCGCTGCTCGATGAGATCCGCAGGCGCGCCGACCGCTCCCCCGCCCGGTTCACGGTGGTGCTGCCCGCCGACGTGCCGAGCCCCGCATGGGGTGACGAGGCCCACGCTCGCCGACGCGATGCCGTCGAGCGCGTGCACGGCGCAATCGAGGAGCTGCAGCGTTCCGGGATCGCGGCGCAGGGCGAGGTCGCTGACGGCGCCATCGTCGCAGCAGCGCGCGACGCCGTCAGTGCCTACCGTCCCGACGAGCTACTCGTCGTGACCTCCGCGGCGCAGGATCTGAATGCGCTGCGAGGCGTGGCGCGGGGCGCGACGATCGACGAGGTCGTCCTAGACGCAGGAGCGCCCGCCTGATGACGACACACGCGCACGAGACCAAGCCAGAGCGCGGCGGCACCTCGGGCCTGTCCCGCATGAACATCGGCGTGCTTGGCATGTCGATCTTCATCGGGTCCGAGATCATGCTGTTCGCCTCGTTCTTCGCCGTGTACTTCATCGCGCGTTTCAACGCGGTGCAATGGCCCCCGATCTTCGAGGGCGGCGAGATCTTCGAGGTCCCCAAGATCATCACCGGGGTCAACACCTCGATCCTGGTGTTTTCGAGCTTCACGGTCTGGTGGGCCGAGAAGCGCTTGGCCGCGGGCGACCGTCAGGGTCTGATCCGCGGGTTGATCGTGACCATCATGCTGGGCGCGACGTTCCTGATCATCCAGATCAACGAGTACGTGCACCTGGGCTTCACGCCGCAGGATCAGATGTTCGGCACCGCGTTCTACTGCCTGACGGGTCTGCACGGCGCGCACGTGTTCATCGGGCTCACCGCGCTGACGTTCGCCCTCAACCGGTCCCGGCGCGGCGAGTTCAGCCACGGCAACTCGGGCCCCTTGATCGCCGCGTCCATCTACTGGCACTTCGTCGACGTCGTGTGGGTGTTCCTCTACACCGTGGTGTACCTCGTCTGATGGCGGGCCGGTTGACACACCTGCGCTCTCGTGCCGTCCTCGCGTTCGCCGTCGTGGGAGCGGCGGCGTTCGGCCTCGCCGCCTGTGGCGGCAGCGAGCCGGACCTGGCGAACGGCAAGGCAAAGTTCGCTGCGTGTGGGGGCTGTCACACGCTCGCCGACGCGGGAACCACGGCCACGGTCGGCCCGAATCTGGACGACGCGTTCCGCGGCGCCCGCCAGGACGGGTTCAAGGACAGCACGTTCGAGGGCATCGTCCGGTACTGGATCGACAAGCCCGAGCAGAAGACGCAACCGATCATGCCGGCCGACATCGTCACGGGGAAGGACGCGGACGACGTCGCCGCGTACGTGGCCGCGGTCGCGGGCACCGACGGCGCCGACAGCCCCGCGCGCCCCGCGGAGGAGATCGAGTGACACTCCTGCCCGGGCCCTGACAAAGGGGCTGGAGTAGGAGTAGTTGCTGCGCCGGATAGCTCGCGGCGAGCCTCGCCGCTACCGGTGGTCACGGCGATCCCGCCGATGCCGTATGGCGACGGTTTGCAGCCGTCAAGCGACGCGGTGGTTTCTGCACGGCCCCTGAGGTCATGCTCGGGCCTGCCGGCGCCGATACCTGAGCCGTGGACAGTCGTCTCGGGCGAGTGCTCGTCGCGTGCTTCGCGGGGGGGATAGCCGGCTACGCCCTCGCGGCGGGCCCGACCGTCCGCGTCATGATCTTCGTCAGCGTGTGCATCGCCGCGGCAGCGGGATGCTGGTGGGGTCCACGGCGGCCGGGAGTGCGTAGCAGCCCGGGGTGGAAGGCGGTCGCAGCCGCGTTCGTCGCGCTCGCCGCAGCCGAGGTCGTGCAGACCCTGGCGTCGGATGTGTCCGTGCCGTGGGTCGTTCCGCTCCGCGCGGTCGCCACGCTTCTGATGGCGCTTGGGATGTGGCGGATCATGAATGACGGGCAGGGAGGCAGCCGGCGTGGGGTGTTCGATGCCGCGATCGTCGCAATCGGCGCCGGCGTCGTGGCGTGGATCTTCATCTTCGCTCCGTTCGTCCGGCACCCCGACCTGGACGCGGTCGACCTGGGGGTCGCCCTCGCCGGACCGGTGCTCGATCTGGTGCTCCTCGCCGTCGTGTGCCGGATGCTGTTGATCTCGGCGGGCGGCACCGTGCCGTTCCGCCTGCTGCTGGCGGGCATGGCGGTTGTCATCGCGGGTGACGTCGTCCAGTCGATCGCGACGGTCGATGGCAGGCTCGGCGCAGGTGCCGCCGTCAACCTGCTCTGGCTGGTCGGCGTCGCCCTCATCGCGACGGCCGCGCTCCACCCGTCGATCGACGATTTCGCGGCGCAGCGGACCGAGCGGCAGATGCTGGTCTCCACGGCCCGGCTTGTGATGCTCGGCGCGGCGGCGGTGGCCGGACCCGTCGCGGTGATCGTGGAGTCCGGCCAGGGCGCCGATCTGAACATCCCGCTCGTCGTCGCCGGTACGGTCGTGTTGTTCGTCATGATCGTGCTGCGCATGGCCGGGCTCGTTCGGGCGTTGGGCGCCACCGCTCAGCGACATCTCGAGGCGACGAACCGCGAGCGGATTCTCCGTCGCGCGGCGCACGCACTCGTCGCGGCCACCGACCGCCACGCCATCGGCGCGATCGCGGCGGATGCGGCCGCAGCGCTCGTGCGCGATCGACGCGGAGCGGAGGTCCGCCTGTTCCTGGGAAATGCGGATCGGATGGATCCGGTGGCGACACGAGGCGAACGTGCGAGTGCCACAGCGGCATTGCCGCTCTCGGCGATTCCGCCGAAGGCCCTCGCCCACCTTCGGGCAGGAGACTCCGAGGTCGTGAGCTTCGAACCGAGCCAACTCGCCGGCGCCCTGGCCGCGGCGGTCGGCGCAACCGCCGGACGACCTGTGTGCCTGCTGGCGCCGCTGATGGTGGATGGCGCGGTCGCTGGAGCACTGACCCTGGCGCTCGACCGCGTCGCGGGGGAGTCGCGCCGCCACGCGATCGAGACGGTCGCGTCGCAAGCCGCGCTCGCCATCGAGACCGTGGAATTGACCGAGGACCTTCATGCCCGTGCCGGCGAAGAGCGGTTCCGTTCGTTGGTGCAGAACGCCTCGGACGTGATCGCGATCATCGAACCCGGTGGGATCATCCGGTTCGTCACCCGGTCGATCCATGGCATGTTGGGCTTCACACCCGAGCAACTCGAAGGCGCGAGCATCGCCCGGCTCCTGCACCCCGATGACGCCCGCCCTGGGCCCGGTGTCCTGGTGAACGTCGACGCCGTCGACTGGCGCATGCGGGACGCCAAGGGCGGCTACCGGCAGGTCGAGGTCGTCGTCGCGGACCAGATGCACGATCCGAACGTCGCGGGAATCGTCCTGACGATGCGCGATGTCACACGGCGCCGCGAGCTCGAGGCGCGACTGGCCCACCAGGCGTTCCACGACACGTTGACCGGCCTCGCCAACCGAGCGCTGTTCGAGGACCGCCTGGGTCAGGCGCTCGCGCGCCGGGCGCGCGCAGCCCGCGGGTCCGTTGTCGTGATCTTCATCGACCTCGACGAGTTCAAGTCGATCAACGACACCCTGGGCCATCAAGCGGGTGACGAGCTCCTGCGGACCGTCGCCGCTCGGCTCTCGCAATGTCTTCGGCCGACCGATACCGCGGCGCGTCTGGGCGGGGACGAGTTCGCGATCGCGCTCGAGGTCGACGACTTCGACATCGAGCAGGTCATCACCGCGATCGCGGATCGAATCCTCGCGGCGCTGCGCAAGCCGTACGATCTGGACGGGGAGGAGGTGTTCACTCGCGGGAGCCTTGGCATCGCCTCGACGCCCGATGCGGGCGAGACCGTCGCGGAGCTCCTGCGAAACGCCGACATCGCCATGTACGTCGCCAAGAACAGCGGCAAGGGGACGTTCCGTCGTTTCGCGGCGGGCATGCACACCCCGGTGCTCCGGCAGATGGAACTCCGCAGTGAGCTGCAGCGCGCGATCGAGCGGGAGGAGTTCGTGCTGCACTACCAGCCGATCGTGTCCCTGGCGGACGGGCGCGTCCTCGGCATGGAGGCGCTCGTCCGCTGGAACCATCCTCAGCACGGCCTGATCCCGCCGACCGATTTCGTGCCGCTCGCCGAGGAGTCGGGTCTCATCGGCGACATGGGACGGTGGATCCTGGAGGAGGCATGCCGGCAGTTCGCGGCGTGGACGGCCGGCTCCGGCACCGCCGGCCGCTACATCAGCATCAACCTCTCCGGGCTCCAGCTCCACCGGGGTGATTTCATCGCGGACCTGCAGCGCGTCCTGAGGCAGACCGGAATCGACCCCGGGATGGTCCTGCTCGAGCTGACGGAGACCGTTCTGGTCGCCGACACCGAGCGCACGATCACGCGGCTCAGAGACCTCGCGGCCACGGGTGTGCGTATCGCGATCGACGACTTCGGGACGGGGTTCTCCGCGCTCGCGTACCTGCAACGGCTCCCCGTCCACGTCCTCAAGCTGGCCGCGCCGTGGGTCGAGGGCCTACGATCCGGCCAGGAGCCCCTCGTCGAGACGATCCTGCGGTTGGCCGACACCCTCGCGCTCGACGTCATCGCCGAAGGCATCGAGAGCCCCGACCAGGTCGAGACGCTCGTCCGTCTTGGCTGCAGCGTCGGACAGGGCTTCCATTTCAGCCGACCGATGCCCACGGACGCGGCGGGAATGGTGATGGCAGGCGGCGCGATCCCCATGGGGGTCCCTGAGCTCGTCTCCCGCTAGCGTCGCCGGAATAGCCATTTGGCGCTAACACCGACAGACAATGGTTACATCCTTCGCGCGCGTTCTGTGACGTGATGACACACGTTGGGGCGCGGCGCGATCGGGCGAGAGGGCCCGTCCCCCGGCCTACTTGACGAGCATCAGGCGTCTCGCGTCCACGCCTGGCAGCACGCGGCCGGCGTCGACGCCCATCCAGGACTCGAGCAGCGTGGCGTAGAGGTTGCGGAACTCCGTGGTGACGAGCAAGTTGCCGTCGGGATCCAGGTTGGTCAGACCCGGGAACTCGCTCTGGATGCCGCCGCTCGCATGGTTGCCGACGAGCAGGACGCAGCCGCCGGCGCCGTGGTCGGTGCCGTTCGACTCGTTGTCCTCCGCCCTGCGCCCGAACTCGCTCCACACGAGCGTCAGCACCCTGTCGGACAGGCCCCGAGCGTCCAGGTCGGCCTGCCACGCCAGCAAGGAGTCGCCGAGCGTCGTCAGGAGCTCCGCGTGCTCGGTGGTCTGCTGGTCATGGGTGTCGAATCCGCCGTGGCTGATCGTGGCGATGCGTGTCCCGAAGCCCGCGCCGAGCATGCGGGCGAGGTTGCGCAGCCCGCGGCCCAGATGCTCGTTGGGGTACGGAACAGGTGCGGCGGGTGCCTGATCCCCCTGTGCACGCAGGGGTGCGAGTCTGTCGTAGACGCTGATGGCCCCGCGGTAGGCTTGCTGGGCGGCCTTGCGAGCTTTGCTTCGCGCACCCGAGGTCGCGCCACGGTAGGGGCCGAGCGCGGCCTCGTCGCTCCACACGTCAGGGATGGAGAACCCGAAGCTCCCGGGATCGAACACGGTGGCCACAGGCGCCTTGCGGCTCAGCAGGATCGGGTCGAGGTTCCATCCCATGCTGATGGCCTGCAGCGGGTTGTCCGTGCCACCGATCACGTCGATCGTCCGGCCGAGCCA
The DNA here is from genome assembly GCA_964393105.1 of uncultured Bifidobacteriaceae bacterium. GTDB lineage: Bacteria > Actinomycetota > Thermoleophilia > Miltoncostaeales > Miltoncostaeaceae > CALMEC01. Next base: position 106,701 of record CAYMSM010000004.1, read on the forward strand.
TCCCGTCGGGTCGAACGTCGGTCCCGCGACTCCCGTACGCCAGAATATCTGGGAGTTGAAGTGCGACTGGTCGGGGTCGGCGTAGTCGACGGCCGGCAGAACTGCCACCTTGCCTGCGTCGAACAGGGTCTTGAGGCCGCTCAGGGACGGATGCCATCCGAACTCAGGGTGGCCGTTCACCGCCAGCGTCGTCGCCGGGTCGATCCCGACCCGGGAGCGCAACTGCGCGTACCGGGAGTCACCGATCGGCACGAGCGTGTTGAGACCGTCGTTGCCGCCATCCAGGTAGATCGAGACGAGGATCCGGGCGTTCGGGTCGTCGGCGGCCTGCGCCGCGGCCGCCTCGAAGAGTCCCTTCGCGCCCAAGCCGGGGAGCGCGGCGACGGCAAACGCCAAGCCTCCCGCTCCCACGAGCATCCGCCTGCGGGTGATGCCTCCCGCGCCGCCCAGGGCGGCGGTAGGGCCGTCCCCAAGGAGCTCGTCGGGGATCTCGACGATGTTCCCAGCGGCGGCGCCGAGAAGGGCCCGTCGTGAGACACGCCAGTCGTCGCATCCGCAACGTCGCTCTTGGTTCATCAGCACACCTGGGAGTCGGGGCCGGCCAGCAACGTGTGGCAGAGCACGCGCAGGCGCTCCGGCCAGTAATGCTCGCCCTGCCAGTCGGCGGTCTTGTCGGCCACGCTCGATCGCGCGTAGCGGGCCAGCGCGGCGCGCGACTGCGCGCTCGTCCACGGCCGTCCGGTCATCCTCAGGGCGGCAGACAGCGCTTGCGCAGGTGTCTGCGTCGTGGCGATCGTGCCGTCCTTGATCTGCATCGCGCGAACCGTCTGGGATGCGGCCTCGTACCGCGACCGGACCGAGGCGGTTGTCAGCCACCTCTCGTCCTGCTCCCACCCGCTGACGTTCGGCGGGTAGAACGGGCGCTGGCCCATGTCGTCCAACATCCAGGTCCAGTTGTCGGTGGTGACTGTCTGGTTGGTCTTGCGCAGCATTCCCGCGACGTACACCGCAGGGGGCTTGACCTGGTCGGGCTCGCCGAGGTCGGCCATCAGCGCAGGGTGCGTCAGGATGATCTGCAGCACCGGGCGGATTTGGGTGCCTGAGCGTCTGTAGGCGGCCACCATCTTCTTGAGGGTCGCCGGCGGACAGGGGCGCGGCGTGAAGTATCGCCAGATCTTGGTGCAGATGTAGGGCGCGTGCTTGGGGTGGTTGACCGCGAGGTTGACGACATCGGCAGGCGTGAACCGGCCGGTCTTGCCGAGGATGGACTTGACGCCGTCGTCGTGCCGTTCGGGGTCGTAGCCAAAGGCCTTGGCGTCCCAGTTGTACGTGAAGCCCGTCAGCGCGCGGGCTGCCTCGCGGATGTCCTTCTCGGTGTAGCCGTTGTTGACCCCGAGCGTGAACAGCTCCAACAGTTCGCGGGCGAAGTTCTCGTTGGGGTCGTCCTTGTCGGAGTTGTCGAGGTCCAGGAACCGCTGCATCGCGTGGTCGCGCAGCATCGCCTGCGCGAGCTTGCGGAAGCTGCCCAGCGAGCGCGAACGGATCGTGAAGTACTGCTGCATCATGAGCCTCGAGTCGCCGACCTTCTCGTTGCTCGTCGCGAAGTGGTCGTGCCAGTTGAGCGTCATGCGTTCGACGAGCTGATGGCGACCGCGCACCATGCGGTCGAGCCACCACAACACATCGTGTGAGTACACGTTGACGGGGTCGATCGCCTGACCGTCCACTGTCGGTGCGGGCGCTGAGCGAAGCTGCGGCCCGCGCGGGTGCAACAGCTCTCGTACCGCAGCGCTCATCCCGGCGCGCGCCAGGCCATCCACGGCACCCGGGAGCGCGCCGAAGCCCGCGCGCCAGTACAGGCGCTCGACCTTGGCGCGGGCGAGGCGGGTTGGAACGCGTCTGGGCGTGTTGCTCACGGAGCCGTCGTCCTGACCTTGGGCACGCGCACGATGAGCGGCCACGACATCCCAAGGGCCTGGTGGTCGGCGACCCCGCAGAACAGTCGGTAGGTGCCGGGCCTCAAGCGGATCGTGATCGTGCTGAGCCCATCGGGGTCGACGATCGGGCTGCGTGCGATGACACGGCCGTCTGCACGCCGGACCGCGAGGTCGTGGACGTCCTCGCCGTTGTTGCGAAGCTGGATCCTCCATCTGCCCGACGGCCCGGCCTTGCGAGAGCCGTGCAGCACGAACTCGTCTGCGTTGACCAGCATGCGCGCCGGTGGGGGTGGGAGATCGGCTCCAGCCATCTGGATCTCTATCGGCAGCAACCACCCCCCACCTGTAGTGGCTACGCTCTCAGGGTGGAAGGCGGGGGACGGAGGGAACGATCTGGGGGGTGGCTCGCGCAGGCGAGACCGCTGCCGGTCCTGCGCGGCCCCGGCGCCTGGCGCACCGTTCCGATCGAGCCGGTGAGCGAGCCGCTCGTTGAGGTCGCTTCCATCGGTGGGGCAGTGCGCGACGACCCGCGCTACCACGCGATGGGGCTGCCGGGCGCTCGCGCCACCAACAGCCTGCGGCAGGATGTGGCGGAGCGTCTTGCACGGGCGGCGCGTGGTTTGCCCGATGGCGTGACGCTGATCGTGTGGGACGGCTGGCGTGCGATCGAGACCCAGCGCGCCCTCTACGAGGACTGGGCCGCCGAGTTGCGGAGTGCCCATCCCGATTGGAGCGCGGATGCCATCGAACGTGAAACTGCGCGATATGTCAGCGTGCCGAGCGCCGATCCCGGCTGCCCGGCGCCGCACATCACGGGCGGAGCGGTCGATCTGACGCTGGGCGACGGTGACGGCTGCCCGATGGACCTGGGCACGGCGTTCGACGCGTTCGTCCCCGAAGCCGGAGCCCTGGCGTTGGAGGGGCGATCGGGGAACGCACGCGATCTGCGGCGCCTGCTGTTCTGGGCGATGGCCGATCACGGATTCACCGCGTACATCGAGGAGTGGTGGCACTTCGATTTCGGCGACCAGTTCTGGGGATCGATAACCGGCCAGCCGGCCCGATACGGCCCGATCGACCATACGCCGCCCTCACCACGGCTCGTGGACGGCCTATGAGCTACCCTCCGGGCGGCTCAAACGCTGGACACGAATCATCCCAGAACCCTTTGCTCATCAGGGATTACGGGATGCGAAACGGACCGTCCGTACAGGCTTCTCGCAGATGGGCCACAGGGCGTCGCGGGCTCCGCATGTCGGATGCGCATCCGGCGTGGAACGGGGTTACAGGCGCGTGAGCGTGGCGTGAGCGGGCTCGCGCCCGCGCAGCGACGGTTGCTGCTCTTGGCCGCGTCGTCGCAGGCGGCGATCTCGGTCGCGTCGTGGGGGCTTGGGGCGCTCGGCCCCGAGTTCCGGTCGGAGTTCGGGCTGTCGGCGGCGGCGCTCGGCGCTCTGCTGGCGGCGGGGTTCCTCGGCAACGCGGTCATCTTGATCCCGGCGGGCACGCTCGTCGATCGCATCGGCCCGCGACGGCCGCTCATCGTCGGTGGGCTCCTGTCCGGCGCTGCGCTCGTTGCCGCTGGTCTTGCGCCCAACGCGGTGTTGGTCGGTGTCGGGTTGTTCGTGTTCGGAGTCGTCGCGGCGTTCGTATCGGTGGCCGGAACCGTCTCGGTGTTTCACGGCTTCGACGCCAATCGGCGAGGAATGGCCCTGGGCGTACGACAGATGTCGGTTTCGGCGGGTGGTCTCGTGGCTGCCGGTCTCTTACCGGGGCTCGCTGCGATCGGCGGTGTGCGGCTGGCGCTGATCGTCAGTGGCGTCCTGGCTGCGGTGTTCGCCACCGGGTTCGGATTGGCCAGCCCGTCGGGCGCGCTCCATGCGTCAACCTCTGCGAGTCGGCGAATCGACGTGTCGGGTCTCGTTCGGACTCCGGGGATCGCGCGCGTCGCGGCGATCGCCGCGGTGCACGTGACGACGCTGGTCGCGGTGCTCAACTTCTCGGTTCCGGCGATTCGAGATGCGGGGTCCTCGGCAGTCGTCGGCGCTGCCCTGTTTGCTGTGGTGAGCGCATCGGCGATGGTTGCGCGCCTCCTGTGGGGTCGGGTGGCGGACTTCGACGGCGGCACGCGTCGTCGCGCCACGCTCCGGGATGTGGGCCTGGTGACCCTCGTGGGCGCGTTGCTGTACTGGGCGTCCGGGGCACTGGGTCCCGCCGCGCAGCTGCCCGCGATGTTCGTGTTCGCGTTCGGTGCGATGGGGGCGAACGGCTTGCTCTACCTCATCGCGGGCGAGCTGACCGGTCCGGCACGGGCTGGTCAGGCCGTTGGGCTGGTCTCCATGGTTCTGTTCGGCTGGGGCGCGCTGATGTCGCCGCTCCTCGGATGGATCGCCGACGTTGCAGGCTTCGACGCGCTCTGGCCGATCTCAGCTCTTCTCGCGTGTCTCAGCATCTCCCTGACCCTAGGTTTGCCGAAGACCATGCCGAGCGCGGCGGCCGCCAAACGCCCCTGACCGAACCCTTGGTGCCCCGTGCCTCGGCCTGGTTTCGTGTCGCCGGCTCCTATTGCTGTATCCACCTGGACGGCGGGATCCGCGTGGCCGGTTGGGCTTGCCGCTGAGAGTGAGTGCCACCTGTTCGGCGACAGCGAAGGCCGGCATCATCGCAATGAGCCCATGGTGTGGCGCCCCTGCGGCGACGCCCGCGTGCCGCTGAAG
>CAYMSM010000005.1:0-38284 GCA_964393105.1 uncultured Bifidobacteriaceae bacterium
TCCGAGGCGGCGACAATCGCGCGCTGCTCCTGATCCTCGCGGTCGGTCTGCAGGTCGCGCTGCTCGGGGCCTACCTCGGGGTCAGGACGTTGTCCGACGACGGCGCAGAGCACGCGAACCAAGCTGTGGCTGCGGAGTCCGGCGCGCCGGCCGGCTACGGCATCGCGTCCGACGTGCGGACCAGCTTCGGATCGGTCGTCGTCGGCACCGCGCAGAGCCTGCCGGGTGTGACGCGCAAAGCGCTCGCGGGCGCAAACCACGGTATCGGTGGCTACGTCCCGCCGGACAAGGTGCAGGTGCAGGTGACCGTCGAGATCTCGAACCGTCTGCGGACTCCGATCCCCTACTCGCCGAGCCAGTTCTCCCTGATCTCCGGAACGGCTGCGCCCATCGCGGTGACCGGCTCGAGCATCAAGCCGGCCACCCTCCTCCCGGACGCCGCGGTCGAGGCGACGCTCATCTTCGTCGCGCCACGAAAGGGCCAGAAGCTCAAGCTCGCGTTCCTGGACCGTGGGCGCACGACGCCGTTCCTGATCGACCTCGGTCGTGTGGACACGTCGCCCAAGGCCACCGACGACCACCCCTCGCACCCATAGGTATTCCCGGATGACCGATCGACTCATTCACGCCCTCTCCCGCCAGCCGGTTACGCGACTGGTGCGCCCGCTCGCGGCGTTCTTGCTGGCGCTTGCGATCGCCTACGGCGGCGGCTTGTGGCTGACCGCGGTGCATCACGCCGAGGGTGGCGTCGAGGCGGGACAGCCGGGCTTCGTGGCGCATTGGTTGCGTGACGCGACGCTGGCGTTGCCGGTGGTGATGGTCGCGGTGTGGGCCGGTCTGCTCGTGACCCGTCGCGTCCTGTCGCGCTCGAACGCCGAGCCGTCGGTGGCGATCGGGGCCTCGCTCCTTGCGATGGTGGTGGGCGGGCTGACCGCGGTCGGTACGTCGGTGTTCGGTCCGTTGCACGCGGTGTTGTTCTCTGCGGAGCACGGTGGCCACGAGATGTCGTTTGCGACGCACCTGTTGCGTGACGCACTGATCGCATTCCCGGTCAACCTGGTCCTGGCGGGAGCGGTCGCCGCTGCCATGGCCCGCCGCCGCCCGTGGGATGCCCCGCAGGTGCTGGCGTGGCGTGTGCCCGGCCGGGGCGGGGTCGGTCTCGCGTTGCAGGGCGGGCTTGCGGTCATGCTGCTGGCCCCCGTCGTGTTGCTTGCTCAGATCGGCACGGAGCGGGCGATCGCCGGCTCGGGCCCCGGCACCCCCTGCCCTGCGGGCGCGCCGGTCAAGAGCTTTGCCGTGAGTGCGCTCGACGTCGACATCCCGCTCAACCGTTTCGGCGACCACGACTCCGAGGGCAAGATGTACGCCCTCGCCGCGATGGAGCCGGCGATCAGGGCCCAGGAGGCTTCGCGCCACGTCAGCATCGGGTTGCGCGACGACCCGATCCAGCCGCTCGTCATCCGCGCGAACATGGGTGATTGCGTCGAGATCGACTTCCACAACAAGGCGACGGGCGAGTTCGGCATCCACATCGACGGCCTCGCCTTCGACATGGCCTCGTCCGGCGACGCGGTCGGGAACAACGCGCCCTCGTCGGTGCCGACCAACGGCACGACGCACTACCGCTACTACGTGCCCAAGGACCCCGACCTCGAGGGCGCCCACTACATCCGTCCCGGCCCCGGCAATCGTGACGCCGTGTCGCACGGTCTCTTCGGCACGCTCAACGTCGAACCCGAGGGCAGCGTGTACCTCGATCCCGACCACGGCCAGCCACTGCCGTCCGGCTGGGGCTGGGAGGCGACGATCGTCCCGGGCACGGGCAAGGCGTTCCGCGAGACCAACATCATGCAGCACGAGATCGGCAACGAGAAGTACAAGATCCCGACGACCGCGGCGGACGTGGCGCTGGAGCCCGGTGAGCTGGTGAAGACACTCCCGGTCAAGGATCCGCTCACGACCTCATATCGGCCCGGTTCACGAGCGATCAACTACCGCAGCGAGCCGTTCATGCACCGCCTCGCGGTCGACGAACTCGACCGCCTCAAGGCGTTCTCCTACAACTCGTACACGATGGGTGATCCGGCCACGCCGAGCATGCGCGGGTACCTCGGCGACCCGACGAAGATCCGCCTCGTCCACCCCGGGTCCGAGCTCTTCCACATGTACCACCTGCACGGTGGCGGGGACCGGTGGCGTGCGAACCCACACGCGGACCCGACGTATCATTACGCCGACACCGGTCTCAACAAGACCCCTGTCGCCCTCTCCGCTTCCCAGCGCCTCGATTCCCAGTCGGTCGGGCCGGGCGAGACGTACAACCTCGAGATCGAGGGTGGCGCCGGCGGCGTGCAGCAGTCCGCCGGCGACTTCCTGTACCACTGCCACATCGCGGAGCACTACGTGTCCGGCATGTGGAGTGTCTGGCGCGTCTACGACACCCGTCAGCCCGATTTCGCGCCCCTTCCCGACCGCGCGGCACCGCCGACACCCGTCGACTCCAGCGGCCTGATCGGCAGGGTCATGCCCGACGGCACGACGATCACCGCCGCGAACCTCGCGGAGTGGGTCGAGCCACAGATCCCGCCGAAGGGCGTGCCGCAGAAGGCTGCCGGCGATCCGATCTCGCTGGACGGCGCGGTCTGGGACTGGCAGCGCGGCGCCGCTGCCGACGCGAACGTCTACTACGGCGCGCCTGAGGACCGCACCGGTGACCTCGGCCCGACCTCCCCGTACCGGACGACCACGCCGGGAGTCCCCGCATACCCCAACCTCCTGACGGACGCCGATGGGTCGTTCCGGGCGTTTGCCGGGCATCCCGGTCTGCTCGCCGTCGACCGAGGGTATGCGCTCAGTGGCGACGGCCGGCCCAGGATCCTGTTCAACCCGGTGAACGGGCGACCGACCTATCCACTGCTGCGCCCGCAGATCGGACAGCGGCCACCCTTCACGCCAAACGGGCACACCGGTTCACCGTGGCTCGGCGAGCAGGCGGACGCGGCGCCCGCTGCCAGCGGATCACCCGACCCGTGGGCCAAGCGCAAGGATGGTCTGTGCCCGCAGAGCTCGGCACCGGGACGGAACTTCAACATCGTGTCGATCCAAAAGCCAATCCAGGTGACCCGAAACGGCGCGATAGACGAGTTCGGCAAGATCTTCGTCCTGGCCAAGAACAAGGACAAGGTGCGAAATGGCCAGATGCCGTCCGAGCCCCTCGCGATTCGCGCGAACGTCGGTGAGTGCGTCAACCTGACCGTGACGTCCGAGCAGACCGAGGACGACCCGGGCCAGCCGTTCCCGATGACGAACCTGCACATCCACCACGTACAGTTCGACCCCAACGGCTCCGACGGGGCGACCGCCGGCATGGTGTACGGCCAGGCCGTCCGGCCGTACCGCATCGACGATGCGCAGCTGGCGGCGGGGGTGGCATCGGGAGCGACCGGAATCACCGTCACGCCGACCGCCACATTGCCGTCTCTTGCCAAGTACCGCGCCGGGATCTGGATCGCGATCGGCCTGGGCACCGAGCAGATCGAGATCCGCAAGGTCACCGGGGTCGGGTCGGCGGGCGCCAATCGCGTCTTGACGCTGAACGCCCCGCTCGCGAATGCCCACACCGCGGGCGAGTGGGCGGGCACCGAGTTCGTCAAGGAGATCTGGTTCCCGGATGTCGTACTCGACAACATCTTCTGGCACGACCACGTCGACGGCATCCACAACTGGGGTCATGGCTTGGTCGGCCAGCTCGTCGTCGAACCGAAGGGCTCGACCTACCACGATCCGGTGACCGGCGCGCAGGTCGACTCGGGGACCCTGGTGGACATCCGCACCAACAACCCGCTCGCCCCCGGGCTGGTCGACGGCAGCTTCCGCGAGTTCGTTCTGTGGACGATCGACCAGAACCCGGCGACCGACAGCACGTTCAACCTCAAGGCCGAGCCGCTGTCTGATCGTCGCGTCGTCGATACGGATCCGTCCCTGCTGCACAGCTCCTATCGCCACGGCGACCCCTTTACGCCGCTTCCGCGTGCGTACGCCGGTGACCCGTTCGTCATCCGCACGATCAACGTCAGCTCCGGAGTCGACACGCTCCACCTCGACGGACACAGGGTATTCGCCGAGAACAGGTACATCGAGGGCGGCAAGGTCACATCGAGCCCGCTCTCGGCGATCGTCTACGGCATCTCGGAGCGGTACACCCTCGCGCTCCAAGGCGGGGCCGGCGGTCCCCAGAAGCGCGCCGGCGATTACCTGTACACCAACGGCGTCGGGCGGCGTGCCGAGCAGGGCGCGTGGGGCGTCATCCGTGTCCTTCCCAAGCTTGTCGACAACCTCCAGGCGCTTCCCGGCAGCAACATCCCGACGGGTGCGTTGGACCCACCACAGCAGACAGGCGGCCGGCCGCCGGCCGCCACGACGATCGGCGAGCCATGTCCCGCCGGCGCGACCACCCGTGCCTTCTCGATCAGCGCGGTGAACGTCCCAGGCGGAGCCGGCCCCACGCTCGCCTACGTCCCAACCACCGATGCGGCGGCGGTCAAGGCCGGTACCAAAGAGGTCGAGCCGCTTGCGCTCCATGTCGCCGCAGGCGAATGCGTGAGCGTCAGGTTCACCAACGAGCTCGCGACCGGCCGTGCGTCGTTCCACGTCGACAAGCTCCTTCGCGACACGTCCTCGTCGGGCGTCAACATCGGCTTCAACCCCGAGCAAACCGTCGCCCCGGGCACCTCACGCCGCTACATGCTCTTCGCGGACCAGGCGAACCTCGGTAGCGCCGTCATCAGCGACTACGGCCAAGACGACAGCGGTGTGAAGGGCCTGTACGGCGCGCTGGTCGTCGCCCCCGCGGGCGCCGCGTTCACCGACCCGGTCACCGGCGCGCCGAAGGACGTCGGTCTTCAGGTGGACGTGCACGTGCCCGGCAAGATGGCCTACCGCGACTTCTCGGTGTTCTTCTCCGACAACGAGACGCAGATCGGCTCCAACGTGATGCCCTATCCGGAGGCGGTCGAGACTCCGACATGGCTCAACTACGCAACGGCGGGCAATCGCCCGCTCGACGCACGCCAGTTCAGCTCGCTCGTGCATGGCGACCCGGCGACCACGTTGCTGCGGGCCCACTCGGGCGATGCGATGCGCGTGCACGTCATCGGCGCCCCCGGTGGTGAGCAGATCCAGGTTTTCAACCTCGGCGGACATACGTGGGCGTGGGACGGCGGCATCGAGCACGCCGAGCAGCTCGCCAGCCAGAGCTTCGGGCCGCTGTCCTCCATCGACGCGCACGTGCGTGGCGGCGCCGGTGCCCCGGGCGACTACTTCTACGGGAACATCCGCCGGCCGTTCACCGATGCGGGGCAGTGGGGTCTCCTGCGTGTCTCGGCTCCCGGCGCGGGAACAATCCGCGAACTCCCGAAGATCGTCACGTCGGGTGGCACGAGCGGCACGCACGAGGACCCGGTCTCGACTCCAGGGACCACGCTCGGCACGCCGACCCCGACCCCGGCGCGGGTCCCGCTCCGAAAGCTCGTCCTCAAGAAGAGCTTCACGAAGAAGGAGATCACCAAAACGGGGATCGCCTTCCGCCTGACCGGCCCGGCGGCCACGCGCGTGCTTCGCGTCAAGCTCTACCGCCTCGGCGGCCAGAAGCCCGTCCTCGCCGGGACCTCGATCCTCGAAGTCCTGAGCCCGTCGGCGTTGGGCAAGCTGTCGGCCAAGGCGAGGGCCGCTCGCAGCACTTTGGCCGTCACTCCCGTGGGAGCGATGCGAGCCGTGTGGAAGCCGTCAGGGACGCTGCTGAAGGCGATCCGGGCGGGACGCTACCGCCTCGAGATCCAGGGGGGCGCGACCCGCACGGCGATCGATCCGCAGACCCTGAAGGGAACCACGAGGGTCACCGCCCCTCCCTCCAAGCGCTCGTAGCGCCGCTTCATCACGGCCCCGGGGGATGCTTCCCCCGGGGCCGTGCCATGCCCGGTTTCGGGGCCGGTTCGTCGCTCAGCCGGTGGTCGGGCCCGCAGCGGCGATCTCGGGTGTGACGTCGTCGGCGAACACCGCGAAATGTGAGCTGAACTCGGCCGCGAGCTTGGCCGCGGTCTCGTCGTACTTGGCCGGGTCGGACCAGGTCGAGCGCGGGTCGAGCAGGACGGCGTCAACGCCCGGGACGTCGAGCGGCACTGCGAAGCCGAACGTCGGATCGGTACGCGTTGCGGCGCTCTCGAGCTCGCCGCTGATGGCGCCGCGCACCAGGGCACGCGTGGCTGCGATCGGCATGCGGTGGCCGACGCCGTACGGTCCGCCGGTCCAGCCGGTGTTGACGAGCCACGTCGAGACGCCATGGTCCTCGATGAGCTTGCCCAGCATGCGGGCGTACACGATCGGCCGCTGCGGCAGGAACGGCGCGCCGAAGCAGGCGCTGAACGTCGTCTGCGGCTCGGTGATGCCAACCTCGGTGCCTGCGACCTTTGCGGTGTAGCCGGCCAGGAAGTGGTACATCGCCTGCGCGTGCGTGAGTCGGGCGATCGGAGGCAGCACACCGAACGCGTCGGCCGTCAGCATCACGATCGCGCTGGGGTGGCCGGCCCGCTTGGGCCGGTGGGCGTTCGGCACGGACTCGAGCGGGTACGCACCGCGGGTGTTCTCGGTGTTGGAGTCGTCGTCCAGATCCAGGCGGCGGGTGACGGGGTCCATGACGACGTTCTCGAGCACCGTCCCGAACATGTGGGTCGTGGCGTAGATCTCGGGCTCGGCCGTGGCCGAGAGGCCGATGACCTTGGCGTAGCAGCCGCCCTCGATATTGAACACGCCGTCCTCGGCCCAGCCGTGCTCGTCGTCGCCGATCAGCGGACGGGTGGCGTCGGTCGAGAGCGTCGTCTTGCCGGTGCCCGACAGGCCGAAGAACACCGCGACGCGGCCATCCTCGCTGACGTTGGCCGAGCAGTGCATCGAGAGCACCCCCCGGTTCGGCAGCCGGCCGTTCATCATCGTGAAGACCGCCTTCTTGATCTCGCCGGCATACTGGGTCCCGCCGATGACGACCTCTTGGTTGCTCGGGTGGAGGATCACGAAGTTGGCGGCGCGGGTGCCGTCCTGCTCAGGGCTGGCCTGGAAGCCGGGCGCGTGAAGCACGAGGGCCTCAGGCGCGTGGGTCGCGAACTCGTCGTCCTCGGGCACGATGAACATCGTGCGGGCGAACAGCGCGTGCCACGCGCTGTCGGTGACGACCCGAAGCGCTAGCCGGTGCGTGGGGTGCGCGCCGGCGAACGCGTCGACAACGAACAGGTCGCGTGGACCCAGGTAGTCGGCCACCTGGGAGCGCAGCGACCGGTAGGCAGCCGGCGCGAACTCCTGGTTGACGTTGCCCCACCAGATCCGGTCCTCGCTGCCGGGCTCGCGGACGACGAACTTGTCCTTGGGCGCACGGCCGGTGTGCGCGCCGGTGGACACGACGAGCGGCCCGCCGTCGGCGACGACGCCCTCACCACGGTTGAGCGCGTGCTCGTACAGCTCGGGCGCCGTTGCGTTCCACACCACGCTGCCCGTTACGCTGATCCCGTGGGCGTCAAGCCCGACCGATCCGCGGCGTCCCGTCTGGTCAATCATGCAGTCGTACCCCCGTACCCGTTGGCGTTCAGACGGGCAAAACTACCCTGCCGACGGGGTAGCGTCCGCAAATGCGCCGTGATCAGCTCGCCGCCTTGGGCATTCAGCTCCCTGTTCTCCCGACGATTGTCCTTGGCGGGTTGCCTGGACGGCCCGATTGGGCTCCCCGACTGGAGCGAATCGGCCTGGACGTCGTCTCGAGCGGCGCTGTCCGGGACACCCACGAAACGTACGCGGCGGCCGTCGCCGCTGTGCCGCACCGACCTGTGAAAGCAATGGGCCCGATCCCTGGAGCTCGGATCGTCGAATGCGACGGCATTCCCGCTGCCGGATCGCACCGCCTCCACCAGGACGAGGTTGTCGTCATCGACGCACGGGAACTCGACGATGCGAACGAAATCGCGCGGTTCGTACTGGGCGCGGTCGGGGCCGACCCATCCGCCTGGTGGATCGCGATGCGTGGCCTGGAGCCGCTCGATCCCGACGTGGCCGAACGCCGACTCGAGGCGTTCGTGGACGGGGTACGCCACGTGCGACTGTACCTCGCCAAGCAGCAATTCGACTGAATGTTGCCCAGGCTGAGCGGCAGGCCTAGGCCTAGGCCGGGATGAGCTCGCCCGGCTCGTAGGCCAGGTTCGGGCCGAGCCACCGTTCGGCTTCGGCGACGGTGATGCCCTTGCGAGCCGCGTAGTCGGTCACCTGGTCCGCGTTGATCGGGCCGACCGCGAAGTACCGCGTCGCCGGGTGGGCCAGGTACAGGCCGCTCACCGATGCGGCGGGGAGCATGGCGAAGCTCTCGGTGAGCGTGATGCCCAGCGCCTCCGCGCCCAACAGGTCGAACAGCCGGCTCTTCTCGGTGTGGTCGGGGCAGGCCGGGTAGCCGAATGCCGGGCGGATGCCACGGTAACGCTCGGCGACCAGATCCTCGGCCGCGAACTCCTCATCCGTGCCATAGCCCCATTCGCGACGGACCCGTGCGTGCAGCATCTCGGCGAATGCCTCGGCAAGACGATCGGCAAGAGCCCGCACCATGATCGCCGAGTAATCGTCGTTGTCGCGCTCGAATTGCTCGATCAGCTCCGGCGCGCCGAGACCGGCGGTCACCGCGAAGGCGCCCAGGTGATCGCGAAGACCCGTGGATTGCGGTGCGATGAAATCGGCAAGGCAGAAGCTCGCCTTGTCGTCGGCTTTCGCACGCTGTTGCCGAAGCATCGGGAATCGGGTCAGCCCGCGCGTTCGCGCCGCGTCCGTGTACACCACGATGTCGTCGCCGTCGGCGTTGGCGGGCCAGAATCCGTAGACCCCCCTGGCCTGAAGGAGGTTGTCGCCGGTGATGCGGTCGAGCAGCTCGGTGGCGTTGGCATACAGCTCGCGGGCGGCGTCCCCGTACTTGGGATGGTTCAGCACGCCGGGGAACCGGCCGCGAAGCTCCCACGCGTGGAAGAAGAACGTCCAGTCGATGTAGGGCACCAGATCGGTCAGCGGCACGTCGTCCAAGACCCGTACGCCCGTGAACTGTGGCGTCGAGATGTCGTCAGCGCTCCACGCGACCGGTGTGCGCTTTGACCGGGCGTCGTCGAGGCTCAGCATCGCCCGGGCCGACTTGCCGGCGTGCACCTGGCGAAGCTCCTCTTGCTCGAGGCGCAGGTCGTGCAGGAACTCCTCGCGGGCGTGCTCGTCGATGACGCGCGCGACGACGTCGACTGCTCGCGACGCATCCAGCACATGGGTGACGAGGCCCGAGTACTCGGGCGCGATCTTGACCGCGGTGTGTTGCTTGCTGGTGGTCGCCCCCCCGATCAGCAAGGGCAGCTGGAAGTTGCGCCGCTCCATCTCGCGCGCCACGTGCACCATCTCGTCGAGCGACGGCGTGATGAGGCCGGACAGGCCGACGATGTCGGCGTCTTCGGCGATCGCGGCCTCCAGGATTCGATCGGCCGGGATCATGACGCCCAGGTCGACGATCTCGTATCCGTTGCAGCCCAAAACCACGCCCACGATGTTCTTGCCGATGTCGTGGACGTCGCCCTTGACCGTGGCGAGCACCAGCTTGCCCTGCGAGGTCGCGCCCGTGCGCTCGCGCTCCTCGGCCATGTACGGCTCCAGGAGCGCGACGGCCCGCTTCATCACGCGTGCGCTCTTGACGACCTGCGGCAGGAACATCTGACCCTCGCCGAACCGGGTGCCCACGATGCGCATACCGTCCATCAACGGGCCCTCGATCACCGACAGCGGGGACGGGTAGATCAGCCGCGCCTCCTCGGTGTCGGCCTCGATGTGGTCGACGAAGCCGTGCACCAGCGCGTGCGAGAGGCGCTCCTCGAGCGTGCCCTCGCGCCATGCGGCGTTGACGACCTGTCGTGCGACACCGTCTCCCACAACCGTCTCGGCAAACGTGATCAACCGTTCGGTCGCGTCCACGCGGCGATTTTGGATGACGTCCTCGACGAGCTCCAAGAGCTCGGCGGGGATGTCCTGGTACACGCCGAGCTGGCCGGCGTTGACGATGCCCATGTCAAGGCCGGCGTCGATGGCCTGGTAGAGGAAGGCCGTGTGCATGGCCTCACGCACCACATCGTTGCCGCGAAACGCGAACGACAGGTTGCTGATGCCGCCGCTCGTGCGGACACCGGGGCAACGCTCCTTGATCAGGCGCACAGCCTCGATGAAGCTGCGGGCGTAGTCGGCATGCTCTTCGAGACCGGTGGCCACCGCCAGGACGTTGGGGTCGATGATGATGTCTTCGGGGGGCATGCCGGCGCGCTCGATCAGCAGGCGGTAGGCACGCTCGGCGATCGCGACGCGACGCTCGGTGGTGTCGGCCTGGCCGGTTTCGTCGAAACACATGACCACGCACCCGGCGCCGTAGCGACGCACGAGGCGAGCCTTGTCCAGGAAGTCTTGCTCACCCTCCTTGAGGCTGATCGAGTTGACGATCGCCTTGCCCTGCACGCATTTGAGACCCGCCTCGATGACCGACCATTTGCTCGAGTCGATCATGATCGGCACCTGGGCGATCTCGGGCTCGGTTGCGACCATGTTGAGGAACGTGGTCATCGCCTGCTCGGAGTCGAGCATGCCCTCGTCCATGTTGACGTCGATGATGTTGGCGCCGTTTCGGACCTGGTCGGCGGCGACCTCGAGTGCGGTGGTGTAGTCGCCGTCCAGGATCAGCTTGGCGAACCGGCGCGATCCGGTCACGTTGGTGCGCTCACCGATCATCGTGAAGCTGGAGCCCGGGAAGATCGCGAACGGCTCGAGTCCGGCGAAGCGCGTGAGGCGGTCGGGCTGGGGCACCCGCCGGGGCGGCACGCCCTCGACGGCGTGGGCGATCGCGCGGATGTGTTCCGGGGTCGTGCCGCAGCAGCCGCCGACGATGTTGAACAAGCCGGACCGCCCGAACTCGCCAAGTTCCTTGGACGTCTCGGCGGGCTTCTCGTCATAGCCGCCGAATGCGTTGGGCAGACCCGCGTTGGGATAGCAGCTGATGTAGACCGGCGCGACGTCGGCGAGCGCCTCGAGGAACGGTCGCATCTCGGCTGCGCCCAGCGAACAGTTGATGCCGACCGAGAACGGCTCGGCGTGGGCGATCGATGCCCAGAACGCCTCGACGGTCTGGCCCGACAGCGTCCGTCCGCTGCGGTCGGTGATCGTCACCGAGATCATGATGGGAAGCTCCACTCCCATTTCGGCGAAGGTCTCGTGAATCGCCACGATCGCTGCTTTGGAGTTCAGGGTGTCGAAGATCGTCTCAACCAGGATGATGTCGACGCCACCTTCGATGAGCGCCCGAATCTGTTCGATGTACGCATCGCGCACCTGGTCGAACGTGACCGCCCGTCTTGACGCGTCGTCGACGTCAGGCGAGATGGAGAGCGTCCGGTTGAGCGGGCCGACCGAGCCCGCGACAAATCGTGGCCGCGAGGGGTCCTGTGCGGTCCACCGTGCGGCGACCTCGCGTGCGACACGGGCTGCGGCCAGGTTGACGTCGCGCACGAGCCCTTGGGTGCCGTAGTCGCCCTGCGCGATCGACGTCGCCGTGAACGTGTCGGTGGTGATGACGTCAGCGCCGGCTGCCAGGAACGCGTCATGGACCTCGGCGATCACGTCCGGGCGTGTCATCGCAAGCAGGTCCATGTTGCCCTGAAGCGGCGACGGGTGATCGCGTAGAAGCTCGCCGCGGAAGTCGTCCTCACCGAGCTCGTAGGCCTGGATCATCGTGCCCATCGCTCCGTCGAGCAAGAGGATCCGTTCGGCCACGATGGCCTCGAGTGCTGCGCGTGCGCTCATCCCGCCAAGGGTACCGGATCGCCCGCGACGCCCCAGATCGTGGCATGGACCGATGTGACGGCTCGCTGATCGTCCGACGCACCGCGCGCGTCGTCGACAGAGCGTCGCTCGGTTCAGGCGAACACTTGTGCTGCGATCTCTGGCAGGCGGCGATGGAGCTCACCCCGTGCGACGACCTTCGTCGCGCCCGCAGCGCGAGCGTCCTTGATCAGGTCGACGCGGGTGTGCGCGCAGAACCCGACGAGCGGCAGGGTCGCTGTCGCCGGATCGCTCGCAAGCTGCGTGACCAGCGCGACACCGTCGATGCCCACGCCGTCGAGCTCGACGATCAGCCCCGACGCGCCATCGGCGAGCGCGGACTCGAACCGCGCCTGGGTCGCGGCGCCGCGTACCACCACGCCTGCGCTCTTCAATCCCTCGACGATCTGCTGGCGCATCAGCAGGTCCGGGGCGAACACGACGATCGGGTGGGGGTCCGCGCTCACCTGCCTATCGTACGCGCATGCCCCGCAGACGCGCGTGCTCAACGAGTGCCTGAGCTACGGGCCGCTTTCCGCGAGCATCCAACTGCGCGGACCGCTTGCCGCCCAGGTCGCTGCGACATGATCGGCCGTGTCCGGTTGCTCCAAACTTCAATGTGCGCTCGTCAGAGCTTGTGCCGGAGCGCGGCCCTGGGAAGGATGCTGGAATGGTCGGAATCGTCATCGTCTCGCACAGCACGAAGATCGCCGAGGGTGTCGTCGAGTTGGCACGGCGGGTGGCGGGGCCTGCGGGCGTCATCGAGGCCGTGGGCGGCACCGGTGACTCCGACAATCCCATCGGCACGGATGCGGGGCGCATCGCGGCCGCGATGATGCGGGCGTCTGGCGACGACGGCGTGCTCGTCGTGATGGATCTGGGCAGTGCGGTGCTCTCCGCCGAACACGCCCGCTCGATGCTCGACGCCGAGACCGCCGAGCGCGTGGAGTTGTGTGCGGCGCCGCTCGTCGAGGGAGCCGTCGCCGCCGCGGTCGCGGCGGCCATCGGCGGGTCGCTCGCCGACGTGGCGTCCGAGGCACGCAGGGGGTTGGCGCCGAAGATCGCTCGACTGGGCGACCGAGGGTCGGCCGGCGCGCCGGCACCGGTGCAGGTGGACACGAGCGGCTGGCGCCAGACCACGATCATCGTGACCAATGCCATGGGCCTGCACGCCCGGCCCGCGGCCAGGTTCGTGCAGACCGCTGCGACCTTCGACGCGGAGATCCTGGCGGACAACCTCTCGATCGGGGCAGGTCCCGCTCGTGCCACGAGCCTGACCGATGTCGCAACGCTCGGTGCATCGCAGGGGCACCAGGTGCGCCTTCGCGCTCGGGGGGCGCAGGCGCAGCTGGCGTTGGCGGCGTTGACGGATCTGGCTGCCCGCGGCTTTGACGATCAACAGTCACCAGCTCCGCAGCCGGCGGTCACGACCCGACCTCTTGTGCATCAGGCCGCGCTTGCGGATGCCGCCGCGATCCGTGGGCTTGCGGCCTCGGGGGGCCTGGCCGTCGGCCGGGCCCGGCGGTTGCGGCGCGGGCCGCCCAAGAGACGTGAGCACGGCGACCCGGCGAGTGAGCTGGCCGCGCTGACCGCCGCGCTCGAGCGCGCCCAGGCGGATCTCGGGGTGCTGCGTGACACCCTGGCCAGTCAGGCGGGCGAAGCGCACGCCACGATGCTGGACGCGCAGCTGGCCTTGCTCCACGACGACGCCCTGATCGGCCCGGCACGGACAGCGATTGCCGCCGGCGCGCGTGCCGAGGTCGCGTGGGATCAGGCGATCGCCGCCGCCGCCGAGCGGTTCGCGGCGCTCGACGACCCCTACCTGCGGGCCAGGGCCGACGACGTGCGTGAGGTCGGCAGGCGGATCCTCGACCATGTGATGGGAATGGGCGCCGCCACCGTGTTGCGCGGACCCGGCATCCTGGTGGCGCGTGAGCTTGGCGCCGCAGCCACGGCGACACTCGACCTCTCGATGGTCCACGGCATCGTCGTGGCGACCGGCAGCCCGACGTCGCACAGCGCGATCCTGGCCCGGGCGTTGGGCGTGCCCGCGGTCGTCAACGCAGGCGAGGTGGTGCTGACAATCGGTGAGGAGACGGTGCTGATGGTCGACGGTGATGCCGGCACGATCACGATCGAACCGGATGAGGAGACGATCGCCGCGGCCGAGCGGGCTCAGGCGGACCGGGCGTCCGTGCACGAGGAGGCGCGTCGCGAGGCCGGTGCCGGCGCCGTCACACGTGACGGGATCGCCGTCGAGGTCGCCGCCAACATCGTCGGTGCCGACGAGGCCGGGCCGGCCGTCGAAGGCGGCGCTGACGCCGTCGGGCTCTTCCGCACCGAGTTCCTGTTCATGAACCGCGACAACGCGCCGGGCGAGGACGAACAGCACGACGCGTACCGCACGGCCGCGGCGGCCCTTGGAGGACGGTCGTTGATCATCCGGACGCTCGATGCCGGTGGCGACAAACCCGTCGACTACCTGGACCAGGCTGCCGAGCAGAACCCATATCTCGGACGCCGCGGCATCCGGCTGAGTCTCGCGGCCCCCCAGGTCCTGCGCGTCCAGCTTCGGGCCATCCTGCGGGTCGCCGTCGATCACCCCAACGTCGGGGTCATGTTCCCGATGGTGGCGACGCTGGCTGAGTTCCGGCAGGCGCGGGCCGAGCTGCAGATGGCGCGGGATGAACTCGATGCTGCGGGCGAGGTTGCGGGGAGGCTCCAGGTCGGGGTGATGATCGAGGTGCCGTCAGCGGCCCTCGTCGCCGACGCGTTCGCTCCCGAGGTCGACTTCTTCTCGATCGGAACGAACGACTTGACGCAGTACGTGATGGCAGCAGGGCGCGGCAACCCGAACGTCGCCGGCATGGCAGACGTAGCCCATCCCGCGGTGCTGCGCTTGATCGCACGGGTCTGCGAGGCGGCAGCCGGCCACGACCGCCGGGTCGGCGTGTGCGGCGAGGCCGCCACGGACCCCGAGATCGTGCCGCTGCTCGTCGGTCTCGGCGTCCGCGAGCTGTCGGTCGCAACGCCTGAGATCGGCGCGATCAAGCGCTTGGTGCGGACGCTCGACACCGGCGAGCTTGAGCGGCTCGCCGCCGCCGCACTCGCCTGCTCGGGCGCGGCCGAGGTGCGGGCGCTGGTGCGCACCGCGATAGCCTTGTAGCGCGTGGTGGATATTCCCCTGATCCCGCTCGAGCACTTCTACGACGATCCCGAACGCGCCGCTGCGCGCGTGTCGCCCGACGGCCTTCGCCTGGCGTGGGTGGCGCCGGCCGACGGTGTGCTCAACGTCTGGGTCGCGCCGGTCGAGGATGGTAACCCCGTGCAGGTCACCGACGACCGCGACCGTGGGGTGCGCTCCTACTCGTGGTCGCGTGACGGGACCAGAATCTTGTACCTGCAGGACACGGGTGGTGATGAGAACTACCACCTGTTCGCGTCGCATCTCGATCGGCCCGGGGAGCCCGACCGCGACCTGACGCCGTTCGAGGGGGTCAAGGTCGGGGTGGTCGACGTGCCGCGAGGTGATCCGAATCACGTGTTGATCTCGACCAACCGGCGCGACAGGGAGCTGTTCGACGTGGAGCGCCTGAGCCTCGCGACCGGGGACATCGAGCTGATTGCGGAGAACCCGGGCCACATCATGGGGTGGCTCACCGATCGTCAGGGGCTCCTGCGTGCCGCGTTCGCGCAGACGCCGACGGGCGATCACCAGGTGCTGATCCGCGAGACCGAAGACCAACCGTTCCGTGTTCTGGCCGAGTACGCGAACGAGGATTCGGGCGCGCCGTACGCGTTCAGCGCCGACGGCCGGCAGCTCTACGTCGGCAGCGCCCGCGACAGCGACCTGGTGCGGCTCGTCACGGTCGACGTCGCGACCGGCGAGGAGCGGGTCGTCGACGCGGATGAGCAGGCCGATCTGGGCGCGCCGATCATCTCGGACCGTACCGGCGAGCTGCTGGGTGCGGCGTATCGTCGCGACCGCATCGTGCTGCACACCTTCGACGAGGCGTTTGCGCGCGACTGGGAACGGGTGCGACAGATCCATCCGGGCGACCCGATGATCGGCAGCACCGACGACGACGAGACCCTCTGGACCGTGGCATTCGACGATGACCGCGATCCGGGCGCCACCTATCTGTTCGATCGGCAAACCGGCGAGTCGCGGCTCTTGTTTCGGTCACGGCCGTGGCTCGACCCGACGATCCTGGCCGAGCGCAAACCGGTGCAGATCACGTCACGTGACGGGTTGACGCTGCGGTCCTATCTGACGCTGCCCGTCGGGGTGGAGCCGGCTCGTCTTCCGACCGTGCTGTACGTGCACGGCGGTCCGTGGGCTCGTGACAGCTGGGGCTGGGAGCCGACGGCGCAGTTCCTGGCAAACCGCGGGTACGCGGTGCTTCAGGTCAACTACCGTGGCTCGACCGGGTTCGGCAAGGCATTCACCCATGCGGCCGAGCGGGAGTTCGCCGGCAAGATGCACGACGACCTGATCGACGGCGTCAACTGGATCATCGAGGAGGGGATCGCCGATCCCAAGCGCGTCGCGATCTATGGTGGCAGTTACGGCGGATACGCGGCGTTGGTGGGAGCGACGTTCACACCCGAGGTGTTCGCGGCGGCGATCAGCGTGGTGGGGCCGTCGAACCTGGTCACCCTGGTGCGGAGCTTCCCGCCCTACTGGCGGCCGCTGCTCGCCGGCACGTGGTTCAAGTTCGTCGGCGACCCCGACGATCCCGATGATCTGAAGGACCTCGAGGCACGCTCACCGATCAACAGGGTCGATCAGATCACTGCTCCCCTGATGGTGCTTCAAGGCGCCAACGATCCCCGCGTCAAGAAGCACGAGTCGGACCAGATCGTCGAGGCGCTGCGCGCCCGTGGCGTGCCGGTGGAGTACATCGTCAAGGACGATGAAGGCCACGGGTTCGTCAAACCCGAGAACCGCATGGACGTCTACCGCGCCGTCGAGCAATTCCTGGCGACCCATCTGGGCGGCTCCGCCGCCCAGTAGCGGGCGGCTGCGCCGCCCTTGGTACTGACGAAGAGGTGGATCTGCCGGTCGAAGCGGGTTCAGTGTTCGCCGACGGCCTCTTCGAGGCGTCTCAGGCTTCGATCGCGGGCAGAGCACTAGCTCGCGAGGTAACTGGCACGGTCGGCGATGCGGCTGGTTCCGGCGGGGTCCTTGGTGACGTGAATGGCGGCGCCCAGGCGTTCGGCGACGCCGGGGAGGTGGGTGATGACCGCAACGAGGCGCCCGTGGTCGGCCATCCGCTCGACCGCGGCGATCGCGACCTCGAGCGACTCTCCGTCGAGCGACGAGAAGCCCTCGTCAAGGAACAGACAGTCCAGACGGCCCGCCGAGCCGCTTGCGATGTCCGACAGCGCCAGTGCCAGCGCCAGGCTCGCCAGGAACCGTTCGCCGCCTGACAGCGTTCCCGCCCCGCGAACCCGTCGACCGCGACGGTGATCCACGACGGCGAGCGGATCGGGATCCTCACCCACGAAGCTGTACGCCCCGTGCGAGAGCGCCTGCAGGCGCGCCGATGCTCCGAGCGCGAGTCGCCCGTGAAACCGCGCAAGCAGGTAGCGCGGAAAGCGGTTCGCTTGCAGGTCAACCACGACCTGGGCGTACACCTCGGCCTCGAGCTGGGCCGAACGGCTTGCCCGGGCCAGACGGTGGCCATCTCGGGCGTGCCGCTCGATCTCCATCAACTCCGCTTGTGCTGCGCGCCGGGCTTCGATCGCTGCATGGTGGCGGGCGGCGAAGTCCTCCGCGCACTGAATCCCGAACGGGGCTCCACGTGTGCCGATGTCTGCGTCGAGCCCATACGCGGCGGCTCGTGCAATTTCCGCGCGCCGCACCGCCTGGGAGGCGGCGCGCTCCGCCCGCCTCACAAGCTCGTCGGCCCGAACCGCCAACTCGCTCGTTGCGAGGTCGGCGGGGAGAGGGTCCATCCCGAGCCGGCCTGCGAGCAACGTCAGCGCCTGGCGAAGCCGTGCGACCTCCCCGCGCTCGAGCGCCGTCACGATGCTCTGCGCATCCGCGAGCTTCGCCGCGGCCTGGGTCGCGGAGCTGGTCGACAGGTCGACCGCCTTATCCATCATCTCGAGTTCGTGGACCGCAGCGTCCAGATCGGCGACCGGGCCCCCAGTCTGTCCGTATCGCCCGAGCCGGTCCTCGAGTCCGGCCAGAGCGTCGCGATCCTGTTCCAGGCGCCGGTGGATCTCGGCCAACGCTCCCGCTGCCTGCTCGATCGATGCGCCGAGCGTGGCGGCCTCCCGGTCCAAAGCGGCCGTCTCGGCATCGACGCGCGCGGCCTCGGCTGCGAGCCGAGCTGCCTCCTCGGCATCAGCGGTGACATCGCCATCCCGCGCGATCACCCGCCGCTCCGCATCGGCGACGGCCTCCTGGCAGGCCTCCCGGGTGCGCTCCAGCGTGCGCACCTCAAGCTCGGCGTCTGCCAGTCGATCCGCCGCGACGCGGGCACGTTCGCGTAGCGCACGCACGCCCTCCTCGACGTCGTGGAGATCCTCCGGCCGGTCATGGGGCACGGTCTGGACGACCTGACGACAGACGGGGCAGACCTCGCCTACGGCGATGCCCGCCCGCATCGTCGCGGCCACGTGTGCCGTGCGCAGCTCATCGAGCGCTTCGTCCGCAGCGCTGGTCTGGTCGTTGACCTGCTGCGCCGACTCGAGCGCGGCGTCACGCGCGCCCACGGCATCGACCAGCGTGCTCGTGGCCAGGGCAGCAGCTCCACGGATCGTCACCAGATCCCGCAACGCCTCGGCGAGGGAGCCGAGCGCCTCACGGTGGTGGCGCGAGGCGCCGATCTCCGCATTGAGTCGCTCCAGTCGAGCGCGGCGGCGCGTCAACTCAGCCTCCTGATCGCGTGCGGATCCCTCCTCGCGAGGAATCGAGTCGCGCACGTTCGCTGCACGCTCGGCGAGCCCCCGAAGCGCCGCGAGCTCGGATGCCGTCCCGCCGTGACGCTCGCGCAGACGGTGACGCGCCTCCTCGGCGTCACTCATCGATCGCTGGGCCTCGTCATGGACAACACGTGCCCTCTGCGCGTCCCGCTCGGCGGCGTCAATGAGTTCGGACATGGCCCGGCGATCCTCGGCAGGCGGGAGCTCGGCCAGGGCAACCCGAATGCGGCCGGAGCTGTCGGCTGCCTCTCCCGCTCGGGTACGTTCGAGCACCGCCGCATCGACGAGTGATCGCAGCGCCTGAATTCCAGCGACCCGGGATGCGGACGATCGCGTCAAGCGGGCCTGCGCGGCTCGGGCGGCGGCCGTGTGCACCGGAAGGAGGGTGCGCTCGCGCTCCAGGACCTCGGCCTCACGGATTGCGGCATCTCGGACCGCCATGGCTGTCGCGCGTGCATCATCGAGTGAGGCGATACCGAAGAGCTCACGCAGGATGACGTCACGGTCACGCGGCGTGGACTGCAGGAAATGGGCGAACCGTCCCTGCGCCAGCAGCACGGCGCTCGTGAACGCCTGGAAGCCCATCCCCACCAAATCCACCAACCGACTGCCGACGACGGCCGCTCCGGCGAGCTGTTCGACCACCTGCCCGCCGTCTCCGTCGAGTGCCTCGAGCAGATGCGTCGGCTCCGGCGCGCCGCGCCCCATACGGCGTGTGACCCGCCAGACGCCCTCCCCGGTGCTGAACGTCAATCGCACCTCGCCGTGCTCCATTCCGAGCGTCAAGAGCTCACGTGAACTCGACTGCTCGGGGGTGCGGCCGTAGAGGGCAAAGCACATCGCGTCCAGAATCGACGTCTTGCCGGCGCCCGTATCGCCGGAGATGACGACGAGCCCATGGCGTCTAAAGTCGATTGTCGCGGAGGCATAGGAGCGAAACGCCGTCATTGTCAGCTCGAGCGGACGCATCAGTCGGGATCGGCCTCTGCACGGGCCAGTGCCGTGCGAAACGCGCCGATCAGAGGTTCGTCGCGCCCGCGTCCGGACAACTCGAGCCACTCGCCGTACACGTCACCCAAATCGCGCTGGCCCATTCGGTCCGTCTCGGCATCGGCCTGGTTGCTCCCCGCCGGTGTGATCGCCTCGACACGTAGCGCGTCGGGAATCCGTTCGCGCACGTGGCGTACCAGGTCCAGGCGGAGCTGATCGACGAGAACCTCGCAGAAGAACCACGCGTCAGGGTGCCGCAAGGCGCCGGCTTCGAGCTCGTCGAGCGTTCCGCGCAAGCGCACCAGGCGGCGACCCGCCGCCAGCGGAATCTCCCGTGCGACCGAACCGGACGCCGTGATGTCGATGACGGCCACCGATGGCGCCGACCCGGCTCCCGAGAAGTCGAGTGCCATCGGGCTGCCGGCGTAACGGCCAAGGCCGGTGAGGCCCGGAAGCGGTTGCGGACGGTGCAGGTGTCCCAAGGCGATGTAGTCAAGGTCGCTGGGAAGTGATCTTCCATCGATCGCGTAGGTGCCGCTCAGGGTCAGCTCACGCTCACCACCCCCGGCGACGCCGTGGGTGACCATCAGGTGCCCCAGTACAACGGCAACTCCGCCGTCAGCGCGCCGTCGCGAGCGCAGATCTGCCGCGATCGCATCGATACGGCCCTTCGCGTATGCGGCGTAGTCGCCACGCGAGCTCGTGCGATCGACCCCCGCGCCGGCCGTGATCTCGGCTGGCTCGGGCCACGGGAGACATCCCACGTAGAGGCGCCCGGCAGCGGTGTCGACCGGGAACACCGCGTCGGCAGCGGCCAGCCGAATCCGTGGAGCCAGGTACGGGGCGATCTGGGCCCAGAACAACGGGTCCTCGTGATTGCCGGTGACGGCAACCACCGGCGCCACCGTGGCCAGCTCCTCGAGGGCGCGAAGACATGTGGCGAGTACAGCGGGCTCGACGAGCCGGCGATCCAGGTTGTCACCCGCCACCAGGATCGCGTCGACTTGCTCGCGCCGCGCGACCTGTGCCACCTCGCTCAAGACACGTTGAGTCTCCTCGAGTCGGTCGTTGCCGTACAGGCGTTTGCCGATGTGCCAGTCGCCGGTATGCAGCAGCCGCATCGGTCAGCTCAGCGCGTGGGGGTCGGAGGAGGATCGGATGGGGAACTGGGGCTCGCAGAGGGATGGGGCATCCCGGCAGCGGGTCCCAGTTTGACACGCCGGGGGCAGGCGGGCACGCCCGCATTACTGACGCGCGACCTCATTGCACGTACGGGGGGAGGAGCCTGCCTCGACGCGTCGAACTGCACCCCAGCAAGGGCGTCGTGGGTGCGTTGGGGCGAGCAACCGCGCCCAGGCCCCTTGCCCTAATCACTCGGCGAGGGACTGGGCCACCGCCGCGTTGACGATCTCGCCACCGCGCGCGTTGACCCCGGGGCGAAGCGACGGGTGCCGCTCGATGGCGTGCTCCACACCCTCGTTGGCGAGCGCCAAGACGTACGGAAGCGTCGCGTTGCACAGCGCCTGGGTCGACGTGATGGGCACAGCTCCGGGCATGTTGGCGACGCAGTAGTGGATGACGTCGTCGATCACGTAGGTGGGGTTGGAGTGCGTCGTCGGTCGGGACGTCTCGACGCAGCCCCCCTGGTCGACGGCGACATCGGCGATGACCGATCCCGGCTTCATGGTCCCGAGCATGTCCCGCGTGATGAGGTGCGGCGCCTTCGCTCCGGGGACCAGTACAGCGCCGACGACGAGGTCCGCCTGCTGGACGAGCTCGGCGATGGCCAGGCGCGTCGAGTAGATGAACGTGACGCGACCGGCGAGCACCAGCTCCAGATCGCGTAGCCGGTCGAGGTTGACGTCGAGCACGGTGACGTGGGCCTGCATCCCGACGGCCACCATCGCCGCGTTGATGCCGACGATCCCTCCACCCAACACCAACACGTTGCCCGGCGCCACGCCGGCGACGCCCCCAAGAAGCACCCCGCGGCCGCCGAGCGGCTTCTCCAGGTGCTTTGCCCCCGCCTGAACCGACAGGCGCCCCGCGATCTCGCTCATCGGCGCAAGGAGGGGCAGGCGCCCCGCGGCATCCTCGACGGTCTCGTACGCGATCGCCGTGGTGCCCGCAGCGCACAGGGCGTCGGCGACATCGGGTGCCGCGGCGAGGTGAAGGTATGTGAAGAGCGTATGGTCGTCGCGCATCTGCCCGAACTCGGATGCCTGGGGCTCCTTGACCTTGAGAACCAGTTCCGCTCCCCACGCCTCGGCCGCGTCGGCGATCGTTGCGCCGACGGCGCGGTACGCGTCGTCGTCGAACCCGGCGCCGTCCCCGGCGCCCCTCTCCATGATCACGTCGTGCCCCGCGTGCACGAGTGCGTCAGCGCCGGCCGGCGTCAACGCCACGCGGTACTCATCGACCTTCACCTCACGGGGCAGTCCGACACGCATCGCGCACCTCCGGTGGACGCGACGAGTCTAATCCAATGGATGGCGACGAACGCGGAGGATGCCGAGGATCGCGGCTGCGAGCGCGGCCATCGCGCCGAGCGCGAGGATCGCCCGGCGCATCCGGGACGGGCCGAAGATGGTGTACGGGGTTGTGGCGAGGACCGCGGCCCTTTCGCGCTCGCAGCGGATGAGCGCCGTATCGGTGTAGGCGTCCGTGAGCGCGGCCAGACGGTGTTCGGCCGTGCGGTAGTCGCGGGCCCAGAACGACGTCATCGCATCGCGGAAGTCGGTCGTCGTCTGGGATCGCTGGTTCTCGAGTTCGTCCTGCGCCAAGAGTTCTCGCACAGACTTGGCCTGCGCCATCACCGGTGCGGTCTGCCCCGCCTCGCGTCGCAGCACGACCCCGTGGGCCCGACTGTCGATGTCGACGACGGGTCCACCGGAGTCCCCGCGGAGGACCTCGACGTCCAGAGTGGCGAACCGATCGTCCTGTCCGATCGCGGCGGCTGCGATCACCGTGCCCTCGCGGATGACGGGGGTCGCGCCCCGCTGATCGCCGAATCCGATCGCAGCGACGGGCGTCTTCGTGGTGTGACCGTCGTCGAGCGCGAGGGTGGGTGCACGGCGATCGGCGATTTCCAGCAACACGAGGTCGCCGTTCGTGTCGGTCGCCGTACCGACGATGGCCTCAATGGCGGTCGGCGCGCCCTCGGGGCACTCCGCTGCGCTTCGCGCGCGCGTCAGCGTGACCCTCGTGACCGGCTGGGCGATGATGCGCGCTGTGGCCAAGTCGTCGGGCAGGTTCTGCATGCCCCGCGCCAGGAGTTCATCCAGGATCACCGGCGGCGGAGGTCTGACGAGGTGGAGCGCGGTTACGACGCGACCGGGCGCGACGCCGAACGCCGTTCCGCGGATCGGCACTGTATCGCCGACGCGAACGCGACGCCGGCCTACGAGGACCGCGTCGATCCGGATCTGGCCCCGCACCTCGTACACGGCGGGCAGTGCCACGAACGCAGCGCGCTCGAGCGCAGAGGTCGCAGTGTCCCGTGGTGCGACAGGTGCGGCCATCGCCGGCGCGACGATCGCCGCGGCCAACCCCCAGGGCAGTACTCCTGCCAGTCCCGTCGCTCGCATGGAACAACGGTACCGCTCGTCTGCAAAGGGGTCGCTCGCCGCCGTCAGCGTCTGAGTCGCCCGACGGGCGGCTCAGAGGCCGCCAAGTGACCGTGAGTGGTTTGGACGGTGCACCACCTGGTGTCTGACACCAGGTGGTGCACCCGAGTGCCGTCCTGGGCGGCGGCCGTTGGTTCCAGTCGCAGTCAGCGTTGGAGACGCCCGGAGGGTGGCTCATAAGCCGCCCAAGCGCCGTGCTGAGGGCGGCGTTTGGAAGCCCTAATGGCGGAAGTGGCGCCGCCCTGTGAAGACCATGACTGCGTTCCGCTCGTCGACCGCCGCGATGACCTCGGCGTCGCGAATCGAGCCGCCCGGTTGGACGATCAGCACGGCGCCGGCGTCGAGCGCGGTGAGCGGACCGTCAGGAAACGGAAAGAACGCGTCCGAGGCGACCGCGCAGCCGGTGGTGTCCAGACCCGCGATCCTCGCCTTCTCGGCTGCCAGGCGGGTGGAGTCGACCCGGCTCATCTGACCCGCGCCGACGCCGATTGTCGCCAGGTCGCGCGCGAAGACGATGGCATTGCTCTTGACGTGCTTCGCCACCCGCCAAGCGAACGCGAGGTCCCCCCACTGGGCCTCGGTCGGTTGCCGTTTCGTCACCACGGACATGTGCTCCCGCTCCTCCGACTCGGTGTCGCGGTCCTGCACCAGCAGGCCGCCCGCGACCCGCCGCAGGTCGAGTTCGCCCGGGTTGGTGCCGCGTCGCTCACGGTTCTCGAGGATGCGGATGCTCGGCTTGCGTGTCAGCACCTCGATCGCGGCGTCGTCGTAGCCGGGCGCCATCAGCACCTCCACGAATGTGGATGCCAGCTTCTCGGCCAACACGACGTCCACCACGCGGTTGACGACGATGACCCCACCGTACGCCGACACGGGATCGCACGCGAGGGCGCGATCGTACGCGGTGTTCAGGTCGGCGCCCAGCGCCACGCCGCACGGGTTGTTGTGCTTGACGATGATGCACGCGGGAAGCTCGAACTCGGTGGACAGCGACCGCGCCGCATCCAGGTCGAGCAGGTTGTTGAACGACAGCGCCTTGCCGTGGCGTTGCTCCACGCGCGCAAGAAGCGAGGTGCGCGTGCTGTAGTCCTCGTAGAACGCCGCCCGCTGGTGGGGATTCTCGCCGTAGACCAAGTCGGCCGCCTTCTCGAACTCGAGCGTCAGGAAGTCGGCGAAGTCGCCCTCCTCGAACGCCATCCACTCGGCGATGGCGGCGTCGTAGCGGGCGGTGTGGCGAAACGCATCGTTGGCGAGCGACCGCAGCGTGTGCTCGTTGAGCTCTCCGCCGCTGGATTGGAGTTCCTCCAGCACGGCGTCGTACTGGGTTGGGGACGTGACGACTCCCACGCGCTCGTGGTTTTTGGCCGCGGCCCGGATCATCGCCGGCCCACCGATGTCGATCTGCTCGACCACCTCAGCATCGGAGGCACCGGCGGCGACCGTCTCGCGGAACGGGTAGAGGTTGACGACGACAAGGTCGATCTCGTCGATGCCGGCGGCGGCCATCTCCCGCGCGTCGCCCGCATGTCCGGCCCTGGCCAGGATGCCGCCGTGGATCTTTGGATGCAGGGTCTTGACGCGACCGCCCAGGATCTCGGGGTGACCCGTGACCTCGTCGACGGCGATGACCGTCAGCCCGACCTCGCGCAGCGCCGCCGCCGTGCCGCCCGTCGAGATGAGCGTCACGCCCAGGCTCGCCAGCCCCTCGACGAACGGCAGCAATCCGTTCTTGTCGGACACGGACACCAATGCACGGCGTACCCTCACCCCACGCTCCCCTCGTCGTCGATCAACACCCGGCGTCGTCGGCCCGGATCGCGTCGTACGCGTCCCGCGGCGAACAATGCCACCGCCTCGGCCAGCAGCCGGTGCTCCACCTCCCGTATTCGCTCCCGCAGCGCCTCGACCGGCTCATCCGGGCGCACCGCCACCGGCTCTTGCAGCACAGGCGGGCCGCCGTCGACCTCGGGATCGGCGAAGTGGACGGTGACCCCCGTGTAGCGCACGCCCCACGCATGGGCCTCGTCGATTGCGTGCATCCCGGGGAATGCCGGCAACAGCGACGGGTGCAGGTTGATGACCCGATCCGGGAACCGATCGAGAAACGCCGGGGTCAGGATGCTCATCCACCCGGCCAAGACCACGAGGCCGGGGTCTTCGCCGTCGACAAGATCGGCCAAAGCGCGGTCACGCGCCTCGCGGTCCGGGTAGTCGTCGCGCTCCACGGCCTCGGCGCGTATGCCGGCGCGATCGGCACGGCCGACGGCTGGGGCGTCCGTCGACGAGGTGACGACGAGCACGATCTCGACCGGCGAGTCGGCCGGAACGTGCAGCCGGTCGATGAGCGCCTGCAGGTTGGTGCCGTTGCCCGAGACCAATACCACGATGGGGAACCTGCCAGGAATGCCGGGAGCGACCGGTTCGCGGCCGGTGGAAATGTGACTCACGAGTCCCATTTCCTCATCAGGCAAAACGAAGACCCGCCTCGCCCGCCTCGACGTGACCGATGACGCGTGCGCCCGCGATGGCGCCCGTTGCGATCACGGCGGCGTCGGGCGGCATGACAAGGCACATGCCGATGCCCATGTTGAGCGTCGCCCACGCGTTCTCGTCGGGAACCTTGCCGGTGGCCATGACGGCGGCGATCGCCGCCGGTTGTTCCCACGTTGCCGGGTCGACGACCGGACGCAGGCCGTCCGGGATCGCGCGCGGCAGGTTCTCGGGACAGCCGCCTCCGGTGATGTGGGCGGCTGCGTGGATCTGGGCTCCGGCCTCGCGGAGCCGGGCGAGGTCGGCGGGGTACAGGCGCGTGGGCTCGAGCAGCAGATCGGCGTCCGCCGCGAGCGCTCCCGAATCCACGAGCGCGCGCACCAGGCTGAACCCGTTGGAATGGAGGCCCGACGAGGGGATGCCGACGATCAGGTCCCCGGCGACCACGCGATGCGGGCCGAGCACCTCGTCGCGTTCGACGACGCCGACCGCGAACCCGGCCAGGTCCAGATGATCGGCGGCGACGACGCCCGGGTGCTCTGCGGTCTCGCCTCCGACGAGCGCGCAGCCGGCCGCAGCGCACGCGGCGGAGATCGATGCGACGACCCGTCCCGCGATCTCGGGATCGAGCCGCCCAACCGCCATGTAGTCCAGGAAGAAGAGCGGCGTGGCGCCGGTACACACCAGGTCGTTGACGCACATCGCGACGAGGTCCTGGCCAAGCCCGTCGACGCGGCCGAGCTTCTGCGCGAGCGCGATCTTGGTTCCGACGCCGTCGGTCGCACCGACCAGAAGCGGGTCGCGCATCTTCGGCATCTCCACCAACCCCGCGAATCCCGACGTGCCCCCCGTGACCATCGAGGCGATGTTCTCGGTATGCCGTCGCGCGGCATCCAGATCGACGCCGGCGTCGCGGTAGGTGATGCCCGAGTTCACGCCGATGCTCTCGCCGCCCGCTCGGCTCGCTCGACTCGTCGGGTCGTGATCGTCGCCTCCTCAAAGCGCAGCTTCAACGCCTCGCCCGGAACCGGGATGGGATACTCGCCGGTGAAGCATGCGCGGCAGACCTGCGACGGCGGACGCCCGATCGCGCGCTCCAGTCCGTCGAGCGACAGGTAGGCGAGCGTCGTGGCGTCGACCGCCTCGCGGATCTCCTCGATCGTGTGGGTCGCGGCGATCAGCTCGTCTCGCGTCGCCATGTCGATGCCGTAGAAGCACGGCCACGCGATCGGGGGGCTCGAGATGCGTAGGTGGATCTCGCGGGCGCCCGCGTCCTTGAGCAGGGTGACGATCTGGCGCATCGTCGTACCGCGCACGATCGAATCGTCGACGACCACGAGTCGCTGGCCGCCGATGACCGAACGCAGGGGGTTGAACTTCATCCGAACGCCGTTCTGGCGCAAATGCTGCTCGGGCTGGATGAAGCTCCGTCCCACGTACCGGTTGCGCACGACGGCCTCGGCATACGGGATGCCGCTGGCGTTGGCGAATCCGACCGCCGCGGGCGTGCCACTGTCGGGGAGCCCGACGACCAGGTCGGCATCGGCGGGACTCTCCTCGGCGAGCGCTGTGCCCATCGCGCGCCGAGCGTCCCACACCGCCTGGTCTCCGATCATGCTGTCGGGTCGTGCGAAGTAGATCGATTCGAACACGCACAGCCGTGGACCCTTGCTGGGCATCGCCTGAAGCGATTCGATGCCGGTGGCGCTGATGCGGATCGCCTCGCCGGGCGTGACCTCACGCTCCAGGCGCGCGCCGATCTGGTCGAATGCACATGTCTCGGAGGCGACGCACCAGCCGGCGTCGGGCAGACGTCCGATCACCAGGGGCCGCACGCCGTATGGATCGCGGAACGCCACGAGCTCGTCGGCGCTCATCACGACGACCGAGAATGCGCCTGCCAGGCGCGGCATGGCCGCGGCGACCGCCGCGAGGAGCGTGCCTGACGACTGGGCGATCACAGCGGCGATCAGCTCGGAGTCGGTGGTGGCGGTCAGCTCCAGGCCGTCCGCGGCGAGCTCGTCGCGAAGCGCGGTGGTGTTGGTCAGGTTGCCGTTGTGGCCCAGCGCGACGATTCCTTGGGCGCCGGTTCGCGTGACCGGCTGGGCGTTGTCCCACTTGTTGGCGCCGGTGGTCGAGTACCGGACGTGACCGATTGCCATCGAGCCGGTCAGCGTTCGCAGCGCGGATTCGTCGAACACCTGCGTCACCAGACCCAGGTCCCGCTGCACGAGGACATGGCCGTCGTCGGCGACGGCGATGCCCGCGCTCTCCTGTCCGCGGTGCTGCATCGCGTGCAGGGCGAAGAACGCGATGCGCGACACGTCACGGCCAGGCGCGACGACGCCGAACACGCCGCACTCCTCCCTGGGGTGGTCCAGGTCGTCGCTCACGCGAGCGCCTCCGGGATGGCACGTTCGTAGGCGTCGTCGGCGGCCGCGACTGGGATGCTGACGCGCGTAGCGCCGATCTGGACCGCGACATCGGGGCCGCCGACGACGCCCAGCCGCATGACAGGAAGATCGCCGGCCAGTTCTCGCACGCGGGTATCGTCGTCGGGGCGGCAGCTGATGATCGCCCGTCCGCCGCATTCGCCGAACAGCGCCACGTCCGCGCGCGGGGCGGCGGCGATCTCGGCCGTGACGCCGATCCGGCCACCGATCGCAGACTCGGCGAGCGCGACCGCAAGGCCTCCCGCCGCGATGTCATGCGCGCTGACCAACAGCTCTGCGTCGGCTGCGTCGGCCAGGAAGCGGCAGAGCGCGACCTCGACGTCGGCGTCCGGCGGGGACGGATGCCCTTCTGCGCGTCCCAGGTACTCGCTGCCGTCGAGGCGCGGCTCGCCCGTCCCGACCAGCAGCACGATGTCGCCCTCGTGCGCGAACGCGTGGCCGACGCTTTGCGCTGCGTGTTCAAGCAATCCCACCATGCCCACCACCGGCGTTGGGAAGATCATTCGCCCTGCGCTCTCATTGTAGAGCGAGACGTTGCCGCTGACGACCGGCGTGCCGAGCGCGAGGCACGCGTCGGACATGCCGGCGATCGCCTGCGCCAGGCGCCAGCCGGTGTGGCCCTTCTCGGGGTTGGGGAAGTTGAGGCAGTTCGTGATCGCCGCCGGGCGCGCGCCCGTGCACGCCACGTTGCGGGCCGCCTCGAACACGGCGGCCGCTCCCCCGGCGCGGGGATCGAGCTGGCAATGTCGCTCGGCGCAGTCGGTGGTCACGGCGATCGCACGGTTGGTGCCCGGCAGCCGGACGACCGCCGCGTCGCCGCCGGGGCGGCGGATGGTGTCGGCGCCGACCAGGTGGTCGTACTGCTCATAGATCCAGCGCTTGCTTGCGATCGTGGGGCGCGACAACAGGTACAGCAACGCGGCGGCCAGGTCGGCCGGTTCGGCGACGCCCGTCAGGTCCAGGGGCACCGGCGCGGGCGCCGGGTTCTGCGGGACCTCGTACACCGGGGCGTCGTCTGCCAGGAACCGCGCCGGCACGTCGACGACGACCTCGCCGCCGGCGATCACCACCAACCGGTCGCCTTCGACGACCTCACCGATGTCCGTCGCGTCCAGGTCGAACCGGTCGCGGCAGATCGCGACGACCTTCTCCAGGTCACCGGGCGCGACGACCGCGAGCATCCGCTCCTGGCTCTCGGAGACCAGGATCTCCGCAGGCGACATGACGGCCTCGCGCAACGGGACGTGGTCCAGGTCGATCTCGAGGCCCACGCCGCCCTTGCTCGCCATCTCGCTGGACGAGCTGGTCAGCCCGGCGGCGCCCAGATCCTGCAGTGCGACGAACAGGCCACGCTGGCCGAGGTCGGCGCAGCAGTCCATCAGCTTGCGCTCGGTGAACGGGTCGCTGACCTGCACGGACGGTCGCTTGTCCTCGTCGTCGGAGAGCTCGGCCGATGCCAGCACGCTCGCTCCGCCGATGCCGTCGCGGCCGGTCTTGTTGCCGATCAGCACCAGACGGTTGCCGATGCCCTTGGCCGCGGCGCGCAGGATTCCGTCGTGCGCCACCACGCCGATGCACATCGCGTTGACCAGGCACGAGTCCTCGTAGCAGTCGTCGAAGCCCACCTCGCCCCCGACGGTCGGCACGCCGATGCAGTTGCCATAGTGACCGATGCCGGCGACCGCGCGGCGAAACAGGAACCGGCTCCTGGCGCTGGTCAGCTCGCCGAACCGCAGGGAGTCGAGCAACGCGATCGGTCTGGCGCCCATCGCGATGATGTCGCGGACGATGCCCCCGACCCCGGTCGCCGCACCTTCGAACGGCTCGACCGCGCTCGGGTGGTTGTGGCTCTCGATCTTGAATGCGACGGCCATCCCGTCGCCCACGTCGATCGCGCCGGCGTTCTCGCCGGGCCCCTGCAGGATATGCGGGCCTTCGGTGGGAAATCCCCCGAGGAGCGGCTTTGAGTGTTTGTAGGAGCAGTGCTCGCTCCACATCAGGCTGAACATCACCAGCTCGGTGTCGGTGGGCTCGCGACCCAGGAGCTGCGGGATGCGTTCGGCCTCCCAGTCGGTCAGGCCGAGCTGGCGGTGGCGGGGGAGGGCCTCGGTGCTCAACGGGCCCCCACGCTGACCGCGCCGACCAGCGCGTCGAATAGCACGCGCCCGTCGTCGGAACCGACGAGCGGGTCACAGGCACATTCGGGGTGAGGCATCATGCCCAGCACGTTGCCGTCACGGTTGGCGATGCCTGCGACCCGCTCGTGCGAGCCGGTGGGGTTGGTCGCGTCGTAGCGGAATACGATGCGCCCCTCGCCGAGGTCGCCGAACCAGGCGCCGTCGTGGTTCTTGATCGGGATGGAAAGCTGCGCGCCTGTGGCGAGCGCACCGGTCCAACCGGTGGCCGCATCATCGACCAGGAGGGTCGTCTGGCGGCACATGAAGCTGAGCGTCCGGTTGGGGCGCAGGACCCCGGGCAACAGGCCCGCCTCGCACAGGATCTGGAAGCCGTTGCAGATGCCGAGCACCCGTCCGCCGTCACCGGCGAACGCCCGCACGGCGTCCATGATCGGCGCGCGGCTGGCGATCGCCCCGCAGCGCAGGTGATCTCCGTACGAGAACCCGCCGGGCAGGATCACCGCGGTCGCGGCGGCCGGCAGCTCGGCGTCCTTGTGGTGGATCGGGACCACGTGAGCGCCTGCCTGCGCTGCGGCGCGGGCCGCCGAGTCGTGGTCCAGCGAGCCCGGGAACCTGACGACCGCGACGGTCGCGCGAACGGCCTTCACCCTGCGTCGACCTCGTAGTCCTCGATCAGCCGGTTGACCAGAAGCCGGTCGCACATGGCGTGGGCCTGGCCGACCGGGTCGTCTCCTGCGATGTCGAGCACGATGCGCTTGCCGATGCGCACGTCGCCCAGGTCGTCGAAGCCCAGCCGGTGCAGCGCGCCGGCCACGGCCTGCCCTTGCGGGTCGAGCGTCTCGGAGCGGGGCATGACGGTGACGACGACGCGCGTCATCGCGAGCACTCCTGGACCCAGCTGTCGAGGCTGCGTTCGGTGATCCGCTCGTAGGCCTCCCGGTAGCGGCCCTGCGTTCCGGCCACGACGTCGGGTGGCAGCTGCGGTCCGGGCGGCGTGTGATCCCACCCGCTCTGGTCGAGCCAGTCGCGGACGTACTGCTTGTCGAACGACGGGGGGCTCGTGTCGAGCGTGTGCCGGTCGGCGGGCCAGAACCGCGACGAGTCGGGCGTGACGGCCTCGTCGCCCAGCACCAGTCGGCCCGCATGGTCGCGACCCAGCTCGAACTTGGTGTCGGCGAGGATGATCCCGGCAGGGGCGCAGCGGGCCACAGCGTGTTCGTACAGGGCGATCGCGACGCGCTCGGCCTCGGCGTACAGGTCACCACCGACCAGATCGGCCGCATCGTCTCGCGTGATGTTCTCGTCGTGTCCCTCGTGGGCCTTTGTCGCCGGGGTGAAGATCGGCTTGGGCAGCTGCTCGGCCTGGCGCAGTCCGGCGGGCAGGGCATGGCCGCAGACGGTGCCGGTGTCGCGGTAATCCCGCCAGCCCGATCCGGCCAGGTATCCACGCACGACGCACTCGATCTGCAGCATCTCGAGGCGCTGCACGACCATGGTGCGCCCAGCAAGCTCGGGTGAGCGCACCTCGTCAGGCACGTCGGCGAGCCGCGCCGACAGCAGGTGGTTCGGCAGAATGCCGGTGGTCTCGGCGAACCAATGGGCCGACAGCCCCGTCAACACTCGCCCCTTGTCCGGGATCGGCGTCGGCATGACAACGTCGTACGCGCTGATGCGGTCGCTGGTGACCATCAGCAGCCGGTCGTCGCCGAGGTCGTGGACCTCGCGGATCTTGCCCTGAACGAGAAGCTGCACCCGGGAAGTGTACTCGGCGGGCTGGGGGCGACGACCGCCGCCTCGGCGGCGTTTGCCCGCTCGTTGCGTGGTTGGGGTCGAACGGGACTCACCCTCATGCCGGCCGCAGGATGTGTCGATACGAGAACTATGGAATCCCCTGCAATGCGGCACCGACCGGACACCACCCCTGCCGCCGGAGCGATGGAGTCGCTGGAGCGCATCCTGGGAGAACACTGGGGTCGGGCGATGTGGATCGATGCCTGCCGGCGGGCCGGCGTATCGCCTCGGTCGGCGCATTCGCCCGACGAGCTGCGTCGCATCGCGGCCGAGCTCGCCGAGGTTCCGGGTCCGGCCGCCGTGATCGGACGGACGCTCGGCGGTCAGATCACCGTCTACGAAGGGCTGGCCGCGGCTCGTTCAAACCGCTAGGGGGAGTCGCACTCGTCGCGGGTCCTCGCACAGCGTGATATCATGATGGCATGAGGCGTATCGTGATTCAGGCAGAGCAAGAGCTGCTCGACCGGGCTCGCGTCCGGGCGTCGGAGCGTGGTATCAGCATCGCCCAGGTCTTTCGAGAGGCGCTCGAACGTGACCTCGGCGAATCGACGCCGCCTCCGCTTCCGGCATCACTCGGGATCGGTGCGTCTGGCCGCGGGGATCTGTCACGGCTGGCGAGCGACGACGAGTTTTCTCCCCGGCCATCGCGCTCGTAGTCGACACCGGTCCACTCGTTGCCGCGCTCGATCGCAGCGATGATCAGCATCACGCGTGTGTGGCGCTGCTGCGTGATGCGACCGAGCGGCGAGTCATCCCCGCACCGGTGCTGGTGGAGATCGACTACTTCTGCGACCTCATCGGCCCCGTTGCGTTCACGACGCTGCTCGACGACATCGACGCCGGCGCGTATGAGGTCGAAGACCTCAGGTCCAGCGACTATCTGCGCATCCAACAGCTTCTCGGGCAGTACTCGAGCCTGCGTGTGGGATTCGTCGACGCTGCGGTCCTCGCCGTGGTCGAACGCCTTGGAGAACGCAAGCTCGCGACGCTCGATCGCCGGCACTTTACGGTGATGCGCCCGGCCCATATCGCCGCGTTGGAGCTGCTCCCCGCCTGACATGAACGGTCGAGAGCGCGAACATCACGGGGATCGCCTCCACCGATCCTCCCGTCGCCTCAGTCGTGAATCAGCCGGTAGTAGCGGCCCTGGAAGGGCGGCGGGTCGGGTGTGAGGGGTGGCTCGCGGTCAGGGGCGATCGCGATGTGGCGCTCGACGGCCAGATGCGAGAGCGTGTCGGTGAAATGCTGCGGCGTCGGGGGGTGATCGACACGTTCGGCGACGCGCTCGTACAGGACGGCCTCGCGTACCGGCTCCCGCGCCGTGTGCAGTGCGGCCAGGATCGCATCTCGGAGCGGGTGGTCCAGTTCCGCCGTCCGCGGTTGGGCGACCGGCTGTGGGACGGCGGTCCCCAGCCCCCGCACGCGCCGAAACACACTGTCTGCATGTCGGATGTACCAGACCGGGTCCATCAGCTCGTCCAGGTCGGCGGCGTCGATCATCGCCGTGACGCCGACGTCCTCGGAGAGGAGTTCGCGCAGCGGCCTGCCCTCGTCCCACGCGCGCATGGCGTTGCGCTGAACCAGGGAGTACGCGTCCTCGCGAGTCAGGCCGCGCTCCACCAGGCCCAAGAGCACCCGCTGGCTGAACACCAGTCCGTGGGAGGAGTCGAGCACCGCACGCATGCGCCGGGGTGAGATCACGAGCCCGTCGACAAGGCGGCGGGTGGTGGCGAGCAGGTAGTCCAGCAGGATCGTCGCGTCGGGCAGGATCACGCGTTCGACCGATGAGTGGCTGATGTCGCGCTCGTGCCACAGCGCGACGTCTTCGAGGGCGGCGACCGCGTGGCCTCGGATGACGCGGGCCAGGCCGCTGATGCGCTCGGCCGTGATGGGGTTGCGCTTGTGCGGCATCGCGCTGGAGCCCTTCTGCCCCTTGGTGAACGCCTCCTCCGCCTCTCGCAGCTCGGTTCGCTGCAGGTGGCGAAGCTCCGTCGCCAGGCGGTCGAGCGAGCTGGCCGCGACGGCCATGGCGGAGACCAGCTCGGCGTGCCGGTCCCGGGCGACGACCTGTGTGGCGCACGGCTCCGCGCTGAGGCCGAGCTCGTCCATGACTTCGGCTTCGAGTTCCGGTGCCAGCATCGCGTACGTCCCGACGGCGCCCGAGAGCTTCCCGACCGTGACCCCCTCGATCGCACGCGCCAGACGCTCCTCGTTGCGGCGGCTCTCGAACGCGAAGCCCGCGAGCTTGAGCCCGAACGTGGTGGGCTCGGCATGGATACCGTGGGTGCGTCCGACGCAGAGCGTGTCGGCGTGCTCGAGCGCCCGTGCGACAAGCGTCTGGGTCAGGGCCGCCTGTTCGCGCAGCAGGATCGCGCCCGCGTCCTTGAGCGCGACGCCCAGCCCGGTGTCCAGCACGTCGGAGGAGGTCATGCCGTAGTGGACCCACCGCGACGGTGGGCCGATGTGCTCGGCTACATCGGTCAGGAACGCCACCACGTCGTGGTTCGTGGTCTTCTCGATCTCGAGCGTGCGCTCCACCGAGAAGGCGGCCTTCGCCTCGATCTCGGCGAGGTCTGCGGCGGGGACCACTCCCGCGCGCGACCAGGCGCGACAGACGGCAAGCTCGACATCGAGCCAACGTCGCAGCTTGGCCTGCTCCGTCCAGATCGCGGCCATCTCGGGTCGTGAATAGCGAGTGATCATGCGCCGATGTCCCGGCGCATCTGGCGCCCGTCGAAGTGGATGAGGTCTGCGCCTGCGTAGGCGCGTAGCCGTGCGGTCGCCACGTCGCTGCCCCGGGCGGCGACCGCCAATACCCGCCCGCCGGCGGTCACGAGCTGCCCGTCTTTGCGGATAGCCGTGCCTGCGTGCAGCACCTGGGCACCGGTGGCCGAGGCCGCTTCGAGGCCAGCGATGACGTCTCCCGCCCGCGGCGCGCCCGGATAGCCGTCGGCAGCCATCACGACCGCGACACACGGCTCGACCGACAGTCGCAGGTGGCGCTCGTCGAGCGCGCCGTCCGCCGCGGCGATCAGCACCTCGACCAGGTCCTCATCGACACGTGGCAGCAAGCACTGTGTCTCGGGATCGCCGAACCGGCAGTTGAACTCGATGACCTTTGGCCCCTGCGCCGTCAACATCAATCCGGCGTAGAGCACGCCGGTAAACGGGACGCCGCGCCGCGCCATCTCGTCGATGACCGGGCGGTGGACCATCTCGACGATCGCGTCGGCAAGCTCGTCGGGGACGTCTGCCGGTGGCGAGATCGACCCCATCCCGCCCGTGTTGGGTCCGGTGTTGCCCTCGCCGATTGGCTTGTAGTCGCGTGCCGGCGGCAGGCGCACCATCCGCGTGCCGTCGCTGATGGCAAGCAGCGAGACCTCCGGGCCGCTCATGCCCTCCTCGACAACGACGCTGGCGCCGGCCTCGCCGAAGGCGCCCTCGTCGATACAGGCGGTCAGCGCGTGGCGGGCCTCGTCGGCGGTGTGCGCCACGACGACGCCCTTGCCTGCGGCCAGCCCGTCGGCCTTGATCGCCACGGGAAGTCCCAGGCGTGCGACCACCGACATGCCGTGCTCGACGTCGGTGACGATTTCGAACGCGGCGGTCGGGACGCCTGCGGCGGTCATGATTTCCTTGGCGAATGCCTTGCTGCCTTCCAGGCGCGCCGCCGCCCCTGAAGGGCCGAAGACCCGCAGGCCCGCTGCGCGCATGGTATCGGCGAGTCCCGCGACGAGCGGAGCCTCGGGACCGATGATGACAAGGTCCGCTCCCCGCGCGTGGGCCAGCGCCACGAGGCCCGTGTGATCGCTGACGCCGGTGTCGGCGACGTCGACGTCGCGAGCGATGCCTGCGTTTCCGGGAGCGCAGACCACGTGGTGTCCGCTGCGTCGTGCAGCCAGCGCGAGCGCATGCTCACGCCCACCTCCCCCGACGATCAGTACGGTCCGGCCCACGTCTGAGAAGCCTACCGGCGCATGTCAGCACGCGTCGCGTCGGTGGGGTTGTCGGGCGGCGACAGCAGGTGCCCGCGGTCAGTCCTCGGGCCGTCGCCACCGCCACCGGACGTTCAGCCGCGACCTGATCCCGAGATCCCTGTTGGCGCGTCTACTCGATGCGGTCGAGGGCTTGACCGAGGTCCGCGATGAGGTCTTCGACGTCCTCCAGTCCCACGGACAGGCGGATGACGCCGTCGGTGATCCCGGCGGCCTGGCGCGCGCTGGGCGTCAGCCTGCGGTGGGTTGTGGTCGACGGGTGCGTGACAAGGGACTTCGCGTCGCCCAGGTTGTTCGAGATGTCCACCAGCCGCAGGGCGTCGAGCACCCTGAAGGCGTCACGCTTTGCGGTTGCCTCGGTGGAGGCCAGCGTCATCGTGACCACGGTCCCGCCTGCGGACATCTGCCGTAGGGCCAGGTCGTACTGAGGATGGCTCGGGAGGTAGGGGTAATGGACTGCCGCGACCGCCGGGTGCTCCTGCAGCCACGAGGCGACACGCAGCGACGACTGGCATTGGTGGTCCACACGCAGCCGGAGCGTCTCGAGGCTCTTGACCAGTACCCAGGCGTTGAACGGGCTGATCGACGGACCCGTGTTGCGCATCAGCGGCTCGACCTGATTGCGGATGTAGGTGGTCGACCCGAGGATTGCGCCTCCCAGCACACGCCCCTGTCCGTCGATGTGCTTTGTCGCCGAGTACACCACGATGTCGGCGCCCAAGTCGAGCGGCTTCTGCAGGAGCGGCGTTGCGAACACGTTGTCGACGACCACCTGTGCGCCCGCGTCGTGCGCCAGGCGACACACCTCGGCGACGTCGATCAGGTCCTGCATCGGGTTGCTCGGTGACTCGAAGAACACAGCTCGTGCGGGCTTTGCGAGCGCGGTGCGCCATTGGTCGAGATCGTCGCCGTCGACGAACGTCGTCGTCACGCCCCAGCGCGGCAACAGGGTGTTGAGGATCGTGAAGCACGGGCCGAACAGGGCCCGCGAGGCGACGACGCGATCGCCGGCGTCGACCAGCGCCAACAAGGAGTTGAAGACCGCGGCCATGCCGCTGGCGGTGGCGAAGCAGTCCTCTGCGCCCTCAAGCAGGCGTAAACGCTCCTCGAAGCCCCGCACCGTCGGGTTGCCGTACCTGCTGTAGGTGTAATGGTCGATCTCGCCTTCGAAGGCGGCTTCGGCCTCTGCGGCGGACGCGTACACGTAGCCTTGGGTCAGGAACAGGGCCTCGGCGGTCTCGGCGAACCGGGATCGCTCCAAGCCACCCCGGACCGCGAGGGTGTCGGGCCGCCAGTCGGGCAGTTCGTCGTCTCCGTCAGTCACCTGGTATCCCCGGGATCGCGCACCACGGCTTGCGCCACGATCACCCTGGTGCCGTCGAACGTCAGCGACGGAGCGCCATGCAGGGTGTAGCCGTCCTCCAGGGCCGCGCTGACCCGCTCGCAGAACGCGCGGTCGTCGGGGCCGGTCAGCACGCGGTAGCGCAGTGGTTCGGTCGATTCGTCGCTCATGTCCATGCGTCCTCTCGTGGCAATGGTCGGCCGACCAGGCCGGCGCAGTCTGCAGAATCGCAGACGGACGGGCGGGTTGGCGGGAGTGGGGGCGGTTACCTGCCGTCGCGTCCCTCCTGACGAGACCGTCAACTCGGCGGCGACGCGTCGATTGGGCGTCGCTGGGGTTACTCATGCCCATGAGCGCGTGATGACGGGACCTGGAGAGCAGATCATCCCGATTCCGGGAACTCGAAGCCCGGAGCACCTGCGCACCAACGCGGCCGCCGCCGACATCGACCTGAACGACCACGAGCTCCGGCAGCTCGAGGAGATCGCACGGACCGAAACCGCCGGCGAGCGCTACCCGCCTGTCGCTAATGAGGCTCGTTGACGGGTGAGCGAGCAGGAGCCGGCGATCGCTGACCGAATTTCGTGGCAGTCGCCGCACATGAATGGGCGAG
>CAYMSM010000006.1:0-9427 GCA_964393105.1 uncultured Bifidobacteriaceae bacterium
GAAGACGGTGCCGTCGTGGGCGCGCACGAACCGGTC
Organism: uncultured Bifidobacteriaceae bacterium; assembly: GCA_964393105.1. Lineage (GTDB taxonomy): Bacteria > Actinomycetota > Thermoleophilia > Miltoncostaeales > Miltoncostaeaceae > CALMEC01. The sequence goes on from CAYMSM010000006.1 coordinate 37, forward strand.
TGCGGCGTGGGACTCGCACAGCCACACCGCCACCCCGTGGGTGAGGTGCACGAGCCGGCGCGGATCCTGGCCGGTGCGCGCGCAGATCACACACGGCGGACCGCCACCCGGCAGAGCCTCCACTAGTTCGGTCCCAGGCTCGCCCGGCGCCTCGCGCATCACGCCCCCATCCAGTTCACGCCCAGCGGCCATACGAGGATCGTGCCCGAACAACCTGTTACAGCGCACCACCCACCTGTGTCATCTCTGTCACGACTTCGTGCCAATTCATGTAACGATTGACCAACCCGAACACCGCCAAATGGCGTTCTCCCAGCGCATCGTTCCGGGGTGGCTCAGAGACGGTTCGCGAAGGATCGATATGGAGGTACGGGACACGGGGTTCGATCGCTTTGGCATGGCCTGGTGGTCTCTGTCGGAAGCAGGGCATCAGCCTGCTCACCGTCGCGGCTGACCAGGCCAAGGTCGGGACGCCATTCGCACCGTCGTCGAGTCCTCCCCGGGGCCGGGGTGTTCTACGGCAAGAGCAGCGGCGACATTCCCCACAGGGACCTTTACGTCGTCGCCGGCAAGATGGTTCACGCACCGCACACCGGCGACGCCGTCAAGATCAGGCGACACGACGACCGGCTACTACGCCCGCCAGTTCGCCGGGTAACCGACGCGCACCGAGAGGATCCGCGCGTTGCCCCGCAGATGCCGTCGCCATGGCAAGGCAGGCCCTCTGGTGGCACCCCGTGCCGCCCGACATACCGAGGGTCAGTACAACGCGATCAGCTCGGCGGGCGCTCAGTGAACCACCCGCTCCTGCCTGATCTGCGGGCCCGGTCCTGCGACCGGGTTTGTCGTGTCGGCGACGAGCCGCATCGGTCCCGAGGTGTTCGACAACCCAGGGCCGCGCCGGTGGAACTCGAACCGTCCGTTGCCCAGGAGCAGGTCGAAGTGCGGGGTCAGCTCGCCGTCGTCGAGTACGTGGCGGACCGCTTCGGCGATCTCCCGCCGACGAGCGTTTCGCAGGTCACCGTTCTTGCGGTTCGTGCGCCTCTCGAGCCGGCGGAGCTCGCGTTCGGCGGCATCCAGTCGAACCTCCAGCCCGTCGTGGTCGCTCAGCGTCTGCTCATCGAGGTTTGCCGACGCGGCGATCTCGACGGGCACCGGTTCGTCCGCAGTGATCTCACCTGTGTGATCGGCGTCGTCGGCCAGGACGATCGGAGCGGTGCGTTCGGCTGCCTCGCCCGTCCCCGCGTCGATTGCGTGCGCCACCCGTGCGGCGAGGGTGTCCACGGCGGGGTCCGTTGTCGGGGAGCCTGCCGGTGTATCGGTCTCGGCGGCAGCCCGCTCCCACGCTGCCTCTCGATCGAGCTGCTCGGCGGTCGGGCGCGCGGAGTCAGCGTCACTCGTGTGCAGCACGTCCCGTTCGTAGACAGCTCGGTACGGGCGGAACCCGTCCGCGTCGACCGCCGGAGCCTGCTCCGATTCTGCTTGGGGGGACGCGGCACCGTCGGTGGCTCCGGGGCTCGAGAACTCTCCGAACGAGGGCCAGCCCGGAGCGTCGATGGGGTTCGTTGTCTCACCGGGCGCGACCGGCGGAGCCGCAGGCGCCGCCGCTTGGATCGCCACGGGCTCGGGTTGCGTCGCGGCGAGCGGTGGCGCCGTGGTCGGGGTCCGCTGGGTCACGGTCAGCTCGGGCAGGGCGACCGGTGTCGCGGGGGGTGGTGCGGGTTGTGTGGCCTCGGGCTTGCGTCGGGTGGGGCGCGGTTGTGGGGCGGCGGGCGCCGCCGTGCTCTCGCCAGCTCGTTCGATGGAAGGTGGGACGGGGGCCTGCGTCTGCGCCGCGCGCGGGCGGCTGCGTCGCGCCGGCGCCGGCCGTCTGACAGGAGCCGGGGCGGGAAGCGCGGGCGCGACGGCAGCCGGTGTCTCAGCAGCGGGAGTCGCGGCGGTCACCGGGGTGATCTCGGTCGGCTGGGCTTCCACCTCAGGCGTGGCCGGCTGCCCAGGGGCTTTGGGGCGTCGCGCGGGGCGCTGCCTGGGCGACGAGACGGGGCTTGCTTGCGCGACGTCAACCGGTGTCTCGGGCGCCGGCGTGGTGGCCGGGGCGGGAGTTAGGGTCGTGCGCTTGGGATGCGCAGCAAGCCGTGGCGGTGTGGGTGCCTCCGGGGGCGACGTGATCGAGTGATTGGCCGGTGCCGCAGAGGACGCCTTCGGGGCGATCTCGCTGACCGTCAAGCTGACCGGTTCGGTGGCCTCTGGGGCCGGGGGTTGCGCGGGCACTGTGGCCGCCCGCCTGGGCCCGGCCGGGCGCTCACGCAGTGGCGTCGCCGCGGGTGTGGGCGCCGCGATGTCGACGGGCGTGACGGGGGCCGCGTCACCCACGGGCGAGGAGGACTGCGTTGTCGCGCTCTTACGCGGGGGCGCTGGGTTGGGCCGGACAGGCGCGACGACCGCGACCTCGACCGGTGCAGGGGTTGCTGCCGGGGGAGCCGGGGTTCCTGTCGTGTTCGTGCGGTTTCGCCGTGCGGGGCGGGTCGTCTCCAGGGTCGGGAGGGGCGGCGTGGGGCTCAGGTCGACCGGGATCTCGATGTGTGATGGCTCGACCACCGGCGCGTCGACAGGCGAGGTGGCGCCGAGGTCGATGGGAATCTTGAGGCGTGGTGGCACGGCGGTCTGCGTGGGTGGGGTGACACGGAGCTCGAACGGAATATCGAGCTGCTGCACGTCCGGCCACACGTCGCGGTCCGGGAGAGCCTCTGTTGTGCCGGTGCGTTGCCTTTCGGGCTTGGGCGTCGGCGCGGGCGACGGCCAAGAGAGATCGAGCTGAGCCTCGAGGATCGCCGTGGCGTCGTCTGGGGTGGTTGCGGGCCACTTGGGAGCCGCCTTCGCCTCGTTGCTCGACGCGGTGTCGGGCGGAGTGGGCGCCGGCCAGTTGAGGTGGAGCAGCGATCCGTCGGATGACGCCGTGTCGCCCGCGGCGGGTGGTGGCCAGGTGAGGTCGACCGGCACTTCGAGCACCGATGTCGCGGATCCCGAAACCGAATGTTCGGGCCCCGCTTCGAGAGCGGTGAGCAGCGGATCCTCGAACAGCGGCCGCTCCGCGTTTGGCGCTCCCAGCACGGTTACCGACAGGCGTTGCCGCGCGCGCGGTTGGCGCGGCGCCGGGGGTGGGGTCTTGGCCTTGATGCCGAAGCGTTTCTTCGACTCGCTTTTATCGCTTGGCGACGCTGTGGTCTTGCTCGCGGACCCGGTCATCCTGCCGGTCGATCCGCTCGTCTTGCCCGACGGCGCGCCCGTCTTCTTCGGTGGCTCACCGTTCTTCATGCGATCCCCCTCCTGTTACCGATGGTTCACGACCTACGGCACTGTCCGTAGCCTTCCGTGGGCGTCCGCGGCCGCTTGTCGCCGTCTGCGTCGCGCAGGCAAACAACATCGACGGCGTGCTCGGCACGTTCGTGATCAGCACATTCCTTGGCACCATCTCCGACCCTCCCCATGTCCCGGTGAGAGCAGCAGCGCGGCGGCACACGTCGCCGTGGGCATTCATCGGCAGAGCATCGATCGTTCAGGAGGCCTGACGACCGCCCTCATTCATGATGCGTGATCGAAGTCCCGCAACGCGGGACATTCACCTCACTGGCCGGGAATGCCGCGCTGGTGTGCGCTGTCCAGCGCGGCCAACCGCTGTGCCGAAAAGCGGGCCTGCCAGCGTCGGACGGTGCTCGAATGAACGCCGACCCGCCGCGCGATGGTAGGGACGTCCAGGCCACGCGCGGTCGCCAACACGATGCGCGCCCCGCGGCGAGCCCTGATCGGAGCCGAGCGGCGGGCGGCGAGCGCCCGAAGCTCGCGGTCTTCGACCTGTGTGAGCTCGAACGCTGTGGTGGCTGTCGAGCGCTTCGCCCGTGGTGGCTGGTCCACGCGTTTCGCCGGGGCGGGCGTGGGCGCGGTGAGCGCAGCGACCCGCTTCTCGAGCCTGCGCACAGCTCGGGCCAGCTTGTCCTCGCGGTCGGTCGGAGTGGCTCGGGTTTCAGGGATGACCACCACGATGACCGGTGCGGACGCTCCTTCGGCGCGCTCGGACGCCACGAACTCACCTACCGCCGAGGCGACCACGCGCGTGTGATCTGTTCTTGCCAACCGGTCTGCCATGTCTGCAGGATCCACGGTGCCGGTCCACAGCGGCATGTCGACGATGCGGACCTGCGGGGCCTCGCGTGGAGCCGCCTCCGCGGGTGGGTCGACTGGATCCTCCGACATTCCCGAGGGCACGTCGGCTATCGGGTGGACCCACTCGGATGAGGAATCGGGGTCGCCCGATGAGTTCCACCCCCATTCCCAATGGACGGGGTTCGACGTCGGTTGGGCGCCGCCGGTTGTCTCCTCGCGGTCCTCGTCCACCTCATCCCACACCGCGGCGACCGCGGTCGGAGCTATGAGCGTCGCAACGGTGTCGCCGGCGGACGTCGTCTCGAACTGCTCGTCCCGACGGACGAGGTTCGGTACTGGCATCGCCGAGCCGCTGCGATCATCATCGCCAGCCAACCACGAGGGGTTTTCGAACGGCTGGGCGTCGCCGCCGAGCGCATCGGCGGTCTCCGTCGCCTCGTCCTGTGCGAGCAAGGAGTCGAACCCATCGAGCTTGCACATGCCGGCGAGCTCACCGGGGCTCGGCCAGCCTGGAGCGTTGACCGGACCGCGGTCCGCGCGGGCCGCGTGACCGCCCTCGTGAGGTTCATCGCCCGCGCGCCCGCGCTCGTGCGCTTCCCGGGGGACGTGTTCGAGCACGTCCGGCAGCGCCGACGCCTCTGGGACCTCCTCAGCGGTCACCGCGCCATTCGTGGTGGGTGGATGATCCCCGGCGCCTCGAATCGCCCCATGAGATGGCAGCGCGGACACGCTCAAGGCGAGCATGGGACGCATCCGTCGAGGCGCCGCGTCGGTCACGGTGGTCCCCGTGGGGCGGCGCCTTGACTTCGCGGTGCGTCCTGGGAGGCGCGTGGACCAACTCGTCAACCTCGACGCGAGAGATCGCCGCATGAGGAGGACGAACGCCAAGGTCATGGTCAGGCTCAGGGTGATTATCTGGTTGACGGACATGTACTCGGTCAGCCGATTCTGTGGGAGGTTCAAGTCGGTGGGGAGACCGGACGTCTTAAGTTCTCTTATCGGCAGGATCTCCTCCAGCAACACCTCCGGGTGACTGCAACACGACCCGAGCGCTTGCAATGGGTGTCAGGAATGCCGGGCGTGACCGCCCGTCCGCGGCGGGTGGAGTAGGACTCGCTCTCAGGGACGTGGTCCCTCTTGCGGGTTCCATTTCCCCCTCAATCCGTGCGCGCTGGAGGCATCACTGTCAGACCACGAGCGCGTCGGGGTCGGTGACGGGGGCTTCGCACGTGAAGTTGTGACAAACGTACGCCGCCGGGGAACCCTCGACCAGTGGGCGATCGCGCAAGAGGGGGGCGGCGTCGACGGCCTCCGCGTTGCTGGGATCTCCCGTTGCCATCGCGGTGTGGGGGCCGGCCTGCGCGCGCCCCGCTGTGATCAGGGCGCCGGTTCGTGGGTCGGCGGGATCACCGACGATGGCAATCTGGGCGCGGCTGGGCGCGGTGGCGAGGTCCAGTGCGATCAGCGCCGTTCCGAATGCCTGGGGGTAGCGCGCCACGTCGTCGCTCACCACGCGTAGGGCGTTGCGTGCGACCCCGTCCAGGTCGGTGTCACCGGTCACTGCCGCGAGGCGAAGCAGCGCCAGAGCCGCCTGGGAGTTGCCGCTCGGAGTCGGGTGATCCTCGATGTCGCGCGTGCGGGCGATCAGGGCCTCGCCGTCGCTGCCGGCAAGGAAAAAGCCGGCGCCGTCGGGATCGCCGAACAGCGCGATCATGTCCTGAGCGAGGCCGCGCGCCTCACGCAACCAGCGCGACTCGAACGTCGCCTCGTACAGGCACAGGAGCCCGTGGATCAGGTCCGCATGATCATCGAGGCAGCCCAGGTGGCGGGCGGCCCCGTCGGCCCACACGCGTCGCACCCGGCCGTCGACGACAAGGTTGTCCAGGACGAACGAGGCGGTGCGGCTGGCGACGTCCACGTAGTCGCGCCGCCCCAGCCAGATGCCCGCGTCGGCGAACGCAGCGAGAGTGAGGCCGTTCCACGAGGCCACGACCTTGTCGTCGCGCGCAGGCGCAGGACGGGCCGAGCGGGCGGCGTAGAGCTTGCCGAGAGCGGATGCCACGAGAAGGACGGCGTCGGGGCCGACCCGCTGGGCGACCACTTCCATCGGAGCTGCGACATGCAGGATGTTGGCGCCCTCGAAATTACCCTCGGGGCGCATCCCGTAGCGCAGCACGATCGCCTGGGCCTCGTCGCGGTTCAGCACCTCGGTCAGCTGTTGCACGGTCCAGACGAAGAACGCGCCCTCGCCGCCCGGCGAGTCGGCGTCCTGCGCGGCGGCGAACCCGCCATCAGGCGCCTGCATCTCGCGCAGCAGGTAGTCGAGCGTGCGCTCGGCCACTTCGCGCCACCGCACCTCACCGGTCACGCGATAGCCCAACGCGTAGACACGCGCCAGCAGCGCGTTGTCGTAGAGCATCTTCTCGAAGTGCGGCACCAGCCAGATCGCGTCGACGCTGTAGCGGTGGAAGCCGCCGCCGACCTGGTCGTGGATGCCCCCATCGGCCATGCGGTGCAGCGTGGTCTCGACCATCTGCCGCGCGTTGTGGTCTGCGGGGTCCGCCCACAACCGCCGCAGCAGGAACTCCAGGGCCAGGTGCGGCGGGAACTTGGGCGCTCCGCCAAAGCCTCCTTGGCTCGGGTCGAACGACATCGCGAGGCCGGTGACCGCATCGTCGACGGTGCGCCGGTGCGGTTCGTCGGGAGACGGGACTCGGTCGGCCGCCACGGCCAGGCGCTCCTCCAATTGGCCGGCGGTGTGGAGCACGTCGTCTTTTCGTGATCGGTACGCCTCGGCGACGTGACGCAAGAGCTCGGGGAAGCCGGGCATACCCTGTCGCGGCTCGGGCGGGAAGTATGTGCCGGCGAAGAACGGCTTGGCGTCGGGTGTCAGGAACACCGTCATCGGCCACCCGCCCGAGCCGGTCAGGCCCAGGGTCGCCTGCATGTAGAGCGCGTCGACGTCGGGACGCTCCTCGCGGTCGACCTTGATGCAGACAAAGTTGTCATTCATGACCGCTGCGATCGCCGGGTTCTCGAACGACTCGTGGGCCATCACGTGGCACCAGTGGCACGACGAGTACCCCACCGACAACAGCACTGGCCGGTCCTCGGCCACCGCGCGGGCGAAGGCCTCCCCGCTCCACGGGTACCAGTCGACCGGGTTGTCGGCGTGCTGGCGCAGATACAGGCTTGCTTCGGTCGCGAGTCGATTCATCGAGCGAGCATAGTCGCGGTGGTGGTCTCTACGCCGCGCCCACCAGGCTCTTGGGTGGCCTGTTTCGCGGCCCTTCGGGCCGCTCAGTTGCTGAGCGCGGCGTCAAGGCCTTCGCTACCGTTCGCGGTGATGGGCGACGACTTCCTCACACAAGCTGGGCCGGCGCCGGCGCGTGGCGACCTGGACCGCTGGCGCCAGGTGGCGCTGCTCGGCGTGTCGTCTGCGGCATTCGGCGATGAGCGGGCCCGCGTCGGGTTGGCCGCAGCCCTCTTGGCACTGGACTGTCCGCACGAGGCGGGGAGGCTGCTGTCGGCCGTGTCGAGCGATGACCCGTGGGCTCGGTGGTGGACGGTACTTGCCGTCGGACAAGTTGAGGGAGCGGAAGGGTTGGTAGCCGCGCTCGCCGCCGCCCGCGCGTGCGCCCGTCCCTCCGGCCCGGACGGTCGCGAGGTTGCGCGACGGCTCGCCGATCTGGACGGAGAGCTCACCGAGATCGTCGGTGGCGAGGCCGGCTCTGCCCGCTTCTCGGTACTGGGCCACCGAGCACGTCCGGAGCGTCGGGCACTCATCGGGGGACGCTCGTCCGCTGTGTTCCTGGTCGATCCGGCGTGGGAGGCGCTGACGCTCGTGCGATTGGCGCCGTCCGACGGCCCGTCGACCGGCAACGCGGCCCACCTGGAGTTCGCCGAGGTGATCGAGGCGGTGCGACGGGGCGATGCCGGACCCGGGCGGCGGGTGCCCGACGACATGCCGGGTCGACTGGCTCCCGGTCCCATGCTCGACGCCCTGCGCGAGGATCCGGCCACGCGCGACGGACGCCTGCTGCGTCTGGCCACGGAGGTCCGTGAGGAGCGCGAGCGCCTGGCCGATGAGCGCGCGCGGCTGGCTGCCGACCGTGCGGACCTGAGCGAGGAGCGCGCCCGGGTCAAGGCCATCCGAGCCGCCGCCGCCAATGCCCAATCGCCGGCGGCGAACGGGATTCCACGCGAGCCGCTCGTGGTCCCGAAGACTGCAGAGGACGCCGCTGCGCTCTTGGGCGTCGCCGTGGATGCGTCGCGCTCGACCGTCCAGCGCCACTGGCGCGATCAGGTCGCCAAATGCCACCCCGACCTGGTTGAGGGGCTGCACCCTGCGCTTCGCCAACGCGCGCAGGATCTCGCCGTCGCGCTCAACACGGCTCGCGACCTCCTGGTCGGCGGCGGCACGGCCCGAAGGCCGACTCGTCGTGGCTAGTGTCCTGTCGCAAAGGTACTTGTGAGACAGGACACTCGTCTCGCCACGGTCGGCGTGATCATCCTGGCCGCCGGCTCCTCGCGCCGTCTCGGCCGGCCGAAGCAACTCCTCATCCTTGAGGGCAAGCCGCTCCTGCAACACGTGATCGACGCGGCCGGTGATGCGGACGTCGCCGAAATCGTGATCGTGATGGGGCACCTGGCTCGTGAGATCGAAGCGGCGGTCACGTTGCCCGTCAACGCGCGAGTCGTCGTCAATCCGGAGTACGCCACCGGGCAGGCCTCGTCATTGCGAATCGGACTGGGTGCGCTCGGCTCGGGGATCGGCCGGGCTCTGATCCTCCTTGGGGATCAACCTCGCATTACCGTTGACGCGATCCGCGCGGTCGCGATCGGCCCGGGGCCGATCCGACGGATCCGCTATCGCGCGACGCCGGGGCACCCGGTTGGGTTCGACCGCGAGCTTTGGCAACGCTTGATGGCAATCGAGGGCGATCGGGGTGCTCGGGAGCTCATGGCGGCGCGTCCCGACCTGATCCACGAGATCGCACGTGACGCGCCGTTACCGATGGACGTCGACACCTCGGCCGATGCCACCGAGATCGGCGTATCGGGATGACTCAGTCACAACCGGCCGATCGCTGCGCAGGTCTTCTCGATCTCAGCCAGGTTGTGGCCGCCCGAGAACAGGTCCACATACGGAAGGGCCGCGGCCATGCCGCGCGCCAGTGGTTGGTAGTCGGGGTTCTCCTGCAGCGGGTTGAGCCAGACGATCTTGTGC
>CAYMSM010000007.1:0-11993 GCA_964393105.1 uncultured Bifidobacteriaceae bacterium
CGTATCCCGGCTGCAAACCTTCGCCAGGCGGTGTCCTCGGTCTCACCGTTATGGGTACCGATAGCGGCAAGACACTGCGTCCTTGCCTGACTCGGTTTTCGCTCGGGATACGTGCCCGTACTTACGAGAGCGACCACTAAGTGGTCCCCATGGTTCAATGGCCGGATGTGATGATCTGCGGTTCCGCGCCGTAAGGAGGGTATGACCGTCGCCGCGCTCGCGTTGAGAGGTGAGAAGGCCAGAACGACTCGCCCGACGTTCGCGGAGGCGGCCGAGGCGAACCTGGACGCGGTCTACCGCTACCTGCGCCAGCTCACCGGCAACCCGCATTTGGCCGAGGACTTGACGTCCGAGACGTTCGAGCGCGCGCTTCGGGTCTGGAGCCGGTACGACCCGGGGCGCGGCCCGGCCCTTCCGTGGCTGGTCACGATCGCCCGCCGGATCGCGCTGGACCACTTCCGCAGCGACGCCCGCCGGCGTGGGCGCGAGCTGCGTGCCGCGACGGGCGAGGTCGATTCCTCACCCGCACCGGGCGATGCGGGTGACCTGCCGCCGCACGTGGCGGCGGCGCTCGCCACGTTGACGCAATCCGAGCGCGAGGTCGTCGCGTTGCGCGTGCTGCTCGAACTGGACGGCGCCGAAGCCGCCGCGGTGCTCGGCATCTCTCCCTCGGCGTGCTCGACGCAGCTTCATCGTGCCATGACCAAGCTCCGGGCGGAGCTGACATGAAGGGTGACGAGATGACACCCGAGCGCCTGGATGCAATCCTGGACGGCCGCGCCGCGCCGACCGACGACGAGGCCCGTGACATGCTCGCGCTGGCGGGGGCGCTCCGCGAGGCCGCTCCCGGCGCCGGCGACAGCTTACGCGCCCACGTGCGGGCGCTGCCCCGTCCAGGACCTGCCGGCAGGCTGCGGTCCTCCGGGTGGCGCGGCCGCGCGCTGATTGCAGCGCCCGCGCTGTCTGTCGTGGTCGCCGCGGTCGTCGCGATCGGTGTGATCGCCCGCTCACCCGATGGGCGATCGGGGGGCTCGGACAGCTCGCAGGCGCAACGCCTGGGTCGGGCGGCGGTCGAGGCCGCTCCGCCGACGTCTGCCACTCCGTCGGCCGCTTCGCCCGGATCGTCGCGCGACGCGGCCGGGGCGCCCTCGGCTCCGGTGGCCATCCAAATCCTGCCTGCCACGCTCGACGCACGAGTCGCTGACGTCCGGGATCTCGTCGATGCGGCAAGTGGCACGATCCTGGAGGAGACCCGGCAGCCGACGACGCCACCGAGCGTGATCGTGTCGATCACGCTCCCCCGCGACCGCAGCGCCGAGGTGCTGCGAGCGATCGTCGCGCTCGGAACCGGTACGGGTGCGACTGCAGGCGCCTCGCTCGACCAAGCGGAGGGCGCCACCGGGGCCGCGCCTGGCGACCTCACCCTGGTCCGCGTCGTGCTGACCGAAGCCCCGTAGACCTCGAATCGCTACGGGGACGGCGTCTCGGACGTCACGGTGACGATGGGGACCTCCTGCTGGGTTGTGACGAGCACCCGGTCCGGAGGACCGCCCCGGGCCACATAGCCCGCGAGAACGCCGATCACGAGCGCGGCCACGGCCATGAGCACCGCCAGCCCCAGCGTCACGCGCCGCTTGGACCGACGGGAACGCTCGTCGACACGCTGCTCGCTCACCACAGCCCCGCATCGATCGCATGGCGCATGTAGATCGCAAACGCCCCGTCCAGCGCCACAGCGGCATCATGGGCGACCGGATGGCGCGGGGCGACCGATGTCGCGAGCGGCAGGAACCACGCCGACGCGTCGCGGTGGACCGCCGCCAGGTCCGACACCGTGAACGGTCTGCCCAAGCGCTTCTTGAGCTCGCCGTGAACGGCGTCGACAACCGACAGGCACGCGAGACGGGCCGCGCCCGATGTCGCGGCGAGACGGCGCGCGCCGTCCTGCCACTCGAAGACCGCCGCAGCGGCAGCCGGATCGTCGCTCATCCGTACACATCCGCGCAGCATCCCTCGGGCCAGCGAAGGCCCGCGCGGTCCACGATCCAGTCACCGACCGGGTTGCCTCCGGTCGCGAGCGCAAACGCCAGCTGCGCGTGCAGGCACTTGACCCGGCCCTCGTCCCCGACGCCCCCGACGCGGTACCCGTCGTGCAGTCGCGCGTGCGCGGCGTGGGCGTCGCTCACGGCTTCGTGAAGGGTCTCGTCGTCTTCGAGCGCGCGCACCCCGCCTGCAGCCTCGAGCGTGCTGACGCTCGCGCCGAGCGCCCGGCACGCGAGCCAGTAGCGCGTCGGAAACGGCCGGCCCTGTAGATCGCGAGGCCCGTTCTGGAGGACCGCAGGTTGGCCGAACGGACAGCGCAACGCGACACCGAAGCTCGTGAACGGCGTACGACCCAGAAGCCGGGTCACCGCCGCGAGGTCAGAAGACGTCGGGGAGGAGGTCCCAGAATCCACCGTTGTCACGGCGGACGACCGGAGCGGGTGGCGTGAGCTCAAGCCCGGTCACCCGCAACGGCAGCTCGCCGAGCTTCGCGTAGCCCAACTCGCGGGCGCGGGCCTCGATGACCGCCGGGGCGTCGAGCGACTTGAGGCGCTCCCGGATCGTGTCGCGCTCGGCGCGCATGGCACCGAGGGCCGCGTGCTGTTTGCCCAGCTCCTGACGTTGCGCCAGGTAGCCCCGGGCCGATCCGAGGTATGAGGCAACGAGCGCGACGACGATGCCGATGACGAACAGGCGCTTCGGTGTGAGCGAGTTGGTGACGAGGGTTCTCCGGACGCGGCGAACCCTGGCGGTTCGCTGTCGGAACGGAGTACGCCACCGAGACCTGCGTACCTGCCGTGCCCCGTTGCATCAGCGACCGAACGCCGCCTGCCCGGACCCGTAGGTGGCCGCCGGCCCGAGGCGCTCCTCGATCCGGATCAGCTGGTTGTACTTGGCGACCCGTTCGCTGCGTGCAGGCGCCCCGGTCTTGATCTGTCCCGCGCCGGTGGCCACGGCCAGGTCGGCGATCGTCGTGTCCTCGGTCTCGCCCGAGCGGTGGGAGATCATGGCTGCATAGCCGGCGGCCGCTGCCATGTCGATCGCCGCGAGCGTCTCGGTCAACGTGCCGATCTGGTTGAGCTTGATCAGGATCGCGTTGGCCACGCCACGCGCGATGCCGTCGCGAAGCCGGATCGGGTTTGTCACGAACAGGTCGTCGCCCACCAGCTGTACGCGCGCACCGAGCCGGTCGGTCAGAGCCTTCCACCCGTCCCAATCGTCCTCGGACATGCCATCTTCGATCGACACGATGGGGTATGCGTCGGTCAGCTCCACCAGGAAGTCCACCATCTCGTCTGGCGTCAGGCTGCGGCCCTCGCCGTCGAGATGGTAAGCCCCGTCGCGGTAGAACTCCGTCGCGGCGACGTCCAGGGCCAGCGCGACGTCCACACCCGGCTCGTAGCCTGCGGCGGTGATCGCCTCGACGATGATGTCGAGCGCCTCACGGTTGCTCGCGAGGTTCGGCGCGAACCCGCCTTCGTCGCCGACACCGGTCGCCAGGTTCCGTGAGCGCAGGACGCCCTTGAGCTGGTGGTAGACCTCGGCGCCTGCCCGTAAGGCGTCTGCGAACGTCCTGGCCCCAACCGGGACGACCATGAACTCCTGCAGGTCCATGTTGTTGTCCGCGTGGGCACCTCCGTTCAGGATGTTCATGAACGGCACCGGCAGGAGGTGCGCCCGGGCGCCGCCGATGTAGCGATACAGCGGCAGCCTGGCATCGTTGGCGGCCGCGACGGCGACGGCTAGAGAGCATCCGAGCATGGCGTTCGCCCCGATCCGCGACTTGGTCGGCGAGCCGTCCAGCTCGATCATCACGCGATCGATCGTCGATTGGTCGGTCGCGTCCCGACCGACGAGGACCCTGGCGATCTCGTGCTCGACGTTGGCCACGGCCTTCAACACGCCCTTGCCCGCATACGCGCCCTTGTCGGCGTCGCGCAGCTCCAATGCCTCGTGAGCGCCGGTGCTCGCGCCGGACGGAACCGCCGCCCGTCCCACGGTTCCCGACTCGAGCTCGACCTCGACCTCGACGGTCGGCTGGCCCCGCGAGTCCAGGATCTGACGGGCGTGGACACGAGCGATCTTCGACATGCGGCCTCCGGGCGGTGGTTGGGCATCGCAGTTTAGTCGTCATGGACCTCTCGCGACTGACCCGCTTTCGCGTCCGAATAGAACGCAAGCTGGGTGATGGCATCGAGGTCCTCGAACCGCTTCCCGGCCACCTCGGCAAGGCGTGCCGCCTCCTCGACGCGGGCGCGGAAGCGCTGGGCGGCGGCGCGCACGGCGATCTCGGGATCGACCTTGAGCGACCGGGCCACGGCGACGCACGCGAAGAGGACATCTCCGAGCTCGTCCGAGCACGGATCGGCCTGAAGCTCCGCGACCTCCTCGTCGAGCTTCGCGAGCGCCTGCCCGGCTGCGGCGAACTCGAAGCCGACCGACGCGGACCGGCGCTGTGCTTTTGTCGCGTACGCCAGTGCCGGAAGACCGGCTGGCAGCTCGTGGAAGATCCCCCCTCCCCGCCCCTCGCGCTTCTGGCGCTCCCAGAGGTCGCGAACGCCGCCCGCTGTCTCGGCGACCGCCTCGCCATAGACGTGGGGATGACGGGAGATCAGCTTGCGTGCATGGTCGGCGGCGATTCCGCCCAGATCGCCGTCACCGGTCTCCTCGAGCAGTTGCGCCAGGAAGACCGACTGGAACAACAGGTCACCGATCTCGTCAGCCTGGCGTTCGACGTCGCCCGTGGCCACCGCCTCGGCGACCTCGAACGCCTCCTCGACGGTGTGCGGCACGATCGTCTCGGCGGTCTGTGCCCGGTCCCATGGGCATTCGAGCCGCAGGTGGGCGCCGACTTGCGCGAGCTGGGCGACCGCTGCACCGATCGCCCGATTGCGCAACGTCTGCCGGTCGGGGACCGTCTGCGCGGCCGGCGCCGCAAGCGCCAACCTGTGCGCGGCCAGGTCCTCGGCGACAACGACCGCCCCGTCCGGGACCTCGCTGAGATCGGCGAAGGCTCGGGGGGTACGGTCGATTGCCTGGGCCAGTCCGGGAGCGAGATCCATCGCGTAGACGTCCGCGGTCTGCGTCAGCGCCCGGATCGCAGACATGGGCACCGCGTCGGGATCGCCGGGCCCGAGCCCAACGATCGTGAGCACCATCAGCGCGTGGTGGTTGTCGCCGTGGTCGCGGCGCGGGTCGTAGCCGCAGCCGTCGTCGAGCGCGTCGTCGTCGGGGCGGCGGGTTTCTCGGGCGCGATCTTGTCGTTGAGGTACTTGGCCTTGTCCTGCTGCTTCTTGACGACTGTGTCACGCCACGTCTGGACCGCCGCGGCCTGCTTGACCTGGATCTCCTGGGCCTCGATCTCGTCCTTGACCTCGTCGTACGGTTTGGTGCGGGCTTTGAGCTGACGCATCAACAGGACGTGCCAGCCGAACTGGCTTTGCACGGGCGCGGAGATCTGGTTGGGCTTCAACGCCTGCGCCGCAGCTGCAAGCTCCGGCAGCAACCCGCCCGCCGTGACCGAGCCGAGATCCTCGCCACCGGGCGTCTTGGCAGAGGGATCGATGGACTTGGTCCGTGCGAGGGATGCGAAGTTGTCGGATGTCGCCTCCGCGCGAATCGCCGCTGCTGCGGCCTTCGTCGCCACCAGGATGTGCGAGATGCGCTTCTCGGCGATGAGCTTGTACTGCGCGATGTTCTTCTTGTAGTAGGCCATGCCCTCGGCGTCGGTGTAGTCCACCTTGTCCTGCTCGCGGGCGGTCAGCCGCTGCTCCTGCTGACTGGCCTTGAGGCTCTTGCGCAGGTCGGACTCGGTGATCCCGCGTATCGTCAGGGCTTTCTTGAACTCCTCGCGCGAGCCCGCGAACTGCTCGTCACGGATGTCCGTGAGCTGGGCGTCGATCTCTTTGTCGGTGACCGCGCAGGGCTGGCCGCACAGCGTCGCGAGGATGGCGAACACGCGCTCGTCACGCAATTGCTCCGCTGCCTGGAGGCGGAACTCCTTGAACTCTGCACTGTCCTTGGCGGGCGCCGTGACCGCCTGGTCGGACGTCGGGTTGGTCGACAGGAACATCGCGCGACGCTCGATCTCGCCGTTGGTGATCTTCTGCGCGCCGACCTGGATCGCGACCTCCGGGTCGGGGCCGATGCTCACGTCGCCGCCACCCCCGCCGTCCCCGCCGCACGCCGCGAGCCCGACGCTCGCCACAAGCGCGACGACGAGCGCGGCGATCGTCCTGACAGGCCTGGTGCTCACGGCGGGCGATGGTAGCACGGGCCGAAGCGAGCGCTTCTCCGGCATAGATGCTACTGTGTAGCACATGCCTAGGGCGATGGTTGGGGTCAGGGAGTTGCGGCAGAACGCGAGCGTCCTGCTGCGACGCGTGGCGGCAGGTGAGTCGATCGTCGTGACCGATCGGGGCCGGCCGGTCGCTCGGCTGTCGCCGGTTTCGGGTGGCGGGGGAATGGCAGACCTCCGCGCAGCCGGATTGGTTCGTGAGCCGTTGCGAAGGATGCGCGACGCGCCGCCGGCGGTGAAAGTCCGCTCGGACGAAGCCGCAGCATCACGGGTGCTTGCGGCGGCTCGCGCCGACGAGCGCTGACGGCCGGTGCCGTGGTATGTCGACACGTCGGCGTTCATGAAGCTGGCAGTTGCCGAGGTCCGGAGTGCAGAGATGCGTAGGTGGGCCGAAGCAGAGGAGGAGCGCAGTGGCGCGCTGTGGTCGTCGGATCTGCTTCGTACAGAGGCGCTGCGCGTCGCCCGGCGGGTCTCGCAGGCAGCCCTCGAGTCCACGCGCGATCGGCTTGAGCGGATGGCCTTGATGGCGGTGACGACCGACACCTACCAGCGAGCAGGGGAACTCGACCCCGGGGTCCTCCGCTCGCTCGATGCACTCCACCTTGCGGCGGCGCTGAGACTCGGGGACGATCTCGACGGGATCGTTACGTACGACGACCGCATGACAGACGCAACCCACACGTTGGGGCTCAAGGCGCTCGCTCCGTAGGCAGTCGGGTCGGTTCGGGCCTCGGTGCTCGGGCTGGCGCTGGGTCGGTCAGACCCTCGCGTCACGCCACCTGCGTTCATCTCGGCGACCAGAATCGCGCCGGGCACCGGGAGGTGAACCGCCGTTTCACCGCTGACGCTGCAACGTCGGGTGTCTGACACCGGGTGTTGCACGCGACCGGCGTTGCATCCGTTGACGTGCGGGTCCGCGCTGAGTCGCCGCGTCGGTGCGCGAGGTCCTTTCCTGAGGCCGTCGTCAGGCCGCCTGCGCAACCGCCTCGAGCAGCGCGTCGATGGCGCGCTCGGCGGCCTCGAGCCGCTCGTGGGGGGCCGACGGCGCCGGGACCGAGACCGTGTGGTCGGCTGACGAGTACGTCGCGCGCGAATCGAGCCCGCGGAGCGCCCTGAGGGCTGCGCTCGTGAGCGCCACGGGTGCGACGACGACGCGACCCGCGCGAACGGCCAGCCGCGAGCCGCCCATGCGGATCAGCTTGAGCTTGAGCCGCTGCACCGTCATCAGGGCCTCGACCGGCGGCGGGGGCGGGCCGAAGCGATCGGCCAGCTCGCCTGCCAGGCGCTCGAGGGTCTCCTCGTCTGCGAGCGCGATCCGCCGGTGCAGATCGATCTTCGCCGCCTCGAAGCCCACGTAGTCGCTGGGGATGAACGCAGACACCGGGATTTCGACGCGGACCTCACGCGCGGGCGTGATCTCGCCGCGGCGGGCCGTGATCGCGTCGTTCAGCATCTGCAGGTACAGCTCGAAGCCGATCGCCGCGACGTGCCCGCTCTGCTCGTCGCCCAGCAGGTTGCCTGCGCCCCGGATCTCGAGGTCACGCATGGCGATGCGCAGGCCGCTCCCCAGCTCGGTGTAGTCCGCCACGGCGCGGAGGCGTGCCGCCGCGTCACGTGTCAGTGCGGCGTCACTCGGGTAGAGCAGGTACGCGTGCGCTGCAACGGGGGACCGCCCGACCCGCCCGCGCAACTGGTAGAGCTGCGACAACCCGAGCTGATCCGCGCGCTCGACGACGAGCGTGTTGGCGTTGGGGACGTCCAGACCGGCTTCGATGATCGTCGTCGACACCAGCACGTCCGCCTCGCCGCGCAGGAACCTCATCATGACCTCCTCGAGCTGGTGCTCGGGCATCTGTCCATGGGCGACGACGACCCGCTGCTCCGGCACGAGCGCGCGCACGGCGTCGCCAGCCTCAGAGATCGACTCGACGCGGTTGTGCAACCAGAAGCTCTGTCCTCCGCGCGCGCGCTCGCGCTCAAGCGCCTCGCGCACGAGCGCCTCGTCGTACTCCCCGACATGGGTCGCGATCGCGCGCCTGCCCGCAGGTGGGGTCTCGATGACGCTGATGTCGCGCATCCCCGACAGGGACATCTGCAGGGTCCGTGGGATCGGGGTCGCCGACAGCGACAGCACGTCGACCCGAAGCCGGAGCTGGCGCATGGCCTCCTTCTGGGCCACGCCGAAGCGTTGCTCCTCGTCGAGGATCACGAGGCCCAGGTCTTTGGGCTGCACGTCCATGCCGAGCAGGCGATGCGTCCCGATCAGGATGTCGAGCGTGCCCCTGCGGAACGTGGCGAGCGTCGCCTTGGACTGGGCCGGCGAGCGAAGGCGGCTGACCATGTCGATCTCGACGGGCGTCTCGGCGAAGCGCTCACGGAACGTCCCCAGGTGTTGTTGGGCCAGAAGCGTCGTCGGCACGAGCACCATGACCTGCTTGCCGCCGAGCGCAGCCTTGTAGGCGGCACGCATCGCGACCTCGGTCTTGCCGAATCCGACGTCACCGCAGATCAGCCGGTCCATCGGCTGCGCACGCTCCATGTCCTCCATGACCTCGTCGATCGCCCGCTCCTGGTCGGGTGTCTCGCGGTAGGCAAACCGGTGCTCGAACTCGCTGATCGCGGTGTCGTTCTCCGGGAACGCGAAGCCCTCCACGCGCCCGCGGCTCTCGTAGAGCGCGAAGAGTTCGCCGGCCATCTCGTGGACGGCGGCCCGAACGCGCGCTTTGAGCCGCTCCCACGCCTTGCCCCCGAGCTTGGACAGCGGCGGCGCGGAGCCGTCGGCACCGATATAGCGCGTCACCTTGTCCAGTTGGTCCTGGGGCACCCACACGCGGTCCTCGCCGGCGAACGCGAGCGCCAGGTAGTCGCGCGTGACGTTCGCAACGGTCTGGGTCTCGAACGCGACGAGCCTGCCGATGCCGTGGTCCTCGTGCACGACGTGATCCCCGACGCGAAGCTCCAGGAACGAGCGCAGCCGGCGACCCATCGTCGGGCGGCCGCCGGCACGGCGGCGGCGAAGCAACTCGCCCTCGGGGATGATCGCGACGCCCAGATCCGCCGAGATGAAGCCGCGCCGCACCGGCAGCACGCCGAACGAGACCATGCCGGGCCGCGGCGCCTGTTCGGCCAGGTCGATGGTGACGGGCTTGGCACGTTCGAGGGCCACGGCGGCACGCTCCAGATCACCCCTGCGGGCGAAGCACACGAGCACCCGAAGCCCGCCGGCGGCGAGGCGCGCGATCTCGGACGTCGCCTCTGCGTGGCCGCGCGCGGCGAATCGCGCCTCGCGCACGTCGACCACGCCTGCCGCTCCGCCCGTGGCCGGAGCGATGTCGAGCACCGCCATGTCGCCCAGTGCCGCCAGGAGCTCCTCGGGATCGGAGACCGCGCCGACGGCGACCTCGTCCTCCAGGAGCTCCAGCGCCTGGGTCAGGGCTCCGGTGTGCTGGGCCGGCGCCAGGCGGACGACCGCCGCCCGTCCGAGCTCCCGCGTCGCGTCGACCATCTCCGCATCCTCCGACTCGCCGGCAGGCCACACCGTAATGCGATCGACCTGACGGACCGTGACCTGAGTGAACGGCGAAAACGCCCGGATGTCGTCGATGTCGTCACCGAACAAATCGATGCGCACGGGCTGATCGGCGGTCGTCGGGAACACGTCGACGATGCCGCCGCGCACCGCGATCTCGCCGCGCTCCTCGACCTGGACCACCCGCTCGTAGCCCAAGGCGGCGAGCCGCTCGACGATGTCGCCATCGACGCTGCCGCCGCGGCGCAGCTCGAGCGGCGGCTCGGCTGACTCCGGCACGCGCTCCACGAGCGCGGCTATGCTCGCCACGACGATCGTGCCCGACTCCCCGAGCCTGCCGACCGCGCGTGCTCGTAGGCCGACGAGGTGCGGGGCCGGACCGACCGCGCCGCCGGCGGGCACGCCGCGCGATGGCCACAGCGCAACCGCCTCGGACCCGACGAGCGCCCGCAACTCTCCGGCGAGATCACGTGCCTCCTCGTCTCCGGGGGCCACGACCACCATCGGTCGACCGGCCTCGCGGTACAGCGCGGCCAGCACGAACGGCCAGGCGGGCCGACCGATCGCGAGGTGTCCGGCACGTCCTTCGCCGCTGAGCGACCGAAGTGCGGTCGCCTGCGCCTGGGGCGGCAGGATCAGGGGATCGAGGGTGTCGCTCACAGCACGGTCGGGTCGGCCGGGCCGGGCTCGGCCGGCGACTCGGGAGGCTCGCCGTCGTCGCGGCGGCGCTGGCGTTCCCGTGCTCGTGAGCCGGGCTCTGCGGCATGGAATCTGGAGATTGCCGTCTCCATGCCGTCCGTGATCGCAGCCTCGATCATCGCCACCGCAGCCGCAAGCGCCGCCTCGACCTCTTCCTTCGGCTCGGAGAACGCCATCAGCACCCATGCGGCCTGATCACCACGGAAGTCGGCGGGCGGTCGCCCGATGCCGATCCGCACGCGCAGGTAGTCGTCTCCCCCGAGCCCTTGCATGATCGACCGCAGGCCGTTGTGCCCCCCGCTGCCCCCGCCGATCTTGCCCCGCACCGTTCCGAACGGCAGGTCGAGATCGTCGTGGACGACGAGCACCTGCGTGCGCGTCGCCCTGAGGCTTCCCGACGCGGGGCCGACGGCGTCCCCGGAGAGGTTCATGTAGGTCGTGGGGATCAGGAGCGCCAGCGGCCCGGCGGGCCCGGCGATCTCGACGTACCGGCCGGCATACCGGGACTTCCAGCGGCCCGCGCCCATGCGCTCGGCCAACCGCTCGACGACAACCTGGCCGGCGTTGTGGCGCGTGCGCGCGTAGCGCGGCTCCGGGTTTCCGAGGCCGACGACAAGCCGAACGGGCAGGGCCTCGTCGGCCGTCGGCTACTCCGACTCGTCGTCGTCGGCGCGACCGACGATCTCGGGCTCGACGTCCCCTTCGCCCACTTCCTCGCCCTCGCCCTCGACCTCGACGCGGGATGGGGCGGTGATCGAGGCGACCACCATCTCGGGATCACCGAGGATCTCGACCCCGTGGGGCGCGGTGACGTCGCTCAGGTGCAACACGGCCCCCGCCTCGAGGTCTACGACGTCGACCTCGATGCTGTCGGGAAGGGCGTCGGGCAGACACCGCACCGTCAGCTCGTGCACCGGCTGGCCGAGCACGCCGCCGTCGCGAACACCGACGGCGAGGCCGCTCAGCACGAGCGGCACGTTGGCCTCGATCTCCTGCTTCAGGTCGACCTGCTGGAAGTCCACGTGCAGCAGGTTGCCGCGCACGGGCGCCAGGTCCCAGTCCTTGAGGAGCGCCGGGACCGTGGGGTGACCCTCGACGGTGATCTCGAAGACGGCCGTCTTGCCGTGCTCGCCGTGGAGCGCCTTGTCCAGGTCACGCGCCGGAAGCACGAACGACAGCGACGCCTTGCCGGTCTGGTAGAGCACGCCGGGCACCTGCCCGCTCGCACGCAGCCGCTTGGCCTCGGTCGTGCCGAACCGGGTGCGCTCGGCGGCTTTGAGCTGGACGTGCTCTGACGACATTCGTGAACTCCTCGAGGGTGACTGGCAGCCCGGCAGTGTAGCGAAGCATCGCGCGTCGAGCACGTGACGGACCACTGGGACGAGGCCGAACGCGCCTGGAGCTCTTGACCGATGATCTCGAGGA
>CAYMSM010000008.1:0-22165 GCA_964393105.1 uncultured Bifidobacteriaceae bacterium
TCTCGCCGAGGAGGATCACGTCCGGGTCCTCGCGCAGCGCGGCACGAAGCGCGTCGCCGAACGACGTCGCGTCGGTGCCGATCTCGCGCTGGTTGACGATGCAGCGCTTATGGAAGTGCAGGAACTCGATCGGATCCTCGACGGTGATGATGTGCTCGGCCCGCGTCTCGTTGATCCGGTCGATCAGGGCGGCGAGCGTGGTCGACTTACCGGAGCCGGTCGGGCCGGTTACCACGATCAAGCCTCGAGGCCGCTCGCACAGTTCGTACACGGTGGGCGGGACGCCCAGCTCCTGGAGCGGCTTGATCTTGCTCGGAATGAGGCGGAACGCGGCGGCCAGGCTCTCGCGCTGCTGATAGATGTTGACGCGGAAGCGTGCAATCCCGGGCAGCGGATACGAGAGGTCTATGTTCTTACGCTCTTCGAGGTCCTTCTGCTGGACCGTGTTCGTCACCGCGTAGAGCAGCGTCCGGGTCTGCTCGGGAACGAGCTCACCGAACTCCTGGAGGCGCTCGATCTTGCCGTTGACGCGGATCGCCGGCGGCGAGCCGGCCGTGAGGTGAAGGTCGGAGGCGCGCCGCTCGACGACGATCTCGAGCAGCTCGTCGATCGAGAAGTGCGTATTGCCTTCCTCGTGATCGTCCGCAGACGGCGGGGGCATCCATTCCATCGCTTCCACGGCTGAGCTATCGGCAGCGGACGGCGAATCCCTTAGCGGGAGTCCACCTGGCCCCGATCCCGCAGCACTTGGCGGCGCCGTCCGCCGCTCCTCGCGCGCGCGTGCGCGCGCCACACGTCGGGAACCCGGCGGGAGCTTGGCGCCCCTCCGATCGAGCTGGCAGGTGACAGGAGCTTGCCCCATTCGGGGCACCTCGAATCACTCCTAGGAGCCGCCTCACACGAGGTGCGTCACCCCCAGAAAGGGGGATCCGGGCCGGCCCTGCGGCGCCGATACCGCTCGTAGCCGACGCCCGACCCAAGGAGGACTACATGATCGATCGGCTTCGTACGAGGATTTCGACGGGAGAGCGTGAGGGCGGTTTCACCCTCATCGAGCTCCTGGTCGTCGTTCTTATCATCGGTATCCTCGCCGCGATCGCCATCCCGGCGTTCCTCGGCCAGAAGAAGGGCGCGCAGGACAGCAACGCCAAGTCGGCCGCCCGTAACGCCGCGATCTCGATGGAGTCCTTCTACTCGGAGAACCAGGACTTCGCAGCGAACTCCGCGACCCTGGACCTGGACATGGAGCTCATCGAGCCGAACCTCGTGTGGCTCACGGCGACCCCTGCGCTCGCCAAGGACGATGAGGTCGCAGTTCTCGCGTCGCCCTCCTCGGCCGCCGTCGGCGCACCCATCGACCGCTACATCATCCGGACGACCAGCGCGTCTGGCAACCACTTCAGCTACTACCGCAACGAGAACGCCGAGACGTTCCGCTGCAAGGAGACGGCAGCCCAGGTTCCGGCCGGCTGGACCGCTCCGGCTGCTGGTAACCCCAGCACGGTGACCTGCGTCGGCACCACCTGGTAACCGATCACGCTCCAAGCGACGCGTCCCCGCGCCGCGTGTCATGTCGGTGGGCCCGCCTTTGGCGGGCCCACCGTCGTTACGGCGCAAGCACGTCTGAGAGAGCGTCTTGACGGAGGGCGGTCCCTGCCGGTGGCGCCTTCTCAGATATTCGCCCCGGGGGTGCTCAACAAGTGGCCGGGTTGTGCCGATACAAGGCGGAGCCCTCAGTCGAGGGCGATCGTCCACCGTTCTCTTCTCATAGGAGCAACGATTATGTCCAGAAAGCCCGTCGGGCGGAGGACAAAGCAGGGAGGCTTTACGCTCATCGAGCTGCTGGTGGTGGTGCTCGTCATCGGAATCCTCGCGTCGATCGCGGTTCCGGCGTTCTTGGGACAGCGACGCAAGGCGCAGGACACTGCTGCGAAGTCACTTCTTCGGAGCGGCGTGATCGCAGCCGAGAGTTACTACGTTGAAAACGACCAGTCC
The DNA here is from genome assembly GCA_964393105.1 of uncultured Bifidobacteriaceae bacterium. GTDB lineage: Bacteria > Actinomycetota > Thermoleophilia > Miltoncostaeales > Miltoncostaeaceae > CALMEC01. Next base: position 1,996 of record CAYMSM010000008.1, read on the forward strand.
TTCAACAACCTCACGGTAGGCCTGCTCGCAAGTCAGGAGCAGAATGTGGTGTGGCAGGACCCAGGCGCGGGAGGGTGGACGGCGGCGAAGGCAATCGAGGATGAGATCGATGTCTACCCGCTTCCGCTGCCGGCAACGGCGGACAGCTACGTTCTCGCCACGACCAGCAAGACCGGCACCGTCTTTAGCTACATGCGCGATCCCAACGGGGCCGCATATCGGTGTAGCGGTACGACACCGGCGGCCGCGACCAATGGCTGCGCGGGGACGTACTCGGGCGGTTGGTAGCACCCTGTTTTCATTCACAGTTGTCGTGTGAGGCTCGCTTCGGCGGGCCTCACGTCATTTTCTGACCGTTAAGTTCAGGCCCGCGAGTGCCGATCTCTCACGTGATGATCATCCGTAGGGATACCTTGTGAGCGCGATCCCGCTCTGGTTCTGGGTCGCCGCCGCCGGCTTCTTTGGCCTGGCGATGGGGTCCTTCTTCACCGTGCTCACCTACAGGTGGCCGCGGGAGGAGTCGCTCGTGTCGCCGCGGTCGCGGTGTACGTCCTGCGGGCACCAGCTTCGTTGGCACGAGAACCTGCCGGTGCTGTCCTGGCTGATGCTCGGTCGCAAGTGCGGCTCGTGCAGCGAGCCGATCTCGTGGCGCTACCCGGCCCTCGAGCTGACGAGCGCCGCCCTGGCCGCAGGTTCGATCGTCGCGTTCGGCGCCAACTGGCGCGGGCTGGCGGTCATGGTCATGGCACTCGCGCTCGTGCCGGTGGTCGTGATCGACCTGCAGCACAGGCTCATCCCCAACATTGTCGTGTTGCCGGCCGCCGCCCTGGCGCTCGTCTTCGCGGTGCTGCACAACCCCGACCGGTGGTGGGTGCCTGTCGTAGGCGCCCTCGGCGCCGCGGCGTTCCTCGGGATCCTGTGGTTCCTCTACCCACGTGGGATGGGGTTCGGCGACGTCAAGCTCGCCCTCCTGCTCGGCGCCGTGCTTGGCGCTTCCGTCATCCCCGCACTCTTCATCGCGTTTGCCGCCGGCTCGATCCTGGGGATCGTGCTGATGGCACGCCACGGGGCGAGCGCGCGCAAGACCGCAATTCCCTTCGGACCTTACCTCGCGGCCGGGGCGCTGCTTGCGCTCTGGGTCGGCCCGTCGCTGATCACCCTCTACACCGACCGGCTCGGATAGCCAGGTCGTCTTGTTCCCACCCCTGGACCACAAGGACGTCGCCTGATGAGTACCGTCGTTGCACTGGACATCGGATCGAGCGCCATCGCCGGCGCCGAGATCAAGGATGGCCGTCAGCTCTCGCGCGCAGCCGTCGAGGAGCTCCCTGAGGGGCTCGTCGTGGACGGCGAGGTCGCTGAGCCCGTTGATCTTGCCAACCACATCAAGCGGTTTTGGAAGGAGGGCAAGTTCAGCGGCCGGTCCGTGCGCCTGGGCGTCGCCAACCAGCGCGTCGTGGTCCGCATGATCGAGCTGCCCGTCATCGACGACCCGGCGGAGATGCGCCAGACCGTCGAGATCGAGGCGGCCGAGCACATTCCGATCCCGCCCGACCAGGCGATCATCGACTACCAGTCGATCGGCTGGTTCGAGGACGAGTCGGGCCCGCGCCAGCGCCTGGTCGTCGTCGCCGCCCACCGCGAGATGATCGACACGCTCGTGTCGTCCGTCCGCCGGGCCGGGCTTCGGGTCGACGGCATCGATCTGGAGGCGTTCGCGCTGATCCGGTCGCTCGTGCCGGCTGCGCCGCTCGGCGATGGCGCGCAGGTGCTGTGCCACATCGGGGCCGGGGCCACCAACATCATCGTGTCGGTGGACCGCACCAGCCAGTTCACGCGCCTTGTCGGTCTGGGCGGGGTCGACCTGACCAACGCCGTGGCCGATCAGACGGGACTCTCACCGCACGAGGCCGAGGCCCTCAAGGCCGCATGCGGCCTCTTGGGCGAGGTGCCGGCGGGCTGGGATCCCACCACGGTCACACGCGTCCGCCACGCGCTCGCACTTGCCGTGCGGCCACTGGTGCAGGAGATCGGCCGCACGATCGACTTCTACCGCTCCCAGGAGCACGCACGTCCGGTCGAGCGGCTCGTCCTCTCAGGAGGAACCGCGCTGTGCTCGGGTCTTGATCAGTACGTCCAGCAGGCGCTCGGTCTTGAGGTCGAAATCGGCAACCCCCTTCAGAACTTGACCAAGTCTGCCGATCTGTCATTCGACGTCGCCACGAGGGCGGCGGTCGCAGTCGGCTTGGCGCTGGATGCGCCGGAGGAGTCATGAGATCAGTCAACCTACTGCCCGCTGAGCGCCGCAAGAGCGAGCGACAGGCCCCCAAGCTCACCCCGCTTCACGGCGCGGGGCTGGGGATCCTGGTCGGTGCGCTGGCGCTCGGATACTGGGGCCACAGCATCAACGGTCAGGTCACGGCCGAGCAGGCCAAGATCGCGGATCTGGACCAGCAGACCACGAGCTTGACGGCGCAGGTCACCAAGGCGAAGGCCGCCGACAGGAACTCCGGCTCGACATACGCGACGGACAAGGCCCTGGTCAGCGGGCTCGCCGTCGCCCGAGTCAACTGGTCGACGGTAATGATCAACCTCTCGCGGGTCGCCCCCGGGAGCGTCTGGCTCAAGTCGATGGCGGTCACGACGCCGACGAGTGCCGGCACGCAGGCTGCCACCCCCGGGAGCCCCGCGGCGAAGCGCCCCGCAGCAATCACGATCGAGGCCAGCGCGGCGACGCGCACCGAGGCGGCGCTCTTCTTGTCGCGCCTCAACGGCATCCAGGGATTCGTCGAACCCCGGCTCGCAGGCGGGATCAACCCTGAGGGCGGTGATGCCGGCACCACGCCCACCGGCTACAGCTTCTCCGTCGAGATCCCGGTCGACGATGCCATATTCGGTCCGGGGGCACGTCCCACCGCACCGGCGCCAGCCGCCGCTCCGTCCACCACGACCCCCACCACACAGCCATGAGCAAACTCAGCAAGCGCGACAGCACACTCCTGATCATCTTCGCCGCGATCGCCGTGGTCGGTGGGGTCTTCTGGTTCTACGTCAAGCCGGCCAAGGCCGACTTGAAGGTGAAGCAGCAGGCCTCGATGGACGCGCAAGATCGGGTCACCCAACTCCAAGGTGAGCTCGCCAAGCTCACGGCCAGCGCGAAGAAGCCCACGACGGTGCCGATTGTCGACGAACTGCGGCTCGCCAAGGCGTACCCGTACTCGGAGGACATCCCGGCGCTGATCTTGCAGATCGAGGAGATCGCCAAGAAGACCAACGTATCCCTGGGTGAGGCAACACCTGCAGGCGGAACAGACTACGCCGGGGTCACCGGCACGCCGTTCACGATGACGGTGACGGGCAAGTTCTTCAACGTGCAGGACTTCCTCTACCGAATGCACAATCGGGTCATCGTCGACGGCAACGGCAAGCTTCGGGTCAGAGGACGGATGCTCGCGGTCACCACGGCGGAGCTGTCCCCGGGTACTGACGCAGCGTCGTCGGGTGGGACATCCACATCGGGCTCCACGAGCGTCAGCGCCAACATCACGGTCGTGGCGTTCAGCCGGACGGCCGGCGGCGCGGGCGCGGGCGCGGGTCAGACAAGCAACAACGCCGGAGGTACAACGTCATGAGCCGCACACGGATGTTCGGCACCCTCGCAGCGGTCGCCGCGTGCGCCGGTCTCGTCGCGGGATGCGGTGGGAGCGGGGGCCACACGGCAGCGGAGTCCGCGCCGACCTCGACGACACCGGCTCCGGCCGCTGCCGCCGCGCCGGCCGCCCCGGGTCCGCTCGGAGCGTTCGCTCAGTCCGACCCGGTCACGGGCCGTGACCAGACATTCGCCAGCTACCAGCGGTTCCCCAAGAACCGTGCCGGCAAGATCTTCGTCGACCCCAACGAGCCGCCTCCGGCACCGGCTGCGCCGGTGGCGACCGCTGCAGCCGGCAGCGCCGTGACGACCGTGCCGTTGAGCCCGACCGCGCCGACGGGTGCTGCGACGTCCGCGTTGCCGACACCTGTGGCGGTCACGACGCAGCTCTCAGCGAGCCTGGACATCTCAGGCGTCGTGCAGACCGTCGTCGTCGGCGACGCGGTTCCGGCCGCGGCTCCGCAGTTCACCGTCCAGGCGATCACGTCGACGACGGTGACGCTCAAGCCCAACAGCGGAAGTCTTCCTGGGGGCAGCACGACGCTCGACCTCGCGGTCGGCAAGGCCGTCACGTTGTCCAACCCCTCGACCAAGGCAAACCTCGTCATCAACGTCGTGGAGATAAAGTCCCAGGTATAGCCCGGGCCACGTCGCTGTTCCGATCGACGGGGCGCTTCAGCGCCCCGTCGCCATTTCGACCCTCATCTGCCGCCCGGCTCACCGCACGGTGTCAGAGGCAAGAACGGAACCGAGCGCCGCGAAGATTCGCAGCGAAGGCTCCGTGTTGAGTCCTCACCCCGTCCGACGTGAAAACTGAACGCCGCCCGGCGCGCGAAACGGCTGAGTATCAAGGCGCTCGGGCACGGACGGCTCGATGAGGAGGACGTTTCGCCTGCCTGTAGACTTACCCGGTGGCCCTGACGTATCGAACGGCGGGGGAGTCCCACGGGCCTGCGCTGATCGCCCTGATCGAAGGGCTTCCAGCGGGTCTGCCGCTGACTCCCGATGACATCGATCGCGACCTCGCGCGTCGCCAGCTGGGCTACGGTCGTGGCGGACGGATGAAGATCGAGACCGACCGCGTCCAGGTCAAATCCGGGATCCGCCACGGCCAGACGCTCGGCAGCCCCGTCGCGCTGGAGATCGCGAACCTGGACTTCAAGAACTGGGAACGCGACCGGATGGCGATCTGGGAGCCCGAGCAGAACGTCGAGCCCATCACGATCCCGCGTCCCGGCCACGCCGACCAAGCCGGAATGCAGAAGTACGGCACCAAGGACCTCCGCAACATCCTGGAGCGGGCGAGCGCACGTGAGACGGCCGCCCGGGTCGCCGCCGGCGCCGTCGCCAAGGCGCTGCTACGCCGGTTCGGCATCGAGCTGCGCAGCCACGTGGTACGCATCGGCGAGCAGGTCGTGCCGCTCCGCGACGACCTGACCCTCGAGGACTTCGAAGGCGTCGACGAGAGCCCGGTCCGCTGCCTGGACCCCGGTGCGTCCGAGCGCATGAAGGCGGCGATCAAGGCGGCCGGCCAGGGGCACGACACGCTGGGCGGCATCTTCGAGGTGTGGGCATTCGGGCTGATTCCGGGCCTGGGATCGCACGTCAGCGCCGACACGCGATTGGACGGACGGCTGGGCGCCGCCTTGCTGTCGATCCAGGCGATCAAAGGCGTGGAGCTGGGAGCCGGGTTCGCGCTCGGTCGCACGCCAGGCAGCGAGTCACACGACGAGATCTTTTGGAGCGAGGAGCGCGGCTACTACCGCCGGACCAACCGCTCGGGCGGCCTGGAGGGCGGCATGACCCACGGCGAGCCACTCCTGGTGCGCGCGGTCATGAAGCCCATCTCGACGCTCACGCGCCCGCTCGCATCCGTCGACATCGCGACAAAAGAGGCCAAGAAGGCGTTCAAGGAGCGCTCCGACATCTGCGCCGTGCCCGCGGCGGCGGTCGTGGGCGAGGCCGCGGTCGCGTTCGTGCTCGCCCAAGCGTTGGTCGAGAAGTTCGGGGGCGACACCCTCACCGAGATCGAATCGGCCGTCGATCGCTACCGGAGCGAGATCACGGCTTGAGGTGGCTGGCCCTGGCCGGCTATATGGGAGCCGGCAAATCCGTGGTCGGCAGGCGCGCGGCGGGCCGTCTGGGTTGGACGTTCGTCGACGCCGATCGTGCGATCGAGGAGTTCGCCGGGATGTCGATCCCCGAGATCTTCGCCAAGCGCGGTGAGCTGTGGTTCCGGCGCACCGAAGAGGACGTCATCCGCGAGATCGTGCAGCGCCAGGAGCCCGGCGTGATCGCTCTGGGCGGCGGTGCGCTCGGCAGCGACCGCACGGTGGATCTGCTTCGCCGCCGCGCGTGGGTCGTGTGGCTTCGCGTCAGCACCGACGTTGCCTGGCGGCGCGTCGAGGGCTCCGATCGCCCCCTGGTCCAAGATCGTGAGCGGTTCGAGCGGCGCGCCACCGAACGCGAGCCGGACTATCGCGCCGCCGCCGACCTGGAGGTGCTGGCCGAGGACTCTCCCGACGACATCGCCGCCCGCATCGCCGCGTGGACCGCGGTGCGCGGTCAAGGCGAGCGGGAGCAGGTGTGAGCAAGGCCTGCGGCATCAGGCTGACGGCGCAGATCGGAGAGCACTCGTTTCCGGTCCACATCGGCGCAGGGCTCGTGGAGCGCATCGGTGAGATGTTCCCGACCGGTGGTGGCGCTGCATTGGTGGTGTCTGACGCCGCCGTCGCGCATGTCGCGGACGTCGTCGCGGCTGGGCTCGCCGATCAGGGCATCCGCGTGGTGCGCGCGCCTGTCGCCTCGGGAGAGTCGTCCAAGACGCTTGGTGAGCTCGAGCGCTTGTCGCGTCTTGCCGCGTCCCAGGGCATCCGTCGCAGCGACACGGTGGTCGCGGTGGGCGGGGGCGTGGTCGGCGACTTGGCCGGGTTTCTGGCGGCCAGCTACCAGCGCGGCGTCCGCCTGGTCCACGTGCCGACGACGCTTCTGGCGATGGTGGACTCGGCCATCGGCGGCAAGACCGGCGTCGACCTGCCCGAGGGCAAGAACTACGTGGGTGCGATCTGGCAGCCCGAGCTCGTTGTCATGGACGTCGCGACGCTCGACACGTTGCCGTCCCGTGAGCTGTCCGCCGGGTTTGCCGAGGTCATCAAGTACGGGCTGCTCGAGGGCGGCGAGCTGGCGACGACGATCGACGGCTGGCGGACGCTCCCCGGACCCGGGGCCGAGCTGGTGCCCCTGATCGTGGCGTGCGTGCGCCACAAGCTGGACATCGTGGCCCAGGACGAGCGCGACCTGGGGATCCGCGCGACGCTCAACCTGGGCCACACGGTCGGGCACGGGATCGAGGCAGCCGCCGGATACGAGCGTTACCTGCATGGTGAGGCCATATCGCTCGGCATGCTGGCGGCGCTGCGGGTGTCCGAGCGCCACGTCGGCCTGGATCCGGCGTGGCGCACCCGGACCGCTGCGCTGCTTCTGCGGCACGGGCTCCCGACGACGCTCGACTCCTCCGTGGCGACGTCTGCGATCCTTGCGGCGATGGGACGTGACAAGAAAGCCGACGCTGCGGCGCTCAACATGGTGCTGCTGGCAGAGCCCGGCACGCCGCTGATCCGCCAAGATCCGACGGCCGAGGTCGTCGTGGCCGCAATCGAGGAGCTCCGCGAGGCGGGCGCCGCCTGATGTCACACCGCATCGCCCTGCTGCACGGACCCAACCTCAACATGCTGGGCCGCCGTCCCGCGGTCCACTACGGGACCGTCACGTTGCCGCAGCTCGAGGCGCAAGTGAGGGCGTGGGGCGAGGAGCTCGGCATGAGCGTCGCCACGTTCCAGACCAACCACGAGGGCGTGTTCCTGGAGCACGTCCACGGCCTGATCGGCGCGGTCGACGGGGTGGTGGTCAACCCCGGGGCGTGGACCCACTACCAGTGGTCGGTCCGCGACGCGCTCGAGATGCTGGGCGTGCCGTTCGTCGAGGTGCACCTGTCGGACATCGAGGCGCGCGAGCCCCACCGAAAGATCAGCGTCATCCGCGACCTCGCCGCCGCCGCCGTCTGGGGCAAGGGGCCCGATGGTTACCGCGAGGCCCTGGAGCTGCTCAAGGAGCACCTGGCGTGAGGTACTCAGACCGTCAGGAGCGCATCCTGGCGCGCATGGAGGAGGAGGGCGTCGGGGCGCTGCTGATCACCAACCTGACGAACGTGCGCTACACCTGCGGCTACGTGGGATCCAACGCCAGCGTGCTGCTGTCGCCCGAGCGGCGGATGCTGTTCACGGACTTCCGGTACGTCGAAACGGCGCGCGAACAGACGCGCGGGGTGGAGGTCGTCGAGGCGGGGCGGGACCTGTTCGACAAGCTCTCCGAGGCGCTGGACGTCCTCGGCGCGGGGCGTGTGGGATTCGAGTCCGAACACACGAGCGTCGCGCGGTTCGAGCGGCTGCGGGCCCGCTTCGAGACTCGGGAGCTTGTTGCGACCACCGGTCTCGTCGAGGCGGTACGTCGCACCAAAGAATCTGACGAGATCGACCTGATGGCACGCGCGGCCCAGATCGCCGACCACGGGTTTGCGGCGTGTCGCAACGGGTTGTTCGCAGGCCGCACCGAGCGGCAGGTCGCCTGGGAATTGGAGGGGATCATGCGCGCGGCCGGGGCGGCCGGTCCCAGCTTCGGCATCATCGTCGCCTCTGGCGCCAACGGCGCACGGCCCCACGCTGTCCCGAGCGACACGCCGATCCCCCGGGACACGCTGGTCACGATCGACATGGGCGCCATCCTGGACGGCTACGTGTCGGATTGCACTCGCACGTTCGCGACCGGCCGGCTGCCGGCCGAGCTTGCCCGGGCCTATGACGTGTGCCTGGCGGCGCAGCTCGAGGCGCTGGCCGCCGTGCGTCCCGGCATCACCGGAGGCGACCTCGACAAGGTCGCGCGCGACCATATCGCCGCCGCCGGGCTTGGAGATGCCTTCCGCCACAGCCTGGGGCACGGCGTGGGCCTGGATGTACACGAGGAGCCGTACGCACGCGAGGGCCTGACCGACGAGATCGGCGTGGGCATGACCGTGACCGTCGAGCCCGGCATCTACCTGGAGGGCGTCGGCGGCGTGCGGATCGAGGATCTTGTGGTCGTCACCCAGGACGGCTGTCGCGTGCTCACCGGGTTCACCAAAGAGCTTCTGACGGTAGATTCCTAACATGGGGGGTCTGTGGCAAAAATGGGGCTGAGCACCGCGAAATTTCGCGGTGAGAGCCCGATTTTTCCCCCAGCGGGGCGGGCGTTTACAACGCCCGCACAACTGACACCGGGTGTTGCCGGGTGTTGCAACACTGTTTTCGGAGGATGCGTGATTTCAACAAATGAGCTGAAGAACGGCTATGTCATCGAGGTCGACGGGGTGCTCAACACCGTCGTCGAGTTCCAGCACGTCAAGCCCGGCAAGGGCGGGGCGTTCGTGCGGACCAAGCTCAAGAACCTGGCGAGCGGGGCCGTGGTCGACAAGACGTTCCGCGCAGGCGAGAAGCTGGTCCGCGTGACGACGCAGAGCAAGAACATGCAGTACCTGTACGAGGACGGCTCCAACCTCGTGCTGATGGACAACGACACCTACGAGCAGATCCACTTCCCGTCGGACGACGTCGAGAACCGCGATCTGCTGCCGCCCAACGGCGAGGTTCAGGTGCTGATCATCAGGGACCAACCGTTCCGGGTCGAGCTGCCGATCGCGGTCGAACTCGCGGTCGTCCGCACCGATCCCGGCGCCAAGGGCGACACCGTCTCCAACGTCACCAAGCCGGCCGAGCTCGAGACCGGCGCCACAGTCAACGTGCCGCTGTTCGTCAACGAGGGAGACCGCTTGCGCATCGACACCCGCACCCGCCAGTACGTGAGCCGCGTGTGAACACCAGCGCGGTCGGTTACGTCGACACGACTCTGCGGGATCTGGCCGCCCACCCGTGGGCGGGATCGATCAGCACCGAGGACATCGCGGCGGTGGCCGCGCAGCTTGCCAACTGCGGTGCGGTCGCGCTGGAGGCCCTCGACTCGTTCAGCGCGCGCGGGGCGTTGGAGGGACGCAGCGAGAGCCCGTGGGATCGTCTGCGCGTGACGGTCAGCGCCGCAAAGTCGGTGCCTGTGGGCATCGTCGTCGCGGCACGGACGCTCTTCGGGTATCGACCCGTCGGCGTCGACCTGGCGCGGAGCCTCGTGACCGGCGCCTGCGAGAGCGGCGCCCGTCGGGTGCGTGTCGTCGACCCGCTCAACGACGCCGAAGCGCTGTTGCCCGTGGCGGAGGCGGCCGTTGCGGGCGGTGCCGAGCTTGTGCCGACCCTGGTGCTGGGCCCGTCGCCCGTCTTCACGGATGAGCGGTGGCTGGACGAGGCGCGCGCGATCTCACAGCTCCCCGGAGCATCGTCGATCTGCCTGGTCGACCGCGCGGGGCACCTGCGCCCCGCGGAACTCGCCCAGCTGGTGCCGCGGGTGGCCGAGGTGACCGGCCTGCCGGTCGAGCTGTCGCTGGTGGGGCCCGGTGGCCTTGCGCCGGTGGCCGCGGTGGAGGGCATCGAGGCCGGCGCGGCACGTGTGCATGCGGCGGTGGGCGCGGCCGCGCTGGCCGCGGCCCGCCCGTCCGTCGAGACCTTGCGCGCGGCGCTGGCAGGGGGGCCGCGCGAGCTGCAATGCGAACGCGTCCTCATCAACCGGCTCGCCGGTGTCATCTGGTCGCTGATCCCCGCGGATCGCCTTCGACAGGCCCAGGCCACCGAGGCCGGCCCGGCGCTGGGGCTCCCGCTGGACCTGGGCACCGGGCTCGCGGTCCGGTTGACGCGACTCGGTATGGCGGACCGCCTGATCGATGCGTCGCTCGAGGTCGTGCGCGTCGCCCAAGAATGCGGCAACCCGACACTCGCCCATCCGCTCGGGCCAGCGGTCGTCGCACAGGCGGCCCGCCACATCATCGACGGCGAGCGCTGGCAGGAGGTCGAGCCGGTCCTTGTCGCGGCGATCCGCGGTGGGTACGGCCGCCTGCGCGGTGAGGTCGCCGACGTCGCCCGCACCGCAGCCGAGGGCGCGTCGATGCCGGAGCCGGCTCCCGGTCCGGACCTGGCGGCACTCACTGCCGAGGCGCCCGAGGGGATGTCCGAGGAGGACGTGATCCTGTGGGCACAGTTCCCCGAGGCGGTGGAGCGACTCCTGGCACGGCGCCGATCGCTCGTCGGCGAAGCCACCGACGGGTTGGGCACGTCAACGGTCGACCGCAGCCTGATCGAGACGCTCGTGGATGTGGTCGAATCGTCGGGTGAGGCCGAGGTCAGCGTCGAGGTCGGCGGCGCACGCGTCACGGTGCGGCGCGCATCACCCGTCGCGCGCGCATCCACCGGTGGTGGCGACCCCGGCGTGGTGGCACCTGTGGGCGACGGTTTGCTCCGGGTCGAGAGCCCGATCGTCGGCATGTTCTATACGGCCCCGTCACCGGATGCTCCACCGTTCGTCCAGGAGGGCGACACGATCAGCGAGGGGCAGACGCTCTGCATCATCGAGGCGATGAAGATCTTCAACGAGATCGTCGCCGATCAGGCGGGCACGCTGCGCGAGATCTGCGTGCAAAACAGCGAGGCGGTCGAGTACGGAACCCTGCTCTTCTTGATCGAACCGTGAAGCTCCTTGTCGCCAACCGCGGCGAGATCGCCGTGCGCATCATCCGCACCGCGCGTGAGATGGACATCCCGACGGTCGCCGTCTACTCCACGGCGGACGTGGAGAGCCTTGCGGTCGAGCTCGCTGACGAGGCCGTGTGCATCGGTCCACCCGCGGCGGGAGCGTCGTATCTGGTCATCAGTAACGTGATCGGCGCGGCCCAGGTGACCGGTTGCACGGCGGTCCACCCGGGCTACGGGTTCCTGTCCGAGAACCCCGAGTTCGCGCGGGCGTGCGCCGACAACGACCTCACGTTCGTGGGGCCCTCGCCGGATGTCATGGCCCGCATGGGCGACAAGGTCGACGCCAAGATCGCAGCCCAGGAGGCGGGTCTCCCGGTGCTTCCCGGGTCCGACGGCCCGGTCCACACCGTGCAGGAGGCCATCGCAGCGGCCGAGGTCGCGGGGTTTCCGATTCTGCTCAAGGCTGCCGCGGGCGGCGGCGGTCGTGGTATGCGACGAGTCGAATCCTCGGACGAGCTTCCCAACGCGTTCGACGTCGCCCAACGCGAGGCGCTTGCGGCGTTCTCGGATGGCTCGCTCTATGTCGAGAAGCTGCTGGAGGGGGCCCGGCACGTCGAGGTGCAGATTCTCGCGGACGGGCTGGGCGGGGTGCTGGTGTGTGGCGACCGCGAGTGCTCCATCCAACGCCGACACCAGAAGGTCGTCGAGGAGGCACCCGCACCCAATCTGCCCGACGCCACGCGGACCGCCATGCACGAAGCCTGCCTTCAGGCCGCGCGGGTGTGGGGGTACAGGAGCGCCGGGACGATGGAGTTCCTTGTCGATGCGCAGGGCAAGTTCTACTTCCTCGAGCTCAACGCGCGCCTGCAGGTGGAGCACCCCGTCACCGAGCTGGTGACCGGGCTCGATCTGGTGTCGGAGCAACTTCGCGTCGCCCAAGGCGGTTTGCTGACGACGACGGGGGTCGCCCCCGCACACGGCGCGGCGATCGAATGCCGCATCAACGCCGAGGACCCGTCCAAGGACTTCATGCCGGCAGCCGGGCGTCTGTCGGAGTTCCGCATCGCTCAGGGCCCCGGAATCCGCGTCGACACCTACTGTCAGCCCGGCATGCTGGTGCCGCCCTACTACGACTCGCTCATCGCAAAGCTCTGCGTGTGGGCGCCTGATCGTCCGCGCGCGGTGGCGCGCATGGCGCGGGCGCTCGACGAGACCCACGTTGCGGGCATCGCCACCACGATCGAGCTGCTTCGCGACATCGCTGGGGAGCTGACGTTTCGCGAGGGCAGGTACACCACGTCATACCTGACCGACCACGCCGATGCGCTGCCGTCCCTCGGTCAGAGACGTTCGTGAGCGTCGAGAGTCGACGGGCGGCGCGGCGGCAGGCGGTGTTCCTGCTCTACCAGCGGGACGTGACGGGCCTTCCCGTCGCCGAGCTCGAGACCAACGCCGAACGCGATCGTGAGCGCGTGCTCGACGCGTACACTCGTGCGATGATCGGTGGGGTGCTGCAGGATCTCGAGGCGATCGACTCCGCGATCGACCGCGCCGCGAGCGGGTGGAGCGTCGATCGCATCGCACCGCTCGAGCGCAACATCCTGCGGGTGGCAATTCACGAGATCCTCTCCCGCGACGACATCCCGGCCGCCGTCGCCATCGACGAGGCGGTCGAGACTTCCAAACGCTATTGCCAGGCCGACGCCGGGGGCTTCGTCAACGGGATCCTTGGGGGCGTCGCCCGCGAGCACGAGGGCGTCAGGCCATGAGCGACGAGCGAGCGCAACTCGAAGCCGCGGTCGATCGGCTCGAGGCGATCACGGCGCGACTGGCCGCCGGGGACGTCGCCCAAGAGGAACTCAAGCGTCTCGCGGAGGGAGCGCTGGCGGCGTCGGCCACCGTCACGGAACTTCTGCCACGGATCATCCGGCAGATCGAGCGCGCCTCCGAGGGCGACGTCGAAATCTACCGAGAAACATAAGGAAACTATAGTCTCTTGACGTTTCCGGCCTGCGGGGAGTAGCTTTAAGGCATCAACGCGTCCACGGAGGCGGCGCGGCGCCGCTTTGGTGGCGCAGGCATCCAAGGAGTCGGTCCAACCATGAAACGGCGGGCAATCGCAGCCCTCGTGCTCGGCGCGGTGGCGCTCGCGCTGAGCTCGGTCCTCTCGGTCGCCGCGGTCGGGGCGAAGTCCACGGACCCGGCGCGACAGTACGTCGTCCTGTACGAGAAGGGCGTCTCGACCAAGTCGGCACGCGCGGCCATCAAGAAGGCCGGCGGCAGGGTGATCCGCGAAAACCTCACGATCGGCCTGGCGACCGTCGTTTCGAAGAACGGGAACTTCGTGCGCGCCGCCACCGCGACCAAGGCGCTTCGCAGCGCAGGGCGCAACCGCCCGTTCGGCCGGTCGTTCGCTGCCCGGCAGAGGCATCTCGATCTCGCCCAGCTCGATCGTGCCCTCGGCTCGGCGGGCTCGCCGGCGGCGACTCCGAGGTCCTCCGGCGACGACCACGACGACGATCACGGCCGGCATCGTGGCCGTGGCCACAAGAAGGGCGAGCCGTTCGCGTCGCTCCAGTGGGACATGCAGATGGTCCATGCCACCCGCAAGGGCTCCTACCACGAACAGAAGGGCCGCAAGAAGGTACTGGTGGGCGTGATCGACAGCGGCATCGACGCGAGCCACCCCGACATCGCGCGGAACTTCAACCGGGAGCTGTCGCGGAACTTCGCCCCGGACATCCCTGGCCTGGACGATGGCTGTGGCGTGATCCCCGCGCCCTGCCTGGATCCGGCAGATGTCGACGGCGACGCGCGGGACGGTCACGGCACCCATGTGGCCGGAACGATCGGGGCGGCAATCAACGGGCTCGGGACGTCGGGTGTAGCCCCCAAGGTGACCCTCGTCAACCTGCGGGCGGGCCAGGACTCCGGGTTCTTCTTCCTGCCTGCGACCCTCGAGGCGATGACCTACGCAGCAGACAACGGGATCGACGTGGTCAACATGAGCTACTTCACCGACCCGTGGCTTTTCAACTGCCGCGCGAACCCGTCGGATTCACCGGCCGAGCAGGCCGAGCAGCGTCTCATCATCGACGCCACCCAGCGCGCGGCGGACTACGCTCGCTCTCACGGAGTGACGCTCGTCGCGGCGCTCGGCAACGAGGCCATCGATCTCGGCAAGCCGACGTTCGACCCGCTCGACGACACACGGGCGATCGACAACACAACGTGCGTGAACGTGCCGACCGAGACCGACGGCGTGATCTCCGTGTCGTCGCTCGGTCCGAGCCGCACAAAGAGCGACTTCTCGAACTACGGGGTCGAGCAGACCGATCTGTCAGCCCCGGGTGGCTACTTCCAGGACAACTTCGGCACGGACCGGTTCCAGGTCGCCCAGAACCTGATCCTCTCGACCTACCCGCAGAGCGTCGCGCTGGCAAACAACCAGTTGAACCCCGACGGAACCCCCAACAACCCGTCAGTGCTTCGCGACTGCAAGGACGGGGTGTGCGGCTACTACCAGTACCTCCAGGGAACGTCGATGGCGTCACCCCATGTCGCGGGCGTCGCCGCGCTGATCGTCAGCGAACACGGCTCCAAACGCAGGGGCAAGGGCATCACGATGGATCCGATCGAGGTCGAGCGGATCCTCAAGGAGACCGCGGCCGACACCGCGTGCCCCAACCCGCCGCTTCTCGACTACACCCCGAGCGGCCTCCCGGCCAGTCGGAATGCCCTGTGCGAAGGAACCCCTGAGTTCAACGGCTTCTACGGCCACGGCATCGTGGACGCCCTGGCAGCGGTCAGGTTCGACGACGAGAACGATCACGACGAGGACGACGACGAGCACTGATTGACACGAAAGGACCGAGAACCGTTTACTGATACGGGATCACGGGATACGTAAATACCCTGCCGTACATCCGCTCGACACGGTGCCTCGTCGCCGTACGAGCCACCTTCGGCGTCTCAATCGTCGATCCGGGCGAAGGGACGTTCGGGGCGGGCGGTCTCGGGGCGCGGGGTCCACGGGAGCACGGTACGGAACGTGCCCCACAGGCCGAGTCGCGTGATCGCGGTTGCCGCGACACCGAGGAGGGCGACCGCGACTCCGACGAACGCCCAGAAGATCCATCGGTGCTCCTGCCCGGGCAATGGGACGTTCATGCCGTAGAGGCCGGACAGGAGCGTCGGCAGAAAGAACGCGACCGTGATGATCGTCAGTAGCAACACCACACGGTTGGTGGCTTCGCTCCGCTCACCCTGGAGCTGCGTCAGGGCACCCGCGATTCGCGCCTCCGAGACCGCCAGGGCCGCCGGCACCTCGTTGATCAGGTCCAGCTCGATGTTGCGAAGCCAACGGCCTCCGGCCTCGCTCACCAGGTGCCGCTCCACGGGGTCCCGAAGCTCCGCCAGCTCGCGCAGCTCGGCCCGCAACGGAAGAAGGCCATCGCGCACGCTTCCCAGATGGCGGCTCAGCGCGAGGAGCTCGGACTGCACCCGATTGAGCGGTGGGTTCGCCACCAGCATGCGCTCCTCGAGCTGTCCAACCCGCGCACGAACCTCGTCGAAGACCTCGATGGAGCCGTCGACCGCGGCGTCGAGCAGCTGCATGAAGAGCACCGACGCATCGCGCTGCCCGGCAGGTGTCTGGTGCCATTGTGCTTCGACGCGCCTCTCCTCGAGGCTGGCGCAGAAACCAGTGATCGGTCGGCGACGCAGCAGTACCTGGGACGTGCCGAGGATCAGGTCGACCCGCTCCAGGCGCGGCACGGCGTCATCTGCGTCGAACGACGCCCCCACCAGCGAGGCGCAGAGCGTGCCATCGACCTCGGCCAGTCCGGCGCGCCGCGCCGTTTGGGCGAGAAACGCCAGCATGGCGTCGGTCAGCCACGACTCGGAGGGTGGGTTCCCGCCACGCCACTCGACGAGCGGGGGCGGCGCGCCCGCAGGATGAACGAGCCAGGGCATCCTTGGCCGTTTCGACGTTCGTGGCGCCCTTCCTGGCGGATGTCCATCCTTCCTTGCTCGCCGATATTCACCGAACTATTGAAACGGTGCACTACAATCCCGCCCCATGGCCAGTGTCCTGTCTCACAAGTCCGTTGACGATATGGCGAGTGAAAAACCCGCCGGACAAGGACGCAGCCTGCGCCCCATATCGGTGGATATGGGCGCAGGCGAGGACACAGCTCCAGAGGCGATTGCTCTTCCACCCACGGACCAAATCCGGCGGAGTTTTGCAGCCGCCAGATCGCAAAGGTACTTGTGAGAAAGGACACTCGATCCCGCCTCGACGCCGCGCTCGTGGAACGCGGTCTGGTTCCATCGCGTGCCCGCGCCCAGGCGGCCGTCGCCTCGGGGCGCGTCCGCGTCAACGGACGGCTTGCCGACCGCCCCGCCACCCCGGTCGAGGCCGATGCCACGCTCGTGGTGGAGTCGGCGCCGGAGTTCGTCTCACGCGGCGGCGAGAAGCTCGCCGGTGCCCTCGCCGACGTCGGTGTCGACGTCACCGGAGCACGGGCACTGGATCTGGGGGCCTCCACCGGCGGGTTCACGGACTGCCTGCTGCAACGCGGCGCTGTCCACGTCACCGCGGTGGACGTCGGCTACGGGCAGCTCGCCTGGACACTGCGAAACGATCCACGCGTGACCGTTCTGGAGCGCACGAACGCCCGACACCTGACGCCCGCTGCCGTGACCCCGCCCGCGGACTTTGCGACCTGCGACCTGGCGTTCATCAGCGTCGCCACCGTCTGGCCAGCGGCGTCCCGGTGTCTCACACGCGATCACCGGGCGCTGGTGCTCGTCAAACCGCAGTTCGAGGTGGGGAAGGGCAAGGTCCCGCAAGGCGGCGTGGTGCGCGACCCGTTGCTGCATGCCGAGGCCATCCGCACTGTCGCCCGGGCGATCACCCAACAGGGCGGGCGGGTCCGGACAGTCGTTCCGAGCCAACTTGTCGGCCCCAAGGGCAACCGCGAGTTCTTCATCTACTGCGAAGGCCCGGAGACCGAGGCCGCCCCCCGGATCGACCTCGAGCAGGCAATCACCGACGCACTGAGAGCGACCCCGTGAAGGACATCACCGTTTCGCAGGCAAACGGGCCGGTCAAGCGCGTGTTGATCCTGACCCACAAGGCGCCCGAAGTGACGGCCAGCGCCCTTCCGGGCGTGCTCTCACTGCTCGACGACGCGGGTGCAGAGGTGCTCGTACCCGAGCGTGAGGCGCGCAAGCACCCGAGCCTCGAGGGGTACCGCCGGGCGGGCGGCGTGGAGCTTCACCCCGGCGGCGACGACCTGATCCTGGTGCTCGGCGGTGACGGCAGCATCCTGCGCGCCCTGGCGCGCGAGGCGGGCACCGGTGCCCCGGTCATCGGCATCAACTACGGGCGCGTGGGATTCCTGACGTCCATCGAGCGGCGCGAGCTCGAAAGCGGCGTGCGGCGGGCCCTCGCAGGTGAGTACGTGACGCTCGAGCTGCCGTCGCTTCGGGCCAGGTGGGCAGAGGGGGAGGCCAGCGCGGTCAACGACCTGGCGCTGCTTCGCGGCGGTGAGGCCCGGCTTGCGGACCTGTCGTACGCGGTCAACGGCGAACCGGTTGCCAATGTCCGCTGTGACGGCATGGTGTGCTCCACGCCGGTCGGCTCCACCGCCTACAACCTGGCCATCGGCGGACCGACCGTCTCGTGGGGGGTGCGCTGCTACGTCGTATCGTTCCTTGCGGCCCATCACCTGGATGCGCGCCCGTTGGTGCTCGCGCGTGACGAGACGTTCACGGTGACGAACTCAGGGGTCGTCGGCGACTGTGACATCCATAGCGACGGGCAACGCATCGGGGCGCTCGGACCGGGCCGGGCGATCTCGATGGACCTGATGGGCGCCCCTGTGCACCTGGGCATCTTCCCGGAGTCGTCGTTCTTCCGGCGCTACCGGGAGAAGTTCGGCCGCCCGTGATCCTCCGGCTCGAGATCCGCGGCCTTGTCGTGATCGACCGCGCCGAGCTCGAGCCAGGGCCCGGCCTGACCGCGATCACCGGGGAGACCGGTGCCGGCAAGACGGTCGTCGCCCAGGCACTTGCGCTCTTGATCGGCGGGCAGGCCGACAGCAAGGGCGTACGTCCCGGCGCCAAGCACGCGCTGGTCGAGGCGACCCTTGCGTTGCCGGCGGGGTTTTGGGATGAGCTCGACGACGACGATCCGGCCAGGGACGTACGCGAGCTGGTGGACGACGAGGCCGAGGTCGTCGTGGCTCAGCGCGTGCCGGCCGAGGGACGAAGCCGCGCGCTCCTGGATGGTCAGACGGTCACGCGTGCAGCCGCCGGCAGCATCGCCGGGCGGGTGATCCGGTTCTCATCCCAACACGAAGGGCGCAGGTTGGTGGCAGGCGCGACCCAGCTCGCAGTGCTGGATGCATTTGCCGGGCCCGAGGTGGTGGCAGGGGCGCGCCGTCTGACGTCGCTTCGCCGCCGCCTGCGCGTCCTTGATCGCGCGCTCGCCGCCGCCAAGGAGCGGCGCGAGGCAGCCGAACGCGAGCGGGCAGCGCTGGAGGACCTGGTGGCGGCGGTCGATGCGGCGGGCTTGGACATCGATGAAGAGCGTGATCTGCGCGGGGAGCGGGACCGGCTCATGCATGCCGACCGGCTCGCGCACGCCGTGCAGAGCGCAGCCGAAGCGCTCTCGCCCGAGTCTGGTGACGGTGGGGCACGCGATCTGATCGGCAGCGCCCTGCAGGGGCTGGACGGCGTCGTCGAGGTCGATCCCACCCTGCGCGAGCCGCGCGACGAACTCGCGAGCCTCGAAGCGCAGATCCAAGAGACGTCCGCGACGCTTCGCGGATACCTCGCCTCGCTGGATGCGCAACCGGGTCGCCTGGCCGAGATCGAGGAGCGGCTGGGTGTCTATCACCACCTGGCGCGTCGTTACGGCCCGACGGTGGACGAGGTGCTGGCACGTGCTGCCGAGGCTCGCGAGGCGCTTGGTGATCTCGATGCGGGCGCGGGCGCGGACGGCGCGTTGGCTGCCGAGCACGACGAGGTGCTCGTCGAGGCACGGCGGGTGGCGACCACGCTGCACGACGCGCGCGCAGAGGCCGCGCCACGGCTCGAGTCGGCGGTCACGGCCGAGCTCTCCGAGCTTGCGATGGCGTCGGCCGCGGTGCGGGTCGAGCTGACCCAGGACGGCGCCGACCCTCCGGGCGAGCGGGCAGTGCTGTGGCTTCGCGCGAACCCGGGTCTGCCCGAGGCGCCGCTCGCCGACGTGGCCTCCGGCGGTGAGCTCTCACGCGTGCTCCTCGCGCTTCATGGCGTTGCAGCGGCAGCCGAGCCGGGGGTGACGTGGGTCTTCGACGAGGTCGACTCGGGTGTCGGTGGTGTCACCGCGACCGCGGTTGCGGTACGGCTCGAGGCGCTCGCCGCCACGCGGCAGGTCATCGTCATCACCCACCTGCCCCAGGTCGCGGCGCTCGCCGAGCGCCACTACCGGCTGGTCAAGGGAGTCGACGCGGACGGGCGGGCGACGACCGAGATCACCGCGGTCGAAGGTGAGGCGCTCGTGGACGAGCTGTGCCGCATGCTGGGCGCCGCTCCGTCTGATGGGGGCGCTCGCCGTCACGCCGAGGAACTCCTGTCACGGCGGGCCAATGCGTCGCCCAAGCCCGCGTCACGACGTTCGGCGAAGTCACGCGTCTAGTGCTCTGTCTCACAAATACCCTTGCGATCGGGCGGCTGCAAAACTCCGCCGGATTCGGTCCGCTGGTGGGGGAGCAGTCGCCTCGGGGGCTGTGTCCTCGCCTGCGCCCATACTGACAAGTATGGGGCGCAGGCTGCGTCCTTGTCCGGCGGGTTTTTCACTCGCCATATC
>CAYMSM010000009.1:0-33380 GCA_964393105.1 uncultured Bifidobacteriaceae bacterium
CCACGAGGCCACGGTGTCCAAGGTCGCCGACGACCAGATCTTCTACCTGATGAGCCGCGGGCTGTCCGAGGAGGCGGCGATGGCGATGATCGTGCGCGGGTTCATCGAGCCGATCGCCAAGGAGCTGCCCATGGAGTACGCCGTCGAGCTCAACCGCCTCATCGAGCTGCAGATGGAGGGCTCGATTGGGTAGCTCCCCTGCCTGGGCCACCGAGGCCCGGGCAATCGCAGAAAAGGCGTTCACCACCCTCCCCGCCCTGACCGGGCAGGAGGAGGAATGGCGCTTCACGCCGCCCACCGACCTTGCGCTCGAAGGCCCCGAGCCCGAAGCGCTCGACGCCATCGGCGCGGCCTCCAAAGCGCACGCCGGTGAGCGTACGGCGCGTCTGACGTTCGTCGACGGCGTGACCACCGAGACACCCGGCGCGGTTGCCGACGGCGTGATCGTCGCGGACCTGGCCGATGCCCTGTCCTCGCACGAGGCGTTGGTCCGTGAGCGGCTCTACTCACTCGTCGGGTTCGACGACAAGCCGGGCGCGCTCAACGCCGCGCGCTGGGACTCGGGCACCTTCCTCTACGTTCCCGCCGGCGTGCAGGTGGAGCTTCCGGTCGAAGCGCTGTCGTCGGTCACCGGCGGGGCCGGCCGGCTCTTCGGGCGAACGCTCATCGTCGTCGAAGCCGGCGCCAAGGCAACCGTGATCGACCGCTACGCGTCGCCCGACCTGACGGGACCGGTCAACGTCTCGACGGTCGTCGAGCTGTTCGTGGCCGAGGGCGGCGAGTTGGAGCACGTCTCGATCATCGATTGGGGCAAGGGTGTCCGCCACCACGCAATCGTCCAGGCGAGCGTGGCCAAGGATGCCAAGGTCCGGTCTGTTGTCGTGACACTCGGCGGCGACGTCGTCCGGGTCGAGCCGACGCTCAAATGCGTCGGCCAGGGCGCGGACGCGCGTGCGCTCGGCTTGTTCTTCGCCTCGGACGACCAGCACTTCGAGCACCGGGTGATCTCGCGCCACGAGGCGCCCAACACGTACTCCAACCTGCTCTACAAGGGCGCGATCAAGGACACCGCCCACACGATCTTCTTCGGCAACCTGGTCGTGCCACCCGGCGCGCCCGGCACCGACGCGTACCAAACCAACCGCAACCTCGTGCTCAGCGAGGGCGCTCGCGCCGACACGATCCCGTTCCTCGAGATCGAGACCGCCGAGGTCAAGTGCTCCCACGCCGGCGCGGTCAGCCGCGTCGACGACGAGCACCTGTTCTATCTGGAGTCCCGTGGTGTCCCCCGCGATGCCGCCAAGCAGCTCATCGTCGAGGGCTTTTGCCAGGAGGTCCTAGACGAGATCGAGCTGACCGAGATCCGCGACGAGATCAACGCGGCGATCGAGCGAAAAGTCCGGGACTCGTGATCGACGTCGCCTCGATCGAGGACGTCGAGCCTGGCACATCGGTTCGTGTCGACGTGGACGGCAAGCCTGTCTGCCTCGTCAACCTGGACGGGGAGTTCCACGCGATCCACGACACGTGCACACATGCCCTCGAAAGCCTGTCGGGCGGCTACATCGAGGACGGCAAGATCGAGTGCCCGCGCCACGGCGCGTTCTTCCGGATCGCGACCGGCGAGGCGGCGACGCCTCCGGCGACGCTGCCCCTCCCCACGTTCCAGGTCGAGACCCGCGACGGTCGCGTCCTGATCGACCCGACCCCTTCTCACCCCCATCCCCTGCTGGCTCGAAAGGAATACGGGCACTCCGTTCGAGGGGGTTCGTCGTGATCCGGCGGCTGCAAATCTCCGCCAGATTCACACGTCTCCGACGGATGGAGCCGCACTGGGGCTTGTCCTCGGTCGGGCCCATATCTTCAGATATGAACCCTCCCTGCGTCCTCGTCTGGCGGGATTTTCACTCGCCGGATCATCAACGCCCCCCCTCGAACGGAGTGCTTGCACGTGCCTGACCCCATCCTCAAGATCGAAGGCCTGAAGGTCAATGTCGATGACACGGAGATCCTCCGCGGCGTCGACCTGGAGGTCCCTCAGGGCGAGGTACATGCCCTGATGGGTCCCAACGGCTCCGGCAAGAGCACCCTCGCGTACGCCCTGGCGGGCCACCCGCGCTACACCATCACCGACGGTCAGGTGACGTTCGACGGACAGGTCATCGCGAGCGCCGACGAGGACGAGACGATCGGGGCCGACGAGCGTGCCCGACTCGGGCTGTTCCTGGCGATGCAGTACCCGCTGGAGGTCCCAGGCGTGTCGGTGATGAACTTCCTGCGCACGTCGCTCGGGGCCGTGCGGGGCGAGGAGGTCCCGCCGCGCGAGTTCGTCAAGCTGTTCAGTGAGGCGAGCGCGCTGTTGGAGTTCGACAAGAGCTTCGCCGACCGGTACCTCAACGAGGGGTTCTCGGGAGGCGAGAAGAAGCGCCACGAGATCCTGCAGATGGCGCTCCTCAAGCCGCGATTCGCGGTGCTCGACGAGACGGACTCGGGTCTGGACATCGACGCGCTCAAGGTCGTCTCCAAGGGTGTCAACGCCCTGCGCGGCGAGAACCTGGGCGTGTTGATCATCACGCACTACACCCGGATCTTGAACTACATCAAGCCTGATGTCGTCCACGTGATGTACGAGGGTCGCATCGCCAAGACCGGCGGGCCGGAGCTGGCCGAGCACCTCGAGTCGGTCGGGTACATCGAGTTCGGCTCCCCCGAGGCGGCGGTCGTGGCAGGGGCGTAACGGTGACTACCTCCCCCACGATCGCGCACATCCGGGACGACTTCCCTCTGCTTGCGCGCGAAGTCGGGGGCAAGCCGCTCATCTATCTCGACTCGGCGGCCACGTCGCAGAAGCCCGAGGCGGTGCTGGACGCGATGGATGCGTTCTACCGCGAGACCAACGCGAACGTGCGGCGCGGCGTGTACTCGTTGGCGGCCGACGCCGACGCGCGCTTCGAGGCCGGACGCGCGTCGATCGCGCGACTGGTCAACGCGCCCCTCGATGGCCTCGTCGCCACCAAGAACGTGACCGAGGCGATCAACCTTGTCGCGTGGGCATGGGGTGTTCGGACGCTGAAGCCCGGCGACGAGGTCGTGGTGTCGGTGATGGAGCACCACTCCAACATCGTCCCATGGCAACTGGTCGCCACGATCACCGGCGCAACGGTGCGGTTCTGTCCCATCACCCCCGAGCACGAGCTCGACCTGGACGCGCTGCGCGGGTTGATCGGCGAGCGCACGCGCATGGTCTCGATCGTGCACGTCAGCAACGCGCTCGGCACGATCAACCCGGTTCGCGAGATCGCCGAGCTGGCCCACGCCGCCGGCGCCCTGATGCTCGTCGACGGAGCGCAGAGCGTGCCGCACATGCCGGTCGACTTCGCGGAGCTGGGATGCGACTTCTTCGCCTTCACGGGCCACAAGATGCTGGGTCCCACCGGGGTCGGCATGCTGGTGGCCCGACCGGAGATGCTCGACGCGATCGAGCCGTTCATGGGTGGCGGCGAGATGATCAACGACGTCACGACCGAGGGCTCCACCTGGGCGGATGGCCCGCGCAAGTTCGAGGCCGGTACGCCGCCCATCGCCGAGGTCATCGGCCTGGGAGCGGCCGCCGAGTACCTGATGGCCATCGGCATGGACCAGGTACGCACCCACGAGCTCGCGCTCACCGACTACGCGCTAGACGCGCTCAAGGAGCTTGAGGGTATCCGCGTGTTCGGCCCCAAGGACCCCGAGCGACGTGGATGCCCGATCAGCTTCGAGCTTCCCGGCGTCCACGCGCACGACGTCGCGCAGTACCTGGATCAGGAGGGCATCTGCGTGCGCGCCGGCCACCACTGCACCAAGCCGCTCATGACGGCGCTCGGCGTCACCGCAACCGCCCGCGCCAGCACCCACGTCTACAGCCGCACCGACGACATCGACGCCCTCGTGCGCGGCCTGCACGGGGCCCGGAGCTACTTCTCCTAGACGGCGGGGGCGTTCGGATGGCGTCGGGCTATGCGGCCTTCAGGCCTGAGGTCAGCGGGATGACGATCTCCCATGTCGTCGGCTGCGGCGCGATCATGCGATCGAGAACAGGGCCGTTCCGGCTCTTGTACGACGCCAGGCCCAGAGCGAGGTCGACCGGGGGGTTCAAAGGTCGGGTCGTTCTAGCGACTCCGGGGCGAGTCGCGCACGGAGGGCTGTTCCGCGCGGGATGCGCACCAGGACCACCGCTCGGGTGCCCGTGATCCGCAGCTTGCGCACGATCACAAAGCGCCCCCGTCGCACGATGCCGACCTCGACCAGCAGGCGTTTACCCGGTCGCGAAAGCCGGAACGCGACCAACGACCGTTTCGGCGCCACGCGCCGTTTGAGGACGCGCATCGAGAGTCGCGGCGGCATCGGACCGGCCCGGAGCGCGGAGCGGAGGGGAATTGTGAGCTGCCACATCGTCGGCTGCGCAATCATCCGATCGAGGACGGGACCGACGCGGCTCCTCTGCCGGACGAGGCTGACGGCCAGGTCGACAGGCGGCCCGATCGCCTGCCGGACAGCGGCACCGTCGACCGTGAGGGCGAGGCTGATCGGACCGTTGGCGGCCGGCGTGAGGGTCAGGCTGGTTGACCCTTCCGCCCCGAGCGGCGCGGTGGTGTTGATGCCGGGACCGGTGACCGTGAGCCATGCTCGGGCCGCCGTCCAGAACGTGGGCGCAGCGGCGCCAAGTCGGGTCGCCAGACTGAGAGGATCGGCAGCCAAGGCGATCGTCAACGTCGTCGGCTTGCCGGGTGGAAGCCGCGATGACGACAGTGCGGCGCTCGGGATGGATGCGCCCACCCGCTCGAGCTCGAGCACGTCGGCGAGCTGCGTCGCGCGCGGCTCGGGCAGCACCGGCAGCGGCCCGCAGGTCACCGGCGACGGGCCGGCCGGGGCCGGCGTCGTTCCGAACGTCGCGCGGAACTCACGTACGAACCCGGCCTGGTCCTCAGTCCGGTACGCGCCAGGACCGTTGGCCAATAGGTCGCAGGCCGCGCCGGAGCGCATGTTCGCCCAGATCGCAGCCTGGCCAAGCCCACGGACGATCACGTGGATGCGCGCGGGATCCATGCCGCGTGCCACCAGACCGTCACGCAGCACGCGAGGCCAAGCGAGCCAGTGCTCCGGCGACCACTGGACGCGCCCCTGGTATCCCTCGAACCACCCCCCCCCGGTCAGCGACATCGCATGCCACAGAGACGCCCAGGCCGTCGGATCCCCGATCAGCAGCGCGGGGTTGACGTACATGTGCACCCTGTCGGCGTACGTCCCGCCACCGGCGAACGGCGCCGCCGCGAGCTGGATCATGGCGGTGTCCAAGCTGGCGCCGTCGACGCCCGCGAAGGCCGTTCCCTGTCCGAGTTCGTCGACGAACATGATCCGCGCGCCTGCAGCGTCCACGCGGGCGCGGAAGAGCGCCGCCATCTCCTGCCCTGTCATCCCCTTGATGTTCGGTGTAAGCGCCGAGCCCACCCCGCCCGAGACCTTCCCCACCTGCCGGTTGGCCGGAAGGATGACCGGGGCAGGTTGCTGCTGAAACAGGCCGTCGTCCGGTGAGAGTCCTGGACTCCCATCGGGCTGAACGCCCAGGAGCACGTTGACGGACTCCGGCACGTCATAGATGACTGTCATGCGCGCCTCGGCACCATTCGTCCATACGCCAGACCCGAACAGGGCGACGACGGTGATCGCCGCCGCGCCCCATCTCCTCAACGGCCGATGCATTCCGGAAAGGCTACAACCTCGGCTCAGGCGATCAGGAACGGTCGGCGCTCGTTCCCTGCCCAATTGGCCCCGTGCCCGCGGCCAATTGGCCAACAACGGGCGAACCCCCGATTCACCTCGGGCGCCACGACACGGGAGGTGAGAACGGAACTCATCTCCACCGCTACCGCGCTGACTCCGAGGCGATCCGGGCGCGCATCGGCACGCCGCGCGGGATCCGCACGTAGACGACCGCTCGGGTGCCCGTGATGCGCAGCTTCCTGACCAGTACGAAGCGGCCGCGCTTGATGACTCCGAACTCCACCAGCAGGCGCTTGTCCGGTCGCGAGAGCCGGAACTCCACCAACGACCGTTTCGGTGGGACGCGACGTTTGAGGACCCGCATCGACAAGCGAGGAGGTCTGAGACCGGCTTTGACGCCGGTGATCAGAGGGATGGAGAACTGCCATGTCGTCGGCTGGGCGATCATCCGATCGAGTACGCGCCCGACTCGGAGCTTGTGCGCGGCGAGGCTGACGGCGAGGTCGACCGGCGGGCCGTTCGCCTGCCGGACGGCAGCGCCGTCGACGACGAGGCCGAGCGTGAGCGGGGCCTTCGCCGTCGGCGTGAGCGCCAGGTTGACCGATCCGTCCGCCGCCAGCGGTGCGGAGGCGTTGATACCCGGGCCGGTCACGGTGAGCGTGGCCTTGGCGACCGCCCAGAAGCTCGGCGGGGTTGCGCCGAGGTGTGCCGCCAAGCCGAATGGATCGGCCCCCAGAGCAACTCTCAACGTGGTGGGCTTGCCAACCGGGAGAAACCGCGACGACAGGGAGCTGGACGGGATGGCTGCGCCGATTCGCTCGAGCTCGAGGACGTCGGCGAGGTGCGTGGCGCGCGGCTCGGGTAAAATCGGCAGCGGCCCGCAGGTCACCGGCGATGGGCCAGGAGGGGCGGCCGCCGTTCCGAACGTGGCGCGGAACTCTCGCACGAAGCCGACTCGATCGTCGATCCGGTAGGCGCCGGGGCCGTTGGCCAAAAGGTCACAGGCCGCTCCGACACGCATGTTCGCCCACACCGCGGCCTGATCGGCGCCCCGAACGATCACGTGGATCCGTGCGGGATCCATGCCGCGGGCGACCAGGCCGTCGCGAAGTACGCGCGGCCAGGCCAGCCAATGCTCGGGCGACCACTGCATCTGGCCGTGGAATGCCTCGACCCACACTCCGCCTGCCACCGACATGGCCTGCCAGAACGATCCCCACGTGACGGGGTCTGCGATGGCGAGCTCCGGGCCGACGTACATGTGCACGCGATCCGCGTAGGTGCCGCCCCCCGAGAACGGTGTGGCCGCCAGCGTAATCATGGCTGCGTCGAGGTTGACGCTGTCGGCGCCAGCGAAATCATCCGAACCGGGTCCGAGCCCGAGGTCGAGGAACAGCATTCGGGCGCCGGCAATGTCAACCCGCGCGCGGAAGAGAGCGGCCATGTCGGTCGCGGTCCGCCCGCGGATGCTTGGCGTCCGAGTGTCACCCACTCTGCCGGTCAGCTTCTCGACTTGACGCTCCTGGGCAAGAACAAGGGGAGCGACTTGCTGTTGAAAGAGGCCATCGTTTACCGCTGAGAGCCCGCCACTGCCATCAGGCTGGGTGGCCGTCATCTCCATCAGAGACGGAACGAGCTCGTACATCACGGTCATACGCGCGTCCGCGCGGGTGGCCCCTGCACCGAACCCGATCACGACGGCGGCAATCAGCGACAGCAGTCCACAGGCACTGACGTGTCGAGGCATTTTATGACGCTACCACGGCGCCGGGACGACCAACCGACGACACTGGTCATCCCGATCGCATGGCGGAGTGGAACGCCTAGACGAAGTTCGGAAGCGGCGTCGCAGCCTCCGCCCGCGCGTCCATTCGGAAGGCGAAGCCGGTGTGCTCGAGCCACTCGATGAGCTCGTGTGCCGGCTTGGGCCGGCTGATGAGATACCCCTGCGCGACGTGGCATCCGAGCTGCGCGAGCCCTTCCCACTCCTCCATGGTCTCGACGCCCTCTGCGACGACGACGATTCCAAGATCACGCGCGAGCCCGATCGTCGAGCGGACGATCGTCGCGTTGGTCGGATCGACAAGCATTCCCGACACGAAGGATCGGTCGATCTTGATGCAGCTCACCGGGAGCGCGCGCACATGGGCCAGCGAGGAGTGGCCCGTGCCGTAGTCGTCGATGGACAAGGCGATACCCATACGGTCCAGCTGGCTGAGCGCGGCGTTCGCAGCGGCGAGATCGGTGACGAGCGCGCTCTCGGTGATCTCGATCTCGAGCGCCTTCGCGGGCACCCGATGGCGCTCCAGAACGCGCGCGATCTCCTCCGGCATGGTCTCGTCGAGCAGGCTCTGCTGCGACAGGTTGACGGCGACCTTGAGCGCCTGGCCACGATCGGCCCACTCGCGGGCTTGACGCATCGACTCATCCAGGACCCAGTAGGTGAGCTGCCGGATCAGACCGCTGCTCTCGGCGAGGGGAACGAAGACGTTGGGCGTCAGCAGGCCGCGCTCAGGATGCTGCCAGCGCACGAGTGCCTCGACGCTGCGGATCTTGCGCGAGGAGAGCTGCGCCTTGGGTTGGTAGTACAGGCGCAGCTCCCCGCGCGCGATGGCGCGCCGCAGGTCGCTGACCAGGGCCAGATCGTCACGCTCGTCGCCTCCGACGAACGGGTCGTAGAAACCATGGCCGCTGCGGTTCTTCTTGGCCTGGTACATCGCGCGATCAGCGCGGTGAATGAGCGTGTGGGCGTCGTGGTTGTGCTCATCGAGCATCGCGATGCCGACGCTCGCATCCACCGTCACCGAGACGTCGTCGATGCGAAACGGCATGGAGAGGGACTTGCGAAGCGCCTCGACGACCCTCGTCGCACCCTCGATCCCTGCGACCCTGGGAAGCAGCACGCCGAACTCGTCGCCGCCGAGCCGGGCGACCGTGTCGCTGGTCCGCAACCGCGTCGAGAGGCGACGCGCCACCTCGGCGAGCACGACGTCGCCTGCCCCGTGGCCGAACGTGTCGTTGACCTCTTTGAAGCGATCGAGATCGACGAGCATCACCGCCGCGGCCTCACCGTCACGACGGCGCTCCCGCACGCGCTGATCGACGCGGTCGTTGAACAGGGTGCGGTTCGGCAGGCCCGTCAGCGGGTCATGGAGCGCCTCGAACTGGTGCTGCTCGACCTGGCGCTGCAGGTCACGACACATTCTCGCGACCACCGCCAGCCCGATCGCGAAGAGCGCCGCAAGCGAAACGACGATCCACATCGCGAGCCGCCACCGCTGACGTCCAATCGCCGCGAGTGCGGGTGCGAACGGCAACCGCAGCTCGGCTCCGGCCGAGGGGCGCTGTGCATCCTTCGCGCCGAGCGGCACGTCCACGGTGATGGTGTGGGCGGCGACCGTGACGCGTGACGACACGGCGACCGGCACAGCGCCCGCCGGCGCACCGTGGCCGACCGGGTTGGAGTACACGGCGACGCCACGGGCGTTCCTGATGACCAACCCGTCGAGCGCCCCGCCGGCGCGGCTCCGGTTGACGACCCCGTCAAGCCGATTGATGGTTGGGAGGCGGAACCCGTCGACTGGCGCGTCGCCTGCGAATGCGGCGGCGATCTCGGTGCGAGCAAGGACCTCGGCCGAATGCGCCGTCTGGTCGATCACGCTGTGCCGGATATCGCGCGCGAGCACGAACCAGAGACCGCAACCGACCGCGATGCTCACGAGGAGCGACACGACGGCGAAGCGTTGGAGAATTCCGAGTTGTCGAATTTTGGCGCGCATCGACCTTCCGATGGAGACGTCATCCGGCCTATCGGCCGAACCGACCGAGAGCTAAACTCTGGTGAGAGCGTGCGTCCTGCGCGCGAAAACGGCGTCCGGACGAGAATCAGCGTACGGTGGGTTCGCGCGATCGCATGATGCAACCGGCCACGACCACGGTGGAGTAATGGGCGGCCTCGATGACCTCTACCAGGAATTGATCCTGGACCACTACAAGAAACGCAACAATCGCGGCACCCTCGACGCGCCCTCGATCGCGGTCGACCACAACAACCCGTTGTGCGGCGACCAGGTTCACCTGGAGGTGCTGATCGAGGGCGACCGGCTGGCGGACCTGCGCTACACCGGCGACGGGTGCTCGATCTCGCAGGCGTCGGCCTCGATGATGAGCGAAGTGGTCATCGGCGAGTCCACCGGCGAGGCCCTGGCCCTGGTCGAGCATTTCCGCCAGGTCATGCACGGCTCCGAGGAGCCGGACGAGGACCGGCTGGGCGATGCTGTCGCGCTGGGCGGAGTCGCCAAATTTCCGGCGCGGGTCAAGTGCGCTCTGCTTTCATGGATGGCACTGAAGGACGCGATCGACACGTACAGGGGAGGTGCCCGTGACAACTGAGGACGAGATCCGCGAGGCGATGAAGCAGGTCGAAGACCCGGAGCTCAGCGTCAACGTCGTGGATCTGGGGCTTCTGTACGGCGTATCGCTCGACGAGCACGGCAAGGTCATCCTGGACATGACGCTGACGTCGATGGGGTGCCCGCTGACCGAGCAGATCCTGGGCGACTCGCAGCGCGCGGTGTTCCCGCTGGACGGGGTGTCGAGCGTCGACATCAACTGGGTGTGGGATCCGCCGTGGTCGCCCGAGTCGATGACCGACGAGGGCAAGCTGATGATGAAGGTGATGGGGTTCATGTGATGAGTGACGCCACGACGACACCCACGGTCGACCCGACTCCCCCGCCGATGACGTTGGAGGAGAAGAAAGCCGCCGCCCGCGCCCGCGCCCGCGCCGCCAAGGAGCAGCAGGCGGCCGGTATCGCGTCGGTCACGATCGCGCCGGCTGCGGCCGACTACATCCGCAAGGTCGCCTCCGAGCAGGCCAAGGACGACGGCGTACGAGTCAAGATCCTGGCGGGCGGCTGCTCGGGCCTGGAGTACCACATCGACCTGCTCGCCAAGGGCGAGGCACCCGCCGACGGCGAGCGCGAGCTCCTGTCCAATGGCGTACGCCTGATCATGGATCTCAAGAGCTCCATTCACGTGACCGGCTCGATCATCGACTACGAGTCGACGATCCTGAAGCGGGGGTTCAAGATCAAGAACCCGAACGCGACGAGCACCTGCAGCTGCGGCGACAGCTTCGGCGTTTGATCGACTGATCGGGTGGCTGGCGCCGACCAAGCTCCCACCATCGCCCACGTCGTGGCGGCGGCCGAGCGGAGCGCTCCGTTCGTGCTGCGCACCCCCGTCATCCGCTCGGATCTGTTGGACGAGCGGTTCGACGCCCGCCTGCTGTTCAAGTACGAGGACCTTGATGATCCAACCCGCCTGGCAGGCTGCGGACAGCGGACGAGCTTTCCCGCCACTGGCCGGTGTCAGGGAGCGTGTGTCAGAAGTTCGAGTGCGATGCAGTGTCGGGGTCGGATCGCTGCGAAGTGTCGGCGATCGAGGGTCGCGAGTCGGGTCTGATCGAGCCGTTCGCAGGTCGCTACGACCGATGCGTCCACGATCCCGATTCCGAGGTCCTCGTACTCGTCAAGCAGCTGCGTGATCCTGCCCCAATCTGAGGGCTCGACCGGCTCCACCGCCAGCTCGCCCCGCTCGAGGGATTCCGCGAACGCACGCTCGGCCTGGGTGCCGAGGCGGCCGGCGAGGAAGTACGCGACCTCGGTGACGACTTCTTCCCGCGCGAGGGGATGACCTGCAGCCAGACGGTGCCAGGAACAGCGACCTGCACGACCTTGTAACCCCTCTCCTCTCAGGGTCGATGGCTGGCGACGAGCTCGCTGGAATGCGTCGGGGGATGTGCCCTCGCAGGTCACACCCCCCTGACTGTGGCGCCCCACCCCGACGGCATCCGTGCCGAATTCTGGGGGCCGCAGACGCAACTAGCGCACGATCGCTCGTGCCTTGATCTTGATCCGCTTCGCCAGAAGGGTCGGTGTGGGCTCGCCCGATTCGTCCTTCATCCAGCTGGCGGGACGGAGGAACTTACCGACGATCTTGATCTTGTCGTCGACCTTCAAGTCCGCGAACGCGATCCGTCGGCCGTCCACGTCGGTGATGACCACCCGGGCAGGAACGATCACGTACGCGTCCAGGTGAACAAGGCGGCTGCGCTCGTCACGGAAACGCTTCGGAGCGTTCTCCAACATCCGGACGTCCAGGTTGAGGATGTTTCGCTCCTCGACCCGGTCCGTGCCGAGGATCTGGCCGCGTGTGTGCCACAACCGCGGGAAGAACCCGGCCTCGAACTTGGCGCCGGGATGGGGCTTCGGCGCCGCGAAGTACACCTCGAGCAACGTGAATGTGTTGGTCGGGGTGACCGGCTGGCCGTCAGCCTTGAGGATGGCCTTGACCTTCATCCCCGGCTTCAGGGCCTCGAGATCGACGGCCGTCTCGTTTCGGTACACGCGCGTGTCCGCAGTGACGCCCGCGACGATGTGCTGACCGTTGATGCCCGTCGCCAGGTTCATGGTCTCGCTGCCGTCCAGCCACTCATGGGCTTCCTCCACCGCGAACTCGACCGTCTTGCCGGTCTCGCCGGCGGTGACCGCAACGACCGTGGAGTACGCCTTGACCAACACGGCCGGCGGACCCGTTTCGCCCACTGGGGGCGTCTCCACCGCCGCAGCGAACGCCGGGATCAACCCCAGCGTGACCACGGCGAGCAGCGCAACAAACCGCTTCTTCATGAATCCTCCTTGATGAGAACGACCCGCGCGTCCTGCGCGGGTTCCACGAACCTCAACATCCTTATCGGCAGCGGCGCCTCATCCCCATAGCCCCATGCCGAGGGGGCGAACGGCGGGGTACGCTCGTCGCCGGGGTTCGAGAATGAGCCCGCAACGCCTGGTGTCTGACACCTGGTGTTGCACCTGGGGGTCCACACGTCGTTGCCCATGGGGTCCCCGCAGAACCCTGGCAGGACGGTCGGCTACCCGAAAATGTCGGCTCGCCGGTGGGCGAGCGCGGGGAGTTCCCTGCGGATTCGAGCAAGCTCGGCGAAATCCAGGTCGACGACGATGACGGCCTCTTCGTCCGGGGCCTCGGCCAGGACCACGCCCCAAGGGTCGATGATCATGCTGTGGCCGTGTGAGTCGGTCCCGGTCGCGTGGGTGCCGATCTGGCCCGCGGCGATGACGAACGCCTGGTTCTCGATCGCGCGCGCGCGAAGCAGGGGTTCCCAATGGGCCCGACCGGTGATCGCGGTGAACGCGGCGGGCACGGTCAGGATCTCGGCGCCTGCACGACCGAGCGCCCGGAAGAGCTCGGGAAACCGCAGGTCGTAACACACGGTCATCCCGATGGATCGGCCCAGGGCTTCCCCGATCACGACCTCGCCGCCGGCAAGCGCCCCGTCGGACTCGCGATAGGTGTGCCCGCCGACGTCGACGTCGAACAGGTGCAACTTGCGGTAGACCGAGGTGATGCGGCCATCGGGCTGGATCAGGACGCTCGTGTTGTAGGCACGATCGGCGCCCGGCACCGACTCGCTGATGCTCCCCGCAACGAGTGCGATGCCATATGTCTGCGCCCACCCGCGCGCCGCCTCGAGCGACGGTCCGTCCAGCGGCTCGGCCCCCGCCACTTGGCGGTGCTCGACCTCGATCAGATTCCACTTCTCGGGGAGCACCACGAGCCTGGCCCCGCGTTCAGCAGCCTCCGCCACCAACCGCGCCGCGGTCGCGATGTTCGCGCCCGTCGTGCCGCTCGTCGTCATCTGAGCAGCCGCGACGCGCATGATGACGTCGCTCGAACCCATCAGACACGACGATAGCGGCCGATCACACCGTTGGCGCGCTACGCTGTACCCATACGCCCGCCCGTTCGAGAGGTGAGATCAATGTCGGCACCGGTTCTGACACGCATCGAAGAGGTTCTCGACGACATCCGTCCCGCGCTGCATTCGGATGGCGGCGACGTCGAGCTCGTCGACTTCGACGAGGAGGGCTTCGTCCACCTCAACATGCTCGGCGCCTGCGGCGGCTGCCCGATGTCGACCGCCACGTTGGTCCTCGGGATCGAGGCCGCGCTTCGCGAACGTGTCCCCGAGGTCGAGGGCGTCATCCCCGTCTGAGGGCCCGCGCAGGAATTACCGCGCCGCCTGACGCCTGCAAACCGTCGCCATACGACGCCGGCGAGATCCCATTACCAGCGGTTGGCTTGTGTTTTCGCTCGCCATCCAGCACGGTAGATATGCCTGCGCGGACCCTAAGCGGGACCCTCAGACGCGCTCATCGCGGCAGCGGCGCGGCGGCCCATCTCGTCCGGCGCGACCTCCTCGATGCGCGTGGCGACACTCCACCGATGGCCCCACGGATCCGTGAACTGGCCGGAGCGGTCGCCATAGAACTGATCCTCCACCGGACGCACGACCTCCGCCCCGTGCTCGATTGCGCGGGCAAAGGTTGCATCGACGTCCTCGACGTACACGCCTAACGTCACCGCGGTTCCGCCGAATGCCTTGGGGCTTCTTGCGCCCCAATCAGGGAACTCATCGGAGAGCATGACCACCGAGTCGCCGATGGCAAGTTCTGCGTGGCCGATCTTGCCGTCCGGCGATCCCAGACGCATGCGTTCGGTCGCATCGAACACGGCCGAATAGAACGCAATCGCATCTTCGGCGCCATCGACGCAAATGTATGGCGAGACAGCGGGATACCCGTCCGGGATCGGCTTGACGCTCATCGAAGACCTCCTCGTGGCACGAACATATGTTCGTAAAGAAGACCAGCACGGCAGCACCTGCGTCAAGTCGGAGCGCGCCTCCGGCATGCCGACGGGCCTCCATGCCGGGAGGCCCGTAACAGTGATATCGGGGTGCCCGGATTTGAACCGGGGACCTCTCCGACCCGAACGGAGCGCGCTACCAAGCTGCGCCACACCCCGAAACCAGCCGAGGCATCGTATCGATCCCGCTCCACCCGCGCCAGGCGCTCGCAATGCAGGGAAACTGCCATCAACTGTGGAAACCCTCTCGGTTCGGGACCGTGACAGCCGGGCGGGGTTCTGGTTTACTTAACGACCTCAACCGGGGTCGGTCGGGTTCCCTCCCCTCCTGCTCCCCGGCGCCAAACTCCATGCCGCCCCCAGTTCGACACCACTGTGTTGACAGCGCCCCCGGGCGCGCTGTCCGTACGCCCCCTCGTCGCGCGCGACGCTGGCCCATCGAGATCATGTTGTTCGCGCTCGCGCTCCTCGTCTACCAGCTCTCGCGGGCATTCGTGGTCGGTGATGCGGGTGACGCCGTCAGGAATGCCTGGGAGATCATCGACCTCGAGAAGGCCTCCGGACTCTTCTTCGAGACGAGCCTCCAAGGCTGGATGTTGGACAACCTCCATGTGGCCCAGTTCCTGAACCACTTCTACGTGTGGGCGCACCTGCCGATCACGGCGGCCTTCTTCGTGTGGCTCTACCGGACCCGGCGCGACGCCTACCCGTTCGTGCGCAATGCCTTCTTCGTCGCCAACGGCATCGCGCTCGCCGTGTTCGTGGTCTTCCCCGTCGCCCCTCCGCGCCTGATGACGAGCGAAGGCTTCATCGACACGCTCACGATCATCAGCGGGATCGATCTGCACGCCGGCAACCTGTCCGGTTGGTTCAACCCGTTCGCGGCGGTCCCGTCGATGCACTTCGCCTACGCTCTGATGATCGGGGTCGTGGCGGCGACGTTGCTTCGTCACTGGCCCATGAAACTCCTGGCGTTGATCTACCCGCTGCTCGTCTTCGTCACGATCGTGGGGACCGCCAACCACTACGTCCTCGACGCGGCAGCCGGTGGTGCCGTGATGCTGACGGCCTTCGCGGCGACCGCCCTCTGGCGAGTCTGGCGCGCGCGCCGCAGCCAGGATCTCTCTGCACCGACTGACGGTCTGACCGTTCAATGACGGCCGGCGCTCGGCGTCAGGAACGGGACGGGACCCTCGCGAAAAACCCGCGCCGCGCGACCTCCGTCGCTTGTAACCCCCGGCATCCACTTGGTAACCTTTGTCACATGGACGTCTTGGTTCGGTCGGCGTGTTGATCCCCACCCCGACCATGTCCGCCCACTCGCAGTCCCAACGACCCGCCCGCTCCCGCAGGTGGGTCGTTTTTCGTTGCGCGCCCACGTTGCAAGGAGGAAGTGACCGATGGCGATCCACCTGACTCCCGCCGAGCTTTCCGACGCGCTTGGCATGGACAGTCGAGACGTCGTTCGCCTGTGCCATGAGGAGGCCGTGCCGATCCTCCATGGCAAGATCGACAAGACGCTCTTCGTGTACTCCATGAAGGCCTCTGGTCGCGAGCTGCCCGAGGATGCAGAGGAGCTCTTGCAGATGACCGGCTAGGAGTGCCGTCGCCGGGGACGGTGGTATCGTCGGCCCCTGCCGTGCCGATCGCATTCTCCTTGACCGCCCGACGTGCGGCACTCGCCGTCGTGGCGCTGCTCATCGTTGCCGCGCCCGCCGTCGGCGCACCTCAGGTTGCGACCCCTACGCCGCTCGCGTCGGCGCTGGCAAGCTGGACCGCTGCGAACCCCGGCACGAGCGTCGCCGTCTGGCGCCTGGACGCCGACGAGCCGGTCGAGGTCATGGCCTACAAGGCGACAACACCGCGGCGGCCGGCCTCGACAATGAAGATCGTGACGGCAGCATCCGCGCTGCTTGCGCTCTCGCCCAACTTCCAGTTCGAGACGCGGCTCTACGCAGGCGCTTCTGCCACGCAGACCGGCCGGGTACTCACCGGCCCGCTGTACCTCAAAGGCTACGGCGACCCCACGTTGGCCAGCGCCGCATATGCGCGCCGTTACATGAGCGGTGCCGCCGCAGCGATCGGCAACCTCGTCCGTCCCCTGCGCGACACAGGCGTCACCAAGGTCAACGGCCCCATCGTCGTCGACGAGACGTTCTTCGACGGCCTGCGCAGGGTCCCGACCTGGCCGGCTCGCTACGCCGACGAGTGCCAACCGCTCTCCGGCATGACGGTCAACCAGAGCTATCTCGGCGACGTACGCAGACGCTACGTCAAGAAGCCGCCCAACGCGGCCGGCGTCCGCCTGCGGCTTGCGATGAAGTCCGCGGGCATCCGCCAGACCGGCGCCGTCAGAGCCGGTCGAGCACCCGCCGAGGGGCGCATGATCGCGACGGTCAAATCGCCGCCGCTCAGGGTCATCACCGCCTTGATGCTTCCCGACAGCGACAACTTCCTGGCCGAGATGCTGACCAAGGACGTCGGCGCGTACGCACGTGGCACCGGCAGCACGGCAGCCGGGACCGCGCACGCCAGGACACTCCTCGCCGGCAAGGGCTTGCTCGACCCGGCCGACCGCATCGAGGACGGATCGGGCCTGGGGCTCGCCAACCGGCTGACCGCGACCAGCCTGGTGCGCATACTGGCCGCAGCCGACGCCGAGCCGGCGTGGGGCACCGCCCTGATCGACGGGCTCCCGACCGGTGGCACGGGGACGCTGAAGCGGCGGTTCAGGGCATCCGGCGTGCGGTCACGGGTCCACGCGAAAACCGGCTACATCAGCGGCACCTCGACCCTGGCCGGCGTTGTCGACAGCACCGGGGGCTCGCGCTACGCGTTCGCGATCATGATGAACCAGGGTCCCATCACCGGCGCCAAGGCCACTCAGGACAAGATCGTCACGCTGCTGGCATCCGGCATCGCCGACACCGTCTGACGCCGAGACGGGCCTCAGGCCGTGGGGGGCGGTGCCTGCCCGCTCAGGACCGCCAGCAAGCCGGCCTCGTCCAGCACCGGAACCCCTAGCGATTCGGCTTTGGCGAGCTTGCTGCCCGGGTCGCGCCCGGCCACGACGAAGCTGGTCGTCTTGCTGACCGAGTCCGTGGATCTTCCTCCCGCGGCGGCGATCGCGCGCTTGGCCTCATCACGTGACAGCGCCTCGAGTCCACCGGTCACCACGACCGTCATGCCCGTCAGCGGCCCGTCGAGGGCCGCCGCCGTCACGTCCATGGGCATCTCGAGGCCGGCTTCGCGCAACCGCTCCAACGTCACCCGGTTGCGCTCGACGGCGAGATGCTCGGCGATCGACGCCGCCACAACCGGTCCGACTCCCTCGGCCTGCGCGAGATCCTCCGGACCGGCAGACAGGAGCGCATCGACGGTCGGCGCGACCTGCGCGATGGCACCGGCCGTCACGTCGCCGACGTGGCGAATGCCCAAGCCGAACAGCACGCGAGGCCAGGATTGCGCCTTGGAGGCCTCGATTGCGCAAACGAGGTTGGTCGCCGCGATCTCACCAAAGCCATCGAGGCCGACCAGGTCCTCCACGCGCAGCCGATAGATGTCGGCGACGTCGCCCACCAGCCCCTGCTGGTAGAGCTTGACAAGCGTCTTCTCGCCGAGCCCTTCGATGTCCATTGCGCCGCGTGAGGCGAAGTGAATAATCGTCTGCAGGATCTGCGCGGGACACGAACGGTTGGGGCAGCGGATGACAACCTCGCCCTCGGTCTGCGCAAGCCGAGTGTCACACACCGGGCAGCGCTCGGGCAGCGCGAACGGCCGCTCCGCGCCAGTACGTTCCTGGACGAGCGGCGCGACGACCTGCGGGATCACGTCACCTGCCCGCTGCACCACCACCCGATCGCCGATACGCAGGTCCTTGCGGGCGATGTCCTCGTGGTTGTGCAGGGTCGCCTGCCGCACGGTGACACCGCCCACGAACACCGGATCGAGTACTGCGAACGGGATGAGCGCGCCCGTGCGGCCGACGTTGACCTGGATGTCGCGGAGCGTCGTTGTCGCCGTCGTCGGAGCGAACTTGAAGGCGACCGCCCATCGCGGTGCCCGACCCACGGCACCCAACCGGCGCTGCAGCTCGAACGAATCGATCTTGACGACGGCGCCGTCGATGTCGTAGTCGACCTCGCCGCGGCGCGCCTCCCAGCGCTCACACGCGGCCTGCGCTGCCTCGAGCGTGGGCTCGACGCTGATGTGCGGGTTGACCCGGAACCCGACGGAGCGAAGCCACATGAGCGTCGCCTCCTGCCCGTCGAGGCCCAGCCCCTCGCGGAACCCCA
Source organism: uncultured Bifidobacteriaceae bacterium (assembly GCA_964393105.1). GTDB lineage: Bacteria > Actinomycetota > Thermoleophilia > Miltoncostaeales > Miltoncostaeaceae > CALMEC01. Next base: position 18,789 of record CAYMSM010000009.1, read on the forward strand.
GCGCGTAGCACCAGATGCTGAGCGGACGCTGGGCGGTCAGCCGGGGATCGAGCTGACGCAGGCTGCCGGCCGCGGCGTTGCGCGGGTTGGCGAACGTGGGCTGGCCGGCGGCGGCGCGCGTGGCGTTGAACTCGGCGAACGCCGCCAGCGGCAGGTACACCTCCCCCCGCACCTCGACGAGCGCGGGCGGCGCCTGGCCCTGAGGCATCCGCATCGCCAGCGGCACGGCCCCGATCGTCCGGAGATTGTGCGTGACGTCCTCGCCGGCGATCCCGTCCCCGCGCGTCGCGCCACGCACGAGCCGTCCGTGCTCGTACGTCAACGACACCGCAAGGCCGTCGATCTTGGGCTCCACGACGAACCGCACCGCCCGGTCCGCCAGGCCCTCCTGCTCCAGGACGCTGCGTGCACGCCGGTACCAGGCCACCAGCTCGTCAACGCCGCGGGCGTTTGCCAGCGACAACATGGGCTCACGGTGGACGACCTCGGCGAAGCCACTCGCCGGCGCCGCGCCGACACGCTGCGTGGGCGAGTCCGGGTCGAGCAGCTCGGGGTGCGCGGCCTCGATCGCCTCGAGCTCGCGCATCCATTCGTCGTACTGCGCGTCGTCCACCGTAGGCGCGTCGCGCACGTGGTAATCGTAGTTCGCCTCGCGAAGCAGCTCGCGCAGGGTCACAGCGCGTTCGGCGGGCGCGCTCACCGTCCCAAAGGGCCCGTGTCATGAAAACGACCTTGCCGGATGGCGAGCGAAAACCGAGCACCACGGTGCTGGCGAGCCCCGCTGCTACTGGTGGTAACGGCGATCTCGCCAGTGCCGCGGGGCGACGGTTTGCAGCCGCCAAACGGTGAGGTAGTCATGACACGGGCCCCAAGAGCGCAGCTGCGAGCTCGTCGGTCGTGTCGACGATCACGTCCGGCGAAAGGGACTCGATCACATCGCGCCCGAAGAACCCCCAGGTCACCGCGATCGCCGTGACACCTGCGGCCCGGGCTGCCTGGACGTCGAACGGCGCGTCGCCGACATAACACGCGCGTGCGTGATCGGCGCCGAGCCGCGCGATCGCCGCATGGATCGGCGCGGGATCCGGCTTGTGGCGGTCGGTGTCCTCGGCTGCGATCACGACGGCGAAATGATGGCGCAGCGGCAGGACGTCAAACGCGAGGTCGACCGTCGGCCCGGACTTGGACGTGATGATCCCGAGCGTGCGACCGCGAGCGCGCAGTTCCACGAGCAGCCGATCCATACCCTCGTACGCGCGGAGGAGCTCGTGGGTGTGCGAGTGGTTCCACTCACGGTAGACGCGCAGGAGCTCCTCGGCGTGCTCGCCCGAGAACGCACGCATCTGGTCGATCAGCGGCCGACCCACCAACGCCACGAGCGTCTCGTCCGGCAACGTGGTGTCGAGGACGGTCTGCACCGCGTGGCGATGAGATTCGCGGATCAACGCCACCGAATCGATGACCGTCCCGTCCAGATCGAACAAGATCGGATCGTAACCGCGGACGCCGCTCACTCGGCCTTTTGGATGGCTCGCTGCTCGGTCAACAGCTCGTCGAGCGCCAGGCGCTCCAGATGCTCCATCCCCCCGATGTCGGTCAGATCGAAGTGAAGCGGCGTGATCGAGATCTGCCCGTCTTCGACCGCCGCGAAGTCTGTTCCGGCCTCAGGATGGTGGGAGGGGCTGTCGCCGTAGATGCGGTAGCGCCGACGCGTGCCGGCTCCGCCCTCCAACAGCTCCAGCTGGTCGTTGTAGATCCGCCGTCCCAGGCGGGTCACGCGAGCGCCGCGCACGTCTGAGGGCGCAAGGCCCGGCGCGTTGACGTTGAGCAGCATCTGACGCGGGAACTCCGGATGCGTCACGATCGGCACCAGGCTGGCGGCGAACGTGGCCACCGCGCGAAAGTCATAGTCGGCCTGGCCTGTGTCCCAGTGCTCACCGTTGATCGACTGCTGCGAGACCGCGATGGCGGGCCACCCGAGCAGCACGCCCTCCAGCGCCGCCGCCACGGTGCCCGAGTACGTGACGTCGTCACCGAGGTTGAGGCCGTGATTGATTCCGCTGACGATCACGTCCGGGATGCGTCCGAGCAGGCCGAGCACCGCGAACCGGACGCAGTCGACCGGGGTACCATCGGTCGCATACCCCGTCGTGCCGTCTGGCAGCCTGACCTCGTCCACCTCGAGGGGTCGGCGGATCGTGATGCTGCGCGCCGTCGCGCTGCGGTTGGAATCCGGGGCGATGACGCTGACGTCACCCAGCGGGTCGAGTGCCTGCTTGAGGGCGAAGAGCCCGGGGGACTCGATCCCATCGTCGTTCGTGACAAGGATGTGCATTCCGGCGACTATACGCCGCCCTCACCACGGCTCTTTTGGCGGCCTATCGGGCCAACTGGGCCAGCTGAATCAGGGCGTCGTGATCGTCGGCGACGAAGACCCACCAGGCGTAGAAGCCGTCCCGACGGTCGGACGTGACGGCGACGCCCGTCGCCGGATCGGCTTCGAACAACGCACGCGCCAACCGCTCCGAATCTCCTCCGAGCCCGAACGCCGCAAGCGCGACTTCGGCCGCTCCTTGCGGCCGCTCGGCGCCGCCCTCGTAGCGTGCGCCACACCCGGGGCACCGTCCAGGCTCCGGCGGATCACCCTCGCTGACCGGCACGCCGCACAGCGGACAGTCCAGAGAGACCACTTCGCTACAAGACGATCGGCAGCACGATCGACAGCGCCGCCACGATCAGCGCGACGATGATCCCGAACGGGAAGCCACGCGAGCCCAGGAGCCGCCACCCCGCGAAATGGGCGAGCGCGCCGCCGATACCGGCCAGCACGATCAACGCGACCTGCAAGGGCTCGAACATGGCGCGCGAGAACGCGACCCCGGCGAGGACCGCCGTCAACATCGCCGCCAGCGCGATGGACTCGACCGCCTCGCCGCGCCCGCGTTTGAGCTCGACAGCCTCCATCACAAGCCAGGCTCCGACGAGCAGGTCCCAGGCTGCGAGCACGACACGGGTGAAGCTGCGCTCGCCGTCGGTTTGCCACCAGCTCGCGGCCAGCACCGCCCCGACGATCAGGGCGGCGATCGCCAGGATCGCGACGGCCGGCCACAGGACTTCGAGCGCACTGCGTTGCCTGATGTCCAGCCGCTCGGGTGGCGGGATCTCGTCGATGTGATGTGGACGAAACCGCCCGCCGGCGACAAAGCGCCGCCAAACCGTGATCGCGACGAAGAAGATGACGACGCCGATGCCGATGCCGATCAGAAGCGACGTCCATGCCGCCCCACGGGGCGAACGCCCACCGATGCGCATCACGTTGTATGCGATCACCCACCCCACGAGCACCGAGGTCACAAACCACGAGACCATCCGCGACGCCGGAAGCGCCGTGGGTGCGTTGGAGGGGGGCATCCCTCCGGGAATCGGCGTCTTCGTCGTCATGACCGCTGCATCTTGCCAGCCGGAGCGCCCGATGCGCCGCGACGCCGGCTGCAACCAACATTGGACGGCGCAGAAAATCTAGCCACCATCAGCGTTTGAGACGCCCGGAGGGCGGCTCATAGGCCGACCAAGAGCCGTGCTGAGGGCGGCGTATAGTCGCCGCGAAGTGGCGCGCTGCGCGGCCGCGATGGGAGAGCGCGCCCTTCTCGCGGGCGCTCATCTCGGCCATGGTGCGTCCGGCGGCGTCGTCCATGGGTGCGAACACCGGGTCGTAGCCGAACCCGCGGTCGCCGCGGGGGGCGCGGGTGATGACGCCGGGGCAGTTGCCTTCGGCGACGTAGATGTCCCCGTCGCCGCTGAGACCCACCAGCACGGTGGCAAAGCACGCGCGCCGGTCGTCGATCGTATCGAGCTCCTCGAGCAGCCGGCGGCAGTTGTCCTCATAGGTCGCGTCAGGCCCGGCGTAGCGCGACGAGAACACGCCGGGGCGCCCTCCGATCGCGTGGACGAACAGGCCCGAGTCGTCAGCGACAACGAGCGTGTCGGCATCGACCGTCTGCCGCAGCTCGGCTGCCTTGAGCCAGGCGTTCTGCAACAGCGTGCTGCCCGTCTCGTCGACGTCGAACCCGGCAGACGCGCCCTCCACGTCCACCCCGGTCAGAAGCTCGGAGAGCTCCCGGATCTTGTCCGGGTTGCCGGTCGCCAAGACGGTGCGCATCAGACAGGTTTCGTGGCGAGGCTCGCGCCCACCTGAGCGGCTCGGAGCATCTCGATCCCGCCTTCGGCCAGGCTGAGCATCGCGTCGAGTTCGTTCCGTGAGAACGACTGCCCCTCGGCGGTGGCCTGCACCTCGACGATGCGGCCTGCGCCGGTCATGACGACGTTCATGTCGACCTCGGCCGTCGAGTCCTCGACGTAGCAGAGGTCGAGCAGGCACTCGTCACCGACGATGCCGACGCTGACCGCCGCGACCGAGTCGGTCAACGGCAGCTCGGCGATGACGCCGCGATCGACGAGCCCCCGCAAGGCGAGTTCGAGCGCGACGTATCCGCCCGTGATGCCGGCGCAGCGGGTGCCGCCATCGGCTTGGATGACGTCGCAGTCGACCCAGACCATGCGCTCACCGAGCGCCTTGAGGTCGGTGATCGCACGCAGCGAACGACCGATCAGCCGTTGGATCTCCTGGGTGCGCCCATCGACCTTGCCGCGCGTGGCATCGCGCTGGCGCCGCTCGCCGGTCGAGCCCGGCAGCATCCCGTACTCGGCGCTGACCCACCCGCGCCCCTTGCCCCGAAGCCACGGCGGGACCGAGTCCTCGACCATCGCGGTACAGATCAGGCGGGTGTTGCCGGCACTGATCAGCACGCTCCCGTGCGCGGAGGCGATGAAGCCCGGCTGGATCTCAATGTGTCTGAGTTCGTCTGGTCGTCGTTGGTCGGCACGCATCGGCAGGAGCGTAGTACCCTCGCCCGGATGTCTCATTCGATCGAAGGCTTGGCAGCGCTGCTGGCCGGCGCCAAGCACGCGGTCGTACTGACCGGGGCGGGCATTTCGACCGAGAGCGGCGTCCCAGACTTCCGCTCACCCGGTGGGACGTGGACGAAGGTCGATCCCATGGAGGTCGCGTCGCTGGACACCTTCATGCGCGATCCCGTGCGCTTCTGGCAGTTCCACCGGCCGCGGTTCGACCTGGTGGCGAGCGTTGATCCCAACCCCGCGCACGAGGTGGTCGCCGAGCTGCAACGCCGCGGCATCGTCAAGGCGCTCATCACCCAGAACATCGACGGCCTGCACCGCCGGGCCGGAAGCGTCGATCCCATCGAGGTCCACGGGTCGCTCAGCTCCGGCCGCTGCCTGCGATGCGACCTCCGCTTGACGACCGTGCAGCTCCTGGCGAAGGCCGACGCGGCCGACGACGGCGTGCCGCGATGTGAATGCGGGTTCCAGCTCAAGAGCGACGTCATCATGTTCGGCGAGATGCTCCCCAGCGAGCAGATCGACCGGGCCTTTGAGCACGCAGGGCTTGCCGACGTGATGCTTGTCATCGGCTCGTCGCTCTTGGTCGCGCCGGTTGGCAACCTGCCGGGATACGTGCTCGCCAACCGCGGCGCGCTCGCAATCCTGACCGAGGGCGAGACCCCGTACGACGCTCGCGCTACGGTCCGGCTTCACACCAAGGCCGCCGAGACAATGCCCCAGGTGCTCGCCGCGCTGGCGAGCCCGGGCTAGTGCTCTCTCCGCCTGATTGACCGCCACTCAGCCGACAACCAGGCCGCCACGAATCCATCGTCGGAAGCTCGCGTACGCCTGCGATGCGCGGCCCGAGCTCGACCTGCGCTACCCTCCTGCGATCGTTGACCCCGCACTTCAACGCCCGCGTCTGGCGATCATCCAGACCGGCGGGACAATCGGTAGCCGCCCCGACCAGAGCGGGGATCTGCGTCCTGACCGACGCTTTCTGACCGACCGCATCTCGGGCCTCTCGGCCTTCGAGATCGAGGTGCACCAGCCGTTCACGCTGCCGAGCCCCCACATCACCCCGGCCCACATGCACCAGCTGCGCGAGGTCGTGCACGAAGTCTCGCCGCGTGTGCAGGGCATCGTCATCACCCACGGCACCGACACGCTCGAGGAAACGGCGTTCTACCTGCACCTGACCGTCCAGACGGATCGCCCGGTCGTGTTGACGGGGAGCATGCGCCACGCCAAGGAGCCGAGCTGGGACGGGCCGTTCAACGTCTGGGCCGCCTCGCACGTCGCGATGCATCCGTTCTCAGTCGGGCGAGGTACGCTCGTGGTCTTCGGCGGCGACATCTTCGACGCGCGGACGGTCACCAAGATCCACACGACGGCGCTCGAGGCGTTCGGTGGGTACCCGGGTCCAATCGGCCGCATGGACTCACTGGAAGGAAGCCCCTCGCTGCGGTACTTCGCCCGTCCGGAGCAGCGCTACCCACTGGATCCTCCCGATGCATCCCCCCAGGTGGAGATCCTGACCGCCTACGCCGGGTGGCGCGGCGAGGGGCTCGAGGAGGCCCTGGATCGCTCGGACGGGGTGGTCATCGCGGCGCTGGGCGCCGGCAACCTGCCACCCGACCTCGTGCCGATCATCGGTGCCACCACCAAGCCCGTGATCATCGCCACCCGTACCGACATCGGACCGATCCTGCCGATCTACGGCTACGAGGGGGGCGGCAAGACGCTGTATGCGGCCGGGGCGATCCCCGCGTCGTTCCTCAACGCATTCAAGGCGCGCATCAAGCTGATCGTCCTGCTCGCGCTGGGCCACGACCGCGACCACGTGGCCGCGGCGTTCATGGTTGAACGCTCTGCCGTCGCTCTGTAACTCCGGCGCGAGCAAAGCGCCGCCAAGCCGTAGTTCGTCCGCCGCCCGAAATCAGCCAATTGGCGCTGACACCGTCGGCCAATCGTTACATCACACGAGTGATTGTTGTGACGTGTTGACACACATTGACGTCAGCGCTGGCGAAATCCGGGTGGCTCAGCCGGTGATCTCTGCGCGTACGAACCAGGCGCGGTTGTGGAGTGGCAGGCCGACGGTTGCGATCTCAGCGCGGGTCGCCGCCTCGGCGGCGGGGAGGCGCCCGGGCGGGATGCGCTCACCGTGAACGTGGAGCACGGCAGCCCAGCATTCGTCGGGGCCCGGGTATCGCAGACGCATCACCTGCGCACGCATGTCGATCGACGAAAACCCGGCCTCGTCGAGGAGGCGGCGCAGGTGGGCCGGGTCGCCAAGGGACTGGCCGGTCGGCGTGTCGGGCAGCGGCCCCTCGCCGAACGCCGCCGTCACGCGACCGACCCGGACGGTGTCGCACTCCTCGGGAAGACCCCAGACGCTCATCGCGAGGCGCCCGCCCGGACGAAGCACGCGTCGTGCCTCGCTCAGCGCGGCCAGGGGGTCGGGGCAGAACATCAGGCTGAACCCGGCGACGACCGCGTCGAACGATGCGTCGGCAAACGCCAGCGACTGCGCGTCCATCTCGCGTACGTCGATTCCCCTGGGTTGCAGGCGGCGGCGGGCTCGGGCGACCATCTGGGGCGCCAGGTCCACAGCTGCCGCAACGGTCGCGCCCGACTGCGCCACGAGTTCGCCCATGCGGCCGGTACCGCAGCCCAAATCGAGCACCTCCTCCCCTGACGACGGGTCCAGCACACGCAACAGCGCGTGGTGGGCGTCCGACAAGGCCGGTGTGATCGCGTCGTCGTAGACCTCGGCAGCGCCGTTCCACAACGCGCGAACGGCGTTCGTGGGCTGAGTCATCGAGGCGCGGGCATGGCCAGCTCGACCCGGACCACGTCGCTCAAGGGCAATTGCAGGAACCGGCTGCCCACATCGCGGAACTCATCGGGGTCGCCGCTACAGGCGAACCGGTAGCCACCCTCCCGCCCCGACGGACGCAGCAACCCACGACGGTGCAGAGCGTCGGCGACCTCACGGGCCAACTCCTGACCCGCCTTGATGATCTCCACTCCCTGTAGTTGGCGTCGCAGCAACTTCTCGACCATCGGATAGTGGGTGCATCCGAGGATGACGGTGTCGACGTGGGCGTCGCGAAGCGGCTCGGTGTAGTCGCGCACCATTTCGACGATCTCGTCGTCCCACCCCGCCCCGGCCTGAATGGCAGGGGCCAGAAGCGGACACGCGACCGACGTCACAGCCACGCCGGCGTCGTTGGCCAAGATCATGCGCTCGTAACTTCCGCTGGCGACCGTCGCCTCGGTCGCGAGCAGGCCGACCCGGCGGTTGCGTGTGGTCTGGGCGGCGGCGCGCGCCTCGGGGGCCATGACGCCCATCACGGGGACGTCCAGATGCTGCTGCAGGTGCTCCAAGGCCGCCGCAGTCGCGGTGTTGCATGCGACGACGATGAGCTTGACATCCTGGGCGATGAGCCACTCGCCGATCACCTGCGCGCGGTGGCGAAGCTCCGCCCGGGACTTCTCGCCGTAGGGAAACCACGCGGTGTCGCCGTAGTAGACGAAATCCTCGGCGGGAAGCGCGACGAGGCACTCCTCGAGCACCGTCAGGCCGCCGACGCCCGAGTCGAACATCCCGATGGGCTGGAGTTCAGTCATAACGCGGCGCCAGACCACGGTACGTGCCACGGTAGTAGAGCAGCGGCTCGCCTGCATTCACGTCGACCTGCACGACCCGCCCGATCAGGATCGTATGATCGCCCCCGTCGGCGACGGCGTGCTTGCGGCACACCAGCCGCGCGACCCCGCTGTGCAGCAGCGGCGCGTCGAACGGGCCGATGTCGTGGGCGACCCCATCGAACCGGTCGACCGGTGTCGCGAATCGGGTGGAGAGCTCCGTCTGGTCGCCCTCCAAGATGTGCACCGCGAAGCCATCCGCGGCGAGAACCGGGTCGTGCATCGTCGCTGCGCGTGCGAGTGAGACGAGCACGAGCGGCGGGTCGAGCGAGAGCGAGCTGAACGCCGATACCGTCATCCCCACCGGTCCGGCGGCGGTCACGATCGTCACCCCGCTCGCCCACCGGGAGAGCGCGGCCTTGAAATCGTCTGGGCTGACGTCGGGGGGAGCAGACACAGACCGGAATGTTAGCCACCCCAGCCCGCGCCGAGCCGCGGCGACCCCGTGCACCACCCGGTGTCAGACACATTGTGTTGCATCAGCTCCCGCGCAGACGACGCGATACGGTGGACCGGCTCACGCCCAATGCCTCGGCGACGTCTGCCTGACCATGGCCCAACGCGACGCACGCGCGCACGCCAACATCGGCGCCGACGGCCGCGATGATCGACCGCGCGCCAGGACGAAGCGAGGGGATCGGCACATCGAAGTCCGCGCTCTCACCTGACCGCGCATCCGAAGCCTGCGTGGTCTCGACGAACGCTCGAAACAGCACACGCGCATGCGCATCGCGCCGGTGCATCAGCCCGAGAACCACCTCCGGACGCAGGAACTCGTGTGCGCGGACGAGTCCTACCGTCGCCCGGTAGCTGCTCCACGGCCACTCTTGGGGGTCCCTCACGAGGCCAGCCGCAACTGGGTTTCGAATGATGTACCTCGCCACGGCAAGCAGTTGCCCGTCGTTGCGGATGAGCTGGGCGCGATACCGACCGCCAAACAGATGGCCCGACCGTCGGTAGCACCGGTTGTGCCAGCGCGCGAAGCGCCCCAACAGCTCGCGCATCCCGGTTGGGAGATTCGGCTCTTCCGTCCTTACCGCCAGGTGAAAGTGGTTGCCCATCAAGCAATACGCGTGCGTCGCCCAGTCGAACTTCTTCGAGATCTCCCCGAACAACTCGAGGAACTCGAGCCGGACAGCGTCCTCGAGGAAGACCATCTGTCGATTGTTGCCCCTGCCAATCACGTGGTAACTCGCCCCCGCCCCCAGCTCCCGCATCGGATATCCCATCCTGATTCCCCTTCGCTCACAACGGACTCGTCATCTACGTAAAGGGGTTTGGCAGCATTTCCGTCCCCCCTCGCGACAATTCGTCTCACGATGCGGTACTCGACGTAGCTCGGTGATCGTTGGGCACGCGGCCGCTGACCGGTGGCCCATGACCGCAACATCGGGTGTCTGACACCGGGTGTTGCGCTCCCGCGTGGACGCTCGCTGAGGACGGGACCCGCCGAACGGGGGGTCGATAAACCCCCCAGAAGTTTGGTCGAACCAACCCTTTGGGGAGCAGCAATCGACCGTCTTAAGTCCTACCTTCCGAAGACTTGGTTCGTTGGAGAAGGGACTCTCAGATGGCACGCCGTCGCCACCACCACATCGTCTGGCTCGTCGCGCTCATCGCCTGGGCGGTGATCGGGACCGGAGCCGTCGCCGCCGACCAGACAGTCAACGTGGGCACCAACAACGGCGTCGACAAGACGGTGGCGCCGAGCGCCGTTTCGATCTTCACTGGAAACACAGTCACCTGGGAATGGGTCGGCCCCAGTGGAGATACCGACCACATCATCGAATCGAACCCGAGAACCCAGGCTGAGGACTGGGATTCCGACCCCGGGCTCCCGACCGTCACCCACCTGGTCGGCCATACGTTCGCGCATACGTTCACCCAGGTCGGGACGTTCACCTACTGGTGCCGGATTCACGAACTCAAAATGGCCGGAACGGTCGCGGTCGCGGACGGCCGACCGACGGCGGCGTTCACCATGACGCCCCAGGCGGCGACGGCCGGTCAGCGGGTCGACTTCGACGCCATGTCGTCGAGCGACCCGGATGGAATCGTGACGAATTGGGACTGGGACCTGGACGACAACGGAACGTTCGAGACGCCCGGGGCGACGGCCAACCGCACCTACGCGACCGCCGGTACGGTGACGATCGCGCTACGGGTGACCGACAACCTTGCCAACACCCGGACCGCGACGAAGCAGCTCGTGATCAGCGCCCCACCGGCCCAACCGGCTCCGGTGCAGCCCATGCCGACATCGCTCCCCTTGGAGTCGCCCATCGTCTATGCCCCGCCTCTCGTGGCGAAGCTGACGGCGAGCGCGGTGGCCAAGCAGCGCGGAGCGGCCACTCGCGGCGTGGCGGTTCAGGCGCTCTGCGATCTGGGGTGTTTCGTGACCGCAACCGGTCAGGTCGTCCTGCCGGGTGGAAAGAAAATCACGTTGACCAAGACCGCAAAGACGCTCACGGCCGGTCAACCGCTCAAGCTCGTCCTCATGGTCCCCGCGAAATCGCGTGCCGCCCTGCTCAAGCACCTGAAGACGGGCAAGATGGCGACCGCGACGATCGTCCTGACGACCGCGCAGGGAGCCTCGGTCAAGAAGACCGTCAAGCTCACGCGGTAGCGAGCACGCCCCCGGGGGGGTTATCCCGTCGGACGGTTCTCCGACGCGGCCGCCTGTCCGGCGAAACACCCGAGCGTCATGGCAGAGAGCAGGGCAACGGTGCTGACTGGTCGCCTCATGCGCTCGCCCTACCCCCCGCTGTTCACCACGGGCGCGACGGCTGGTGCGCCGCCAGCCGCGTGGCGCCTGAGGATTGCGAGGAACATCGCAAGCGCCGGGCCGACACCGAAGGCGAACACGGCGGTGCCGATCCCGACCGTGCCGCCCAAGAGCCAGCCGGCGACAAGGGCCGACACCTCGAGCCCGGTGCGGACGGCGGCGATCGGCCAGCCGAACCGGTCGTGCAATCCGGTCATCAGGCCGTCGCGCGGGCCAGGCCCGAGGTGACACGTCAGGTACAGCGCGCCGCCGAACGCCAAGACGAGCACACCGCCCACCATCATCGCCCCGCGAGCCAGAAGCGCGTCGAACTCGGGGAGCACCGCCAGCATCACGTCGATCGCGACCGAGATCACGATCGCGTTGAGCACGGTCCCAAGCCCCGGTCGTTCACGCAGCGGGATCCAGAGGAGCAGCACCGCCACGCTCACCGCGAACGTCGCGGCTCCGACCGAGAGGACGCTGTGCTCGGAGATGCCCTCTGCCAGGACCGTCCACGGTGAGTTTCCGAGCGTCGACGCCAGCAGCATCGCCTCGCCGGTGCCGAAGATCCACAGACCGATGAGCAGGACTGCGAGACCGAGCGGGCGGGTCGTCCACCGCGACCCGTTCTGCGACCACGGGGTCACGGGAATGGCTCGGGTCGTGCTCACCGCCCAACGCTATTGGTCGGACACCGCCACCGCCGCCATGGTTGGCGGTGACGTGCCCGGTGCTGCTACTTCGTGAGCTGTCCCCGCGCAGCTCCGCCACCGAACTGGTCGGTATGTACGTTGACGTAGTAGTTCTGCGGGTTCTGGCGGATGTCCTTGATGAGCGTGGCGTCGACGTTCTGGACGCAGCCCTTGGCCGCGGCGCCCTGGTTGATCGCGGCTCCGTCAAGGGCCACGACGACGCCCCCCGCGACGCCGGCGGCGCCCATGTGGATATGGGCCCCGTTGACCAGGGAGGTCCCCAGGCCAGACAAGGTGATCGTGAAGCACACGCGATTCTGCCCCTGGTTGAGCCGGATCAAGGCATTGCCTGTTGCGCCTCCCGCGGCCGGCACCTCCTTGGCTCCGGAGAGCGCGGCCTTCAAGGGAGGTTCCGCGAACGCCCTCTGCGACGCCGAGGCGGCGCTGACGCACGAGGCGAACGCGAGCCGCTTGGCCGCGGTGTTTCGGGGCGTGGGGAATCGCGGGCCGCACCTCGCGCGCGATCGGCTGGTGTTCGCCGACGCGTTGGTCGGGTTGCCCGCATCCGTCGCGGCGTTGGTGGCGGCCGTGGCAGCAGCGATGCACTTGGGCCGGTAGGCCCGGTAGGCCGAAGATCCGGGCGTCCCGGTCCACCCGGCCTTGCACTTCTGGCCGAACTGCGCGGGGGTCGCCCCGTGCGCCGGCACTGTGGCAACGACCCCACATCCCAGGGCGACGATCACCGCAAATGTCCGAGACCTGTTCATGGTGGAAGCTCCTTTCGATGCCGCCGACATGCGCACACTAATCCCGATGACCTCCACACTCAACACGCCTCGGTGTGGGTGCCAGTTGCGCGGGCGTCGCAAACGCCGACCCCGCTGAGGCAAGAATGGAAGTCCCGCCGCGGGTTCCTCGCGGCGGTTCGCTTCCATTTTGCGTCAGACTCCACCCGCGAGACGAGGTGCCGAGGAGGTCGCGTGGCAGAACGACAACGCATCGTTGTCTGCGGAGCCGGTGTCATCGGAGCGGCGGTCGCCTATTCCCTGGCCCAGCGCGGCGCGCCGCCCATCATCGTGGAGCGCGCACGACCAGGTGCCGCTGCATCCGGACGCGCAGGCGGCTTCCTGGCGCTCGACTGGAACGACGCGACCCCGCTCGGCCCGCTGGCCCGGGCCAGCTACGGCTTGCACGCCGAGTTGGCCGTGGAGCTCGGCACCGACGTGGGGTATCGGCAGATCGAGACATTGCTCGTCGCCGGCATGGACGAAGGCGACGTCGACGCCTATCGCACGTTGCCGAACCCGTCCTGGCTCGACGGCAACGTCGCGGTGCACGCGATCATCGGTGAACGGAGGACGACCGCACAGGTCAACCCGCTGGACTTCACCCAGGCGCTCGTCCAGCGAGCCGTCGCGGGCGGAGCGGAGCTTGTGACGGGAATCGTGGAGGGGCTGGAGTGCGCGACACGGGGCGCCGTCCGCGGCGTCATCGTGGACGGAGCGCTGATCCCGGCGGACGCGGTGGTGCTGGCGCTCGGACCGTGGATGGGCGTTGCCCGGGCGTGGCTGCCCCTTCCCGTGATCCACGGGCTGAAGGGCGCGAGCATCACCCTGGCGGCCGACGTCCCCGCCCAGGCGGTCTTCGGCGACTACAGAACCCGGGATGGCCGACGGATGTCGCCCGAGATCTACCCGCGGCCCAACGGCGAGGTCTACGTCAACGGCTTCCCGGAGATGGATCCACTCCCCGACGATCCCGACCAGATCGTCCCGAGCGACCTCGCGTGTGCCGAGCTGCATCGCATCGCAGGAGCGCACTCCAGCGTGCTCGCCGCAGCCGAGGTGACTGCACGCCGCGCCTGTTACCGACCGGTGACCGACGACGGGATCCCGCTGATCGGGCCCACCATCGCAACGCCTGGCGTCTATGTCGCCACCGGGCACGGCGCGTGGGGCATCCTCAACGCCCCCGCCACCGGCCGCATGGTCGCCGAGATGATCCTGGACGGGCATTCCCACTCGGTCGACGCGGCGCCCTACTCGCCTGGTCGGTTGATGTCGGCGCCCGGTTGATCCCTCTCGCGACGCATCTCGCCGTCGCCACCCAGACTGGTTAGGCTGATCGCCGCGGGCGTGTAGCTCAGTTGGTCAGAGCAAGGGACTCATAATCCCCGGGTCGCAGGTTCGAGTCCTGCCGCGCCCATTAAGGGACTCCGGTTGACGTTGATCAGGCCTTCACGCCGGTGCCGTAGCGCTGGCGCGCCGCCTCTCCAGAGGTCCCGATGAGCGCCCCGATCGTGCGCCAGGAGTAGCCGTGACCGCGAGCCTCGGCCACCGCGTCGCGAATCGATCGTTCGGCCTCGGAGCGCGCCATCACCGATCGACGGAGGGCGGCGATGACCTCCGGGTCGCGCTCGTCATCAGCCTTCGGCTCGTACTGCTCGAAGCGCTTGGCCAGCTCGTCGGCGTGATCGAGGATGTCTTGGACGGTTCGCGGCATGATCACCTCAGGAACTTC
>CAYMSM010000010.1:0-4405 GCA_964393105.1 uncultured Bifidobacteriaceae bacterium
GGTACACCCAAGCGCGGTGGCTCACACCCCCAAAAACGACGTCACGAGCCGACACGGAGGACCTGCGGCGCCGGCGCCGGATCCCCGCCATGTTCGCGCTCATCCCCTACGCCATGACCCAACACCTGCGATGGGACCACGACCCCAGGTGGCGCGGCACCTAACGGGACACTCGACGCGAAGTCCCGCATCAAGGGATCCGTTTCGTAAGAGTGGACGCTACGACGGACTCGGACGATCTCGACCGAGTGCTCCACCGAGTGTCTGCCAGGACGGGCCTCGCTGGTGCACCAGGGGCTATCCTTGACCCAATGCCCGACGTCACCGAATACGCGTCAATGATCGAAGCGGCCCTCCCCGGAGCGTCCGCAACCGTGCACGACCAGGGAGGCGGCGACCATCTGTTCGCCGAGGTCGTCGCACCGCAGTTCGACGGCCTGTCGCGGATCGAGCAGCACCGCCTCGTCTATGCCGCGGTCAAGACGTACTTGGATGACGGAACGATTCACGCGCTCGCCCTGAAGACACGCACACCGGAGGACCGATGAGCGACACCCTCACCATGACCGATGCCGAGATCCTCGACCAGATCAAGGTCGAGACCGCCGACAACCGCGTGTTCCTGTATCTCAAGGGAACACCCGACGCGCCTCGCTGCGGTTTCAGCAACCAGGTGGTGCAGATCCTCAACATCACCGGCGCGGAGTTCGGCTCGCGCGACGTCCTGACCGATCCGCGTATCCGCGAGGTGCTGGCGCAGCACTCGGACTGGCCGACGATCCCGCAGCTTTTCGTCGACGGCACGCTCGTCGGCGGGTGCGACATCACGACCGAGATGTACCAGAGCGGCGAGCTGCAGGAACTGCTCGGCACCAAGTAGTCAGAGCCGGGGGCTCGACGGGTGGAAGGCGTCTTCGCACTCGACGAGCCGCTCGCCGAGCTTCACGCCCACCTTGGCGGCGGCGTCGACGCCGCCACGATGTGGGAGCTTGCGCATGAACAAGGGATCAAGCTTCCCTTCGAGGACTACTGGGCGTTCGCCCGCGCCGCGAGCGTGGGCGCCGGGGTGTCGGGGCTTGATGGCCTCAACGCCATCTACCACCTGACCGAGCTGATCCAGTCCAGCCCGGAGGGCGTGTATCGCGCGGTTCACAAGATGTTGGCCGGCGCGTACCGCTCGCAGCGGATCACGACGCACGAGGTGCGGTTCAACCCCGCCAAGCGCAATCGCGGCGGCGAGCGCGACTTGGACGCGATCGTGATGGCGGCGGTCCACGCCGCTGACCGGGCGATGCTCGAGTACCCGATCCAGGCCAGCGTAACGCTCATGATGGACCGCTGTTTCACGCCCGAGCTCAACGCAGCGGTCGTGGACAAGGCCGTGCGCTTCGCCGGTCGCGGCGTGGTCGCGATCGACATCGGCGGCCCGCGACCCGCCGGATCGGCGCTGCCGTTCGATTATTCGGGCCTTGCCCCGCTCCTGGCCCGCGCGCAGGCCGCGGGGCTCGGCGTGACGTTCCACGCCGGCGAGGAGGGCGTCAATGCGCCGGACCCATCGCCGTACCTGACCGAACTCGCGCAGGTCGTGGACCTGGGCGTCGATCGGATCGGCCACGGGATCATCGCGGCGTATGACCCCCACCTGGCCGAACGGATCGCCGAGCGCGGCATCGTGTTGGAGGTCTGCCCCACGTCCAATGTCAAGACCGGCGCCGTGCGTAACGAGCAGCAGATCGCCGAGATCGTCTACGCGCTGCGGGCCGCCGGGGTGGAGGTCGTGATCGCGACCGACGGGCCGGAGATGATCGGCACGCGTCTGCGCGCCGAGTACGCGATGCTCGTACGCCTCGGAGCGATCACCCGTGACCAGGCGCGCCAAATCAACACCCGTGCTCACGAGGTCAGCTTCGTCACCGGGTGGCGCGCCGGAACCTGACGGAAGCGTGCCTTGGTCCGTCGGCAGCGCGGGGTCCTGGTTGACGCGTCGCGGCAGGCCGGCCCCTCGTAGATCAACCCCTGGAGAACTGCACGGACGCCGCGCCGGCAAGGATCGTTCGCCACTCGCCACCACACGAACCATCGAGGCAGCGATCACACCGGCGGCGTGGTTCCACCGCGCCGCCGGTGCCGTTCGTCGTGTCCGCTATCCCACCGAGTCGCGGAACGCCACCGCCTCGTGGCCGATGGCTGCGGCCTCCTCGATCGGGATGATCGGCGTGACCTCGAAGCGAAGCCACGGGCTCCATGGTTCTGTCGTCCGCGCGAGGGTCTGTGCGCTGTCGACCTCGATGATCGCCACACCCCCCATCCCATCCGCCGTGCCGTAGAAGCCCTTGAACTCGGCCCCCGCAGGTGGCTCCCACGCCGCGAAAACTGCGAGGGATCGGCGCTGGCTGTCCTCGGATACGTTGATGAACGTCCAGGTGACGTGGAAGAGCATTACCCCCCCTTCATCGCTTTGCGCAGAGAGCCTACCCCCGGGCGGCGATCGACGTCCACTCAAAGTGAGCCATCCCGATGACGTCATGAGCCGACGGCCGTGGAACGGACCGCGAGCCCGCTCAGCACGCCAGCCGGCGCGTTCCGCTCACCCGGCGCCGACCACCTCCGAGAGGGTCGCGGCCCCCGCTTGCTCCATCAACAGCAACAAGTCGTGATTGATCCGTCGCGGCAACCCTGCGCCCTCGTAGACCAGGCCGGTGTATACCTGCACGAGCGACGCGCCCGCCAGGATCTTGCGCCACGCATCCTGGGCCGAGAAAATGCCGCCGACCCCGATGATCGGCAGCCCATCCACGACCGCGTGCGCCCGGCGCAACACGTCGTCGGCGAGATCGCGCAGCGGGGCGCCCGACATTCCGCCGGACTCCTCGACGAGCGAGGACGTGGCGCCGGCGCGGCCGACGGTGGTGTTGGCGACGATCAGCCCCGCCACGTCATGGTCGCGGGCAATTCCGACGATCGCTTCGAGCGCCCCAGGATCCAGGTCCGGTGCGATCTTGACGAGGATCGGTTTGGCCAGCTCCTGGACCCGGTTGGCCGCGGCCAGGCGCGTGACGAGCATCTCGAGGGCGTCGCGTTCCTGCAGGTCGCGCAGGCCCGGCGTGTTGGGCGAGCTGATGTTGACGACGACGTAGTCGGCGTACGGCGCGACGCGGGCAAACGTCGAGACGTAGTCGGCGGCGGCGTCCTCCGCGATCTTCGTCTTGCCGATGTTGACGCCCAGCGGGATGCGGTGGGCCCGACCTGACGTCTCCCACTCCGCAAGGCGCCCCGCCACGACGGCCGCTCCGTCGCTGTTGAACCCGAGTCGGTTGATGAGCGCTCGGTCCTCGGGCAGACGGAAGATCCGCGGCTTGGGGTTACCCGGTTGGGGGTGGGCGGTGATCGTGCCGACCTCGGCGAAGCCGAAGCCCAGGTTCGCCCAGACCGGCACCGCGTGCCCCTGTTTGTCGAACCCGGCCGCGAGGCCGACCGGGTTGGGAAACGACAGTCCGAAGACCTCCTGGCGAAGTCGAGGGTCGTCGACCCGCAGCCGGCGCTCCACCAATGCGCCGACCGGGGCGAGCCGCGCCAACGCAGCCAGGCCGCCCATCGCGATGGAGTGGGCGCGCTCGGGATCCAGCCGGAAGAGCACCGGCCGAAGGATGCGCCGGTGGATCACCCGGCAGCGAGTCGATCGGCGTCGCGGGCGAGCGCGATGTCCTTGTCGGTGATACCGCCCGCCGAATGCGTGGACAGCGTGACGGTCACCCGGTTCCACGAGATCGCGAGGTCGGGATGGTGGTCGGCGACCTCGGCCGCAGCGGCGAGCCGGTTGACGAACCCGACCGATCCCATGAACCCGCCCTCCAAGCTGAACTCTCGGACGATGGCGTCCCCCCGGCGCTCCCACCCGGGCATGCCCGCCAACTCTTGGTCGATCTGGTCAGATGTCAAGAGCGCCACGTCGTCCTCCCCCGTTTGCGAGCCGCGTTCGCTGCTGCCCGAACTCTATCGCCGGGGGCAGTCCAGGCAGATGGGAGGGCAGCGACTCCGTCGCCTGCGGCGCGGTGTGCTACTGGGTTCGGTGACGCCTCCGCGGTCGCCGCCACCACGTTCCCCGGCGCAGATCGCCGTCTGCTACGTGGTCGCGCCTGAGCGCAATCCTCGACCACGCACCCCAGTGCAACCGCGTCCAATAGGTCTGGACGCCAGTCAAGAGCGGGAGGGCTTCAGGCCCGGCCGTAGACGGGGAGCGCGGCGCCGTTTACGGCGCGGGCCGCGTCGGAGCAGAGGAAGGCGATGACGACGGCGAGGTCGGCCGGCGCCACCCACCGCTCGGTGTCTGCAGCGGGTTGGGCCGCGCGGTTTCCGGGAGTGTCGATGACACTCGGAAGGACGCAGTTGACGGTGATGCCGTCGT
>CAYMSM010000011.1:0-46125 GCA_964393105.1 uncultured Bifidobacteriaceae bacterium
CAGTATCCGTGAGCGAGAGCGAGCGAGGCGGTGGACGCAGGCCGTCGGGAATATTGGACATATTCGCGATGCCGAGGACGCCGTATCGCGACGCTCGCAGCCACGGAGACTCCACCGTTATTTCGATGTCGCACCACTAGCTTGCGCGCGCGACTACTTCTTTTTCTTTTTCTATTTCTTCTTCTTCTTCTTCTTGATGTTGGCGTTCGCCTCGGCTTCGACCGCCACCTCGGTATCCGGCGTCGTCGCGATCTCCACCGGCGTCCCGGCCTCCACGTCCGTCTGGGTCTTGACCGCTGCCCGGAGAGCGGCGCCGGCCGTGAACCGCGGGTAGGTGCTCGCGGCGATCGTCAACGCCTGACCGGTCTGCGGGTTCCGCCCGGTCCGCCCGGCCCGCCTGGCGGTCGAGAACCTCCCGAATCCGAGCAGCGCGACCTCGCTGCCGTTTGCCAGGGCCTCCTGGATCTCGACCAGCGCCGCCTCGAGCACGCGCCTCGCATCCGCCTCAGACGCTCCCGATCGCACCGCGATCGCCTCCACGAACTCAGACTTGTTCACAACGCCTCCTTGTCGCAGCAACCTGCGATCACAAGGCTACATCCGGCGGCGGAGCACCGAACAGCGACCAGCGGCCCACGGCGGGCGCCGCCAGAACTCGTTGCCATGCGGCAGACGTGGGCAGACGAGGTCAGCTGCCCAGTCCTCGCGTAGCGAACACATGTTCGCTACAGTGGCGTGGTGGGTGAAGGCGCCTCGATTCTGCATGCAGATCTCGACGCGTTCTACGCGTCGGTCGAGCAGCTTCTCGATCCGCGGTTGCGCGGGCGGCCGGTGGCGGTGGGCAGCGGGGTGGTGCTGGCAGCCTCGTACGAGGCGAAGCGGTGCGGCGTATCGGGTGGGATGGCTGGGTGGCGTGCCCGGGAGGCATGTCCGGACATCGTGTTCGTCAAGGGGCACTTCGCGGAGTATCGGCGTCTGGGCGATGCGGTGATGGCGATCCTCGGTGACCACACGCCGCTGGTCCGGCGGATATCCATCGACGAGGCGTTTCTGGACGTCGGGGGCTCAAGGCGGTTGTTCGGTCCGCCCGCCCAGATCGCGGCGAGGATTCGTGCCCGCGTGCGCGACGAGGTGGGGCTGCCGATCTCCGTGGGTGTCGCCCGAACACAGCATCTGGCGAAGATCGCGTCGCAGGTGGCCAAGCCGGACGGGCTGGTGGTGGTCGATCCGGATCGTGAGCGGGAGTTCCTCGATCCACTGCCGGTCCGGTTTGTGTGGGGGGTCGGGCCGGCGACCGAGCTTCGGCTCGCCGAGCGTGGCATCACGACGGTTGGGCAGCTGGCGCGCGCGTCACCCGACAGCCTTGCGCGCTTGGTGGGAGGTGGACCTGGGGCGAAGCTGCGCGCCCTGGCCAACAACGAGGACCGTCGTCAGGTGCGCCCGTCGGGCCGGGCCCGGTCGGTGGGCGCGCAGTCGGCGTTCGCCCGTTCGACGCCGACGCCGGACCTGGTCGCCGAGGTGCTCGGGCACCTGGCCGACCGCGTGGCCGGCCGTCTGCGGAGCAGGGGGCTCGCCGGCCGGACCGTAACCGTGCGGGTCCGGTTCACTGGGATGCGAAGCATCACCCGGTCGGTGACGGTGGCAGATCCGGTGGCGTCGACGTTGACGCTCAGGGAGATCGCCGAGTCACTGGTGGCGCAAGCCTTGGCGGAGCACCCTGCCAAGCATGTGGTGACCCTTCTCGCGATCTCGATCGCAAACCTGGTCGACGAGCCGGCCGTCCAGCTGGAGTTCCCCGTGGCCGGCGACGACCCGCACCGCCTGGGCTCACCGTCGGGGGCCGCCCGCCTGGCCGTGGATCGCTCCATCGACCTGGTGCGCAGGCGGTTCGGCCGCTCGGCGGTAGGCTACGCGGCGGCGGCGCTCTGGGGCCGTGGCGCCGTGCCGGACGAGTTTCGAGAGCTCGCAGAACACGAGCTGTGACCACCGGAACCCCGTTGTAGGGCCAGCCCCTGGACCGGCGGGGATGTTTGGGAACCTCGGGAGCGTAGGCGTGCTCGGCCGGTGCTCGGGCGATGCCGCGAGGGCAGCGTGCGGCGGACCCAGAGCAAGCTCGTGGAGAAGCCGAAGGTCGCCTCCGCGTGCGCCCGTATGCTGGTGGTGTCAGGGCCATGCGATTGTCGGTTTCGAATGGTGACCGCCGCCCGCGGTGGAGGGATTCGGTCCGGCACCACCCGGGCTGCCTCGCTCGCGCCAGGAAGCGGTCGAAGACCATCGGGGATCACCCGACACAATCGCGTCGGGCACCGTCACACAAGAAGGAGTAGCAGCATGAGCATGCAGACGATTCTCAAGTTCGGCGGGATCGCCGCCGGGCGTCCTCATGATCGCCTTCGGAATCGGTTCGATCGTCCTGGGCGTCGACGCACGCAACACCGTCGAGACGGAGGTGCAGCGGGAGCTCATCGTCGGCTCACCCGACATGAGCCCGGACGAGATCGAGAAGGCGGTGCAGGAGGCCGGTCTCAGCAATGTGACGATCCCGTCGTGCGACGTGGCGGAGAAGAAGATCAACAACGGGGCCGACGCCCGCTGCTTTGCCCAGTACATGCGCATCCACGCGCTCAGGTCGTCGGGCGGCAACACCTACGCGCAGATGGGACGGTTCGCCTCCGCAGCCAACCCGAGCGATCCCAAGGGCACCAGCGACGAGGCGGCGGCGGCGAAGGATGAGACAGGCAAGCCGATCGCAAACGGCCCACGCAACACATGGGTGACCGAGACCGCCCTCTCAACGGCGCTCAACGTCGCCTACATGGCGGAGAAGCTCGGGCTGTTTACGATCGTCATCGGAATCGCGCTGCTGCTCAGCGGTATCGGCTTCATCATCCTCGCACTCGGCGTCCTTGGCGGAGGTGAGCGTACGCCCGCGGCAAACTGAGCGAACCTCTATGTGCCGCGTCGACTTCACCGATCACGACTCGTTCACGCCGCCGCCGGGGGACGTTGGGGGTCTCGGGGTCCGGCTATTTCCGCCCTCGCGCGGTGGCAAAGACATGGGCCGGAACGCGCTTGGCGTCCGGCCCGTCGCCGCACCGGTCGATCGCCTGCTCATCGGGGACGTCGAGGACCAGCCTCCGACGGATAGGCTGACGAGACGGCTGCCTCCGATGCGCGGCCCAACTAATGCCGGTACGAGAGGAGGTTGAGCACTAATGCCGGGTTTCCTGACGGTCCTGCCCCTCGCGTTTGTGATGGTCGCGGGTCCGCAGATCATCACCGCCGTCCTCCTCGCGACGAGCGAGAACTGGCGGAAGAACTCGGCTGCCTTCCTCGCCGGCGTACTCCTCACAGTCACGTTCTTCGTCACGGCTGCATACCTCATCGTCAAGCAGGTGAAGAGCGCCGCCGGCGAGTCCGAACGGAGTTCCGGGCGGGCGGTCGACGTCGTGATCCTGCTTCTCCTTCTGGTCGCCGCCGTGTTCGTCTTCCGCGGCAGGAAGACGGCAGAGCCACCCAAGTGGATGGGCAAGCTTCTGACGGCGACTCCGAAAGCCTCGTTCAAGCTCGGCCTGCTCCTGTTGGGGGTGTTTCCGACCGACATCATCACCTCGTTCGCCGTCGGCTCTTACCTGGCGACGAACGGCGACCCCTGGTGGTATTGCCTCTCGTTCGTCTTCGCCACGCTGCTCCTGGCGGCGTTGCCGGTGATTCTCGTCCTCGTGGGGGGCAAGCGGGCGGAGGTGTTTCTTCCCAAGGCGCGCGATTGGATGACCGCGAACTCGTGGATCGTCAGCGAGATCGTGATCGCGTTGTTCATCGCTATCGAGATCAACAGCCTCGCCGGCTCGTAGGCCGCTCGGAAGGCCCCACAGGGACGATCTGCTCGGCGATCTTGATCAGCCCGATCGTGTGCCCAGGGTCGCGTCGAACGGTGGTCGACGAGAGCGCTCGGGGCATCCACCCGTCCGCAGACGTTCTCGGGAACGTCTGATAGGGGTTGAGCCGGTCGAGTTCGTGGACGCGCTCCCGCAACTTGTTCTCGTCAACTCTCGGCATTGGAACGTCCTCGGACGACTACTCCGGCGAAGCCCGTGGTGTTAGTGTCGATCACCGACCACCTCGCAACGCCCCGAGGAGCGGCTCCGGATCGCCGCCGGTAGCACTTGGAAGCGACCAACTGAAAGGCGGTAGAGATGGCAATTGGACCGATACAGCTGATCGTCCTGGGGTTCGACCACCCGAAGTTCCAGTCCATTCCTTGCCGGCAAGACACGATGCTCGCCGGCAAGGCGCACTGGTCATCTTCGTTCAGCCCCTCAGATCTGCCCTCGCCTCCTTCCAGCCTGCGGTGAGCGCCCACAGGACCGCGATCTCGAGGCCGATCGCGAGCAGGCTCCACAGGGGGTAGGCCGGGAACCAGGCGATCTGGCCGACTCCGTTGACGAGGACCACCGCGATGGCGAACCACCGTGCCCAGCTCTGGAGGGCGAAGAGCGAGCCGGCGGCGAGCATCAGCACTATGCCCCAGATGATCAGGGCCCAACCCCACGTGTCGAAGTTCGTCGTGACGAGAAGGGACTTCTCCCCGCCGGGGATGACGTAGGTCGTCTCCTTCAACAGGGCCGCCAGGCCCGATGATCCACCCGGTCGCAGACGACTCTTGGTAGGTATAGGTTCCCCACCGAGCACGATTGCGCGAAGAAGAGGGGGAACCACCATGGCCGATCCGAACCGCAAGATCCTGGCTGCGAGCTTCGAGACACCCGAGGGGGGGTCACGGGGCGCCGGGGCAGTGGGGGGCGCGTTCCCGGACAAGGTCGGCAACGCCGCCGTCCTGCACGTGAAGCCGGACGGGACCGTGAAGTTCGTCGAATCGAGGGACTGGGGCGCGGGCCGGGGCGCCCTGATCGGCGGGGTGATCGGGATCATCGGCGGTCCGATCGGGATGCTCGCCGCCGGCGGCATCGGGGCGCTCGCATCCAAGCTCCGGGACTCGGGCTTCAAGAACGACCAGCTCGAGCAGCTCGGCAAGTCGCTGGGCACGAACGGCTCGGCGGCCGTGATCGAGATCGCGGCCGACGTGGTCCCGACCGCGGAAATGCTCCTTCAGGCGCTCGGCGCGAAGGAGATCGTCACCGAGGAGATCGACTCGACCGTCGCGGATCTCTTCGGCACGGACGAGGCGCCGACGCCTGAGCCCGAGCCGGCAGCCACCCCGGCGAGTACGCCCGGCCCCTAGTGGTGTGACATCAAAATGGCGTGCCAGTATCCGTGAGCGAGAGCGAGCGAGGCGGTGGACGCAGGCCGTCGGGAATATTGGACATATTCGCGATGCCGAGGACGCCGTATCGCGACGCTCGCAGCCACGGAGACTCCACCGTTACTTCGATGTCGCACCACTAGGCACGCCCGGCTGCCGTCGCAACGGACGGATCCTGGTCGCCCGGCGGAGTCGGGAGAGACATCGGACGTCGCACCCCGGGGAGCGGCCGATAACCGGCTGAGCCGCCGGAGGGGGACAGTCCGCGGGCGGGCCGGCATGAGGGCGGCCGGGCCGCGGGACATAGGGACTAAGTGGCCTCGGCCGCCGCGATGACTTCGTTCGCGGCCTCCAGGTCGGATGCGTGCACGAGGATCTCCATCCGACCGGCGACGATCCCCTCGAACGCCGAGTCGGCGGCCGCCGTCGGACGGAAGCCGCACTCGAGGCCGGCCGAACGCAGGAGGCCGCAGACCACGTCGGCCTCGAGCTCGTCCGCCACGGTCGTCACGGGAACCGGCTCGTCCATGCGCCGAAGCCTAGCGTCCCGCGTCGGAAGTTTCATTGCAGTCTTGCGGCTGCAACTCATCGCCGGATTTGAGAACGGGTCACACGATCATCGCCTTGGGAGCTGTGTCCTCGTCGGTGCCCATATTCGATGTCTGGCAGGATCGTGATGTGTCGGCCCAGACCGCGATCGTGGTGGCCATCGCCCTTGTCTGGGCGGTGAGCGGGGGGGTCCACGACGCCGGGACGCTGACCGCGAGCGGCATCGCCTCCCGGGCGCTCACGCCCCGCCGCGCGATCGCCATCGTCGCGGTGTTCGGGTTCGCGGGCCCCCTGGTGGCCGGCACGGCGGTGGCGGCCACGATCGGGTCGTTCGTCGACCTCAGCGGGCTCCCGCCGGAATCGGCTCTGCGAACGGTGGCGGCGGGCCTCGCCGCGGCGATCGGCTGGAACGTCGTGACGTGGCGTGCGGGGATCCCGGCGTCCTCGACCCATGGCCTCGTGGGCGGGCTCGTCGGCGCCACGATCGTCGCCGCCGGGGTTGACGACGTCCGCTGGGGTTTCGCGGCGTTGGCAGACGGCCACGTCGAGGGGGTGGCGAAGGTGGTCGTGGCGCTGGTGATCTCGCCGGTGATCGGGCTGGGGGTCGGTGCCCTGGTCCAGCGTGTCGCCGCGTGGACGCTGCGCTCCGCGGCGGTGGGATGGAACCGGCGCCTGCGGGGCGTGCAGTTGCCGACGGTGGCGGCGCTGTCGTTTGCCCACGGCGTGAACGAGGCGCAGAAGAGCATGGGGATCATCGCCCTCGCCCTGCTGGTCGGCGGGACGACCGACCACCTGGAGGTGCCGTTCTGGGTGGTGGTGGTCTCCGCGGCGACGATCCCCGTGGGGGCGGTCCTGGGTGGCTGGCGGATCGTGCGGACCCTCGGCTTCGGCATCTACCGACTGCGGCCGCTCCATGCGGCCGGCGCCCAGTTCACCGCCGCCGCGGTGGTCGGGGCGACCTCGGCGTGGGGCGGGCCGGTCTCCACCAGTCAGATCACGAGCTCAGCGATCATCGGCGTGGGCGCGGCCGATCACCCCCGTGCGGTGCGCTGGGAGACCGGAAAGGCCATCCTTGTGGCATGGCTACTGACGATGCCGTGCACCGCGGCGCTCGCCGCGATCCTGGTCGGCGTCCTGCGCGCGATGGGAGCGATCGAGTGAGTGGGCTCTCGTGACCTCCCGCCTGCGCGGCGCGCTCGCCGCGCTGACCAGGCGGATTGCACCCCGCGTGCCCGACTTCCATGGCATGCTGGAGGCGCAGTGCGCGGTAATGGTCGACGCCCTCGACGCACTGGTGGCGTTCACCCGGGACGGCGGTCCCGAACACGGCGAGGAGGTGCGGGCGCTCGAGAAGGAGGGCGACCGGCGTCGTGCGCAGACCCTCGACACGCTTGCGCGGTCGTTCGCGACGCCGATCGACCGGGGGTCGATCTACCTCGCCGCGACGGCGATCGACGACGTCCTGAACTACGCCAAGACCACGGTTCGGGAGATCGAGATCCTCGAGGTCGCTCCCGACGACTGGATGCGCCAGATCGTGGAGCAGCTGGCCGCGGGGGGCGCGTCGCTGCGGGAGGGCTTCGCGCGCCTGCGCGACGATCCCGGTGCGGCTCAGGCCGCGGCACAGGCGGTCCACAAATCCGAGCGCAACGCCGAGAAGATCTTCCGCGCCGCGGTGGCCGATGCCTTCGCCCCGGAGCCGTATGCGGCGATGCTGCGCGCCCAGGGCGCCGACGGCGTGGCGCCGACGCTCGAGCGTCTTCTGCTCGCCCTGCGCCGGCGCGAGGTCTACCGTCACCTCTCGAACGCCGCGGACCGGCTGGACGCGGCCGGCCGAGCGCTCCTCGACATCGTCATGGCCGGACCCTGAGCGGTCGAACCGCGCCGAGGGCCCGACAATAGCGACGGATGGATTGGCAGACCGTCAAGTGTGGCCCTGGCCGCGACAACCTCACTGCCGACAGCATGCCTCGCGCTTGTGGTGCCGGGAGGTCCCTATCGGAGCTCGATCGTGAGGTTGTCGGGTGCCTCGAGGATGCGGATCCCGGCATCGCGGTCGATCCGCACGGAGAGACGTCCTGGGGGGAACTCGCTCCCCCGCACTTCAAGCTGATTGAGGCTTGGTGGGAGCTGCGGGCTGAGGCGTAGCCGTCCGTTGGGTACGTCTGGCTCGAGCCCAAGGAACATCGTCGCGAGTTGGAGCGGCACGCCGGCCGCCCAGGCCTGGGGTCGGCAGGCCGTGGGGTAGGGGGTTGGAGTGTCGCCGGGCTCACGGGTGTGGCCGCCGAAGAGTTCGGGCAGTCGGTGGTCGAAAAGCGCCATCGCCGCGATCAGGTCGTCTGCGAGCGTGAGTGCTTGCGCGTCGAGGTGGTAGCGTCGCAGGCCTTCGCACGCGATGACGGTGTCGTGTGGCCACACCGAGCCGACGTGATACGAGATCGGGTTGAAGCCCGCCATATCGTGCGAGAGCGTTCGCAGCCCCCACCCGCTCGCCAGCGCTGGTCCGGTCAGATGACGCGCGACTTGCATGGCTTCGTCGTCGGACGGGACGTCGCACCAGAGCAGGTGCCCCATGTTGGAGGCGATGCCGTCGACTTGGCGTTTGTCGCCGTCGAGGGCCAACGCGAAGTAGCCGGGCGACGGGTGCGTCGCGGGGCACCAGAATCGCTCGCGGATGAGTTCGCGCAGCGCCGTCGCCTCGTCATCGAGAGTATCGGCGTCGCTGTCATGCCCCAGGTGGCGCAATACATCCGCCAGCTCGCGGCGGGCGCGGTAGGCGTAGCCCTGAACTTCGACCATCGCGATGGGCCCCTCGGCCAGCCGACCGTCGGCAAATTGAACCGCGTCGACTGAGTCCTTCCAGCTCTGGTTGCTCAGCGAACGCGAGCCGGTCGGGCGGTATTCAACCAGGCCGTCTCCATCTGGATCAGCCGGCCCGCGCAACCACTCGAGTGCGGCTCGGGCCGCGGGGAGGAGTTCGGTCAGCGACGCATGTGACGCGCCCCACCGCAGGGCCGTCCCGTAGAGGATCAGGAACAGGGGTGTTGCGTCAACGCTCCCGTAGTACGGTCGCACCCCGGCGGCCGTGCCCTCGCCGAGCCACGGGCGTGGGGTCAGACGTACTTCATGCAGGATCTTGCCCGGCTCCTCCTCGTTGCCGGGGTCGCTCACGCGGCCTTGGCGAACGGCGAGGGCCGAGAGGGTATCCATGATCTGGCCGGGAAGGAAGGCTCGCGCTTGATGTCCCGAGATGAGGCTGTCGCGTCCGAACAAGGCGACGAACCATGGGATGCCCGCGGCCACCAGGCGCCGACCCGGGGCGAGTCGATCCGGCATGCTCAGCGCGTCCAGGTCGGCCAGGGCTCGGCGGCAGCCACGGCCGAGGTCGGGTGGATCGCTCAGGACCTGGACCCCGGACCTGGCGTTGCGTTCGGCCTGGTCGACCGTGTGCTCGGCGGTGATGTGTCCGGTCTCCGTCTCGACGGTGATCTGAAGGCGCCACGGCGTTCCACGACGAAGCGTCGTGGTCCAACAGGCGACCCCGCTCTCGAGCGAGGCGGGGGCCGGCGCCAGCCGAACGACCGTCGACAACCCGGTCTGGCTGTCTGCGAACCGCACAGAGTCGTTGGACGCGGCGGTTTGGACGTATCGCGCCGAGGGTGCCGCGGCGGTCAGACCACGAATCCCGAAGATGTCGACGAAATCCGCGTCGAGTTCCAGAGACACGGCCACTTCGCACGGGGATGCGGACCACCACCGGAGCACCAGCTCGTCCTCCAAGCCGCCCGACACGACGGTGCGCCGTCGCTCGACCTCAAGCGATGGATCCGCATGGCCCGGCAGCGGTGAGACAAAGCCACGGAAGCGAGCTGTCGACGGAGCCAGTTGTGCCGCTCCCAGCGGACGGAGCGGCGCACCGTCGATCGACACGCGCATGCACGACAGGTGCCGGGTGTCGTCGGCGATGAGCCCATCCGAGTCGCCGACGATGTCGCCCAGCGCGTTCGAGATCGCGAACGTCAGGCCGTCGATCAGCGTGATCGTCGAGGCGTCTCCCGCGAGGATGACCGGCTCTTTCCACGCCGCCGCGGTGTTCGTCGTAGGCGGCGGGTTGCTAGCCACCGGCACCGCCGACCGCAACCGTGAGCTCGACCTCGTGGACTTCCGCGTCTGGGGCCAAGCCCAGGACCGGGCGTCGCATCCGCGCCAGCTCGGCGTGGGCAAGGCGCTCATATCCGGCGGTCATCGCGTCGGCCGAGAACAGTTCGGCGACGCGGCGGCGACAGGCGGCGCGGTCGATCTCATCGAGTCGGGCTACCGTCGCGACCAACTCGTCGGGGGACGCGCGAACGAAACCGGTGACACCGTCGGCCACGACCTCCGGCACCGAGCCGCGCGCCGTCGCCAACACGGGTGTCCCGCACGCCATCGCCTCGATCATCACCATGCCGAACGGCTCCTGCCAGGAGATCGGAAATACCAGGGCACGCGCACCTGCCAGCAGGTCGAACTTCTCGGTGGCGTTGAGCTCACCGAGCCAAACGACATCGGGTCCCAACTGCGGTTCGACGTGTTCGGCGAAGTACGCGTGCTCAGCATCCTCACGGCATTTGGCCCCGATCAGCAAAGGGATTCCGGCGCGCCTCGCGATGCGGATCGCCTCGGCGGGGCCCTTCTCCGGCGACATCCGGCCCAGAAACGCGAGGTGGCCGTCCGGCTTGGCGCGGAAGGGGGCCGATTCGAGGGGAAGGCCGTTGTGACACACCCCCGAGAACGGCAAGCCGGGCGCCATCGCGCGTTGGGCGTTGCTGATCGCGACCAACCGCAGGCCCGGCGAGTGGCGGGCGATCCCGGCGTAGATCTCGGTCGGCACGGCGTCGAGCGGGCCGTGGGTCACGTGCAAGCCCGGAACGTGGAGCCGCGAGGTCAACAGCGCCCCGAGCGGACCCGAGTGGTCGATGACGATGTCGACGTCGTTGAGCTCATCGATTCCGGCGAGCGAGTGCTGCCAGTCGGAGATGGGATGTCCGATGACGTCAGGAAGCGACTCCAGCGGGCTGATCGTCTCGACGCCGGGCAGCGACGAGCCCGGGGCGGCGATGAGCACAACTTCGTGCCCTCGCTCGACGAGGCCCGTGGCCAGGGCAGCGACCACCTGCTCGATGCCTCCGTATTGGGGCGGTGGGATCGGAACCCACGGAGGGGCGAGCAGCCCGATCCGGAGGCGCGGGCGTGTCTTTAGGGTCTGTGCGTGCATCGAGCTCCGAACGTCCGCCTGCGTGTCGGCGACCGAGAAGCGGAGGGGGCTGGCCGGCGGCAGTCCCTCAGACCCGGGACGGACCGAAGGCCCGAAAAGGGACAAGCTCGAGCGTCACTTCCGCGCAGGGTACTCCAGCCTCCTCGAATCGCGCCTCCCGGTCGGCATCGGGCTGTTGCCCACGGGTCAGCTCGGGCTGCCCCAGCGTTTCTTCATTCGGCGTCAAGCACCGTCAGCCTCGATGCGTTCGCCAACCGGTCGAGCGCCGACTGGGTGCCGGTCCTCGTCAACGGAGTCGGCCAGATCGCCTGTTCTGGTTTGTCGGCAAGGCCGTGAACGTTCGCCTGGGGTGTCTGGCACCTTGGGGTGACCCCGAAACCGCCCGAGACGCAGCGGGCTTCTCAGCGGCGGCGCCGATTCTGATACCGTCGCGACAGCGTGCCGCTCCCGTAACCGGTGGGTGAAGCCCGGTGCCAGGGCGCGGTGCTCGACGAGCGATGGGGGGTTGGAGGCCGTATGCAGATCGGTAAGGCCATGGCCCCCGTCAGCCACATCAGCCAGGCATATCCCGACAGCGTCGAGGTGCGGGGTCGCGACCTTTGCGGCGACCTCATGGGCAGGCTGAGCTTCACCGAGTACTTCCACCTGCTGCTCACCGGCCGCGAGCCAACGGACGACCAGCGCTTCTTCCTCGATCTGCTGCTCGTCGCGATCGCCGAGCACGGGATGATGCCCACCAACATCACAGCCCGCATGACGCTCGCCGCCGATCCCGGATCACTGCAGGGGGCCGTGGCGGCGGGGATCCTCGGCGCCGGCCCGGTCCTCCTCGGCACGTCCGAGTCGTGCGCGAGGCTCCTCGAAGAGGCACAGGAGAAGGTGGCGTCCGGCGGGGCGCCCGCTGCCGTCGCCGACGACGTCGCACGCGCAGTCCACGCGTCCGGCGGCAAGGTGCCGGGCTTCGGCCATCCGGTGCATCGGCCGCTCGACCCGCGCGCCGAACGGATTCTCGAGCTGGCGGATGCACGCGGGGCGAGCGGGCCCCACATCCTGCTCGCGCGCTGCCTCCGCACGAGCGTCGCCGAGGTCTGGGCGAAGCCGCTCACGATGAACGTCTCGATGCCGATCGCGGCGGTCATGCTCGACCTGGGCTTCTCGTCCGCCGTCGTGAAGGCCGTTCCGATTCTCGCGCGCACGGGTGGTCTGCTCGCTCATCTGGCCGAGGAGCAACAGCATCCCCTCGGCTTCCTCCTGGCGGGGAGGGCAGAGGCGGCGATCGAGTATGAACCCAGGCCGGAAGACCTGCCCTGATGATCCTCGCGCCGCAGATCGAGAGCCGCCCGTGGGCGGAGCAACTCGCCGTGGACGATGCGTGCTACCGCACTCAACTCGCATACCTCTTCGAGCGCTCGGCTTTCTACCGCCAGAAGCTGACGGCGGCAGGGTTCGCCTCCGCCCGCGACGCGGGCGGGCTCGCGGACGTCGCGCAGCTGCCCCTCACCGAGAAGAGCGAGATCAGGGCGACGTGCACCCCTGACAATCCGTTCGGCGCGCATCTCTGCGCGACGCCCTCCGAGATCGTTCGGATCTACTCGACGAGCGGCACCACCGGCGCGCCCAGCTACATCCCCCTTACCGCCGATGATCTCGACAACTGGGTGACCGGCTCGTCGCGCAGCTATGCAGCCTCCGGCATCGCCGCCGGTCAGCGCATCGTCACCACCTACAACGCCGGGCCGTTCGTTGCGGGTGCCGCACTTGCCGCCTTCGACCGCATCGGCCTCTGCCAGATTCCGGTCGGGACCGGGAACACCGAGCGCCTGATCCGGGCGGTCCAGCAGCTCAGGCCGGAGGCCGTCGTGCTCACGCCCTCCTACGCCGCCTACCTCATCGAATGGGCGGCGGAGCGAGGCATCGATCTGCGGGGGTCGAGCGTCGAACGCGTCCTGGTGGCGGCTGAGCCGGGCGGAGGCGAGCCGGCGTTCCGGGCGAAGCTCCAAGAGGGATGGGGCGCGAACGTCACCGAGGCGATGGGCATCGGCGACGTCGGCATCTCCCTATGGGGGGAGTGCGAGCAGCAGGACGGCATGCACTTGGGCGCGCGCGGCTTCGTCCACGCCGAGGTCATCGACCCGGACACGGGCGTCGCCCTCGATCTGGAGGACGGTGCGAGGGGCGAGCTCGTGCTGTCGCATCTCCAGCATCGCGCGGCACCGGTTCTGCGGTTTCGCACGCGCGACCACATCGAGGTCCGGACGAGCCCGTGCTCGTGTGGCCGCACCAGCCCGCGTGTGCGGTGCATCGGACGTACCGACGACATGCTCATCGTCCGCGGGGTCAACGTCTTCCCCACTGCGGTGCGCGAGGTGGTGACCTCGTTCGCTCCAAGGGTCAGCGGCCACATCCTCGTGAAGCCCCAGGCGCCGGGCGTCAAGCAGGAGCCGCCGCTTCCCGTGAGCGTCGAGCTCGCGCGCGGCGCCGGGGCCGACACCGCGCTCGCGGATGCGATCCGCGACAGGCTGCGCGGCGTGCTCGTCGTCCAGACACGCGTGGAGCTGGTGCCGTGGGGGAGCCTCGGGCGGAGCGAGTACAAATCGACGCTTGTCGAGCGGTAGGGAGTTCGAGACGACGGTGCGGAAACTTCAAAGCCAGGGCGTCCACCACATCACGATCTGCGGGGCCGACCGGCGCACGTCGATCGACTTCTGGGAAGGCGTGCTCGGCATGCCGTTCGTCTTCGAGCAGCCGAACCTCGACAATGCGTCGGAGAGCCATCTCTACTTCGATCCGGGTGACGGGCGCCTCATCACCGTCTTCACGAACGAGAACCGCGAGCCCGATCCGCGTCGCACCCCGACGGATCCCGGCTGCGTCCACCACATCGCCTTCTCGCTCTCGCAGGCGACCTTTCGGCAGGCGGCGGAGCGACTCGACGAGCGCAAGATCCCGCACAGCGGCGTCAAGGACCGCGGGTTCATGGACTCGATCTACTTCGAGGACCCGCTCGGCCTCCTGATCGAGCTTGCGTCCTACCGGTTCGAGCCCCCGTTCGGCTGCACGCACGCCGACGTGCTGCTCGAGGCGCACAGGATCCGTGTGCAGCGTGGCGACTACAACATCGCCGAGGACCATCTGGCCGACGCCATCGAGGCGCTCGTCAGGCGATCGCGGGCGTCGCTCTCCGACGACCGCTCAGCACGACAGCCGTACCACCGCCCGCAAGGCCCCATAACGCACAAACCGGAAGGATCATAGTGGCTGCAAACACCCTGAACGTACTGAAGCCGAGCGTCAACAACCTGGCCGCCCGGATCTTCGTGCGAGCCGCCGGGCTCGACTTCGAGGAGATCGACGTGTGGGGCACGACGACCACCCCGGAGTTCCTGAAGAAGGACCCGGCTCACCTCACCCCGTTGCTCGAGGAGGAGGGGCTCCCGAAGGGGTCACTCTGGGAGAGCTGCGCGATCATGCAGTACCTGTGCAACACGCATGACCTCGATCAGTTCTACCCGAAGGACGCGGGCGAGCGAGCGATGGTCGACAGCGCGATGTTCTACCTGACGGGCACGCTCTATCCGCTCGTCGCGCGCGCCACTTACCCGGCGCTCTCCTTCCCCCAGTATCCGGGCGAGGTCGGCCCGTCCGACGCCGACGCCGACTTGAAGGCACGGGCGCAGAGGGACGCGATGGCGGCGATCGCTGAGCCGCTCGACGTCTACCGCGCATTCTTCTTGGACGGGAGGCGGTTCATCGGCGGCGCCTCTCCCTCGATCGCAGACATCCGCCTGGCCGCGACCCTCGAGTTCCTGCGCGCGATCGACTACCAGTTCCCGGCCTGGGCCGAGGAGTACATGACCGCCGTGGAGACGGCCCTCGGCGAGGCATACTCGGAGCCGGCGGCGGACGTGCGCGGCTACGTCGCCTACGTGAAGTCGCAGAACGGGTGAATCGCTCCCCGCGGCCCTGGTCCCTCTGGCCTGGGTGAGCCGTCCCGTAACGGCTGTCGGGCCTCCGCTGAGCTCTCGCGACCGCGATGCGCTGTGCAGGTCGGCTGACCCCCGGAGGAAGGGTGGCTACACCCGCATCACAGGGCAGTACGACCCGGTCAGTTTGGTGGTGCCCCTTGCATCCGTGGGCTCCAGATTCCCGTCGCCACGGCCGTCGGGATGGTAGCTGACGGAGCAATCGGCGAGAACGGCTCATCCACGCTCATTCCGCCTTTCCAACCGAAGCCGACGCGAGGACTCGAACCCGGATCCCATCAGCACCAGTGACGACCAGGGAGGGCACCCAGTCTGTCCCCTCTGGTGGGCAGGGGCCGGGACTATCGCCCGATTTCTTGCTGACGAGACGAGAGAGTTGTTGCTGGTTAGCGTGACGAGAAACTCGGGCGCCTGGCACTGGAAGGTGAACAGTCCGGGCCGCGATGATGGCCATGGTCGTGCCCACCGGGCTGCGGCCGGCCGTGCTCATGGTCCCCGTCGCCTTCGTCGGTTTCGGGGTCGTCGACCTCCGGGATCGGGGCGGGCGGCGTGTCGATGACCGGCGGTGGAGTTGAGGGTGCCGGCGATTGTGGCGGTGGAACCGGCACGACGGTGGTAGGGGCGGCGGGCTGGGGCGGTGGACTCGGCAAGCCGGTGGGAGGAGTGGCGGGCCCGGCTGGCGGCGATGGTGCGCGTGGGACCGATGGCGGCGGGTTGGTGGGCCTGGATCTACGGATCGCCCGGGCCGGTGAGGGCGATGTGCCGCGGCTCGGGACTGTGCGAGATGCCAGAAGCCGTCGTACCGCCCCGCCGGTGGCGATCTGCGCGTGCGTCGTCTGGATCCTCGCCGGTGCGACGACGGCAGGTCGCACGCTCGGCGCGGCGCCCGGCGGTGGCGTCGGTCGGGCGGCGGTCCGGATCGGCGCATCGGCGCTTCGTTGCAGAGCGCTCGTGATGCCGAGCGCGAGGACGGCGAGCAGCGCCATCGAAACGGCGACCGCCGCGCTCAGGGGGTAACGGCGCCACCCCGTCTTCCCAATCCCACCGCTTGTAGACGCGGACTGGGTCGATCTGAGTGGCGCGGGCCTCTTCGACTTCTTTTCATGCCAGAGGGCCATGAGACGACGCTACCAACCGCACCGGACCCCCACCTTCGTCGGAGAGTCTTCGGCCAGCGGGCGGAGGGCCGTGCCTGGTCGCGCTCCAGCCACCTCCAAGCGCGCCAACTCGTCGGTGCAGGCCAGGCATCTCCACGAATTGCAGTACCTGGTGGAAGCGAGACTCGGACGGCGCGCGCGTCAGCGCGGGATCTCTTGTCCGGTTTGCGGGTCGAGGCGGATCCCGTCGGCGATGCCATCGCCGGGTGGCGCGCCGATGGTGAGCCAGATGGCCTCGCGGTCGGTGCGGTTGACGATCCGTCGCGGCGTGTCTTTCGGCAGGCGCAACCATTCGCCGTCGACGACGGTCACCAGTTCGTCGGAGATCTGGACCTGCTGTGGCCCGCCTGAGATCAGGTGGTAGAGCTCCTCCTGGGCGCGGTGGCGGTGGTAGGCCATCTCGTGGCCGGGGCCATACCGCCACACCCGCGCGAAGATGTGCTCGGCGCCCAACGCCCCACCGAGGTCGCGTGAGGTGGCGCCTCCGCCTTTGCGCTCGCGCTCCTGCAGCGACATCGGTTCGACCTTCGCGTAGAGCTCGGCCACCTCAGCTCCCCACCGCGCAGACGCCAGCGTCCTCGCCCACGTCCTGCCACAGCTCTTCGGCGCGGACGCGCTGCCGCTCGTCGCCGTAGGTGGCATACAGGTGGGCGACGATCCTGCGTGAATCCGCCACGACGACGTCCCCGTCAACGAGGACCGGTGTCTTCTCCTGACCGGTCAGGGCGCGGACTTCGTTCCGCGCCTCACGGGCGTAGGGAACCTGGACGACGCCGTAGTCCTGGCCGACGTTCGCAAGGGCCTGCCGCACCGCAGCCGCCCACGGGCACCTCCGAAGCTGGTGGAGCGCAATCATGCCGCACCGTCCTATTTCAAGTAGTCATAGTACTACCCGCAGTATACTCCCGGGTGAGATGCCGTCAAGCCCACGCAAGAGCCTCCCTGTCACGAGCTTCGCGGTCCTCGGACTGATCGCACGGGGCCCCGCCTCCGGCTACGAGGTGCAGCAACGCCTCCGGGCGGGCGCAGCCCACTTCTGGCACGCCTCCTACAGCCAGATCTACGCGGAGCTTCGACGCCTGACCGCACTGGGATACGTCAGCGAACGCGAGGTGCGCCAACAGCGACGGCCCGACAAACGCACCTACACCATCACCCCGGCGGGCGAGACCGCCCTGGCCGCATGGCTCGAAGAATCATGGGGGCTCGCGCACCTGCGCGACGAATCGCTCATCAAACTCATGCTCGCCGACCCACTGCCCCCACGGCGCGTGATCGAAGAGATGTACCGACTGAAAGCCGCTCACGAACGCCGCCGCGCCGAATTCGAAGCCGAGATCGCCGAACTCGACACGCAGTCCGGCCGCTACCTCAGATACGCGCTGCGAAAAGGCGTCCACGCGCAGACGGCGTTCGCCCAGTGGTGCCAAGAAGTCATCGACGACCTCGACACCGGCACAACCCCAGCGAGTTAGGGTGTGCGCCCGAAGCGTTCGTCCGGCAAACGTGCGTCTGCCGCGCGTCGTACCCCGCACGAACGACGATCGATCGAGCAGCCGGCGACTCGCCGGGCAGGGCTCGAGTCGCGTCACGTGAAGACCTTGGCGACGCCGCGGGTGCGATTGCCTCGGTCCCGAGGGCAGTCGGAGGAGTTGCGCCCCGTTGAGTCCGCGTGACGGTCCCCTCGGCGTGGCCGCGCGCTTCTACGCGACGGCTTGTGGCTCCGCGCTCGCGCGCTCCGGAGACGCGATCGCGATCGCAAGCTACCTGTGTACGAAAGACAGGTTCGAAGTTGCCCTGCCCTATTCGCCGAGTCGGGCGCGAACCGAAACGAACGCGATTACAAGACGCTCATAGAGGCGGTCGACTGGGCGGTGGCTGGCCGGAGAACTTCTCGAGTACCACCGGCGCGATAAGCGGCCAGGCTGGTGGCAATGGTTTGCGCGCCTCGAGATGACGATGGACGAGCTGATCCGCGACCGCGAAGCCATCGCCGGACTTATCCGCACTAGCCGTGATCACTGGCCGGACAGGCAGAGCCTGGCGTACGAGATGACGTTCCCCGCCCAGGAGCACAAGCTCCACGCCGGGGCCGCCGTGGTCGATCCCGCAACCGAGAAGGGCGCCACCGTCGCAGCCCTCGACGACGAGGCCGACACGCTCGTCGTGACGCGACGCAAGAACCGTCACGACGAGCCCCTGCCTGAGGCGCTCGTGCCCATCGGGCCGCTCGACACCCGGGCCCACGAAGCCGCCCTGCTGCGCCTCGCAACCAGCATCCGCGACGGGGACGGGCGGTACACGGCGCTGCGCGACCTGCTGGACGGCACGCCCGCGCGCATCACGGGCCGCCCCGCGGGAGCGTCGATCCAAACCCTCGACGTCGGCGAGCAGATCGCCCTCGCGAAGGGGCTCGACATGAGCTGCCTGGTGGTGCAGGGCCCGCCGAGCACCGGCAAGACGTGGCTGGGCGGGCGGATGATCGCAGCGCTCATCGCCGACGGTGCCCGCGTGGGTGTGACGGCCGTGAGCCACAAGGCAATCAACAACGTCCTCACCGAGCTGGAGGCGGCCGCCGACGAACGCCGCCTCACCTACCGGGGAGCACGCCGGATCGGAGAGTCCGCCGACAGCCAGTTCCGGGGGAGCGACCGCATCGAGAACCCCGCCGATCACACGGACTGCGAGAACCCCGGCCTGCAGATGGTGGCGGGCACCTCATGGGTGTTCTCACGCGAGGGGCACGACCAGGCGTTCGACTACCTCGTGATCGACGAGGCCGGACAGATGTCGCTTGCCGATTCGCTGGCCGTGGGGACGTCGGCACGTAACCTCATCCTCCTCGGCGACCCCCAGCATCTGGTGGCTGCAGCGGATCGCGTTGCGGACGGGGAGCTGGTTCGCGATCGGCTGCTCGCAACTGGCCGGCAACGCCCTGGGCCGCATCGTCCCCGGCGGCGCGGCGACCGCGGGGGCGCTCCAGTACCGAATGCTCGTGCGCGTCGGGGTGCCCGCGGCGTCGATCGCCTCCGGGCTGACCGCGGCCTCGGTGATCGGGTTCAGCCTCCTGTTCGTGCTGCCGGTCCTGAGCCTGCCCGCGATCATCGGCGGAACGCCCATCGACCGTGGGCTGACGCAGACCGCCTACGTCGGGGCCGGGGCCTTCGTGTTGATGGCGGCCGGCGGGGCATCTGGGATCGTCCCCTTCGGACGGCCGGCCGTGTCATCGAGCGGACCCTCAACCGCACGATCCGGCGGCGCCGACCGACGGAGGGATTGGACGCCCGGCTCCTGGCAGAGCGCGACGGCATCCGCGACGTCCTCGGGGAGCAATGGAAGGTGGCGCTCCTCGCCGCGTCCGGCCGTTGGATCTTCGACTTCGCCGCGCTCCTTGCCTGCCTGCGCGCCGTCGGCGCCAAGCCCAACCCGTCGCTCGTCCTGCTCGCGTATGTGGCGGCATCGCTACTCGGGCTGATCCCGCTGACGCCGGGGGGGCTCGGCTTTGTCGAGGCCGGCCTGACCGGAACGCTGGCGCTCGCCGGCATCCCCTCGGGCGCTGCGGTCGTCGCCACGCTCGCGTACCGGCTCGTCTCCTTCTGGCTCCCGATCCCCGCGGGCGCGGTCGCCTACGGGCTCTTCAGCCGCCGCTACCTAGAGCCCGCGGCGCCGGTGGTGTCACCTGCCGGCGGGCGCTAGCCGCTCCGACCCGGGGGACGCGAGTGTGGCTACGGGGCGGCTCCGCCGTTAGGTTGAGGGGGCCGGGAGGGCCTTGGGGGCCCGGGCGAAGGTGGCGACGAAGGTCCCCTCGGCTGTCAGGAGCTGGAGGGAATCGCCCTCCACCTGGTAGCGCCCGGCCTTGGGGAGCGCGGCGAGGTAGGCCGCCTCCTGCTCCATGACCCCGTCGGGCGTTGGGCACAGCTTCTTCGTTCCCGCCGGGGGAGTGATCGTGATCGTGCCGTGGTCCGTCGTGTAGGTCGCGCTGTAGGTGTTGCAGCCGGCTGAGCCCGACAGCGTCCCGGCGTCATCGAACGTGGCGGTGATCTTCGTCCCGGCGAGTGGGCCCGTGATCGCGGTGCCCTTCAGCAGGCTCGTTGCCTCCCATGAGCCGACCGGCGACGCGGCGCGGTAGCTCAGCACCTCCGCCGAGTTGGCATCGAGCAGCGCGAGCTCGCCGTTGTCCACGCGCCACCTGGCCACCTTGGCCAGCGCGGCGACGTAGGCGCGCTCGACCGCGTCGGCCGGCGGCACGCACGCCCGCTGCGTCGTTGCGAGCATCCCGAACGTCAGCGCGTCGCCGTTGACGGTGTAGCTGCCCGTGAACCGGTTGCACCCGGTCGACCCGGCGGCCTTCCCTGCCGCGAACGTCACGCTGGGCGCGACCTTCGCGAAGCCGGCGACATCGATCCCCGAGGCGAGCACCCATGGAGTTCCCTCGAACGAGGAGGCGTCCGCCCCGCCACTCGTGGCGTCGCTGCCGCACCCGGTCGCGAACGCGATCAGCAGCGCGGCCAGTGGCGCGACGACGAGCGTCACGGCCCGTCCCGATCGTCGAGCCGGATCCGCTCCGGGTCCATGCGCATCGTTCAAGGCGTCAGTCTACCTCAGAGGGCTCCCGAGCCGCGCCTGGGAGCCCTCTGGCGCTGCCTACTAGACGCGGACCGGCGCGCTACTCGATCTCGATGGCCGGCAGCGTGGTGCTGAGGCGCGAGCGAAGGACCCGGCGTCCGGCGTTGCTGCTGAACGATCCGGCCGCGCCGCGCACGCCGGCGAGCCAGAAGTCAACCCCGCGCGAAATCTCACCCTCGGCGTTGTCGCCCTCGAGCCCCAGCAGCGGCTCTTCCAACACCGTCTCGTAGCTGTCGGCGTCGATCACGGAGAGGCCACGCGAGCGGAGGAGCTCGATGACCGAGACGAGTAGCGTGTGCATGATCATCACGCCCATCGACTTCTGGATCGCGTAGTTACCGGGCTCCACGAACGCCTCGGGGAGGACCCGGGCGATGCCCTGCCAGTAGGCGTCGAGGATCTTGACCTTGTTCTCGGTGGAGATCTGGCCGAAGTACGGCGTAGCGAGAAGCTGCTTAAGCGAGCCGACCATGCCCGCAGAGCCAATCGTCGTCTCCGCTGTCGGGCCGCCGGGGAACCTAATGCGGTCCTTCCAGTGGCGCGTACGCGAAAGGGCCTCGGTGATCGTTTGGCCCTCGACCTTCCAGTCCTCGCCCTTCTCGATCAGGCTGGCCATGAGCGTCGGGTCCGACTCGGCCTGCTGCTTGAGAAGGTCCAGGGCGAGGACTGTGCGCACCGACTTCGCAGTCGAGTTGACGATGTAGAACTGGCGCATCTCGTCGAGCTCGCTCGCGCCGATCATGCAGACGAACGCGACCTCGTAGCCCGACCAGCGCGCGGGGTCCTCCTCGACCAGTTTTTCGAGGGCGGCGATCCGGTGCTGCCCGTCGACGACGTACAGCGGCTGCTCGTTCGGCCGAAAGACGCCGTTCGAGCCGTCCAGCTTGTCGAGCACGGCGTCGGCGTTGGTCCGAACGTTCAGCAGGACCGCGGTCGGGATGTCGACTTGGCCGCTGCGCAGGTCCGCCGCGAGCTTGTTCACGCGCGAGGCAGACAGCGGCCGCTGGTAGCCGGTCTTCCGGCGGTGGTCACGCTGGGGGACCTCGTGGCGGTCAACGAGGGCGCCGGCGCTGATGACGCCGACGGGATGCTCTTGCCGACGTCAGGTGCCGTGAACCGCGAGAATAGACACTCAGCGGCGAAGGGGCAGAGGTGGGACGTAAGCGGCTGGGCCCTACCGGAACGAGGGCCAAGGGCTGCTTGGGCCCGGGCCCATCGGGGTTCGATATCAAGTCGCGGATCGACGACACCGGGGAGCTGCTGCTAATCGAGGTGAAGGGCCGAATCGAGAGCGCGAGGGAAGTTCACGATCACGAAGAGCGAGATCCTCACGTCGCTGAACAGGCCGGACAACTTCGTGCTCGCACTCGTCCGCGTAGGCTTCGACGACTCGACCGACGTGAGATACCTCCGTAAGCCATTCAAAGGCAGTGAGGAGATGTACTTCGATATGACCAGCGCTAGCTACGATTGGGACGAGTTGTTCGGGAGGGTGGCGTGACCCCCTCGTTTCGGTCCAGTCGTTGTGAGAGTCCTAGTGTCCACTTGGTGGACGGAGGAGGATCACATCGATGGGTTCACGCAGACGGCATACGCCGGAGCAGATCATCCGCAAGCTCAGGGAGGCTGAGCGGCTGCTCGGTGAGGGACGCACGATCCCGGAGGTCACGAAGGCTCTGGAGGTGTCGGAGCAGACGTTTCACCGGTGGCGGGCGCAGTACGGTGGGATGAAGGCCGACGACGCGAAGCGCTTGAAGGAGTTGGAGCGTGAGAACGCGCAGCTGAAGCGGATCGTCGCGGATCAGCTGCTTGAGGTGCAGGCACTCAAGGAGATCAGCCGGGGAAACTGGTGAGCCCGTCGCGCAGACGAGACGCGGTCCGGATGTTGCAGGATCGGCTCGGGTTGTCTGAGCGGCGGGCGTGCCTGATCGCAGGCCAGCACCGTTCCACCCAGCGGCGTGGTGATCTGCGGGTCGGAGGCGACGATGGTCTTCGCCGACGATTGCGCGAGATCAGCGTGGAGCATCCGCGGTGGGGGTACCGCAAGGCGTGGAGCTTCCTGCGTCAGGAGGGCGTGGTCGTCTGGGGGCCCTGCCCATAGACCGCTCCGACGACGAGGTCGCACTCGGACAGCTGCTCGTATTCGACTCGGGCGGCATAGCAACTAGTACGCCGAGGTTTGAGCTGAGTGCGCACGTCGCCGATCACAGTGCGTGGGAACCAGGGTGTTGCCACTTTCGTTGCCACCCGGCCCTGTGGAGCGCTCTGGAGGAGTACTTGACTGGCAGAAAAGACCAGCGTTTGCAGGGCTCTCCACCGAAGCCGACGCGGGGACTCGAACCCCGGACCCCATCATTACGAGTGATGTGCTCTACCAGCTGAGCTACGTCGGCGGAGCAGCCCTCAGGGCCGCGGGGGCCAAGGATAGCGCCCGCGGCCTGCGGCAAGGAAAGCTCAGCCCGTGATCCGTGGCGGAGGGGTCTGCACACCGGCCACCCGGATGACCCTCGTACAGGCCTTGTCGACGACTCGCGGGGCGTTTCGCGCCACGGCGCGGGCCGTGTTGCAAAGCGTCCGCGCCTTCTTCGTGTCTGGTCGGAGGTACACGCCGACCGTCACCGACTGGCCCGGGGCGAGGTCGCCGATCCGCCACCGCAGAAGCCCGTTGCGCAGGGTCGCGCCCTTCGGGCGACGCAAAGCCGAGGTTCCCGCCGGCAGGCGGTCCGAGATCCACACCTCCCGCGCCACCCCTGGGCCCACATTCCTGACGGTGAGGCGAAACGGGATCGGGCGCCGCGCGACCGTGCGGAGGCGCGTCCACTTCGTAAGCGTGATCTTCGTCGGGGGGGCCGGCGGCGGCTCGCTCGTACCGGTCACCGACGGCGGCGCCGGCGCCGGAGGCGTGGGTGGCACGGGCGGCTTCGGTGGCTCGGGTGGCGGGGGTGGTGCGCATTGCGGTCCGGTGACGGTGGTCGATGTGGTCGAGCTGTTGTTGTGTGTCGTGGATTCGTTGGGCAGCGGGGCGACGGAGGCCACGTTGGTGATCGTGGCGCAGTTCTCCGCGACTCGGGACACCGGGTGGCCGTAGGGGAGTCGGTACTCCCACGTCTCACCGGGTTCGAGGATTGTGTCGCCGTCTCCGGAGATGGCTGCGAAGGCCACCAGCTCGAGCGGGGTCACGGACGGGTCGGTGACGTGTAGATCGTCGCGGTCGACCGGTACGTCCCCGGGGTTCGACACGGTCACCGAGAATGTGATCGTCGCGCCGAGTACGACGCTCGTCGGCGCTGTCTTGGTGATGGCGATGTCGCAGTCGCCGCCCGGCGGCGTCGGCGGTGGGGGAGCCGGGTAGCTGAGTGGCGACACGTAATTCGGTCCGGGGACACGGTGCGCCTCATCGGCGCAGACAGGTGGCTTGGGCGCCTGCAGGGGACCACTCCCGAAGGCTGTGGCGGCGAACATGAAGACGAGAAGTCCGGCGAGGGCTCCGAGACTGCGGGGGCGACGTCGTGGGATTCGGTGCGTGATCATGGCGGTAACTCCCCGGCGACGGTGGTGCAAAGGCTCTGGCCAGCCACACCAAATGTCATGGATATCCTTGAAAGCCTGCTGATGATGAGGCAAGAAACTATGTCTCCGGAGGGCAACGATTCAGGCAGTATCCGGGATCCTCGCTGCTCTTTTTGCCGTAAATAGCGAAAAACGCGGCGCCCATATAACTGGCTGGTCAGCCAGCAAGCCAGGAAACCGAACGCGGCCGACGTCGCGACGGGTCCCGGGACGGTTCTCTACTCACCACGCGAACGCCCCGGGTCAGGCGGTTCGGGCCTCGCAGAGCACCTTCAGGCGCTCGAGTCCGGCATGTTGTCCGGCGGCCAGTCGGTCCTCGGTGTCGATCGACCCGTCCAAGAACTCCGCGCGGGTGTGCCAGGTGATCGTGCTGCCGGCGCCGCTCGCGGTCACCGCGAAGCTTGCCCAGTGTGACTTGAGCGGCGGGCCCGCGATGACGGTATACGCATAGGTCCTGGCGCCGTCGTCGCGTTCGAGCAGGCGCTCGACCAGCTCCGCGCCCTCAGCGCTGCGCAGGGTCCGGAGGTCGCCGTCGATCGCGCACTCGACGTACTTGGTGAACCAGCGTGGCACGGCGGCCACGTCGCCCACCACCGACCACG
The DNA here is from genome assembly GCA_964393105.1 of uncultured Bifidobacteriaceae bacterium. Classification (GTDB taxonomy): domain Bacteria; phylum Actinomycetota; class Thermoleophilia; order Miltoncostaeales; family Miltoncostaeaceae; genus CALMEC01. Next base: position 25,008 of record CAYMSM010000011.1, read on the forward strand.
CGACGTCCGGCGGGGCCTCGACGTCGATCGTCAAGGTGTACTCGTTCGCCATTGATCAGCCTCTTTCGTGCGGTTGCGTGAAGTCGATGCGCGGTCCGGCGGGGACGATGCGCGACGGGTTGAGCGACGGGTGGGTCATGTAGTAGTGGCGCTTGATGTGGTCCATGTCGACGGTCCCGGCGACGCCGGGCCATTGGTACAGCTCGCGTGCGTAGCCCCACAGGTTCGGCATGTCGAGGATGCGGTTGCGGTTGCACTTGAAATGCCCCATGTACACCGAGTCGAAGCGCACCAGCGTCGTGAACAGGCGCCAGTCGGCCTCTGTGATGCGATCACCGACCAAGTAGCGCTGGCGCGACAGCCGCTCCTCGAGCCAGTCGAGTGAGCCGAACAGCGCGGCAAACGCCTGATCGTAGGCCGGCTGCGTCTGGGCGAAGCCGCAGCGGTACACGCCGTTGTTGACGGTCTCGTACACCCGCGCGTTGACCTTGTCGATCTCGGGCCGGAGCCTGGTCGGGTAGTAGTCCTCCTTCGCGTCGGTGAACGCGTCGAACGCCGACCCCAACATCCGGATGATCTCCGACGACTCGTTGTTGACGATCTGACCGGAGTCGCGGTCCCAGAGGACCGGCACGGTCACGTTGCCCGCATAGGCGGGGTTGGTCGCCAGGTAGGCCTCGGATAGGAACGCGAAGCCGTTGACGGGGTCCTCACCTGCGCCGGGCACCTCGCGAAACGCCCAGCCGTGCTCGTCGCGCACCGGGTCGACCACCGACAGCGAGATCACGCGCTCGAGCCGCTTGAGCATGCGGAAGATCACCGTGCGGTGCGCCCAGGAGCACGCCAGCGACACATACAGGTGGTAGCGGCCGGGCTCCGCCACGAAGTCCGACGAGCCGTCCGCCGTCACCCACCGGCGAAACACGCTGTCGCGACGCATGAACGCCCCCGCCTTGTCGGTGGGCACCTCGAAGCCGGATGCGAGGATCGGGGACTCCCTTGTTGGCATTGACCCCAGCCTAGTCGCGAGGGAGAGCCGGGCGCCCACGGGCACCGGGGGGTCAGCGCCCGATACCGTGGGCGGGTGCACCGCGATCTCGACATCCCCGCCCTGCTGTGTCGTGACGTGCGAAAGACGTTCCCCGGCGGGGTCACGGCGCTCGACGGGGTCGATCTCGTCGTGCCGAACGGTGGGTTCGTCGGCCTGCTGGGACCGAACGGCGCGGGCAAGACGACCCTGATCCGGAGCGTCGTCGGCCTTGTCATCCCCGACGGCGGGGACATGCACGTCCTCGGCCGGTCGATGCGCGGGCCCGATGCGCCGGCGGCCAGGCAGCTCGTTGGCTACGCCCCGCAGGAAATCGCCTTGGATCGGTTCGTCAAGGTCCGGGATCTCTTGTCGCTGCACGGCCGGTACTTCGGCATGAGTCGCGCCGACGCCGGGCAACGCGCCGACGAGTTGCTGGACGTGTTCGACCTGACCGACAAGGCCGCCACGCTCCCCAGCCGCCTGTCGGGCGGCATGCGCCGGCGGCTGATGCTGGCCCGCGCGCTCGTGCACCGGCCGGCCCTCGTGATCCTGGACGAGCCGACCGCAGGCGTCGATGTCGAACTTCGCGACGAGCTTTGGGAGTACATCCGCAAGCTCCACGCCGCCGGCACCGCCATCCTGTTGACGACGCACTACCTCGAAGAGGCCGAGGAGCTGTGCGAGATCGTGGCGTTCATCCGCGCCGGGCGCATCGTGGCCGAGGGAACGCCCGCCGATCTGCGCGACCGCTATCTGGCGGTGCGGCTCGAGGATGTCTACCGGCAGGTCGTGCGCGCATGAGCGTCAGCACCCTGGAACGCGCCCAGTGGCGTGGCAGCGGGGCCTTGGCCCAGCGCGAGGTGACCCGCGTGCTTCGTCTGTGGAGCCAGACCATCGCGCCCAACGTCCTGTCGGCCTTCCTGTTCATCGCGATCTTCGGCATCGCGCTGGGCGGACGCATCCGACAGATCGACGGCGTCGACTACGAGGCGTTCATCGTGCCGGGCCTCATCCTGATGGGTATCGGCACCGCCGCCTACAGCAACACCGCCTCGTCCCTGTACCAGGCGCGGTTCGACGGGTTCATCGACGATCCCGTCAGCGGACCCATGCGTGCCCGGCACCTGCTTGCGGCCTACCTGGCCGGCGGGGTGGTGCGGGGTCTGGCCATAGGGCTTCTCACCCTGCTGGCTGCGCTGCCGCTGGTGGATCTGCCCGCGGTCAACCCGATCACCGCGATCGTGGCGTTCCTGTGCGCGTCGGTGGCGTTCAGCGCTCTGGGCGTGGGTGTGGGCCTGATCGCCAAGACCTGGGACCAGCAGTCCTACGTGGGCAACCTGATACTGCAGCCGCTCGTGTTCCTCGGCGGCGTGTTCTATTCGGTCAACCTGCTGAGCGAGCCGTGGCGCGGGCTGACCAAGGCCGACCCGATCCTCTACATGGTCGCCGCCAGCCGCCACGGCATGCTCGGCACCAGCGAGATCTCGGTGTGGCTCTCGCTCACCGTGACCGTGGGGCTGACCGTGGCCATGGTGGCCTGGGCCGGGCGGCTCGTCTCGAAGGGCACCGGATTGCGCATGTAGGTCATCGGCCCGAGAACGTAACCTTCGGCAGGTGATCGACGTACAGCCCACACTCGAGGTCCAGGAACCGGCGTTTCGCTCCTACCCGCAAGACCGCATGTGCCGGGCGGGTCTGTGGCTCGGCGTGCTCGGCGCGACGCTGTGCGTGTTTGCGGGCTTCGGCAACGAGCCGGTTGCGGAGCAGGGAGCGGCGAGCATCGGGTTCGACGCAGCCGTGTTCCTGACGCTCGGCGGGATCTTCTTCGTCGCGCTCATGTTCGCCGCGATCCTGCCCCACGCGTGGGCGCGCCTGACGGGCATCGGTGTCTTGGGGGTCGCGGCCTTCGCCTATGCGCTGATCGTCATGGTTGCGCGCACGGACACGGAGCTGCAGATCGGCCCGACGATCACGCTCGGCGCGTCGGGGATCATGCTGACCGTTGCGTACATCGCCACATGCATCGGCATGGTGCTGGCGCTCGTCGGCGCACCCCGCATGGGGCGTCCGGCGGTGATGAACAAGTTGCTCGAGCCGGTCCGCACGACGTCCAGCTATGCGATCACCAGCATGGTGCTGTCGCTCTGTGGTCTTGTGGTGCTCTTTACGGCCCCGCTCGGCATCGCGTTCGCCGTGGCGGCGTTCCACGACAACGAGCGCAGTCAGGGCTACCGCGGGGGACGGGGAATGGCGATTGCGGGGCTCGTCATCGGAATCGTCATCGTCGCGGCCGGCGCCATGTTCATGGCCGTGTTCATCGGCGCCGCCGACCCTTCGTTGAACGACCAGACGACAGGTCCGCCGGGCGGATTCGGCGTCGCCTGAGGCTCGTTCCCGAGGGAGGCTCGCCGCTCGACGCCGGTCCCCGACGGTTAGGCTCAAGGCGCGAGCGTCGACGACGGCACTGGGGGAAGCGTGATCATCACAAGCCCGTATCCGGTACTGGCCATCCCTGACCTGTCATTGACCGATTATCTGTTCGAGCATGTCGACGCCCATGCCGGCCGTCCGGCGCTGATCGACGGGGGGACCGGTGCGGTCACGACACACGGCGAGCTTCGTAACCGCGTGCGTGCGACGGCGGCGGGCCTGGCCGAACGGGGCATCCGACCGGGTGACGTCGTCGGGATCTACAGCCCCAACGTGCCGGACTACGCGACCGCGTTCCTGGGCGTCGCCCAGGCCGGGGCCACCAACACGACCGCCAACGGGCTCTACGGGGTCGAGGAGCTGACGTTCCAGCTTCGCGACTGCAAGGCCCGCATGCTGATCACCCACCCGGCGCTGGCAGACCGGGCGCTGCCGGCGGCACAGGCGGTGGGGATCGACCAGGTGGTCAGCTTCGGCGAGCTTGACGGCGCCACCCCGTTCGCCTCGCTTCGCTCGGAAGATGCACCTCCCGACGTGTCGATCGATCCGGCGCGTGACACCGTGTCACTCCCGTACTCGTCTGGCACGACGGGGCTTCCCAAAGGCGTACGGCTGACCCACCGCAACCTCGTCGCGAACGTCCAGCAGCTCGAGGACGTCCTCGAGATGGGGCCCGAGGACGTCGTCATGGGGATCCTGCCGTTCTTCCACATCTACGGGCAGACCGTTGTGATGGCGGCGGCGCTTCGCGCCGGTGCGTCGATCGTGACGATGGCGCGGTTCGACCTGGAGCAGTACCTTGCGCTGATCCAACAGCACAGTGCGACACGTGCGTTTGTCGCTCCGCCGGTCGTGCTGGCGTTCGCCAAGCATCCGCTGATCGACCAGTACGACATCTCGAGCCTCGTGCACGTCATGTCGGGCGCCGCCCCGCTCGATGCTGCGACCGTCACGCAAGCCGCCGCCCGGATCGGCTGCCCGATCACGCAGGGATATGGCATGACCGAGGCGAGCCCGGTCATCACATGCGTGGCGGCGTTCGGCGAGGACCGCCCCGGCTCGGTCGGGCCGCTCGTCGCCAACACCGAGGGGCGCATCGTCGATCCCGAGACCGGGCAGGACGTTCCAACGGGCGAGCCCGGTGAGCTGTGGGCCCGCGGGCCGCAGGTCATGCCCGGATATCTGGGCAACGACGCGGCCACGGCCGCCACGATCGTCGACGGCGGGTGGCTTCGCACCGGCGATATCGCCACCGCCGACGCCGACGGCTGGATCACGATCACCGACCGCGTCAAGGAGCTGATCAAGGTCAAGGGCTACCAGGTCGCTCCGGCCGAGCTCGAGGCGCTCCTTCTGACCCACCCCGCGGTCACGGACTCGTGCGTGATCCCCGTGCCGGACGACGAGGCCGGTGAGCGGCCCAAGGCGTTCGTGGTGCTGCGCGACCCGGTCGAGCCCCAGGCCGTCATCGACTGGATGCGCGAGCGTGCCGCACCCCACAAGCGCCTCGTCGCCGTCGAGATCGTCGACGAGATCCCCAAGTCCGCATCGGGAAAGATCCTGCGCCGGGTACTGGTGGAGCGCGAACGGGCCGCCACCGCGGCGACGTAAGGAATTCTAAGTTTCGCGCTGCGAAATTTAGGTTACCAAGGGAGGCGTCCGTGTCCCACGAGCGGTGTTTGATCACCGCGCCGGGCAGCGGCGATACGGGCCATCAGGCCCTCGATCGCAAGGTCCAGGGTGGGGTTCAGCTCCATCTCCGTTCGGGTCAGCTGGATCTCGTCGAGGGTCCGCTCCAGGAAGCCCGCGCGCGATGGCACGCCCAGCGTTCGGAGCGTCTGCAGGCGGTCGCGGTGGCGTACCGACGCCTCGGCGCCGACCGCGACGGCCAGGGCGTCGGCCACGAGGCCCGCGGCTCCGTCCAGCACATGCGCCCACCCGTCCGTCAAGGCGCGACGGCGTTCGCGTTTCTCCTGGTCCTCCACACGTTTGGCGGCACCGCGCTCACCGCGCTTTCCCGCCAGGGCCTCGGCCTCCTGGCGCAGGCGCTCCAGATCATCCGACGGGTGGCTGCCGGCCGCGGCGGCCATCTGCGCCTGGATCTCGTGCACCACGGTGGGCCCCGATGCCCCGCCATGCAGCGCCCGCTCGGCCAGATCGACGCCCAGCAGGCGCATCGACCGCTCGAACGGTCCCGCGGTCAGGGCCGCGGCCCCATCGGCACGGGCGAGGCCGGCGGCGGCCTCGGCGGTGAGACCCGCGGCCTCCAACCGGGTTGCGATCTGACGCCACCCTGGAGAGCGGAACGGCACCGGCAGGCAGCGCGAGCGGATTGTCGACAGCAGGTCGGTGATGTGGTCGGTTACAAGGATCAAGTGCGAACGCGGGGGCGGCTCCTCGAGCTGTTTCAGGATCCGCGGAGCCCCCTCGCGTTCGCGCAGCCGCTCCGCCCCGTCGATGATCAACACGCGTCGCAGGCCCACCGCGGGCCGCGCGGCCAGGTCGGCGAGGGCCGGGTCCAGGTCGGCCTCCAACCGGATCGACGCACCGGTCGCAGCCACCACCGTCAGGTCCAGGGACGTCTTGTCGGGGTCGTGAGTGCCGGTGGGATCGATGAGCCCCCACGCCACGGCTCGGGCGGCGGCGCGCTTGCCCGTGCCGGGCGGGCCGTAGAAGAGGAGTTGTTGTGGCGGGTCGGGGCGCTCGAGGGCGGCACGCAGGATGCGTTGGGCCAGGGGCTGGTCTGGGATTTCGATCACGCGATCTGCTCGATTCGTGCCATCACGCGGGCATGCACCTCGTCGACCGAGCCCTCTCCGGGGACCACGGCGATGCGATCCGGAAAGCGCGTGGCGAGCTCGCGGTAGCCGGCGTCGACCGCCTGCTGCAGCGCGATGCCCTCGATCTCGATGCGGTCCTTGGGTCCGGCCCCACGTCGGCCCGCCGTCGCAGGCGGGACGTCCAGCACGATCGCAAGGTCGGGCAGGCAGCCGTCCACGGCCGGGGCGTTGATGGCCCAGACGGTGTCGATGCCGAGTCCGCGCGCCGCCCCCTGGTAGGCCAGGGACGAGTCGACGAACCGGTCGCTGACGACCCAGGTCCCTGCCGCCAAGGCGGGTCGGATGATCTGGGCGACATGCTGCGCGCGGGAGGCCGCGAACAGCAGGGCCTCGGCCATCGGCGACATGTCGCCGCCGCCATCCAGGACGATGCGGCGTACGGCCTCGCCAAGCGCGGTGCCTCCCGGCTCGCGGGTCTCGACGACCGTGTGGCCGGCCGTGCGCAGCGCCGCGGCCAGCCGCGCCGCCTGCGTCGACTTGCCGCACCCGTCCACGCCCTCGAGTGCGATGAACCGCCCGCTCACAGAGGGTTTGCGTTGAGGGCGGCGATGACGACGATCACGACGATGCCGATCGCGATGGCCCACCCCACGGGCCGGGCCCAGAGCGGGACGGTCGGCTCGTCCAGGCGGCGTTCCACGTCGCGGCGAAGGCGCGCGAGGATCTCCGCGACACCGCGCCGGGGCTCACGCTCCAACGCGTGCACCCAGCCGCGTGGGGCACCCGGTGGCATCGGGACAGCGTGGATCATCACGGCGACCGCGGATGACAGCGACGATCAGTGGGGCGTCGCACGCGGTGCACGTTGCGCCCGGCACCGCCAGCGCTTCGACCTGGCGCGGCAGTCGGTACCCGTGGCCGCAGCCCATGCAAGCCAGGCGACCCCGGGCGCCGCCCATCCAGTCGCCGCACTCCGGGCACGGGCCGATCAGGCGACCGGCGTCCAGGCTCTCCACCCGACGCGGCCGTCGTAGCCTCCCGATCATCGATCGCACACGCTGCAGCGCAGCCGAGCGGGTCAGCGTGCCGCGGCCGACCGCGTCGATCCAAGCGTCACACGACGCCGAAGTCGCGGGGTCGAGCAGGGCCGGGTCGACGGCCTCGCAGACCAGCGTGCCGGCGGGGGTGCGCCAGGCGGGATCATCGACCAGGTAACCGCGCTCGGCCAGCCGCGCCAGCGCGTCGTGGGGGACGCGCGCGCGACGAATGACCGATCGGTTGGCCGGCGAGGGGCCTGCGATGCCAAGCGCGGCGAGGTCGCTTCGGCGAAGCTCCGGGTCGAGTTCGGCCAGGTGGGCGGCGAACACCGCATCGACCTCGAGCGCGGCGGCGGCGGCCTCGGCGGCCAGGTCGTCGACGTGGCGAAGCCGGGCGAACGGCGGCTCGCCGACGCGGGCGGCGCGAAGCAGCAGCGGCCGACCCTCGCATGCCACGTCGCGGGCCTGGGTGGCCAGCAGCGGATCGTCGGTCGCAAGCACAAGCGACGTCGCGGAGCGGGCGAGCATCCGCACGGCGTTGGCGGGTGCACGTCGCGCGGGTGTCCACACCGGCGGGTCGCCCACGGGCGCGAACAGCAGCCCACCGAGTCCGATCACCCGGGTCGGCGCGCCGTCGCAGTCTGTGTCGAACACCGGGACACGGTGTACCGACGCCCCAGCCACCTTGCCTTTGGAGATGCGATCCGCAATGGTCCGGGCCGCCGTGGAATTGTCCGTCACGATCAGCCTCACGAGAGCCGTTATCCTTCCGGTCGAGGTCGCGAGGATACCAACGTGACGCGCCCCACCGTGATGGTGACCGGGGGCGCAGGGTTCATCGGCTCCAACCTGGCGGATGCGCTCCTGGCCGGGGGCTCGGCCGTGCACGTGGTGGACGATCTTTCGCACGGGCAGCTGTCCCGAATCCCGCCGAACGCCGAGTTCCATGAACTCGACATACGTGAGAGCGGCGCGCTTTCGGCGGTCGTCCAGGCCGCCGGTCCACAGGTCATCTTCCACTTGGCGGCCCAGGCCGATGTTCGCCGCGCACTCGAGGAGCCGTCGTTCGACGCGGACGTCAACATCATCGGCACGATCGCGGTGCTCGAGGCCGCACGCGCTGTTGGCGCCCGGGTCGTGTTCGCGAGCACTGGCGGTGCGGGCTACGGCGAGTACGAGGACTTGCCGGTGCCGTCGCCCGAGACCGCCGAGACCCGTCCGCTCAGCCACTACGGCATGAGCAAGATGGCCGGGGAGGGGTACATCCACACCTACGGGCGCCTGTACGGGCTGGAGGGCGTCTGCCTGCGTCTCGGTAACGTGTACGGCCCGCGCCAGGACCCGCACGGCGAGGCCGGGGTCGTGGCGATCTTCTGCGGCAAGATGCTGGACGGTGAGCCGCCCAGGGTCTTCGGCGACGGCATGCAGACCCGCGACTACGTGTACGTCGCCGACGCGTGTCGTGCGTTTGTGGCCGCAGCGGCGGGTCCGGCGGGCGAGACCGTCAACATCGGGGCCGGTCGCGAGGTGACGGTGCTCGACCTGATCGAGGGCCTCGGGTGCGAGACGGCGCCTGAGTTTGCGCCCGCGCGCACCGGCGAGCTTCAACGAAGCTGTCTTGACCCGGCCAAGGCCTGGGGGCTCTACGGGTGGCGGGCCGAGATGCCCTTGACCGACGGGCTCAGGGCGACGCTCGCCTCGGTCGCGTCGAGCCGGGCGAATCCCGGGGCACGCCCCGTTGGCGCTTTTTGACGGGCTCCAGCTTGGGTGCTCCGGGCAGCCGCGGCGGGCGCACGTCGCGGCCTTCCAGGACCGCTCGCGGGATGTCGTCCACCATCCATCGCAGGTCGTCGGGCTTGGCGTGGAACATCAGGGCGGCTGCGGTGAGCCCCTCGGCCAGGCCGGGTGGGCGCCAAGTGGGGGAGTGCATGTCCGAGGCGATGATGTGGGCGAACCCGACGTGCAGCAGGTGCTCGGCGCAACGGAGCGGCCGCGGCCCGTTCTCGCCGGTCAGGGTCTGAGCGGTCAGCTGCAGGAGCGCGCCACGGCCCACGATGTCGCGCATCCGGTCCGGGGAGGCTTGCACTGACTGCGAGCGCTCGGGGTGGGCGATGACCGCACCGAACCCGCGTAACTCGAGCCTGGTCAGGAGGTCGGGCAGATCCAGCGGCCATCCCTGAAATGGCATCTCGATCAGAAGCCACCGCCCGCTCCCGCCGAGCGACGCGGCCCGAAGCTCGTCATCGTCCATGTCGATCGCCTGGTCGATCGCGATCTCGAGACCCGACACCACGCGCAGCGGGATGCCCGCGTCGTCGATGTGCGGTTGCAGCGCGGCGATCCCGTCGGCGACCTGCCCGGGCGTCGTGTCATAGCGATACCCGCGGTGCGGTGTACACGCCACGACCGTGATCCCGTCGGCAGCGGCAAGCCGCGCCATCTCGACCGAGTCGCCGATGCCCGTCGGCCCGTCATCGATGCCGGGCAGGATGTGGGAATGGAGGTCGATCATCCCCCACAGGCTGTCACCCTGACCGTCCCTCCGCCCCCATCCCCGCATGACTGGCACCCCGCCGATCCGCAGGCTAGAATGATGGTGCTTGGGGCTATAGCTCAGCTGGGAGAGCGCCTGGATCGCACCCAGGAGGTCAGCGGTTCGAGCCCGCTTAGCTCCACTCGTTTCGAACGTGCCCCGCTTGGGATTACCCAAGGTTCGTTGTACGAGCTCCGGTGTCCGCGAATCGAAGAGTTTCGGAGGTGCGAGTCCCGTCGCGGCATTTGGCCCGTTTTCCAGGGACGTCGCACCGACCGATGGCGCGAGGTGCGACACCCTTTCAGGTCCGGAAGGGCCGCGTCCGGGCGGGGGTCATCCACGGCGGTTCCCTTGCCGAATGGACGACGACGCTGACGGGCCGTTGAGGAACCAGAGGCGAGACCAGGGCCTCCGTCGGAGCCCGGCTCGGCTCTCGATCCTCAAGTAGCATCGGATCGGCTCGGACGGGACCCGATCCCGACGCCAAGGCGAACGAGCTCACCGACCAAGAGGAGAACGAGATGGCGTACGGGATTGTGCATCAGTTCGCGGGTGGGACGAAAGAGCAATACGAGGCGACGATCGCGGCCGTGCATCCCAGTCTCAGCGACGGCAGCCTCCCGGAGGGTCAGGTGTTCCATGCGGCTGGCGCGTCGGATGGCGGCTGGACGGTCGTGGCGATCCACGACTCGCAGGAAAGCTGGGAGCGGTTCCGTGACGGTGTCCTGATGCCCCGGATGGCACAGGGCATCGAAGGCGGCTTCACCGCTCCGCCCCAGGAGACGACGTTCGAGGTTCACACCCAGGCGACGTCCTAACGCCCCCGCCCCCGCTCATCGCGTTCTGAGGAGCTATCTCTCGAGGAAGATCATCAGGGGTCGGCCCGAACGCCGTCATCCGCCTCAGCATCGGCAGCGTATGATCGCGCCCACCCAACAAGGAGGGGGCGCCATGGATCATGTAGCCACGCTGCGACGTTTCTACGACCTGATCAACGCAGCTGATGTCGACGGGTTCGGCGAGCTGCTGGCCGACGATTTCGTCGAGCACGAGGAGACGCCCGGCCTTGCGCCAACGAAAGAAGGGGTCAAGGAGTTCTTCCGGATGTACATCGCAGCGTTCCCCAACCTGCGCATGGATGCGGAAGATGTCCTGGCGAGCGGCGACAAGGTCGTCGCTCGGGTGAGGGCCACGGGGACCCACCAGGGCGAGTTCATGGGCATGTCGGCAACCGGCAAGAGCATCGACGTGCAGGCCATCGACATCGTGCGCTTCTCCGACGACGGTCTCGCGCGCGAGCACTGGGGTGTCTCCGACGTGATGGCGATGATGCAGCAGCTCGGCGTTATGCCGGAGAACGCTCCTTCCTAACCGGGGGCGGGCAGGATCTGTTGTGCCGGCCGCGAGAGCAGCCTTGACCGACGTCCAGAGCAATGGTTCGCCGACAAGCTGCTCGGCTGCACGGTGGATTTCGCAAGCCCGCATTGGTCGATCCGCCGTTTCGATCACGCGCGAGACTGCCGTGAGCACCCGAGGCCGACCGGGCGAGACGAACCGCGGTGTTCGCGGCGCAACGGCCGCTTTCTCAACAAGGCGCCCGTGAAGGGTGCCGAGCCGTGGGAGCTCGAGCTGTCCTCGAGGATCTGGCGGATCGTCTTGAGTACGGGTTGAGGCTTGCGCCGGCTCGGGCCGGGAGCCGCCACCGCCCGAGAAGTGGCTCGCAGTCTGGAATGCAGCGAGGCGAGTGGGGCAAGCGAACCCGGGGTGCAGGGGTTCGAGAGTGCTCCGGTTAGTTCCATACCCCTGTTTTCCAGGGAGAACGTGAACACGAAAACGGTCAGGTATGAACCCTGACCTTGGTGAGCAGGTTCCTGTCGGGCGACTCCTGCGGCTGTTCCACGGCTGGCTGCCTGGGTGTCGCTTCTAGGTTGACTCGCCGAGCTCGGCGAGGAGTTGGTGGAGTTGGGCGAGGCGTTTCGGTCCGAGCTGTTCTTGCCAGTCGTGTTCGATCTCGCTGACGGCGTCTCGCATGGTGTGACCAGCGAGTACGCCGCGCGGTGTGAGGGCGATGCGCTTGGAGCGCGTGTCGCGTGGATCTACTTGGCGCTCGAGGTAGCCGAGGCGTTCCAACTGGCCGAGCAGGTAGTTGAGTGCCTGCTTGCTGATGCGCAGCCGGGCGGCGAGCTCGGAGGGTCTCGCGCCCTGGGGCCCCGGGTACAGGAAGACGTTGAGGTGGGCTGCGTCGATGTCGTCGAACCCGCGCTCGTGCAGCCGTTCGAGCATTCGCCGCCGCACGGCTTCCCACGGCGCTCGCAGGAGCGCGCCAATCAGCGGCGGCCCAAACCGCTCCGCACCGACTGGAGTAAAGGGACTTGACGTATTCTCGGCTGGCATATAGAGTCAAACCACTTTACCATGTAGTGAGAGGAGCAGATACCCATGCTGACAAGCAGAGGCGACAAGATCAGGATCGGGCAGGTGGCGATCCGCTTCCTGCTCGAAGGCGAGGCGTCGGGAGGCTCCGTCGCGGTCTTCGAGTTCGACGTCCCAGCCGGAGCCAAAGTCCCGGCCGCGCACAGCCACGACGGATACGAGGAGACGCTCTACGGGCTCGAGGGCGTCCTGACCTGGACGCTCGACGGACGACAGACCGACGTCGGCCCCGGCGAGGTGCTGTGCATCCCCCGCGGAGTCATCCACCGCTTCGACAACGACCACGCCGACGACGCGAAGGTGCTCGCGATCGTCAGCCCCGGCATCCTCGGCCCCGACTACTTCCGCGAATGCGCCGCCGTCGTCGAGGCCGCAGTCGGCGGCCCGCCCGACTTCGCAGCGCTCGCCGAGGTGATGCGACGCCACGGCCTCACCCCAGCACCCTAACCCGTCACACGTTCGAACCCCAGAGGGGTGCGCGGAGTTCAGATCGGGCCACTGTTGTCGTCAATGCCGTCGTCCACGGCGGGCGGCCAACCCCTGCGTCACGGCTTCGCGAGCAGTCTTTTCTCGTTCGGGTCGATGGACCGGTGTCCGTAGGGAAACACCCAGCGGAAGGTGCTGAGCACAGGGCGCTTGCACCAACAGCCCTGGGCACATCCGCATCTCTTTGCGCCCGCTGCCTCGGCGGGCCGGTTCAGCACGGCTGCAAGGGCCTAACTGCCGATGAGCCACCGCAGCGATCTCACGAGCCGACCGTACCACGAGGCCGTTCGCGAGGGGCAGCATCAGGTGCCGAGACGGTCGCGCCCACCGGGTCGTTCGAAGCCTCGGCGACCGCCGTAGCGGCGACCCACCCGGCCCTTGCCCGACTCACGGCCGCTCGACCGCGGGCCGCACCACCTTGGAGCCCATGGGCGCTCGATCGACGCTCGCCGCGACCGGCCACCGGGCCGGCCGCCGCGCGCCCGTCCTGCGCGGCTGCTTTGATTGGGGCATGGACGACGCGAAGCAGAGACGGGCGCTCGACGTCGAGCGCACCCGGCTCGCGAACGAGCGGACGTTCCTCGCGTGGTGGCGCACCGGGCTGGCGGCGGTGGCCGCCGGCTTCGCCCTCGGGCGGCTCCTGCCGGAGACGATCGAGGGGGAGACCGGGTGGCCGTACATCCTGCTCGGCGTGCTGCTGACCGGCGCCGGGATCGCCGCCACCGTCTACGGCACGGTCCGCTTCCGGGCGGTCGAGCGTTCGATCGTGCGCGGCGAGAACCCGGCGTCCTCGGCCAGCGCGCTGCTGGTGCTGGCGGTCGCGGGGACCGTCGCAGGGATGTTCGCGCTGGTCTTCGTCGCCTTCTCGGTGTAGAGGCGGGCCGCCGCACCGCGGGGCAGCGCCTCAGATCGGCCGAGGCCGTCCACCAGCTTCGCCAGGAACCACGCCCCGAAGACCAGGCCCAGGTTGATGACGATCACCCGGTGTCGCCTCCGCGGACAGGACGCGGCGCGGTCGAGGACCGCGGCGGATCGATCCGGCGCGCCGGTCACGTCAGGAACGGGCCGGGGAGATCGGGACTCCTCCGTCCCCCTGCAGGTGGTTCCGCCAGCCGGCGAGCAGCGCATGGACCGCCGCGGCGCCGACGACCGGTTCCGCCGGCTCCGGCAGTGACGTGGGGTACAGCACGAAGGGCCGCGTCTGCGACCCGCCGAGGCCGCCGTGGAACGAGATGAGCTCCTCGAAGGCGCACCCCTCGTCGAGGTCCGGGTCGTAGAAGCTGCCGACCATGATGTCTGCGACGTGGTCGAAGCCGTCGGTCCGCAGCAGGTGCCGTGGCGCTGTCGGGGAGAAGTGCGCGAGCGGGTCCTCGCCGTTGATCCGGCCGTTGGCGAGCTCGTGCTCCCCGTGCGCGCCCAGGACGACCGGGCCGCGCCGGGACGAGCGGATCATCACCCACCCGACGTCGGGGTGCTCGCGCAGGGCCGTCAGGAGCCGCGGGTGGCGCTCGTCGATCTCCTCCAGGGTGAGCCGCCGCTTCTCCTCCATCAGGTAGACGAGCCCCAGGTTGCCGGAGGCCAGCACGACCACGTGCTGGTCGGACACGTCGTTCTTCTTGCGCTTCGCTTTGCGCCCGGTGGCCTCGCCGACCGCCAGGCCGACCATGGTGTCCTGCTCGTCTCCGCTCCGCACATCCGAGACGGTGCCCGTCTCGAGCGACCGCTCCACCAGGTCGTCGAGGCCGTACCCGTTGCGTTGCCGGAACGTCGCCCCCTGGGTCTGGCCGTGGTCGGAGAGGACCACGATCTCGTACGGCCGCGGCGCGAAGCGGCGGGCGCGGTCGATGCGGGCGAAATGCTGGTCGACCTTACGCAGCGCCTCGAGCGTGTCGGCCCGCTCCATGCCGGAGTGGTGTGCCACCTCGTCGTAGCTGGCAAACGTCGCGTATACCGCCGGGCGGCCCCGCATCATGTCCTGCAGGACCCCGTAGACGATGAGGTCGCGGACGAAGACGCACATCGCGGCGCGCAGGAACGGGTAGCTGCCGCCACGATGGCCGCGCGGTTGGACGTCCCGCCGGTCGGCGCGTGCCGCCGCCACCCACTCCAGGATGATCTCCCAGACGCTGAGCACCAGGACGCGCGAGACGTTGAACCCGTTGGCGAAGAACGCGCGGTAGCCGGGGTTCGCCTTCGTCTCGGCCTCCATCCGGCTGACGGTCAGAATGGCCTCGGCGGCCTCGCCGGAGAGCAGGTTGCCGCGACTCGCCCCGCCGTTGACGAGGAGCCCGATGCCCGACGCGTTGCGCCGCTCGATCTCGGCGCAGTCCCCCGGAGCGGAGCAGGTCATCAACGTCCCGGCCTCCTTTTCCACCCAGCGGAACGCGGGGATGCCCTCGTTCGAGCCCAGCAGGATGCCCGCCTGGCTCGCGCCGGTCTGGGAGGAGAGGTCGGTCTCCCACTCCATCAGTCGGTGCGAGCCGTCCCGCGCCCACCGCGCCATGGTCGGGACGCTGCCGTCGCGCATGGCGCGCCGCAGCACCGGCAGCCCGAGGCCGTCGATCTCGAGGAAGATGATCCCCGGCACGTCGGTGTGCGCCTCGACGCCCTGCCGTCGCGCGATCCGCTGGGTGACCCGCAGCGTGTACGTGTCGTCGTCGTTGGTGCCGAAGAAGGTGTCGAGCGCGACCGTGACCGCGGCGGCGATTAGCGCGGTCAGGAGCGCCCACCCGAGGGAGTCGACCTGGATCGCGCTGTCGTCGATGTCGGATGCAATCAGAAGCGCCACCGCATCGACGATCAGCACCAGCACGAAGCTCAGGAGCGCCGTGAACGGCAGGCGCAGCGCCGCGATGAGCGGCGGGACGACGGCGTTCACCACCGCCACCACGACAGCGGTCAGCACAGCGCCCCAGAAGTTCGGGATAGCGACGTTCGGGACGATCCACGCCGCGACGAGCAGCGCGAGGGCGGAAACGAGCCACGAGATGACGACCCGCCCCGGCCTCAGCCTCGGGACCTCGGGGCGCCACAGAAGAGGGCCGGGCTCCGGCGGCGCGCTCATGCGGCCTCGCCCGACTTCGTCACGCCCCGGTCGCACGGGGCGGCGAACACGCCACCCCGAGCCCCCGCGCGAAGACGTTGCGGCTCCGCGGCCCCGTCGGTTGCTTCGCTGCGCTTGTTCATCGGTTCGCTCCGCTCCCTTCGTCGAGGCCCTCCGTCCCCGCCGGAGCGGGCGCCCGCCTCGCCACTGCTCGCCACGGCGCACGGACTATATGCGCGCGGTCCGCGAGCATGCAGGGCGTCCCGACCCGGCCAGGCGACGGGCGGCCGTCGGCCGCGCGGCGACCCGTCCCCACCGGAACGGGAGAGCGCCAGTACGGGGCGACCGCCGGAGATCGCTACCCACCGGAGTTCCGGACCTCCCTCGACCGCTGACTCTCGGCCTCCCCGCCGCGGCGAGGGCGACTCGTGCGGGCCTCAGCCCCCGAGGATCTCCGCGGCGGCCAGCCACGCCCCCTCCAGCTCGTCGTGCTCTCGCGCCAGCCCGGCGAGCCGGGAGTTCACGTCGACGAGCCGCTCGGAGTCGAGCGCGTTCGCCGCGATCTCGTCCTGCAGCACCGCATCCGATCGCCGAGATCGCTCGGGCCCGGGCCGCCGACGACACCCGGGACCCGGAGGCGCGACCGGCCGCCCAGGCCGAGCCGAGCCCACCGTAGCGAGGGCGCTGATGGAGCGGGCGCTCGTCGCAACGGTTCGGCCGAGACGATCACGTCTGGTCCCTGGACGCCAACCCGAGGTCGTCGCAACAGCGGGAGGAGGAGCCGGCTCTTCCTACCGCTTTCTCACGCGAGACAACACGTACGTGACGATCATCTTGGGGCCCTTGACGACGATCCGCTTCACCCGCCCATATCTGCCGCAAGAGAACACGTAGCGTTTCCCCGCGATGGTGAGCCTCGCGATTTTCCCGAGGCAGGTGTATGTGCGCGTGATGGTCCTGTGCGGCTTCGCCGGGACGAGCGTCGCGGGAGCGAGAGGAACTGCAGCAGAGGGGGCCGCGGCGGACGGGCTCGTGACCGGCGAGGCCTCGACTGGGGGTGTCACCGCTGGTGGGGCGGCGGGGGGTGTGGTGTCCGGCGCCGGTTCCACGATGGGTGGGGCGTTCAGGGGAAGACACGACTCGTACCACGGGCCGAGCGCCAGCTGCTTCTTGAGCGTGCTGAAGCCGAGCGCGTTCGCCGTCGGGCAAAACGCGGCGGACTCGCCCGAGTACTCGGCGTTGAACACCGCCTTTCCAGCTGCGATGAACTGCGAAAGGGGAGCGCACTCGTCGTACGCGAAGCACTCCTCGTTGACGGCGAAGTCGAAGCTCGCTTCGAGAGCGGACACTTGGTCGATGTCGTTCTTGAGCCCCACGGACAGGCCAAGCCCGTGCGCGGTCGTGGCAATCAAGCGGTTGTAGGTGATCTGGTCCGCGGCGGTGAGCGGGAACCCGGTGGCGTTGGTGTATCCGTCGACGTTGTCGGGCTCGACCGCGTCGAAGCCCTTGTCGCGGCAGATTGCCATCCGGCTCGTCATGATCGGGCCGAGGACATCGAGGCGTCGAATGTCGAGCCAGCGCTCCCCGGGCCACCCGTTGTTGCTGCCAAGCACGGCGGCGGGGAAGGCCGAGGCATCCGGGCGCCAATCCTCATAGCTGCCAGCCGAGAAGTAACACACGACACGTCGCCCGCTCGCCTTGAGCGAGGCGACGGCGGACGCCGGTGTGTCGAACGCGTCCACGTCATATACCTGCGCGGGAACGGACTGGTCAATGATCCCGGACAGCTGCCATTGCCAGGTGGTGCGCGGCGGTGGTTGCCAGTACGCGGTGGCAGAGCCAATCGGCACGATGAACATCGCGGCAAGAAGAATGACGAGGCGACGCATAGCACCTCACGTCTTCGATCGTGCTTGATCTGGGGTCCCGGAAACGGCCGCCGGTCCGGGCGGACGCTCCTCCCGTATCGGTCGTCGAGGCCAACGACTGAACACCGGGCATCCGACTCGCGCCACCGTGAGCGTCGGCCGGGCTTCGGACCCCTCCAGGCAAAGAGGGCAGACACAGCTGCTCGCGGTGAGCTCGGGCTCTCAGGCGAAGCCGCTGGGCGAGCGACCCTCAGGAGTGCTCCGCGACCGGTTCCCCGAGTGCCCGCTCAGCGGTCCGTGGGCCACTCCAGGCGGGTCCGCAACTCGATCCAGCTCCCTGGTGGATGACCCGGAGCGACCGAAGCTTGTGGCGGTCCCGGTCAGCGCACGGGGAGCAGCACCTGGAAGCGAGTATCGCCAGGCCGTGAGTCGAGCCGGAGCTCGCCGTGGTGGCGCAGCACGATCCGGTGGGCGATGTCGAGCCCGAGCCCGGTCCCCTGCCCGACGGGCTTGGTGGTGAAGAACGCATCGAAGATCCGCGGCTGCAGGTCCTCCGGGATCCCCGGCCCGTTGTCGCCGACCTCCACGAGCACGCGCTCGCCGTGCCGACCCGTGCGTAACGTGAGGCGCCCCTCGGGGCCGAGCGCGTCGATCGCGTTGTCGATCAGGTTCGTCCACACCTGGTTCAGCTCAGAGCCGGATCCCTCGACGCCCGGCAGCTGTGGGTCGAAGTCACGGACGATTTCGACCTGCTTCTGGCGGAGCTCGTGCCCCAGAAGCGAGAGCGTGCTCTCGAGCCCGCCGTGGATGTCGACGGTCTGGCGCGGAGCCTGGTCGAGGTAGGAGTAGCTGCGGACGGCGCCGACCAGGTCGGCGATGCGGGTGGTCGCCTCCTCAAGCTCGACGAGTAGCACGCGCGTACCGGCGCAGGCCGCGACGAAGCGCAGGCCGGCTGCCAGGCCGTCGTCCCCGACGCCCGCGGCGACGCGGTCCACCCACTCCCGCCCGAGCCCCGCCTCCGTGAGCGTGGACGCGATGTCGAAGGCGTCGGGGAGGCCGCGCTGTTCCAGCGCCTCGACGAGCTCCTGCTCGCGGTCGCTCGCGGAGAGCGGGTCGAGCCGCTCGCCCCGAACCGTCTCATCGGTGGCCTCCACGCCGAGCACGACGAGCGCCGCGAGGTGCTGCGCCGGAGCGCCGGTGCCCGCGATGTCGGCGAAGGCGGCTTGGCGCTGCCGCTCGTACTCGCGCAGCGTCGCCACCCCTCGAGCGGCCGCGGCGGCGGGGTTGTTCAGCTCGTGCGCCAGACCCGCAGCGAGCTTGCCGACCGCGAGCAGCTTCTCGTGATCGCGCTCGACCCCCTTGATCGCGCCGCTCACGGACTCCACCGCCGGCAGGAACTCGCGAAGCAGCGAAGGATGCGTCAACACGAGCCGGCGAAACGCCTCTCCGTCCAGCTCGAACACGAGCGCCTCGTCCACGGCGCTCGTGGTGCCGCGGTAGGGGGTATCGGTCAGGAGCGCCATTGCGCCGAGGTAGCCGCCCGGCCCGTGGCTCATCAACAGGACCTGCTCGCCGGCGACCCCCCGCGTGGTCTCCAGCTGCCCTCCGAGCACGATGTGGAAGGCGGTCGCGCGGTCGCCCTGGCGGAAGAGGAACTCACCCGGGGCCAGGCGGCGCTCGCGTCCTGCACCGGCGAGCTCCACGAGCTCCTCGTGGCTGAGGCCCGCAAGGATCGGGACATTCCGAAGGTGGTCGATGCTCATCGCGCGCCTGGGGTGAGCATTCCGCCGAGGTACTGGTGCACCAGCTGCACCGACATCGAGCCCTCCCCGACCGCGGACGCCACGCGCTTGATCGACTGGTCGCGGACATCGCCGGCCACGAACACTCCGGGCACGCTCGTCTCAAGCAGGAACGGGTCGCGCTCCAGCCGCCAGCGATGCCGCCCCTCGATCCGCTCGACCGCCGCGCCGGAGACGATGAACCCTCGCGCGTCCCGTGCCACGGTGTCGCCGAGCCAGTCGGTCTGTGGCTGCGCGCCGATGAACACGAACGCGGACGTCACGGCCAGCCGTTCCTCCCGGCCACCCACCACGGCCGTCAGCTCCTCCAGCCGGCCCTCGCCGCTGGCCGCTGCGACCACCGCGCGCGTCCTCACCTCGATGTTGGGGAGCGAGCGGATCTGCTCGATGAGGTAGTGGGACATGCTCTTCTCGAGCCCGTCGGCGCGGCACAGTATCGTCACCCGCCGCGCCCGGGCGGCCAGGTCGACGGCGGCCTGCCCCGCCGAGTTCGCCGCACCGACGACCACGACGTCCTCTCCCTCCACGGCCCCGGCCTCGGTGGGCGCTGCCCCGTAGTAGACGCCCAGGCCGGTGAGCTCGGCCACGCCCGGGGCCTCCAGCCGGGAGTAGTGCACTCCCGTCGCGATCAGCGCGCTGTGACAGCCGATCTCCTCGCCGCCATCGAGCACCACCACCCGTGACGGGCCGTGCTCGTGGATGGCGAGCACCTCGCGTGCGGAGAGCAATTCCGCTCCAAGCCGCTGGGCCTGGGTCGTCGCGCGCCGGGCGAGGTCCGCGCCGCTGAGGCCGGCCGGAAAGCCCAGATAGTTCTCGATCCGTGCGCTCTGCCCGGCCTGCCCGCCCGATGCGTGACGCTCCACGAGCAGCGTCCGGAGCCCCTCGGACGCCCCGTAGACAGCCGCCGCCAAACCGGCCGGCCCACCACCGACGATCACGAGGTCGTAGAAGGGGAGCTCCGCCTCGGTACGCAGACCGATCCGAGTCGCGATCTCGCTGTGGGTGGGGCGTACCAGCACCTCCCCGTCGTCGAGGAACAGCACCGGGAGCTGGGAGTCGTCCAGCCGGGCCGCGGCCATCAGCCGAACCGCCTCGGGGTCGGCGACGTCGAGCCAGCGGTAGGGGACGCCGTTTCGGGCCACGAAGTCCCGCGTCGCGTGCGCCTCGGCTGAGAACCGGTGTCCGACCAGTCGCAGGCCCGGCTCCGAGAGCCGTGCGGCCGTGTCGGCCTCCCAATCCTCCAGCAGGTCGTCGAGCACGGGGTAGAGCCGGGCCTCCGGTGGATCCCACGGCTTCATCAGGTAGTGGTCGAGCCGCAGCTCGTTGATCGCCCGGATGGCGGCTTCGGTGTCGGCGTAGGCCGTGAGGAGCACCCGCTTGGCATGGGGAGCCACCTTCAACGCCTGGGCGAGGAACTCGACCCCGCTCATCCCCGGCATGCGCTGGTCTGCGACCAGGAGCGCGACGGGCTCGCCGCGGCGGACGATCTGCTCGACGACGCCCAGACCCGCCTCGCCGGAGTCCGCCAGCAGAACGCGGTGGCGAGCTCCGTACCGGTGTCGAAGGTCCCGCTCGACTGCGCGGCCCACAGCCGCGTCGTCATCGACTGCCAGGATCAGAGCGCGCGGTGAGGGCGGCGTCGGCAAGCCGCGATCCTACTCCGCGGCGCCCGAAAC
>CAYMSM010000012.1:0-36874 GCA_964393105.1 uncultured Bifidobacteriaceae bacterium
GCCTGGATGTTGAGCGGCTCGCCCTCGCCGAGCACGGCCGACTGCAGGCCCTGACGGTCGGGATCGTCCTTGCCGCGCACGCCGTTGACGATCGGGATGATCGCCGAGCGCGCGGAGCTCGCCGGGTCGCTCACGCCCTCACCGGGCGCGGCATTCAGGTTCGGCGCCAGCACGCTCTCCTCGAGCGCGGCGACGACATCCACCGAAGCGTCCAGACGCAGGTACGCCACCTTCTGACCGCCGCTGAAGCCGTGCAGGATCTTGAGCGTCACCTGCTTGGCGTCGGTGTCGATCGCGGTGACGGCGTCGAGCTGCCCCGTGTCGTTCTTGACCTGGGTGGCGTTCAGCACCGTTTGGCCGTCCACCGTCACGAGCGGGCTGTACGCCTTGTCACCGATCGCGCCGGGCGCGACCTTGGTGGGCGGGAACCCGTCGGGCCCCGGCGTCACCGACCGCTCGGGACGGAAGTCCACGGTCCCGGCGAACGTCAGGAGCGCGTCGGTTCCGGTCGCCTTCTGGACGGCTTTGGTGCCGAGGGCGTTGGCAAGTTTGGGTGACCAGTTGACCCCACGCTTGGTGGCGTCCGCCTGATCGGATGATTCTGTGACGACGTACCACGACGTCGCGCCCTTGGCGGTCCGACCCTCGAACAGCGGCAGCGTCACCGTCCCACCCGAGTCGTCGAACGCGATCGCGCTCTTGAGAAACAGCGTCTCGGAGGCTGCCGCCGTGGTCGTACCGCCTCCCGTCGCCGCATCGTCCGAGCCGCCACACCCCGCGACGACTGCGGAGGCCGCTGCCAGGACTGCGATCGCCGTCAACGGTGTCCGCCAGGCTGTATGCCGCTTCATAGAGGTCCCCTCTGTTGAGATCCGATGCACGCGAGGTCCGTGTGCCGTATCAAACGTAGGGTCGGACTCTTACCCGCACGTCTCGCAGTGCTTACAGCCCGCTTAACGCAATGGACTCGGGAGCGCTACATGCGCTCCGGCGCGTCGACGCCGAGGAGGTCGAGGGCGAGGGCCATCACCGATCGCACCGCGCGGGTCAGCTCGACGCGGAACGGCTTGACATCGTCGGGAGCGTCGTACACGCGGCACTGCTCGTAGAACACGTGAAAGTCGCGTGACAGGTCGATCAGGTACGCGACGACGCGGTGCGGCGCCCGGCGACGCTCGGCTTCTCCCACCACGTCGGGCCACTCGACCAGGCGCAGCGTCAGGGCGCGCTCGGCGGGCTCGACGGATGAAGGCGCAGCGCCCGCCGCGACGTCACCCACACGCTCCAGCACGTTGCACGCGCGAGCATGGACGTACTGGGCGTAGTAGACCGGGTTCTCGCGGCTCTGCTCGCGTGCGACGGCCAGGTCGAGCTCGAACGGGGTCTCGTTGGCGCGCTGTACCAGGAAGAAGCGGGCGGCGTCCACGCCGATGTCGTCGATCAGATCCGACAATGCCACCAGCGTGCCGGCCCGCTTGCTCATCTTCTTCTCTTCGCCGCCCTCCACGAGGCTGACGAGCTGGATGAGCGGGGTCTCGAGCATCTGCGGGTCATAGCCGCCCGCCGCCAGCACCGCGCGCAGCCGCTGCAGGTAGCCGTGGTGGTCGGCGCCCAGGATGTTGATCAGCACGTCATAGCCGCGCGCGGCCTTGTCCAGGTGATAGCCGATGTCCGGCGCGATGTACGTCGTCGTGCCGTCGGCCCGGCGCAGCACCCGGTCCTTCTCGTCGCCATACGCGGTGGTGCGAAACCAGACGGCGCCATCCTGCGCGTACGCGTCTCCGGCGGCCAGCAGGCGGTCGATCCCGGCGAGGACCTGCCCGCTGTCATGCAGCGACGCCTCGGAGAAGAACGCGTCGAACCGCACTCGAAAGCGCGCGAGGTCGGCTGCCATGCGATCGAGCATGAGTCGCTGGGCGCGGTCGGCGAGCGCCGCCCCCTCGAGCCCCTCGTCAGCGACTTCGCGGGCGATCTCGGTGACGTACTCGCCCTGGTAGCCGTCCTGGGGCACATGGGTGTCGCCCCCGCGCAACTGATCGATGCGGGCGGCGACCGACTCCCCGAACAGCGCGATCTGCCGGCCGTAGTCGTTGACGTAGAACTCGCGGTGGACTTCGTGACCGGCGAACTCGAGGATGCGTCCGAGCGAGTCGCCGTAGGCCGCGTGGCGGGCGTGGCCCACGTGCAGCGGCCCGGTCGGGTTGGCCGATACGAACTCCAGGTGGATCCGCTGGGTGGGAGCGGCGAGGCCCGAGCCGTACCGGGCACCGGCAGCGACGATCGTTTGTGCCGCGGTCGAAAACCACGCGGGCGCAAGCGTGATGTTGACGAAGCCGGGACCCGCCACCTCGACCGCCGCCACGTCGTCGAGCCCCGCCAGCGCCGACGCGACCTCGGCGGCGACGTCGCGCGGCGAGCGGCGGGCGGCCTTGGCCAGGCTCATCGCCACGGGCGTCGCGAGATCACCGTGCTCCTGGCTCGCCGGCTGCGACAACTCGACACGAACGGCGGGATCGATGGCCGCTGCCACACCCAGGACGGCATCGACGATGGGTGTGGTCA
This sequence comes from uncultured Bifidobacteriaceae bacterium, assembly GCA_964393105.1. GTDB lineage: Bacteria > Actinomycetota > Thermoleophilia > Miltoncostaeales > Miltoncostaeaceae > CALMEC01. The sequence goes on from CAYMSM010000012.1 coordinate 2,563, forward strand.
GTGCATTGGCGCTCACGAGCGGGCAATGTTAGCGACCGCTGCCCCGTCGACATCCGGAGTGACAATGGAGATCTCGAACCACCGCATCCCCGGCCTCGTCATGACCGACCACCGCTTCGCCGTGCCGCTGGATTACGGGGCGCCCAACACGGCGACCATCGACGTGTTCGCCCGGGCCGTCGCCTCGCCGACGGCCTCGGACGACCTGCCGTGGCTCGTGTTCTTCCAGGGGGGCCCTGGATTTGCCTCACCACGTCCCACCGAGCCGAGCGGCTGGATCGGACGCGCCCTCAAGGACTACCGGGTCCTGCTGCTCGACCAGCGCGGCACGGGCTTGTCGACGCCGGTACTTCCCGAGACGCTTGCGCGCATCGGCTCTTCGCAGGCACAGGCCGACTACCTGCTGCACTTCCGTGCGGACAACATCGTGCGCGACGCCGAGCAGATTCGGCGCGAATTGATCGGCGACGGCACCTGGAGCGTGCTCGGCCAGAGCTTCGGCGGTTTCTGCGTGACGCGCTACCTGTCCGCGGCTCCGGAAGGGCTGCGTGAGGCGATGATCACGGGCGGCCTGCCGCCGATCGGCGGCCACCCGGACGAGTTCTATCGGTTGACGTACCAGCGCATGCTCGATCAGAACGCGCTCTACTACGAGCGCTACCCAGACGATCGCGAGCTCGTGCGCCGCATCGCGACCCGGCTGCAGGCCGGAGGCGTGACGCTGCCGGACGGATCGCCGCTGACGGTCCGCCGGTTCCAGCAGCTCGGCAACCTGCTCGGCGCAGGCGATGGCTTCGAGCACCTGCATTTCGGACTCGAGGAGGCCTTCGCCGCAGACGGTAACGACCTGTCGTCACCGTTCCTGCGCCAGGTCTACGCCGAGCAACCCTTCGAGACCAACCCGATCTATGCCTTGATCCATGAGGCGTGCGTCTGCGACGGCACCGCGTCGCGATGGTCGGCGACGCGCCTGCGCGCCGAGTTCCCCCAGTTCGACGACCCGACGAACCTGACCGCGGAAGCCGTCTTCCCGTGGATGTTCGAGGACTACGCCGCCCTGCGCCCGTTCGCGGAGACCGCCGACCTCCTGGCCGATGTCGTCTGGCCGAGCCTGTACGACCCCGAGGTGCTCGCTGCCAACACCGTCCCAGCCGCAGCGGCCATCTACTACGAAGACATGTACGTCGAACGCGTCCACTCTGAAGCGACCGCCCGAGCCATCCCCGGCCTCCGCGTCTGGGTCACCAACCAGTACCAACACAACGGCCTGCGCGCCGACGGCGCCACCATCCTCGACCGCTTGATCGCGATGGTGCGCGGAGAAGTCTGACAACGCGAGGCGGCTGAGGGTGCGGGTTCAGTGGTGGTATGGGTGCCCGGCGATGATGCAGAGGGCACGGTACAGCTGCTCCGCGAGCACCACGCGGGCGAGTTGGTGCGGCAGCGTGAGCGGGCCGAGCGACAGACGCTCGTCGGCGCCAGAAACCAGCTCCGGATCGAGTCCTGCCGCGCCGCCGATCAGGAAGCTAGTCGGGCGGGGCACGTCGAGTCGTTTGCCGAGCCACTCGGCCAGGGCCTCACTCGATGCCGGCGTCGTCCCCGTCGGGTCGAGGGCGACGGTCCAGGCGCCGTCGAGGAGTCGGGGCCGGATGCGGTCGGCCTCGCGACGGGTGACCTGGGCTTCGCCGTGCTGGAGCTTCTCGGCGGCGACCTCGTCGATGCGCAGGCCGACGCGCTCACGGATGCGGTCCTCGTACATGCGTCCCGCCCCAGTGTGCGGTGGGCGGAGTTTGCCCACCGCGATGATCTGCAGTCGCGCGGTGCGGCTCACATTCGCGAGTGGAGGGCCAGTCCGATGCGCTCGAGCGCCGTGGGGTGGCTGCCCCACAAGCGCTGGACCCATGCGGGGGGATCCGGCACGCCGAGATTACGGGTCACGAGGCCGCGATGCAGCTCGATCGCGGCGTCGGGATCCTTGGTCGCGCGCAGGGCCTCCCAATCGGCCTCGCGCTCGAAGCCCCGGCTGACCCGCATGCCAAGCCGACCGGCGAGCACGCCGATGACGCCGGCGCCGACCGTGACCACGGTCAGGCGGCGCAGCGTCAGATCCGCGTCGTGCGTCCCGATGCGCCGCGTACCGGTGACCGTCGCCACGGCTGCGCCGATGGCCGCGAGCGCAGGCAGCGACGCAGCGGCCGCGATCAGCGATCCGCGCAGGATGTGGCGGCGGGCGACATGGGCCAGCTCGTGCGCGACGACGAACCGCACCTGCTCACGGGGGAAGTCCCGCACAAGCGTGTCGAACAACACCATCCGCCGGGTCGGGCCAAGCCCCGAGACGTAGGCGTTGGAGCCCGTCGTACGTGAGCTTGCGTCGTTCAGGACCACCTCGCGGACCGGCACGCCGATCCGGCCCGCGACGTCGCGCACGTCCCGCTCCAGGTCCGGGTCGTCGAGCGCGCGCGTCCGTTGGAAGAGCGGCTCGATCAGCTTGGGACCCGCAAGCGTCAGCGCGACCGTGCCCGCCGAGACGACGCCCCACGTCGCAAGCCACCAGGTGCGCGGCGAGTGCCGCATCGTGACGGCAATCGCCACCGCGAGCGCGCTCGTCAGGCCGGCGCCGAGCAGCGTGGCCTTGCCGCGATCGGCCAGCCACGACCCGACCGGCTGCGTGATGAGGCCGTGACCTCTGCCCCACCCGTAGCTCACCGCGGCGATCGGCAGACGCACGAGGTCGCCGGACACCGCAAGGCCCGCGCCGAACAGGCACGCCGCCGGAAGCGACCGCCCCCAGGCCAGACGTGCCACGACCGGTCGCCATCGCGAGTCGGTCAATGCGACGGTCGCGGTCCATGCCATACCTGTCGCCATGCCCACCACGCCCAGGGCCCAGCCCCCGGTCCGGTAGCGACGGTTGCGACCGAGAGCGCCGGCCTCGAACCATTCGTCGAGCCGCGCCGCCGCCGCATCCGGGACCCCCGCCCCGGGCGCGGCAAGCAACGGGTGGGGAAGTGGACGGTCGATCCTAGGCCGCCGGCTCGAGCTTGGCCGAGATGATCCACACGGGCTTGCTCGGCGGGCCGTCCGTGACGGCCAGCGCGGCGACCCGCTGGATCGTCGCCAGTGAGGCCGCATCGGCCGCGTGACCCAACACACCGTAGACCGGCTGGGAGGTCAGCACCGACTCACCCTGAGGGCCCGACACCACGAAGAACTGGGAGCCGGACGAGCCAGCCGGATCGGCCTGCGTCTTGGCCATCGCGACATCGCCCAGCTTGTACTGGTAGCCCGCCGGTACCGGACCGACGACCTGGTAGCCCGCGCCTCCCGTCCCGTTGCCGTCGGGGTCGCCGCCCTGCAACACGAACTCCGGCACGACACGGTGGAACGTCAGCCCGTCGTAGAAGCCCTTGCTCACGAGGAACGCGATCGAGTTTGGGATCGGGCCGCCGGCCTTCTCGTCGAGCTTGATGTTGAGCGTCCCGCACGAGGTCTTCATGACGATCGTGTAGTCGACGCCGTCCTTCAGCACCTGCTCGGCTTTGGTGTACTGCGCCTTCGTCGCCGGCTTGGGCTGGCCGGTTTCGAGACACGTGGTGACCTCGGCCTCGGGCGCCGTAGTGGCGTCCGGCGGGGTCGTGGTCGCTTGCGGTGCCGTCGTCCCCGCGCCGGCGTCGATCTTGGTGTCGTCGCCGCATCCGGCGAGCACTCCGCCGGTACACAGGGTCAGCACGAGCAGCGTGATACGAACTCTCACAGATGGCTCCTTGGACGTCGGCCTACAATCCGGGCCATGGTAGAGCACACCCCCGGCGCATATCTCGATCACGCCGCCGCCACGAAACTCGACCCGCGGGTCCGCCGGGCCATGGCACCGTTCTTGGACGAGGTGTTCGCAAGCCCGGAGGGCCTGCACGACCTCGCGCGGCGGCCCGCCGCGGCGTTGGACGAGGCGCGTGGACACGTCGCGGCGCTGATCGGGGCTGATCCCGAGGGCGTGATCTTCACATCCGGCGATACGGAGGCCCGCAACCTGGCGGTCAAGGGCATCGTCGGGGCCAACGCACACCGCGGCGCGCACATCGTGACGAGCGTGGTCGAACATCCGGCGACGCTGGCCGCATGCCGCACCCTGGCACGCGATCGGGCGGAGCTCGTGACCGTCGGTGTGGACACGACCGGGCGCATCGATCCGCAGGCGCTGGCCGCCGCCGTGCGCGACGACACGGTGCTGGTGGCGATCTCGCATGGCCAGGCCGAGATCGGCACGATCCAGGATGTCGCTGCGCTCGTCGCCGCGATCCGGGCGACGAACCGGGATGTCGCAATCCACGTCGATGCCGGCGTGACGGCGGGCCTGGTGCCGATCGACGCCACCGCCTGGGACTGCGACGCGGTGACGATCGGCGGCGGCTCGATGGGCGGGCCGCGGTGGGCAGGTGCGCTGTGGGTGCGCGAGGGCACGCGCCTGCACCCGCTCGTCGAGGGCGGCCTGCAGGAGGACGGCAAGCGCGGCGGCGCGCACGACATGCCCGGCATCGCGGGAATCGGCGAGGCCGCGCGCATTGCCGCGCTGGAGATCGGGACACGGGGCGCGCACATGTCGTCACTCGCCGATCGGTTGATCGCACGCCTGGTGGCGGTCGACGACGTCCGCCTGAACGGTCCGCGCACGGGGCGCGTACCCGGACACGTGCAGGTCTCGGCCGGATGGGTCGAGGGCGAGACCCTGGTGTTGACCCTGGCCGCGCGCGGCGTCGCGGCCTCACCGGGATCGGCGTGCTCGGCCGCGGGCAAGGCCTCCCCCGTGCTCGAGGCGATCGGGCTGGAGCCGCCGTGGACCCACTCGGCCGTGCTGTTCACGCTGGCGCCGACGACGACCGCGGACGAGGTCGACTACGCCGCCGCCGTGTTCGCAGACGCCGTCGCGACGCTGCGCGCGATGAGCCCGATCTCCGGCGACGCGTGAAGACGGTCGACGCCCTCGGCACCTGGTGCCCCGTCCCCATCCACCTGATCGACCGGGCGATCACCACCGTCCCTCCCGGTGACGGGGTACTGCTTCTGGCAGACGACCCGTTGATCGAGGTCGACCTGCCTGCCTGGTGCCATGACACCGGTCACGACCTGGTCGAGCTGACCCGTGATGCCGGTGGATACCGCGGGGTCGTACGACGGCGGTCTGGCAGAGTGCCGAGCACATGACAGACACCCCGGACATCCACATTCCCGCCGGCCTGCTCCCCGCAGACGGGCGCTTTGGCGCAGGCCCCTCCAAGGTGCGCCAGCAGGCCGTCGACGCGCTGGCCGCCGCGGCGCCGACATTGCTCGGCACGAGTCACCGGCAGAAGCCCGTGCAGGCGTTGGTGGGGCGGGTGCGATCCGGGATCGCCTCACTCCTCGGCCTCCCCGCGGGTTACGAGGTGCTGCTCGGAAACGGCGGGGCGACGATGTTCTGGGATGCCGCGGTGTTCGGGCTCATCGAGCAACGCAGCCAGCACCTGTGGTTCGGTGAGTTCTCGTCCAAGTTCGCGCAGGCCGCCGATGCGGCCCCGCATGTGGAGAGCCCGCAGGTGCTGCGCGCCGAGCCCGGGGATCACCCGCTGCCGGTCACAGACTCGGGCATCGATGCGTACGCGCTGACGCACAACGAGACCTCGACCGGCGTCGCGATGGAGATCCGGCGGCCCAAGGGCGCCAAGGGCGTCGTGCTCGTCGACGCGACGTCGGGCGCCGGCGGTCTGCGAGTCGACCCGAGCCAGTTCGACGTCTACTACTTCAGCCCGCAGAAGTGCTTCGCCTCCGACGGTGGCCTGTGGCTTGCCGCCTGCTCCCCCGCCGGGGTCGAGCGAATCGAGCGGATCGGCGGCTCCGGCCGCTGGATCCCCGCGGGCCTCGATCTGACGATCGCCCTCGAGAACTCGCGCAAGGACCAGACCTACAACACGCCCTCCTTGGCCACGTTGTTCCTGCTGGCCGAACAGCTCGACTGGCTCAACGGCAACGGCGGCATGGAGTTCGCCGCGGGGCGGTGTGATCAGTCGGCCGCGACGCTCTACGGGTGGGCCGAGGCGAGCGACTACGCCACCCCGTTCGTCACCGACCCGGCCAAACGCAGCCACGTGATCGGTACGATCGACCTGGACGACCGGGTGGACGCCGCCATGGTCTCCAAGGTGCTGCGCGCCAACGGCGTCGTCGACACCGACGCGTACCGAAAGCTCGGACGCAACCAGGTGCGCATCGCGATGTTTCCCGCCGTCGACCCCCAGGACGTCGCGCAGCTGACCCGCTGCATCGACCACGTGGTCGCCGCGCTGTCCTGAGCTCATACGGGGTTGAGTAGCGAACATATGTTCGCTACCGTTGGGACATGTCTCGGGACCACGCAGCGCCCTTACGATGGAGGCTGACCGACGACGACGGCGGGCAGCCGGAGCTGTTCGACGCGGTCGAGCGCGTGCCCGGCACGCGTGAGCTTGCGGGACTCGAGTTCCTGCACGTCCGCGCCAAGCGGGTCATCAACCGCGTGCCCGAGGCCTCGCGTATGCCGTTCCGGTTCACGATCAACGCCTACCGCGGGTGCAGTCACGCCTGCGTGTACTGCTTCGCGCGCCCGAGCCACGAGTACCTCAACCTGGACCGCGGTCGCGACTTCGACACGCGGATCGTCGTCAAGGTCAACGCTGTCGAGCGGGTCAGGGCGGAGCTCGCCTCGCGTCGCTGGACCGGCGAGCTGATCGCCCTTGGCACCAACACCGACCCGTACCAGCCGTGTGAGGGTCGCTACCGGCTGACGCGCGGCATCCTCGAAGCGCTCGTCGAGGCAGGCAATCCCTTCTCGATCGTGACGAAGTCGGCGCTGGTCCTGCGCGATACCGACCTGCTGATCGCGGCCACGGCGGGCGGCGGGGTCCACGTGGACATCTCGGTCGGATGCTTGGACCACGATGTGTGGCGCGCGACCGAGCCCCACGCGCCACGCCCTGAACGCCGTATCGAGACCGTCGCGGCATTGACGGCCGCCGGGGTCTCGTGCGGCGTGCTCGTCGCCCCGGTGCTGCCCGGCATCTCCGACGGTGACGGCCAACTCGACCGTCTGGTCGCGGCGAGCGTCGCCGCGGGCGCCCGCTCCATCGCCACGGTCGCGCTCCATCTGCGGCCAGGTGTCCGCGAGCACTACCTGGGGTGGCTTCGGGGGACGCATCCGGAGCTCCTGGCCGACCACCTGCAGCGGTACCGGACCGCCTACCTCCCGGCCGATGAGCGCCGCGACCTGTCGGCCCGAGTACAGGAGCTCGCCGCCAAGCATCGTCGCGCGTCCCGGCTGGGGGGCGACCTACCGACGACGCCACGCTGGCGACGGCGTGAAGCCCTTGCAGCAAGGCCGACACCGGCGCACGACGACCAGTTGCGGCTCATCTGACGACCGCTCCCGTATGGCAGGGGTTCGTGGCTTCGCGACGTACTGAGACCAGATGGAACCCGCCCTCGCAATCGCACTTGCAACCGTCTTGGCATGGGCCGCCCTGGCCAAGTTGGCGCGCCCGAGCCGCGCGGCTGAGGCTCTCTCGGAGCACGGGATACCGCGACGGGCCCGGCGACCGCTCAGCATGGCGCTCGCGTTGGGGGAGTTGACGATCGCGACATTGCTCGCGACCGGTATCGCGCCCCGCGCGTCCGGCATCGCCGTCGCCGCCCTCGGTGGCCTGTTTACCGCGTTCCTTGTCCGCGCGCGTCTGCGGGGACGGCAGCGCACGACCTGCGGGTGCTTCGGCGGCGCGCGATCGGCCAACACCGTGACGCTCGCCGTCCGAGCCGCGATGCTCGGGGTCAGCGGCGCAGTGCTTGCCATCGGCCTTCCGACCGTGCAGCCCCTGTCGCCTGATGAGTGGCGCACCGTGGCCATTGCCGCCCTCGCGGGCCTGGTCGTCGCCTTGACGCTCGCGGTGCTCGCCCTGTACCGGCAGGTCGGCGTGCTGTCGTTGCGCCTGGGGCCACGCACCGCCCTTGAACTGGATGAGGAGGGCCCACCGATCGGGCACCCCGCCCCGCTGCTCGAGGGACTCAACCGGCGTGGATCCGAGCTTGTCGCGTTTGTGTCCCTCAACTGCCGCATGTGCATCGAGGTCGTCCCCGGCCTGCGGGCGCTGGCGAAGGAGGGCATCCCCGTCCACTGGCTGCGCGAGGACACCCATGAGGAGGTCTTCGAGCGCTGGGGAGCACCCGGAACCCCATTCGTGGTCCACGTGGTGGACGGCATCGTCCGTTCCAAGGGACTCGTCAACACGCTCGAGCAGATCGACTGGGTCATCGATGTCGGCACCGAGCGACAGCGACTTGCGGCCTAGCGGCCCGTCAAGGAATAAGAAGCCACCCCTCGACGACGCCGGGGAACGGCTTGCGCATCATCTGGCCTCCTCCCAGACGCGGCGTTCGTTTATCGGGACACTCGGAGCACTCCTGCTGGGCGCCACAGCCGGACGGGCGGTCGGCGGCGCCAAGCGGCCGATCCCCGGAACCGAGCGGACCCCCGGCGGCTGGTATGGATTCTGCGGTCACTACTTCACGACCGGCTCATGCCGGGGCCCGTTCAAGCTGCCCCGCGTCGATCGTGAGGGAAAGCCGCTTCGACCTGAGGACGGGCGCCCCGTCGACGACGCGGGCCGTCTCGTCAACGACCTGGGTGAGCCCGTCGACGAGGCCGGCAACCGGTTGGCGAGGTCCGACGGCGCCTACACCGCACCAGGTCCGCGCACCCGTATGTGCGAGGACGGCGTACGCCGACGCCATGGGCATCGTGACGCGGTCCTGCAGGGCTCCTGGTATCGCTGCTGCGACGGCCAGATCCGCAAGCTGTGGGACTGCTGCTCGGCGAGCCCACGCCGGATCAACGGCGACGGCGCCCTTCGTGGGTACTGCTACGGCAAGCGCAAGGTGTTCTGCGTCGTCTACGTGGAGACCGGCATCCCGTGCTAGCGGCCGGCGACTTCACCGAGATCGGCATCGCGACGGCGGCGCTTGTCGCGGGGGTGTCGGGCGCGTGGTCTCCCTGAGGGTTCGCCATGGCTGAGACCTTCACCCCCGCCGTGTGCGGGGGCCGCATCCACCGCATGGTCGCCGTCATCCTGTTCGCACTCGGCGCCCTCGTGGCCTCAGCCGCGCTCGGCGCGACCCTGGGCACGGTCGGCGAGCGGCTGCCGGCCCGGTGGACGCTCGTCGCCGCGGCACTCGTGGCGGTTGTCGCGGCGCTGCGCGAGGCCGGCACCGTTCGCATCGGTGTTCCAGCGCTACGTCGCCAGGTCCCGGAGCGGTGGCGACGAGAGCACCCCCTTGCGGTCTGGAGTTTGGGGTACGGGGTGATCCTTGGAGCAGGCTTTGGGACGTTCCTTCCCACCGCGACGTTCTGGGCGGTCTGCGCGGGCACGCTCGCGTTGGGCGACCCTGCTGCGGGCGCGGCGTGCCTGGCCGCGTTCGGAGCCGGGCGGGCCGTGATGATCGTCGGCGCCGGGCGCGATCCGATCTCGCGTCTGGGTCGCACGCATCGACTGGTGCGCCCCGTCAACGTCGCGGCGCTCACGTTGTGCGCAGGCCTGCTCGCACCTACCGCGGCGTTTGGTGTGGCATCCCCGCCGCCCCCGTCGAGCGGGCAGAGCGACCCGTCGGTCTCGAACGGGGTGATCGCCTACACGGACCAGGCCAACGGCGTGGCGAACGTCGTGGTCCTCGTCAAGGGTGCCGAGCCCCTGGTGTTTCCCGCTGGTCACAGCCCGTCGATCAACGGCCGTCGTCTGGCCTACGTCGACGCCTCGGGCATCCGCGTCGTCGACTGGCGCAGCGGGCGGGAGGTCTTCCGCCAGACCGGACCGGTCGACAAGCCGTCGCTGTCGGGCGCGCAACTGGCGTATGTCCGGCACCTGGGCAGCCGCAGGCTCCTGATCGTGCGCCACCTGACGACCGGTCGGCGGCAGGTCGTCGCCTCGGTCGGCGCCGGCGTCGACCTGGGCCGCCCGGCACTCGTCGGCCAGCGGATCGCCTGGCACGAGGCTGAGGGTCAGCGCAACCAGATCTTCCTGCGTTCGCTCACGACCGGCGTCACGCGGCTCATTGCAAGCAGCCGCCCGTCGGTGACCAACGTCAACCCTGTGATGACCACCCGCCATATCGCATGGACGCATGGCGTCGGCGAGCGGTCCGACGTGCTCCTGCGCCGGATCGAGGGTGGTCGGATCAGGACGGTGGCGCGTTTCGTCGGACCGCGATTCCTGGCCGGGACGATGGCGATCGCACCGGGACGTGTCTGGGTCACGCGCTGGGCGACACGCAAGAATCGGGCGGCAATCCCCAGCTATTCATGGGCGCCGTCGAGCTAATCTGCACCGGATGGCGTGGTCGTTCTCCACACCGCTCTGCACGCTGCTCGGCATCCGGCACCCGATTCTGCTGGCGGGGATGGCCGGAGGCCCGACGACACCGGAGCTTGTCGCGGCGGTGAGCGCCGCGGGGGGCCTGGGCTCGTTCGGCGCCTCCGGAATGCGTTGCGACGCCCTGATCAACGCGGTCCGGTGCGCCCGCGCATTGACGGACGGGCCGATCGCCGTCAACGTCCTGCTTGCTCCGCCACGTCCCGGGGCCGCCGAACTCGAGGCGTTTCAGGCCGCGCTGGCGCCGATCCGCGATGAGCTCGGGATCTCACCACCTGCGGCGCCATCCTCACCTGCGCCGGGCGGTGTGGAGCTCATCGAGGCAGCGTTGGAGGCGGGAGCCACCGTCGTGAGCACCGGGCTCGGGGACCCCGCCCCAATCGTTCCGCTTGCGCGCGCGGCGGGCGCGCCGGTGATCGCGATGGTCGCCACCGTCGCCGATGCCGTGCGGGCCGCCGAATCCGGCGCGGACGCCATCGTCGCCCAAGGCGCTGAGGCCGGCGGCCACCGATCGAACTTCGATCTGCCTGCGAGCGGACCGCCCCCCATGGTGGGGACCGTCGCGCTGGTGCCGCAGATCGTCGCGGCCGTGGACGTGCCGGTCATCGCGGCCGGCGGGATCATGAACGGGAGCGGCCTGGTCGCCGCGCTCGCGCTGGGCGCGCAGGGCATCCAGTTGGGCACGCGCTTCTTGCGCACCACCGAGAGCGGTGCTAACCCCGGCTACCGCAGCCGCCTCGCGGCCGCGGCGGACACCGACACGGAGATCATCACCGCGTTCTCGGGGCGCCCGGCGCGAGGCCTTCGCAACAAGGTGCTCGACGCGCTCGAGGCAGCAGGCTCGCCGGCGATCGGTTATCCGCGGCAGGGCTCGGCCTGGGCCGACATCAAGGCCGCCAGCGACCGCGCAGGATCAGCCGACGCGACGACGCTGTGGGCCGGGCAGGCCGCAGCGCTCGCCGGCGCCGAGATCAGCGCGGCGGACGTCATTGCCCAGATCATGGTCGAGGCCACGGCGGCATTGGACCGATTCATCGCTTGAGGGGGAAATGGGACTCGCAAAGGGACAACGTCCCTGTAATGGAGTCCTATTTTCACCCGCCGCGGGTGGGCGGCCACGCCCGGCATTCCTGACAGGCGCCGGGGCGTACCGTTATCTGACGAGGACCTCTCCGGTCATCGCGGGGGACGCGTCCCACCCGACCAATGCGCAGAGCGTCGGGGCGACATCACCGAGCTTCCCTTCGACCAGCGCGATGCCCGGCCGGTCGAGCCAGAACGGCACCGGGTTCGTCGTGTGCGCGGTGTTGGGACTCCCGTCGGGCTCGAGCATGAACTCCGAGTTGCCGTGATCGGCGGTCACCGCCAGCAGTCCGCTTGCAGCCGAGATCGCGGCGCGGATGTCGCCCATGCAGGTGTCGACGGTTTCGATGCCGGCGACGGCTGCCGGGATGACGCCGGTGTGGCCGACCATGTCGGCGTTGGCGAAGTTGACAACGATCAACGGCGGTGGCGATGGACCGGCGAGTCTCCTCACCAGGGCCGCCCGGATGCCATCCGCGCTCATCTCGGGCGCCTGATCGTAGGTCGCGACGTGCTGGGGCGACTGCACGAGGATGCGTTCCTCACCGTCGAACGGCTCCTCGCGCCCGCCGTTGAAGAAGTACGTCACGTGGGCGTACTTCTCGGTCTCGGCGACGTGCAGTTGCGGCAGCCCCATGCCGCTGACGTGCTCGGCCAGCCCGTGGCGCACATCCTGCGCCTCGAACGCGACGGGATACGTCCACTCCGACCGATACCGGGTCATGGTTGTCACGTGTGGTCGAGGCGCCGCGCCCCGGTCGAACCCGTCGAAGCCCGACTCCCCGAGAGCCTGTGTCAACTGCCGGGCACGGTCGGGGCGGAAGTTCCAGTAGAGCACAGAGTCCCCTTCACGGATGCGGCCGACGTTGGGGTCGCCGATGACAAACGGCTCGATGAACTCGTCGCTGACCCCTGCCGCATAGCTCGTGCGGATGGCCGCCGCTGCCGAATCGGACCGTTCTCCGACACCGTTGACGAGCGCGTCGTACGCACGCTGAGTGCGCTCCCAGCGTTTGTCGCGGTCCATCGCCCAGTACCGTCCGCAGACCGTTGCGATGTCGATGCCCTGTTGCTCCATCGACTCGATGAACCCAAGGGCCGAATCGGGACGCGTGTCGCGGCCGTCCGTCACGGCGTGTACGCGGACGTGCTCAACGCCCGCACGTCGCGACAGATCGAGGATCGCGTCCAGGTGCCGCTGACTCGCGTGCACGCCACCGTCACCGACCAACCCGACCAGGTGAAGGGCCGAGGACCGCCCCGCCGCCAAGGCCTGCTGTATCGATGGGATCGCGCCGAACGACCCGTCGGCGATGGCCTCGTCGATCCTCACGAGCATCTGCGGCACGCGCCGCCCGGCGCCGAGGTTGAGGTGGCCGACCTCGGAGTTGCCCTGCTGCCCGTCGGGCAGCCCGACCGGCAGGCCCGAGGCATCGAGCCGCGTCGCCGACCCCTCCCGCGCCAACGCGTCGAGGTTCGGAGTCCGCGCAAGGCTCACCGCGTTTCCAGGCCCCGCAGGCGCGATCCCGAACCCATCGATGACAACAAGAACGAGCGGTCCAGTCACACGGTTCCCCCCTTCGATGTTCACCCGCGATCCTGCCGATTGCGACCGCGCGATGCCCTTTCGCCGACCCGGATCACGACCAGCGAGCGACCAACATGTGTCGTCTCCGTGTCCTCTCTGTGCCAGATGATGTTGCAAGTGGCCGTCGCCACCACGGCCAAGTGACCGAGCAGCTGATTCCTACTCCGGCCGTCCCGTCCCAGACACCGTCTCGCAACCACGAGTGTGTCGGACGTGTCACAAGTGACCGTCCCGGTCACGGCCAAATGACCAAGCAGTCGGTCTCCGGCTCTGGCCGTCACGCTCCAGACGACACCGTCTCGTAGCGGCGAGTGTGTCGGACGTGTCACAAGTGACGGTCCCGGTCACGGCCAACTGGCAGTGTCGGCCGTCCTCGCCGTTTGGCCGTGGCTGCAGCGGTCGATCGACTGCGGGTCGTGGGCGCTGCGTCGTCCCGGTTCCTTAATCGTGCAGTGACGGCGTTACGGCGTCAGGCGGACTCGATGATCGCTGCGAAGGACTCGGGGTCTAGGCTCGCTCCGCCCACCAGGGCACCGTCGACATCCGGCTGTGCCATGAGCTCGGCCGCGTTGCCGGGGGTTACGCTGCCGCCGTAGAGGACCCTGAGCGCGTCACCGTCGACGACCCGGCCGGCTTCGGCTCGGACATGGCCGCAGGCCTCTTGCGCCTGGTCGGGCGACGCCGTGCGGCCCGTTCCGATGGCCCAGATCGGCTCGTACGCGAGCGCCAGGCGATCGACCTCGTCCGCTGTGACATGGGCCAGACCCGCGGCCACCTGGCCCGACAGCCACGCAAGCGTCTCGCCTGCGTCGCGCAGCTCGAGTGACTCTCCGACGCACATGATCACGAACAGCCCCTGATCCAGCGCGGCGCGGACCCGGGCGGCGACCTGTGCATCGGTCTCGCCCGCCGCGCGCCGCTCGGAGTGGCCGACGATCGTCCCACGCGCACCGGTCGCGGCGATCATCACCGCCGACACCTCACCGGTGTGGGCGCCCGACACGGCCTCGTGCACGGCCTGCGCCGCGGTTGCCACCGACGTCCCCGCCAGAGCGAATGCCACGGACTCGAGCGCCGTGAACGGCGGACACACCATGACCTCGGCCGCGGTCTCGCCACCGTCCCCCAGCAATGCGACCAGCCGCTCGCAGTACACACGGGCGTCGGGACCGGTCTTGTTCATCTTCCAGTTGCCCGCGACCAATGGGCGGCGCGGGCCGCTCATGCGACCTGAAGCGCCGCGACGCCAGGCAACGTACGGCCCTCGAGGAGTTCGAGGGCCGCGCCCCCGCCGGTGCTGCAGTGGGTCAACGCATCCTCCAGCCCCCATTGCGCGAGGGCAGCGCCGGAGTCACCGCCACCCGCGACGGTCACCGCCCGAGTCGTCGCCATCGCCTCCGCGATCGCTCTCGTACCGTCCGCGAACGGCGGGATCTCGAACGCGCCCATCGGACCGTTCCAGAACACGGTCCTGGCCGTTGCGATGACCTCGGCGTACGCCGCGGCCGTGCGCGGGCCGATGTCGACGCCCATCCCCCACTCCGGGATCGCGTCGCTCGGCACGACCTCGATGTCCGCCCCGGCATCGAACCGATCGGCGATCAAGATGTCCACCGGAAGCTGCAGCGTGCAGTTGACACGTCCCGAGCGCTCGAGCAACGCGTGTGCAAGGCGCTGTGCGGCAGGTCCCTCGTGGAGGGACCTGCCGACCGGGTCACCCAGCGCCGCCAGGAACGTGAAGCACATGGCCCCGCCGATCAGGATGCGATCGCAGCGGTCCAGAAGATGCTCGATGAGCGGCAGCTTGTCCGAGACCTTCGCGCCCCCCAGCACAGCCACGAACGGCGCACCGGGCCGCTCGAGCAGGCCGGTGAGCACCTCGACCTCCTTCGCCATCAGCAGGCCTGCGCAGGCGGGAAGGAGGCGCGCGACCCCCTCGGTCGACGCGTGCGCCCGATGTGCGGCGCCAAACGCGTCGTTGACGTAGTGCGTGAACCCGGCGGCAAGACGTCCTGCAAACCCGGGATCGTCAGCCTCCTCCTCGGCGTGGAACCTGAGGTTCTCCAGGACGACGACCTCACCCGGCTTCAGCGCCTCGACGCGCTCACGCACCTGGTCGCCAACGCAATCGGGCAGGAGCTCCACCGAGCGCCCGAGGAGCTCACCGAGCCGTGCTGCACATGGCGCAAGCGACAGCTCCGGCACGACCCCGCCCTCGGGCCGCCCCAAGTGCGAGCACACCGCAACCGCGGCCCCCGCGTCCAGCAAGTGGGTGATCGTCGAGACGGACGCCGCAATGCGCGCATCGTCGGCGACCCGATCATCAGCGAGCGGGACGTTGAGGTCGGCCCGAACGAGCACCCGGGTGCCCTCCCACGAGTGCTCGACGGTTGAGACGTCGACGAGTTGCGACACAGCGTCAGGCCGGCAGGACGCGCGCGGCGAGCTCGGCCAAACGGCACGAGTAGCCCCACTCGTTGTCGTACCAGCTGATGACCTTGACGGTTGTGCCGTTGACCATCGTCAACGGCCCGTCCACGAGCGACGAGCGCGAGTCACCGACGATGTCCCGCGACACGATCGGGTCCTCGGTGTACCCGAGGATGCCCTTGAGCGGTCCCGACTCCGATGCCGCCTTGAACGCGGCATTGATCTCGTCGGCGGTTGTCGCACGCGACACCTGGCAGGTCAGGTCGACCACCGAGCCGTCCGGGACCGGCACGCGCAGCGCGATCCCGTCGAGCTTGCCCTTGAGCGCGGGGAGCACCTCGCCGATCGCGCGGGCAGCGCCGGTGGACGTCGGAATGATCGACAGGGCGGCGGCGCGGGCGCGACGAAGGTCGCTGTGCGGCAGGTCCAGGATCCGTTGGTCGTTGGTGTAGGCGTGACAGGTCGTCATGAACCCGTGCTCGATGCCGACTGTGTCCAAGAGCACCTTCGCGATCGGCGCGAGGCAGTTGGTCGTACACGACGCGTTCGAGATGACGTGATGCTTCTCGGGGTCGTATTCGCCGTCGTTGACGCCCAGGCAAACCGTCAGGTCGGGTCCCTTCGCAGGCGCCGAGATGATGACCTTCTTGGCGCCACCGCCGAGATGGGCGGCTGCGGCATCACGCTCGGTGAAAAAGCCCGTGCTCTCGATGACGACGTCGACGCCGACATCGCCCCAGGGCAGGTTGGCGGGGTCGCGCTCGGCGAACACCGTCACCGGTGTGCCGTCCACGACGATCTGGCCGTCACCGGCCTCGACCGTTCCCGGGTAGCGGCCGAACACGGAGTCGTAATCGAGCAGATGGGCGAGCGTCGCAGCGTCGGTGATGTCGTTGATCGCGACAATCTCGATGCCGTCGTCCACTCCGCGCGCAGCGCGGAAGACGTTCCGCCCGATCCTGCCGAAGCCGTTGATCCCGACCCGTACGCCCATAGTGCCCCCAGTAGCCGTTTTCGCGAGGGGCGAGCCTACCAGCGACCGAAAGGTGGAACGGCCCGGTGCGGTCGGGCACACCGTCCCGCAGCGTCGGGAGCACAGACGCCCGTTAACGACGTCGGGGGGCCGAAGCCCCCCGACGAAACAACGTTTGCAACGAGGAGGCTAGGCCGCCTCGGGCACCGCCTTCGGCTTGGGCGTAAGCGCCCCAGCCAGCTTGGCGGAGAGGATGCCGAGAATGACACCGCACACGAGGCTCACGAGCGTGTTGAGCCACACATACGTAAACGGCGTCGAGAGGACACCACCGAACGCGCCGGTACCGGCGGTCGCGGGGTTACCGAGAGCTTCGACGCTGTTGCCAACACCACCACCATTCGTTGCCCAGCCGTCCAGGCCGGTTGCGATCCACCAGAGGAAGACCGCGGCGAATGCGGGGAACGTACCGGCGACGTAGTACCAGTCACCGAGGATCAAGACCATCACGAGAACGAACGCGAAGACACCGACCCAAAGGGAGATGCCCCAGAAGTCCGGAAGATCAGCGGTCTTGAAGGACAGCGGCATCGTGATGAGCGCCGCTACGCTACCGAAGATCGAGGCCACGAGGATCTTGCCGAAGGCGGCGTTGTCGCCACCGGCAGCAAAGAAGAGGCCCCAGGAGATGAACGCCGTCGGCAGGATCAGGTGGAAGCTGGCGGGCAGCTCGAGGCCGACCCCAAGGTCCCCATCCGTGACCCAATGAAACGTGAAGTTGAGGGCAAGCTCGGTCCAGAGGAACGAGAGCACCCCGATGACAATCGCAAGAGGCGCGATTGCCTTTGTACGTGCACCCATCGAGTAACTCCTTGGAGAGAGAGAACATGGGTCGCGCGGTCGGGAGAAAATGAGCGTACTGCGACAAACGTGACCACGCGGCACCCCTGAATTATGAAGGTAACCACCGAGTCTTCGACGCAACGGGAGGGATTCCCCCTCAACGCCTCGACCCGGCTTGCGCGGTCAAACCGCCCCTCAAGAGGTGCGGGTGGGACTCTACGCCGAGGGGGGAGTTGGTTGCAAGTGTCTCGTACTTGGGAATTGCTCGCGCCGAGGGGGAGGGTTGTGCACAAGTTGCATCACAACGTCGGCCAGCGCGGCGGGCTCATGGCGCACAACCTGCCCGGGAGCGGCGAGATCCCGCCGGACGACTTTGACTCCCAGGGCACCCAAGGCCGTGTCGTCGGCGCTCACCGGGTCCTGTCCTTGCAGCCGGTACCGCGCGACCGCGACCGGGTCGAGCGGGCCGTCATGGACGACCGCGACGTCGACGGCCCCTCCCACCGCGTCGACGACGTGCCGCAGATGGTCGGCGGCATCGAAGCCGTCCGTCTCGCCCGACTGGGTCATGACGTTGCCGATGTACACCCGTAACGCTCGAGTGTCCTGCAGCGCATCGGCGATGTCCCGCACGGCCAGGTGGGGAAGAACGCTCGTAAAGAGGCTCCCGGGCCCGAGCAACACGACATCGGCGTCGAGAATCGCGTCGATCGTGCGCGGATGCGCGTCAGGGGCGGGGTCGAGCCATACGCGGCGGCATGCACCCGCGCCCGAGCCGATCTGGGTCTCGCCGCACACCGTCGTCCCATCGACACGCTCGGCCCACAGGCGCACCTGCTCGAGCGTGGACGGCAGCACGCGACCGTTGACCTTCAACACGCGGCTGCTCTCACGGACCGCCAGATCAAAGCTGCCGGTGACCTCGGAGAGTGCCGCCAGGAAGAGGTTTCCAAACGAATGCCCGGCCAGATCGCCGTCGACGAACCGGTGCTGGAAGAGCCTTCCGAGCAGCGACTCGTCGTCGGCGAGCGCGACGAGACAGTTGCGGATGTCGCCGGGTGGCAGGACCCCGAGCTCGCGCCGCAGACGTCCCGAGGAGCCGCCGTCGTCGGCCACCGTGACGATCGCGGTCAAATCGACGTCGTGGGACTTGAGGCCGCGCAGCACGGTCGAAAGCCCGTTGCCCCCGCCGAGCGCCGCAACGCGGGGACGACGCTGCGTCATTCGGCGACCGCGGATTCGACCGGTCGGTTGCCACGATGGATGTCCCTGTGCTCGATCGACACGTGTGAGTTGTCGACGCCGTACCGCCTGGCCATGAGTTCGGCGATCCGCACACTTCGATGCCGGCCACCGGTGCATCCGAATGCGACGACCAGATGCCGCTTGCCCTCCTGCGAATACGCGGGCAGTAGGAAGTCCAGCATCGACTTGAGCCGCTCGAGGAACTCGGCCATGCCGTCGACATTTTCGAGGAAGGCGATGACCGGCTCGTCGCGGCCCGTCAACGGTGCCAGATCCGGCTCGTAGTAGGGGTTCTTGAGGAACCGCACGTCGAACATCAGGTCGACGTCGCGCGGCACGCCGTGCTTGAAGCCAAACGATACGAACACGACCTCCATCCGGACGCGTTGCGCGGTGGACATGAGGGTCTCGCCGATCTCACGGCGCAAGTCCCAGATCGTCAGATCGGTGGAGTCGATGACAACGTCGGCACGGTCACGGATGCTCTCCAGAAGCTCCCGCTCCTTGGTGATGCCGCCCAGCACCCCGCCACCGCCGTCTGCAAGCGGATGGCGTCGGCGGGTCTCGCGGAAGCGCGTCAACAGCGCATCGTTCGATGCCTCGAGGAACACGAGGCGCGGCGCGATGTCATCGGTCTGGGCCAGCAGGTCGAGCTCGCGGCTGAGCTCCTCGAACCAATGCCCGCCGCGCACGTCACACGCCACCGCAATCCGATCGAGCCGCGCGCCCTCCAGCCGCGCGAGCTCGACGAGCATGGGCAGCATGCGCGGCGGCAGGTTGTCGATGCAGAACCAACCCTCGTCCGCGAACGAACTCATGGCCTGACTCTTGCCGGCGCCGCTCATGCCGGTGATCACCGTCAGTTCGATCCTGCCGCCTCCCGACCGATCGCTGCCACGCCGCCGGCCGGCGTGGTCCTGTGCAGGTGATCGTAGACGTCTCTGGCCACCTTGGACGGCAGCCCGGGAACGGCCGACAGCTCGTCCGCGGACGCGGTCAGAAAGCGCTCCGGCGAGCCGAAGTGCCTGAGGATCGCGGCGCGACGTGACGGGCCGATGCCGGGAAGGGCGTCCAAGATGCTGCCGGTCATGCCGCGATCGCGCCGCCCGCGGTGGCTCTTGAGAGCGAACCGGTGGGCCTCGTCGCGGATCGCCTGCAGCACACGAAGCGCGGCGGAGCCGTCGGGAAGCAGCACGGGGTCGGACCTTCCCGGTACGAACACCTCCTCAATCCGCTTGGCGAGGGAGACGACGGGGATGTCCCGAACCCCGGCTGTTGCGAGCCCGCGCAGAGCTGCTGAGAGCTGCCCCTTGCCGCCGTCGATGACGACGAGACCCGGCCGCTGAGCGAAGGAACGCTCGTCGGTGCCCGAGGAAAAACGCTCGAAGCGGCGGGTAATGACCTCCTCGACACGCGCGAAGTCATCCGCCCCACCTTCATACCGCATCGAGAACGTGCGGTACTGGGCCTTGGCGGGAGCCCCTCCCTCGAACACCACCATCGAAGCGGAGGAGTACGTGGGACCGAGGTTCGAGATGTCGTAACACTCGATGCGGATGGGTGGCGCGGGCAGGTCGAGCGCCCGCTGCAGCTCGGAGAGCGCGTCGCGACGACGATCACGGGCGAGTGTCTGGCGGGTGCGGTCCTGGTCCAGGGCGAACGCGGCGTTGCGCGCCGCCAGATCGGCCAAGCGGCGTTTGTCGCCACGTTCGGCGTGGCGGATCTCCACCCTGCTGCCGCGCCGCTCGGTCAGTAGCCGCGCGAGCGCAAGGCCCGTCACGGACGCTGGCAGGATGACGAGCGGTGGGATCGCGATGGCGAGCGAGTAGTACTCGATCGCGAACTGCTCGATGACGGCCACCGGGTCGTCCTCACCCACCAGCTCCAGATGGAACGACTGACGGTCCTGCATGATGCCGTCGCGCACCTGCAGCACCTGGACGTTGGCCGCATCCTCATCCAGAGCCACGCCGATCACATCCAATGTGCCCATGGACTCGTTGGTCGCCCATTGACGTTCCATCAAGTGCCGGACGGCGGCGAGCCGGTTGCGGTGGATCGCCGCCTGCTCGAACTCCTGCGCCTCGGCGGCTGCCCGCATCTTCTGGTCGAGCTCGCGTTCGAGGCCACGGTAGCGACCCGAGAGGAACGCGATGATCTGGTCGGTCAGCTCGCGATACTCGGGCTGGGTGATGTAGCCGACGCAGGGTGCCAGGCACCGCTTGATGTGGTAGTCGAGACACGGCACGCCCGACGAGCGTCCGGGCTCGGGCCCCTCGCAGGGGCGGGACGGGAAGATGCGTGCCAGCACGTTGAGCGTCTCACGCACCTTCGACGCGTTGGAGAACGGCCCGAAGTAGACGCGGTCGCGGCGGTGACGCTCCCGGGTGAAGTAGACGCGTGGGTACGCCTCGTCGAGGCTGATCGCGATGTACGGGTAGCTCTTGTCGTCACGCAGCCGGATGTTGAACGGCGGGCGGTGGCGCTTGACGAGGTTGGCCTCGAGGATGAGCGCTTCGCTCTCGCTGCCGGTGACCAGGGTCTCGAGGCGGTCGATCCGCTCCACCAGCTCGGCGGTCTTGGGGTGCACGCCGTGGCGCGGACTCAGCGAGTTGGGGTCTGCCGGCGTCAGCGGTGCCTGGAAGTACGACAGCACCCGCCTGCGAAGCGACTTGGCCTTGCCGACGTACAGCACGGTGTCGGCGGCGTCTCGGTACAGGTAGACGCCTGGGCTGTTCGGAAGGTGCGCGATCTGATCGCGCAAGGTTGCGGTGCGGGCGGACACCGTTCCGAGTATAGGTCGACGCGGTCCAGACCGACCTCGGCCCTGGCCGCCGTCCGTGGCGACCAGGCACGAGAGCTGTGTACTACCTGCGCTTCATGCGCGAGGCCGTTCCGATGATGAGCGCGAGCGTGACGAGCGAGATGACGCCCCACGTCACGACCTCCAGAAACGCAAGGGTCGGCGTCGCGACAGCGTCGCCGGCCGGCGCAGGACGATCCGTCAGCAGCAGGATGACGCGACAGACGCCGAGCACGAGCCAGTACAGGCCGGCCTCGTGGAACACGTGACCGATGAACTTCTGCCAGGTCGTGGACCGGAACCCTGCGGCCATGTACGCCGAGAGGACGAAACCACCGAAGGCCATCACGATGAGCGCGAGCGGGTCCTCGATCTGCCCGGGACCGCCGGCGCCGATGACGAGGAAGAGCAGCATGCCGACGAAGGTCAGCCCCGCGAGCGTGATATTGACAAGTTGGTTGTGGTGACCACCCTCCCGGCCGGCCTGCACGGAGGAGTAGAGCCGGTCGCCGATGGTGATCGCGCGGAAACTCGCGAGCACGAGCGGCAGCGCGGCCAGCCACAAGATGACGTTTTGTTGCACGTGCCCCCCTTGGAAGCGTGAGTATTCGGGCGAGGCGTGACACCTCGACGGTGTCGCCTTTCGACCTCGACCACCGACTCCCTTCCCGTTCGGGCGCGCGAGAGAAGAGGATTGTGGTGATCTGGCGGCTGCAGCCCGTCGCCATCTCGACGCGGCACTTACGTTCTTTCGCGCCCTTCGGAGGCGCGTACGGGCGGCAGGACGTCCCGCACCGTAAGCGCGGTGTCGGTCCACGGCAGCACCAGCACGTCGTCGTCCGTCAGCCGGAGGCTGCCACCCCACGAGCCGTCGGGCCGCGGGTCGGTGAGCACCTCCACATACCGTCCAGAGATGTCGACGATCCAGTACCGCGGTGCGCCGGCCGTCGCGTAGATAGGGGACTTCCCGAGGGCGTCACGCCGGCGCGTGTCGACGATCTCGATCAGCAGGAGGGTGTCGGCCGCCTTGGGGTGACGGCGGATCGCACGGCCTGCGTCCATCGCCCGCTGCGACAGCACCGTAAAGTCCGGCTCGGGCAGGCCGTACTCACCGGCGACGAGGGGACATTGCGGCCGAACGAGGACATCTGGCGGGCATGTGCGCGCCAGCGTCATGTTGAGCCCGGTGATGACGTCGCCGTGGTCGAAGCCCTGCGGCGTCACGATCCACAACATCCCGTCGAGGAGTTCGACCTTCTCATCCTCGCCGAGGATGCCGACCTCGACCATTCGCATGACCTCGTCGCCGGTGAAGCGCCGAGTCTCGGGCCGGGCGTCTCTCGTTGACGTGGCCATAGTCGTCGCCACGTTAGCACCGCATCCTCACGCGAGCAGATCCCCCATCCGGACGAGCGTGACGCCACCGCCGCCAGGTCCGACGGGGCCGATCATCGTGGGGTCGCCGGCGAGCGCCATGATGCGCGCGACGTAGGCGCGGGTCTCCGAGTAGGGCGGGATGCCACCGAAGCGCTGAACGGCTCCAGGCCCTGCGTTGTACGCGGCGAGCGCGAGCGGGATCGAGCCGAACTGCCTCAGGTGGCCTCCGAGCAGCCGCCCCGCCGCCGGAATCGCCTGCGCCGGGTCGAACGGATCGCGCAGGTCCAGGCCGTCGGCGGTCGCCGGCATGAACTGGGCGATGCCCTGTGCCCCAGCCGGGCTGACCACCCACCGGTCGTATCCAGACTCGGCCTGCAGGAGCGCGGCGAGCACGATCGGCGGGACGCCACCGCGGCTCGCGCCGTCGAGGACAAGCTGACGGTAGCCACCGGGGACCCAATCCGGCAGCCCGGTCGTCGGAACCGAGACGGAGACTGATGCCGTATTCGCAGGAGCGCCACCACAGCCGGGCAGGTACCCGTAGTGCCACGGTTCCCACGAGTACCGCTGCACGAACCCGAACGTCGTCGCGTTGTCGGCCAGCCAGGGCCACGCGCCCGCGGTCCCCGCGATATCGAGCTCGGTCGCGTTGCGATGACGGCTGCGGCCAGACGGAGCGACCCACCTGGGATCGGCGTGGCGGGCAAACAGCACCGCCTGCTCCGCGTCGCTTCGAAAACCGCTGTTGACGACGAGGTCGACCCCGGAACCGTGCGCTGCTGCGTCCATGCGGTCGAACGCCGCTGCGACGGCGAGACACATGGGCTTGCCGTCGCGATGTACGAGCGGCCCTTCGTACTGCCCCCCGCCGCCCGCACTCCACGACTCGGGCAGATCTCCCGTGCCCGGCGCGATAGCCGCCCTCGCCCCTGCGAGTACCCGCGTGCCGGCGGGGCCGGCGGTCGCAACCGTGACCTGGACGGTCGTCGGCGGCCACCGTCCGCCGTCCGGCCAGGTGAGTCTCACCAGTCGGGCGCCATTGCCCTGCGCGATCTGATCCGCCGCCGAACGGACCTGCGCACGCCAGTCGACGCGTGTCAGCCCGGTCTCGGCGACCATCCGCGGCAGGAGCTCGCGCAGGCGACGGCCCGCGGAGATCGCTGTCAGATCCGCGGCGGTCTGCGCCTGCGCCTTGGCGGCATGCGCGCGTCCCAGCCACACGACGCCGATGCCCCCGAACAGCAGCACCGCGCAGAGCATCACGACGATCGGAAACGCCTGTCCGCGTTGCCCGGCACGAGCACTCACGGCGCACGAACCACGGCGCGGACTGGAATCCGCAGCTCACCGACCCCCGGCAGCAGCGTCGGCACACGGACCGATGCGTGGACGTGAACGGTGCCGGCGCCCTGCGCCGGTAGCGCCATCGCCCGGATCTGCTGCTGCGCGATCAACGACCCGCGTACGAGCACGGCGAGCTGCCAGACCAGGAGCACCGTGGCCACGATCAACGGCACGAGCGCGATCGCTTCGACGCTCGCCTGCCCCTGAGAGCCTCGGCGTCTCACTGCGTCACGTCCGCCTCGCCTGCGACCGTTCCCATCGAACCGCGCCCTGACATCACCCTCGGGATCGGCACCTGCACGCGGACCCGCACCCGACCTCTGCGGTCGGTGACCAGCACCACCGTGGCGCGCGTGGCGAGGCGGTCGGGCAACACGGCCAGCGCCGCCCGCTCCACCGGTGCTCCGACCGACCCCGCCCGCGCCGCGGTCCGGGCGGCACTCTGGGCGGTCTGCCACGCGTACGCCGCGACGACCGCCTGCCACCCGACCAGCGTCAGGAACCCGAGGACGACGGCGACCCCGACAAGCTCGACCGCCGCCTGCCCTCGCTGCCGTTCCCTTCGCATGACCTCACGGTAGGGAGAGAGGTGTCACAGGTGGCGCGCGAAACGTGCCAATTGACACACGATGTGTGTCAATTAGCGACACAGTTTCCCGCCCGGCGGGCGGGAAACGACTGTAATACAGGCGGCCCACAGGCCGCCCCAGAGCCGTGTCGAGCGGCGCGTGAAGTCCGCCGCAGTCAGCGTTTGAGCGGTCCGCGCAGGGCCGCGAATACGGCGCCACGCGCCGTAGATCATTTCCCGCCCGCGAGGGCGGGAAATCAGTACCGACGACTCCGCTGAACGATCCAGACGATCACGAGGCCGAGCACGACGACCAGCGCCCACACCCCGGCCGTCGAGATGGTGCCGGCGAGCACCCACGGCCCGGCCGCCACCAGGAACACGATGCCCAGGGCACACGCGATGACGATTCCTCGCAGGAGGGGCTTGATGACCAGCCACTTGAGGCTGTTTTCGCGGAAGTAGCGGTAGCCGATGAGAACGAGCGCCGTCAGGAACAGCACAAGGAAGATCTGGTTGAGCGCCACGGCGCTTGCGCCCAGGCCCTCACCCCACACCAACCCCAGGCAGGCGACCGCCGCGAGGATCAGGAAGTTTCGGATTGCGACCAGCCGGCGGTTCACGTCGCGAAGAATCGCAGATTCATGAGCGGGCGCTCGGTCAGCCCTTCTCGGGGCCATCCTGAGTCGCCACGAACCCCGCGCAGCGCCGTACGGGAACCGGTGGGTACTTCACAAACCGTGTGTCGGTCTTGGACAGCAGGCACAGCGAAAAGGCGGACCGCCATGTCACCACGACCTGCTGGTGACGGCAGCGGTCACACAATCCCGCCACTGGCCTGCGGGAGGGCTGTTCAGGCCGATTCAGCCGCGATCCGTGCCGCAAAGTCCGCGACGTCCATCGCGCCGACGTCCTCACCGTGACGGGCGCGCACCGACACCTTCCCCGCCTCGGCCTCGCGATCCCCGATGACGAGCAGGTACGGGATCTTGGCGAGCTCGCCGTCGCGGATCCGCTTGCCGACCGACTCCGCCCTGACGTCGGTCTCGGCCCGGACACCGGCCTGCGACAGCTGGGTGCGGGTGGCCTCGGCCGCATCATGGTGGCGATCGGAGATCGGCACGACCCGCGCCTGGACCGGCGCGAGCCACACCGGGAAGTCGCCCCCGGTGTTCTCGATGAGGATCCCCAGGAACCGCTCGATGGAGCCGCTGATGGCCCGGTGCAGGATGACCGGCCGCTCATCGACGTCGTCGCGTGACGTGAACGAAAGTTCGAACTGCTGCGGCATGTAGAAGTCGAGCTGGCAGGTGCCGAGCTGCCACGCGCGGCCCATCACGTCGGTCACGTGGAAGTCGATCTTGGGTCCGTAGAACGCGCCGTCACCCTCGTTGACGTCGTGCTCCCGATCGCCCAAGGCCTGTCGCAGCGCCTCCTCACCGGCGTCCCACATCTCCTGGGCTCCGGCGGCCTTCTCGGGCCTGGTGGAGAGCTTGAGCCGTACGTCGTCGAACCCGAACCGCGCGTAGAAGCGATCGGTCAGGTCCAGAATCGCGCGCACCTCGTCCTGGACCTGATCGACGCGACAGAACACGTGCGCGTCGTCCTGGGTGAACGCCCGCACGCGAAACAGGCCGTGCAGCACACCCGACAGCTCGTGCCGGTGGACGTGGCCGAACTCGGCCAGGCGCAGCGGCAGGTCGCGGTAGCTTCGGCGACGACTGCGAAAGACCAGGCACGCACCCGGGCAGTTCATCGGCTTGACCGCAAAGCCCTGCTCGTCCACCTCGGTGAAGTACATGTTCTCTTTGTAGTGCTCCCAGTGGCCGCTCTTGTGCCACAGGTCCTCGGACAGGATCGTCGGCGTGCGGATCTCGTCGTACCCCATGGATGCGAGCTCCTCGCGGATCACGCGCTGGATCTGGTTGACGACGACCATCCCCTTGGGCAGGAAGAACGGGAAGCCGGGCCCTGCGTCGTCGAAGTGAAACAGGTCGAGATCGCGACCCACGCGGCGGTGATCGCGCTTGCGGGCCTCCTCCAGACGCGTCAGGTGGGCGTCCAACTCGGTGCGATTGCCGAACGCCGTCGCGTAGACGCGGGTCAGCATCTGGTTCTTCTCGCTGCCACGCCAGTAGGCGCCTGCCACCGACAACAACTTGACCGGCCCGATGCGGCCGGTGTCGGCCACGTGCGGCCCGCGACACAGGTCCGTGAACTCGCGCTGGCGGTAGATCGACACCTCGGTCTCGCCGAGCCGCTCCAGCTCGTCGACCTGATCAACCTTGTACGGCTGGTCGCGCTCGGTGAAGAACGCCCGAGCGTCGGCCATGGACATGACCGTGCGCTGGTACGGGGCCTTGGATTTGATGATGCGGTTGATCTCGGCCTCGATGGCGGGAAAGTCCGCCTCGGTCAGGGACCGCGGCAGCTCGAAGTCGTAGTAGAAGCCGTCCTCGATGGCAGGCCCGAACCCGAACTTGGCCCCCGGCACGATCGACATCACGGCCTCGGCCATCACGTGCGCGGCGGAGTGGCGCATCACCGCCAGGTAGTCGTCGCCGCTCTTGCCGGTGATGATCTGGATGGCGTCGCCGTCGGCGAGGGGGCGGGCGAGGTCGCGGATCTCACCTGCGACCTTGGTCGCGACCGCGGCCTTCGCCAGGCCGGGTCCGATCGCGGCGGCGGCTGCATGGCCCGTCGCGCCATCGGGCAGCTCGAGCCGGCTGCCGTCTGGCAGGAGTACGTGCATGGCGCGAGAGGGTAGCAGCGCGGCATGCGAGGATCGGTCGGTGCGCGACAGGATGCAAGGGCAGACAGGCAGCGGACGGTTTGCCGTCACGGTCACCGGTGACACCGTCACCAAGCGCGGCGACCGGCGGGCGCTGGCGCGCGAGGCGGCAGGGCTGCGGCGGGCAGCGGGTCTCGACGTCGCCCCCCGACTCCTCCGCGCGGGGCGCGGCGTCGTCACCTCGGCGCGCATCGACGGAGCCGAGCGACGACTGGACGCGTTGGGCGCGTCCGACGCGCGGGCATTGGGGAGGACGCTACGAACCTTGCACGACGGTCAGCGAAGTGTCACGGGCGGGCTCCCCCACTGGCCGCGGCGAGCACGTTCGCTGACGTCCTACCGGCGCGGCCGCGCCCACGATGCGCTCGCAGCGGCAGGGGGCGAGCGGGAGCTGGCCGAGCGCATCGTGGCAAGGCTTCCCGCGATCGACGAGCCCGACGCCGGGCAGCCGTTTCGCCTGGTGCACGGCGATCTTGTCGCGTCCAACATCCTGTGGACGCCCGCGCCACTGTTGATCGACTTCGAGTTCTGGCGCATGGGCGACCCGGCCGAGGACCTGGCCTACCTCGTCGAGGTCAACGCGCTGCCGCAAACTGCCGTCACGGCGCTACTGGACGGCTACGCCAACCAAGGAGTCGCCGCGCGGCTCGACGCGTGGCGGGCGCTCTGCGCCCTCGACGCCGGGCTCTGGTACCGCAACGCGGACCAGCCGCGTCGCGGCGCCGCGCTCATCGCCCGCGCGGCTCGACGCGTCAAGGCCTGATCAGCCGGACACGGGCATCACCGGGGACACCGGGTGGCATGCCATCCCGCGATCGGCGGCCAGGACCTCCAGCATCGCGGCGGTGTCGGCGATCGCGACACCGGTCAGGTGCTCGGATCGCGTCTCGAAGTCCGCGACGATCGCGCGACATGCCCGCTCGTAGACGGCGCCGTCGCCGTCGACGAGCGCGATGATCGCATCCGCGGTGCGCGCGAACCGCTCGTCCCCGCCGCGCATCAGCTCGGCCCCCCTGCGCGCGGTCTCGCCGTCGCCGTCGACCAGCGCGGCGATCGCGATTGCGTACCCGGCGGTCGGGGTCGCATCCGCGTCGACCAAGGCCTGACGGGCGAACGCACCGGCATCGGCGGGGTTGCCCGCGATGATCGCCGCCTTGAGCATGCCGACCAACCGCCCGTAGCTGCCAGGTGGAGCGCACTCGAACGACGCCCGGTACCGGCGCGCGGCCGCATCGAACATGTGGGTCGCGGTGGCCGTGTCACCCTCGAGCAGGGCCCGTTGCGCCCCGGCCTCGGCATCCAGCGCCTCCATCAGTAAGTCCAGATGCGGACCTGGTGGCAGGCGTTTCGGGGCCGTCATCCGGCTGACCGTCTGGCGCGACGGATCATCAGGCGCTCATCGATCCCGAGCGCGACGGTCAACGCGTCGACCTTGGCGTCGCCCGACACCTGGTCGGCGATATGCCACGCCTCGCGTGACAGATGCGTGAGCCTGGCCTCGCCGTGGACGTCCGCCCCCGCGACCCCGGCCTCGTTGGCCAACCGCGCGAGGATCGCGGCGAGCTCCCGCTCGCTCCACTCGATCCGCCGGCCCGGCCATTCCGCGTTGCGGCGGATGAACGACCACAAGATGGCGATCAGCGGGAACTTGAGGGCGACCACGACGAACATCACCCACATCCCCCGGCCGAACGTGCTGTCCGAGACGTGTGGCGCCAACACGATGAGCGCGGTGCCGAAGATCGCGAGCCCGATCGCGACGACGAGCAGGACGGCAAGCCGACCACGACGGAGCGTCCCGTCAGTCGTTCGGTAGAGGTAACGGCGAAGCACCTGGTGATTGTCGAGGCCCGAGCGGCAAACGGCAAGTCCCGTGGCCGCGTCCACGTTCCGGGGCACGGCGACGCGTCGCCGGATCACGCACTCTGAATTATGAAGAAACTGTCAAAACGTAATGAATCCTCTCCCGTTCGTGGCGCCCTCGGCCGATACAGGGGGTGTCGCCAACCACCGGCCGTTCAAAAACCCCCTGACTGGCCGGTGGGAGGGACCTCATCCAACCCGGCGGTGGAAACCACCGCCTGCAAAGGTGCACCCCCTCCGGTGCCCCTCCTCACCGTCTCAACCAGGCGGTGAACGTCTCATCTCATGTCCCCTCCGAACCGGGCCCCGCGCCCGGTTCGGCGGTTAACCCGACGAATTCATGAGGTCGCCTGTGCCACAACGACCGTTTGTGGCCCGTGCGCGAGGGGTGCGTGGAATGGCCACCGGTTGCGTGCACAACCCGTGTGCGCAATCAGCGTGTCATCAACGATGCAGTCAGACCGTTTTGGCACCATGGCGCGCATGGCATCGGGTACGCCCGTGTTGCCACGGATGGTCAGGACGAGTCAGTGCAGATCGACGCCCTTGAGCAAGCCGGCTGCGAGCGGATCTACGTTGACCGGATGTCATGGTCCAGCAGATCGCCGAGACACTGGGTGTGAGCCTGGCTCAGCATCTCTCGCAGCCTCAGCGGCAAGAAGTGAGTCGTGGGGAGCAGCAACTGTCCATGAGATCGAGGCAACTCCAACTCCAGTTGCGGAGTTAGAAATGCGCTACCATGATCGTAGTGGATGAGCATTCATTCACCGAAGGGGAGTAACCCACAAACGTCTTGTCGTCACTACGGCGTCATGCCCGGCGAGGCGGGCCACCGGCCGGGACAGACCTTCAGCTGATCACCCTCAGCCAGGAGGTCATCGTGAGCCCAGTGCCCCTTACCCAGGGCAACCGTTCTTTCGTTGCACGCGATGTTTTCGCTCGAGTGCTCGTCGGTGCCGAGAACACGTCTGCGAGCTTTCAGGCGGCCTGGCAGGCGCGCGTTCTCGCTGGCGAGCATGGCTCTGTCACCGTGATCGCCGTCGCCGACGTCGCTGCCGCCGCCCAGGCAGGCGCCGCTGCCG
The DNA here is from genome assembly GCA_964393105.1 of uncultured Bifidobacteriaceae bacterium. Taxonomy (GTDB): domain Bacteria; phylum Actinomycetota; class Thermoleophilia; order Miltoncostaeales; family Miltoncostaeaceae; genus CALMEC01. The sequence goes on from CAYMSM010000012.1 coordinate 32,977, forward strand.
TTCACGCAGCTGCACAGATTCGGGCAGACGCCGATCGGGCGTTCGAACGGGCGGTGGCCCTCTCGGCCCCGGACACGGCTGCCGTTGTGGTCGGCCGGTCACGCGAGACGCTCCTCGCCCAGGTCGCCGCCACGGGCGCCACCCTGCTTGCGCTCGGCGCAGGCCCACATCGACGGATGACCGGTTTGTTGCTCGGTGAGGGCGGCTCGAGTCTGCTCCGCCACAGTCCGTGTTCGGTACTGATCGCCCGTGAGTGCCGAACGGAGTCGTGGCCCCGACGCATCCTGGCGGGTATTGACGGGTCACCGCAGAGCCTTGACGGCGCGGCGTTCGCCGCGGACCTGGCCTGCAGCCACGGCGCGGAGCTCACCGTCATCACCGCGTTGGGCGGCAAGACCGTCGACGTGGACCGGGTTCGCGAACTCCATCCGCAGGTGCTGATCGACCCGCGCCCACCGGTTGATGCGCTGGTCGAGGAAGCACGCGACGGTGATCTGGTCGTGGTCGGCAGCCGCGGCCTGCACGGCCTTGGCGCACTCGGCAGCGTCAGTGAGCGGGTCGCCCATCGCGCGGGCACGTCCGTCCTCGTCCTGCGCCCCGCATAGTGGACGCCATCACCGCCGTTCGACGGAGATGCGTCGATGTCTGACATATGGACGTGGGCGGTGCTCGCCACGATCGTCGGTGCCATGCTCGCGTTCGATCTTGCGTTCTTCGGGCGCGGGTCGAAAGAGATCACGTTCCGATCCGCGCTTGCGTGGAGCGTGGTCTGGGCGAGCGTCGGGGTTGGGTTCGTCGGCGTGGTGTGGTGGCTGCGGGGTGGCGCCGCCGCCGAGGAGTACCTGGCCGGGTTCATCATCGAGAAGAGCCTGTCGATCGACAACCTCTTCGTCTTCGCGCTCATCTTCGGTTACTTCGCCGTTCCTCTCGCCATGCAGCGGCGGGTGATCTTCTGGGGCATCGTCGGGGCGATCGTCCTGCGCGGCATCTTCATCTTCGCCGGAGCAGCGCTCCTGGACGCATTCCACTGGATGGTCTACGTGTTCGGCGGCTTCCTCGTGGTGACGGCGATCCGGATGGCCCGCCACTCCGAGGTCGAGATCCATCCCGAGCACAACCCGGCTCTGCGAGTGCTACGCAGGGTCATACCGCTGACGAGCGACTACCACGGTGACCGGTTTTTCATCCGCTCCGGTGGCAGGCGAATGGCGACGCCGCTTGTCGCCGCTTTCGTCCTCGTCGCGACGTTCGACGTGGTGTTCGCCGTCGATTCGATCCCGGCGATCTTCGCGGTGACCGACGACACGTTCGTCGTCTACGCGGCGAACGCGATGTCGCTGCTCGGGTTGACCGCGCTCTACTTCCTGCTCGCCGGCATGATCCAGCGCTTCCGGTATCTGAGCCTCGGCCTCGCGGTTGTGCTGGGGTTCGTCGGCATCAAGATGCTGATCTCCGACGCCTACAAGATCTCGATCCCGTTCTCGCTCGGCGTGATCGTCTTGGTGTTGACCGTCGCGATCGTCTGGTCGCTGCGATCCTCACGCGAGGAGCAAGGAGCGCCTCCCGACCCGACGTCGGCTACGAGTTCGTGAGCGCCCAATTCGGTCGCGAGACGGCCGCAGGCCTTCGCCAGCCGAAGCGCGGCTTGGTCGCCCACAGCGATCGCGGCTGCGAATAACCGATGCCGGGTCGGAGGTGGTGGTGGCACACCCTCCGCAGGGTGGGACGCATACCTGCCGCAGCCTTCCGCGACTCCAAGGAGGGGTCATGACCGAACTCAGGGGGTTGTGACTGTCGCGCCGCGTAGGATGCGGACCATCGACGACCTGCTCGCCAGCAATGCGCGCTTCATCGAGGACTTCCCAGCGGGACACCTCGACGTGTGCTCCTCGCGCCCCGACGTGCGCGTGTTCGGTGATCTCGACGGCCAGCCGTTCGCCGGCGGCGGCGAGTGCCTCGAGGAGATCCGGCGTGCAGAGCGTTGCCGCGCTACATCCGCTTCGTCGACAGCCTCCTCAAGACCGCCACCGAGCGGGTCGAGAAGGTCAAGCTGCGCGAGGAGGGCATCACGGCCGACACCTTCGACCGTGAGGCGATGACGCGGTGAGGCTGGAGCCCCTCTATCGCGCGACCTTCCGCTACCCCGACGGCGGCCACGGGACGACGCTCGAGGGCGAGGCCGGCAGCGAGGGGCACTACTTCTTCGTGGCCGAGGGCGCGGTCGAGGGCCGCGTCCGCGGCGTTCTCCACGGTGCCAACCACCCCCGCTCGCGGGTGGACCGCACGGCCCTGCCGAGCATCCAGGGGGCGATCGAGACCGACGACGGCGCCACGATCATCTTCGACTGGCGCGGTTTCGCCCGCTCCTATCCGGCGGAGCGTCGTCAGATCCTGGTGTCGGCGACCCACGTCAGCGGTGACGAGCGCTACGCTTGGCTCAACGACGTCGTCTGCGTCGGCGCCGGCGAGATACGGCCGCGCGACGCCTCCGGCGGCCCCCGAGCCGTGGTCGGAGGAGAGATCGACTTCGTGATCGAGTTCGCGGAGGTAATCTGGGAGCCAATCACCGAGTAGTCGGGAGGACGATGTGTTCGCACTGCTCGCCACCTACACCAAGCCCGCCGAGGAGGTCGACCAGCTTCTGGATGAACACAGGGCCTGGATCATCCGCCACACGGAAGCCGGCAGGATCCTGCTCACCGCCCGCCAGGTTCCGCTGACGGGGGGCCTGATACTTGCTCGCGCGGGCAGCGTCGACGAAGTCTGGGAGATGATCCGCGAGGATCCCTTCCACGCCTCGGGCGCCGCCGAGTACGAGGTGCGCGAGTTCACCCCGGTGCGAGCGGCGCCCGGACTCGAGGGGCTCCTGGAGCAGTAGGACCGCGCGGGCGGCCCCTCAGACCGCCTCGCCCGCGAAGCCCCTCCAGGAGGGGACGTCGGGCAGCAGAGCGTCGCTTGCGCTGGTGGCGCTGCACGCGCTCAAGGATCTGGTCGAGAATCCGGATCGCGGCGACGATGCTCGCGCCCTTGTTTGAGCAGAGTCGCGCGGGGCGCTCACGCGGGAGTTGCCCCGGTACCTTTGCACCGGGTCGGGCGATACGCACACCCCGCCACGCGCGCCTACCCACGGGCCGCGGACAGATCAAAGACGCCGTCTCGATCAGGCAACGCCCTCAAGGAAGCAGACGACCGGGCGGTGCCAGGCCACCGGGAAGGCGACTTGCTGATGCGCACACGCCCCAGCGCGATCGGCACGCTCACAGAACGCACCAGCCGCTACGTCATGCTCGTTGCCCTGCCCGATGGATACCGCGCGCCGACAAGGTCCGCGAGGCGCTTGCCACCACCATCCCGACGCTCCCCGACACGCTTCGGCGATCGCTCACTTGGGACCGCGGCAGGCAGTTGCGACTCGCCCTACGGCAGAAACGGACATAACCGCGGTTTGCGTGCGTTCAGGAAGTGGGTGTCGGAGAGGCCGCGACGGGGACCGCCGAATGTGTGCGTCTTCCGGGAGCAATGGCTTCAAGTCCGCTGAGCCCCTCGTCTGACCAAGGCGGTGCGTCCGCGCGATGATCGGGCGGGTGTCGGTCCCACGCGACGGAACGGCCCGGCGAACCCAAGGACCTTCGACGAGCGTACAGTCGGGAGGCTATCGGTGCGGAAGGCCAGGTGGGACGGATCGGCTGGGTGGTTGAACAGGGGGGTATGGAAGCTCGGGCCGAGGAGGTCGGCCCGGACGAGAGACGGAAGCGACTACGTGGGCTCGGCGGCCCGCGTCGGCCAGACATGGCCGTCGATCTCGGCACCGCCAACACGTTGGTGTATGTGGCCGGGCGCGGCGTCGTCCTCTTCGAGCCCTCGGTGGTGGCCATCGACGAGCGCACAAACGAGGTCT
>CAYMSM010000013.1:0-7769 GCA_964393105.1 uncultured Bifidobacteriaceae bacterium
CGAGCGCCTCAACGAGCTGGCCGAGCGCACGGCCGATCGTTCGGGTGACGCCGGTCGCGGCGGGCACCGCGGCTTCGGCCCGGGTGGTCACGGCGGCTTCGGCCCTGGTGGCCTCGGTCCCAGCGGCCCGCCGCCCCCGCCTCTCGGCCCTTAACACTCGCGCGGACCCGGTCGGCGGCTCCCCTCCCTCTCGAGGGGAGCCGTCACCCGTCGCGCGACACCCCTGCGCCTGCCGGAGCGGATGCGGTCTTGCCGACCTCGAGTGGGCTGTGGTATAGGAGCCTAATCAACCGGCCGACGGAGGGAGTATCTCGTGGAGGCGCTCGACCAATCGCACGTTGAGGCGTTCGCCGGGAAGGCGCTGGGCGACATGGCGGGGCTCATGACGACGCTGTTCTGCGTCGTGGGCGACAGGCTCGGCCTGTTTGCGTCCCTGGCCCACGGAGGTCCGGCGACGAGCGAGGAGCTCGCGAGTCGGGCCGGGGTCGACGAACGCTATGCACGTGAGTGGCTGCGAGGCCTCACCGCAGCGGACTACCTGGAGCAGGATCGCGCTACGGGGAAGTTCTCGATCCCCGCCGCCCATGTTCCGGTGCTTGCCGAGGAGGGCGGACCGTGGTTTTTCGGCGGCGTCTACCAGGAGACGGCGGGCGCGCTCCCCGTGCTGGGCAGGGTGATCGACGTGTTTCGCGGCGGCGGCGGCGTCGCCCAGTCCGAGTACACCCCGGACCTCTGGGCCGGCATGGAGCGGTTCACCGGCGCGTGGTTCGACCATCTGCTCGTTCCCGTGTGGCTCCCGGCGCTTCCGGAGGTCGCGCGCCGCCTCGAGGACGGCGCCGACGTCGCGGACGTCGGCTGCGGCGCGGGGCGCGCGCTCATCAGGCTCGCAGAGTCGTATCCGAAGTCCCGGTTTGTCGGATACGACGCATTCGAGGGGCAGCTGGAACGGGCACGTGCGAACGCCGCAGCCGCTGGTGTCGAGGATCGAGTCCGGTTTGAGCTGTTCGACGCGGCCAAGGGGCTGCCCGAGCGGTACGACGTGATCACGACGTTCGACGTGGTCCACGACGCCGTCGACCCGCTCGGGCTGCTTCGGTCGATCAGAGCGGCACTGACCGACGGCGGGGTATACGTGATCCTCGAGATCAACTCTGCCGACGACCCTGCTGACAACGTCGGGCCACTCGCGGCGCTCTTCTACGGGTTCAGCCTGTTCTACTGCATGACCACGTCCCTCGCGCACGGTGGCGCGGGGCTCGGTACCTGCGGCCTGCCGGAGGCCAGAGTTCGCGAATTTGCCGAGGCCGCCGGTTTCGCTGACGTGACGCGAGCGCCCGTCGACAACCCATTCAACGTGGTCTATGAGCTGCGACCCTAGCCTGGTGTCGCGGCGACAAGGGGCTGCCTGATCACCGGGCCGAGGACGACGGCGGCGTCGATGCCGCCTCCTGGCGCGGCGCGCAGCTCGATAGTGCCGCCGTCGGATTCGACGAGGCGGCGTACGATCGCCAGGCCGAGTCCCGTGCCCTCGGTCGCTGCCTGCTCGGATCGCCAAAAACGGTCGAACGCGCGAGCGCGCTCATCGTCGCTCATCCCGGGTCCCTGATCGACGACGTGAAGCTCTGCTCCCGCCGCGGTGGGGGTGAGCGATACCGTGATCGTGCCACCGGCAGGCGACACGGCCAGGGCATTCTCGATCAGGTTGTCCAGGACCTGATCGAGCCTTCCCGGGGTCGCCTCCACCGTGGTCGCGGCATCGACGGCGGCAACGACGCGCACCTGTTGTTCGTCGGCGAGCGCGGCCCAAAGGTCGACCCGTTCGCGGATCAGCTTGCCCACATCGATCTGCTCGCGGGTCGCCCGGCTCTGGTCTGCACGGGCGAGCACCAACAGCCCGTCGACCAGCCGGTTGAGCCGATCGAGCTCTGAGATCGCGCCCTCCAGATTGTCGCGACCCGATGTGTCGATTTGCGACTCCAGGTTCTCGAGCCGCAGGCGCAGCGCGGCAAGCGGGGTGCGCAGTTGATGGGAGGCGTCTGCGACGAAGGCCTCCTGGACACGCACCAGCTCGCCCAGGCGCGACACCATTTGGTTGAACCGGCGTGCGAGCGACTGGACCTCGGGGGGCCCCGCGACCGGCGCGCGTACGGTCAGGTCACCGGAGCCGGCCGCGTCAGCGGCCTTCTCCAAACGGGCGAGCGGGCCCGCGGTGGCCCGCGCAAAGCGCAGCCCCACGAGGGTCGATATGCCAAGTACGATCACGGCAATCGCCCCCAGGACGATCCACGAGCGCTGGACGCGGGCCTCGACGGCAGACGTCGGATAGGTGATCCGCACGGCCCCGTGAACGGTTCCTCCCGACGCCACCGGCACCGCCACGTACAGGATGTCGTCACCGAGCGTGTTTGAGTGGCGAGTGCCGGTTGCCACCGCCCCCGTGAGCGCCTCGGCAATCTCGGGTCGGGTCGCAAAGTCACGGCCGGCGACATCCGGGTCGGTGGTATCGGCGACGGCTTGGCCGGTCGTGTCGACGATGACGACGCGACCGCCGGTGTCGATCCCGTACTGCGCCGCCCGCGCGGCGATCCCCGCCGTCGACGTACCCTGCTCCAGCGTATCCTCGGACAGCGAGGCCATCGCAACGGCATCGCGTTCGACCTTTGTCGTCAGGTCCCGCCGCTCGTTCCTGGCGAACGTCACGGCCAGGGGAATCTCGAGCGCAAGCAGGACGATGGCCGCGAGCGTCAGATAGCTCGCCAGCAGCCTCCGTCTCACTCCGAGGCCCTGAGGCGGAAGCCGACGCCCCGGACGGTCTCGACCCAGCCGGGATCTCCCAACTTGCGCCGCAGAGACGCGACGTGCACGTCGATGGTCTTGGTCGAGCCGTACCAGCTCGTCTCCCACACCTGCTCCAATAGCTGCTTGCGCGTCACCACCGCCCCCGCGTCCGCCGCGAGCACCGCGAGCAGGTCGAACTCCTTGACGGTCAGCCCGGCCTCGGCTCCGTCCACGGTGACGCGGCGGGCGCGCAGGTCGATTTCGAGGCCGCCGATGCGGACCGGTTGGCCGTCGGGCTCTTGGCGGCCACCCCCGGCGCGGCGGGTGACCGCGCGGATGCGGGCGATCAATTCGCGCACCCCGAACGGCTTGACGACGTAATCGTCGGCGCCCAGCTCCAACCCGATCACGCGGTCGCTCTCCTCGCCCCGTGCAGTGACCATGATGATCGGCACGCCGCTGCGGGCACGAATTGCACGGCACACGTCATAGCCGTCCATATCGGGCAGCCGCAGGTCCAGCAGGATCACGTCCGGCTCGTCGGCCGCCAGCGCGGCTTCGCCGGTCGCCACCCGTGTCACCACGTAGCCCTCCCGGCGCAGGCCCTCCACCAGTGGATCGGCGATCGCATCCTCGTCTTCGACGATCAGTACGTTCATTGTGCTGATCGTGCCCGATCGACCGCCGCGACACCAACACACTTTGCCGTTTCCTTGCACTTCATGTGGCAAGTCTTGTCCCTGACCCGTGCCCTCCGCAAGCCAACCGGACTACCATGACGCCATGAGCGAGACCAACCACCGGGACGACGCACAGACTCAGCCGGACGGGGGGGCCCATCAGGGGCGACGTTCGGCCCGCGCGATACGGATCGGCCTCTTCATCGCGGCCGCCGTCGCGGTCGCCATTGCGGGCAACGTGGTGCTCCTCGGGTCGGCCGGCAAACCCAACGACCCCGTCGGGCGGCTCAATCCGGGGATCGAAGTCTCCACATCAGCAAGCACTCCTACTGCTCCCGTCACGCCGACCACCACGACGACGGCGGCTCGGCCTGCGACGTCGATCACTCCGACCCGTCCGAAGCCGCCGCGGACGGTGACGTCGACCACGTCAGGATCTGGGCGGGTGACGGACGACCATGGCGGCGGCTCATCGGGCAAGGGCAGCGGTAAGGGAGGCGGCGGCAAGGGTAGCGGCGACACGTCCGACGACTGAGCGCCGGTTCCCGTGCACCGGCGCCCGCCATTCGGCATGGAGCCGTCAGCGTGGCATGGTGTCACGCAGTACCCGGGCGAGGGTTACGACGGTCGGTCGGGCGGAGGGCTTCGGGTCAAGGCAGGAATCGATCGCGTCGCCCAATCGCTGTGGCACGCGTCGGTGCGATCGCAGTGACTCTGCGCGCGCCGGGGCGGCGCCCGCACCCTCGTCGCCGAACGGCAGCACCCTCGTCGCGGTTTCGTAGAGCAGAGCGCCAAGCCCCCAAACATCGGCGGGTGTGCCGAGCGCCGCGCCGCGAACCTGCTCGGGCGCCATGTATGCGGCGGTGCCGACCCCCGCGCGACCGCGACCCGGAGGGCGGGCGATGCCCAGGTCGATCAGCTTGGCCTGATCGAGGTGGCAGATCACGTTCGACGGCTTCAGGTCGAGGTGGAGCAAGCGGTTGCGGTGCAGGTAGCCGATCGCCGAGCACAACTGAACGCCCATCGCGCAGAGCTCGGCAACCGGCAGGCGGGGCCCGTGCGTGCCGATCAGGTAACCGAGCGTGTCACCCGAGAGCGTCTCCAGGACAACCACCGGCGAGGGGTGCTCCTTGACCTCGTACGCTCGCACCAGGTGTGGGTGGGTGAACCCCATGAGGAGGCGCCCTTCCGAGATGAGCCGGCGCCGGGCGCCCCGGTCGGTGTGGCGGTCGGGACGCAGTACCTTGACCACGCACCGGCAGTCGCGCTCGATGCTCCATGTGTCGTAGACGTCCACGTCCTCGCCTCGGCGAAGCAGGCCGATCGCGCGGTATCCGGGGGTCACCTCCTCACCAGGTCTCACACGATCGACGCTCATGCCGCCACTTCTGTGGGTGTCGGTGTGAGCGCCGAGGCGACAACTCGCTCGCCATCGAACACGACGACCTCGTCGGCGTGCGCGATTATTTGCGGGTCGTGGGTGATCACAATCATCGTGCGACCACGGGCCAGCTCGCGCACGGTGTCGAGGATCGCCTCCGAGCTTGCCGTGTCGAGGTGGTTGGTGGGCTCGTCCAGGATCACGATCGGAGCATCCCGCACAAACGCCCGGGCGATGTCGATGCGCTGGCGCTGGCCCCCGGAAAGGCGGGCACCGCGGGCGCCCACGCGCGTTTGGTATCCGTCGGGGAGGTCCTGGATGAAGGTGTGCGCGCCGGCTTGGCGCGCTGCTGCCTCGATCTGGGCGTCGGTCGCCTCGAGCCGGCCGAACGCAATGTTCTCGCGGATCGTCATGTCCATGAGAAGGCCATCCTGCAGCACGACGGCGAACTGGTCGCGCAGCCATTCCAGGTCAAGCTCGCGCAGATCGCAACCATCGAGGGTGATCTGCCCCCGGTCGGGATCCTCGAGGCGAAGCGCGAGCTTTGCGACCGTCGACTTGCCGGTGCCGTTGGGACCGACGAACGCGGTAATGCGCCCGGGGGCGACGGTCAGCGAGACATCGTCCAGGACGTCCGGGTGGCCTGGCTGATATCCGAACCCGACGTCAGCGAACCGCAGCTCGCCATGGACGCGCTCGGGGCGGGCGGCATTTGGGGACGTCACGACGGCGACGGGCTCGTCCAGGATCTCGGCGACGCGCTCGGCCCCCGCTGCAGCAGAGTGGAGCGACGTCGCGAGCTTGCTCATGCCGCGGATTGGCTCGTAGAGCTGTGTCAGGTAGGTCAGGAACACCAGGAGCGCGCCGATCGTGAGCTGATTGTTCGCCAGCTTCCACGTCCCGAACCCGATCACGACGAGTGCTCCCAAGACCTCGATCACCTCGACGACGGGTGAGAACACCGCCTGCAGGCGGGCAGAGCGCATCGATGCGGTGAAGTTGGCCTCGCTCTCGACGCGAAAGCGCTCGGCCTCGTGGTCGTGGCGGTGGAAGGCTTGCACAAGCGCCGAGTTCGTCAGGCTCTCTTCGGCGACAGCGCTGATGGTCCCGCTGCGGCGCCGCCGCTCGCGGGAGGCGTCGCGGATCAATTCAGAGAACCTGCTGGCCGCAAGCCAGAAGAGCGGGGCGACCACCAACGACACCAGGGCGAGGTCCCAGCTGATGTAGAAGAGTGCGGCGGTGAAGAACGCGGCCTCGGCGCCGAACGCGACGGCGTTGGTGGCGCCACCGACGACGAAGCCTTCGATGGCCCCGACATCACTGGTCAGGCGGGCGATCAGGTCTCCGGGCTTGCGGCGCCCGAGGCTCGTCAGCGACAGCCGATGCAGGTGGCGGAAGAGATCCAGGCGTGTGGCGAGCACGAATCGCTCGCCGATCCAGGCCGAGAGCGTGTCGTCGAACACGCTGATCGCGCCGCCGATCAGGGTCAGCAGCACGAACGCGCCGGCGATCCAGAAGAACGGTCCCAGGTCCCGTGGGACCATGACGTCGTCGATGACGAGCTTGAACAGCCAGATCTTGACCGTCTCGATCGCCGGGACCGCCACCACCAGAAGCAGGCTGAGGGCGATCCACTTCCGAAAGGGCCGCGCGTACGGCCAGAACCGGCTCGCGATCCGCCGCAGCGCGATGGCCGGCGCGATCTCGACCGGACCGGTATCGCCTCTGTCGTTGGAGCTTCCCGCCCCGCGATCTTCTGTTGCTGTTGGTGGCGTGTTCATGTCAGTGCCTTGGTGGTCCGAGCCGAGTTAACGGGATGGAGCCGACGGTCCACGTGGACCATCGGCTCCGAGGGAACGTGCAGCGCCTTACCGTCCGGTGCGAGTGCTGGTGGTGCCGTTGGTGCTGGTGCTCGACGAGCGGCTGCGACGGGCGGGGGTGCTGAGGGAAAACCGGCTGCGCCGGCGGCGACGTCGTCCACGTGACATGAGAATGCTCCTTCGGTTGGTGAGGGGACTGTCGGTTGACGGAACTGGAGAAAGGTTGAATCAGAACGATGCGCGGAGCGAGCACACGGCGCCGTTGGCGCGTGTTGCCCGAGCCGTGATGACATCCGTGCCCGACTTGTTGTTGAGGAGTCGGCGGACACTGAACGAGCCGCTGGGGGCCCGCGTCACAGCCGAGCCCTTGGAGACGGTCACGCCGGGGCGACCGAGCGACCAACGCCACGAGACGCCGTTGCGGTTCTGGTCGACCTCGAACTCGACTTCGATCTTGCCGTTCTCAGGGCTCAACTTGAGCTTGGCCGAGCTGTTGTCCGTGCAGCGTGACCGGACGATTACGTCCCGGCCGTCCTTCGCCAGCGCTGCAGGCAGCGGGGCCATACTTGCAACTGCGATCACTGATGCGATTGTCCGGCGTGCCATCTTCATCGTTTGCTCCCTGGTTGCGCTGGTGTGTGCTTTCAACACTCAGAACGCTAGGAGCACGTCCGTCAGGCGTGGGCAAACCCAGGGCAACGTTCGTCCAACCAAAGGTGTGCGTTTGGCAAATACGCACTGCGCAACCACGGTCACCGCCCGTCATTGCGCTTCAGCGTGTGAACGCCTGGCCGGTGTCAACCTCTGCGTGTCACGCGCCGCGGGCGGGCGGCCACGCCCGACATTCCTGACACCCTGTGTTGAGGCGGGGCGGAGTGCACGCGGGCGTCACCGAACGGGGAAGCGCTGCGTGGCCCGTTGGCCTTCGCGGCGTACGGCCCGCCGCCTGCTGATCGTGCTGTCGGGTCGGCTAGTGGTGCGACATCGAAATAACGGTGGAGTCTCCGTGGCTGCGAGCGTCGCGATACGGCGTCCTCGGCATCGCGAATATGTCCAATATTCCCGACGGCCTGCGTCCACCGCCTCGCTCGCTCTCGCTCACGGATACTG
>CAYMSM010000014.1:0-48389 GCA_964393105.1 uncultured Bifidobacteriaceae bacterium
GGGACATCCTCCCAGGCCGCGGCGTACTCACCCAACTGCCTATGGCCCACCAAGACCTTCAGCGCCTGCACCTCTCACACAAACCTGTCTGGGCCAGGCTCCACAGGTTGGAGCGGTACCTATCTCACAAACCACTACAAAGTTTCAAACTTCGGCGGCGGCTCAATGCTTTATCAGATCTGGCACACGGCTGTCTACTACCCCTCGCCGGTGAAGTACCCAACGCCCACCACAAACTTCATCGCCTACGCAGGGACAAACGGACCGTTTACTATCTATTGCCCTGACGCTAACGGCGATGCTCCTTGCGGAATTCTGCTCTACAACCGATCCTCCGGACCACGTGACATCTCCGCAAGTTGGTCATCGACGCCCTAATTCGAGAGTCGCGAGTCCGCGAACGCGGATTCCCCCGGTGATGAAAGGGAGGCCAGTATGTCAAACGAGCCGTTGCCCGCCAGCCCTCGCGGCCGCCGTAGGTCCAGACATCGCCGCAAACTTACGATAGTTGGCCTGGCGACCGCACTTGGTATCGTCCCGCTCTTCGTAGGCGGTGGCGAGAGCAGTCGCGACGGCGACATGGTGAGTGCAGCAGCTGCTGCCGTCGGTGACGACAGATCTGGTGATATCGAACACGCCATACTCACCTCGAACGCCGTCACGTATGAATATTGGTCGCTACCCGGCAAGGCGTCTCGGACCGTGGTAACCGCCTCTGACGGTCGCAAGAGCGAAGCGCGCGGGGGTCCAATGTGCTCCGCCCTCGGCTCCAACGCTCGCGGCGAATGCCTGAGTACGGGCGAAGCGCTCGCGTCTGCGCTGAACTCAGGCCAAGCGCGGGTGCTTCCCGACGGCGTAGCGAATGGGCGGCCAGTGAAGAGGATTCCCTTCTCGACGAGGGACACGGGCGTCACGGGGACGTATGAGATCGACCCGAACTCCAATCTCCCGGTACGGATAACCGCGGAATTGCCTGGAGCAAGTGGGTCTCAGAGCGAGGTCGTCGTCGAAGAGTACTCACTTTTCGAGTACCTGCCAGCAACGGCAGAGAATCTCGCGGCGATGGGCGTGGCCCCTTGATCTGATCCGGCCCGAGTTGGTGGGGGGACGACTCTCTGGCGCTCAATTTCGACACCTCGTTCCCAAGTGCCCGGGTCGCGATCGACCACCGAAAACGTAGTGAGCAGGGAGAACGTTGTCGTTGCGACAACGGTATACCCCCAACGGGATTCGAACCCGTGCCGCCGCCTTGAAAGGGCGGTGTCCTAGGCCGCTAGACGATGGGGGCGCGGCGGCGCCCGTGGCGCCGCGGGGGATGATAGACGGCCCGGATGGGTGCGCCGACCGGGCGTCTGGTCGGCGGCCCGCTACCATGCGCCGCCGTGGCTACCCGAGAAGATCTGAGAAACGTCGCAATCGTCGCCCATGTCGACCATGGCAAGACGACGCTCGTCGACGCCATGCTCTGGCAATCGGGGGCGTTTCGCGCCAACCAGGACGTCAACGAGCGGGTGATGGACTCGACCGACCTGGAGCGCGAGAAGGGCATCACGATCCTCGCCAAGAACACGGCCGTACGTCACGGCGGGATCAAGATCAACATCGTCGACACCCCCGGCCACGCCGACTTCGGCGGTGAGGTCGAACGCGGCCTGCACATGGTCGACGGCGTGCTGCTGCTCGTCGACGCGAGCGAGGGCCCGTTGCCGCAGACCCGGTTCGTGCTGCGCAAGGCGCTCGAAGCTCAGCTGCCGGTGGTCCTCATCGTCAACAAGGTCGACCGGCCGGACGCGCGCATCAGCGAGGTCGTCGACGAGGTGTACGAGCTGTTTCTCGACCTGGACGCCGACGAGACCCAGATCGAGTTCCCGATCGTCTACTGCAACGCCAGGGCAGGGCGCGCGTCGCTGACCCCTGACGATCAGGGCACCGACCTGGAGCCGCTCTTCAAGGTCCTGTCCGACTCCATCCCGGCGCCGACCTACACCGAGGGCAAGCCGTTGCAGGCGCTCGTGACCAACCTCGCCGCCAGCGCCTACGTGGGGCGCCTCGCGATCTGCCGCGTACACGAGGGGACGATCGCCAAGGGTCAGGCCATCGCGTGGTGCCGGCGAGACGGCACGATCCAGCCGGCCAAGGTCAGCGAGCTGTACGTCACCGAGGAGCTCGAGCGCGTCGCAGTCGACGAGGCCGGCCCCGGCGAGATCATCGAGATCTCCGGCCTGGCCGAGGTCACGATCGGTGAGACGCTCGCCGATGCGATGGAACCGGTCGCCCTGCCGGTGATCAACGTCGACGAGCCGTCGTTGTCGATGACGCTCGGCATCAACACCTCGCCCCTGGCCGGCCGCGACGGCACAAAGCTGACCGCACGGCAGGTGCAGGACCGACTGGCGCAGGAACTCGTCGGCAACGTCGCGTTGCGCGTTCTTCCCACCGAACGGCCCGACACCTGGGAGGTGCAGGGTCGTGGCGAGCTGCAGCTGGCCGTGCTGGTCGAGACGATGCGCCGGGAAGGCTTTGAGCTGACTGTCGGCAAGCCGCAGGTGCTGACACGCGAAATCGACGGCAGGCTCTGCGAGCCCCTCGAGCGCGTGTCGATCGACGTCCCCGAGGACATGCTGGGTGTCGTCACCCAGCTGCTTGCGCTGCGCAAGGGGCGGCTCGAGCAGATCGTCAACCACGGCACCGGCTGGGTGCGCATGGAGTACCTGATCCCGGCGCGCGGGCTGGTCGGGTTCCGCACCGAGTTCCTGACCGAGACCCGCGGCACCGGCCTGCTGCACCACATCTTCGACCGGTGGGAGCCGTGGATGGGCGAGATTCGCACTCGTCCACGTGGCAGCCTGGTCGCCGACCGCATCGGCGTGACGACGCAGTTCGCGTTGTTCGGCCTGCAGGAGCGCGGCACCCTGTTCGTCGGGCCGGGCGAGCACGTCTACGAGGGCGCGATCATCGGCGAGAACGGCCGGGGCGACGACCTGGACGTCAACGCCACCAAGGAGAAGAAGCTCACCAACATCCGCTCGTCGACCGCCGACGAGCTGGTGCGCCTGATCCCGCCGCGGCCGATGTCCCTGGATCAGGCCATGGAGTTCGTCCGCGACGACGAGTGCGTCGAGGTCACCCCGGAGCGCGTGCGTCTACGCAAGGTCGCGCTGCCGGCGAACGACCGTGCGAAGCTCAACAAGAACCGCGGAGCCCCAGCGCCGACGTTGTAGGAGACGTCCACCGATGGCGCAGGAGCGTCCGTGCGCTCAGTTGAGCAGGTCGACGGCTGCTCCCACGATCGTGTCGGTGTCGATGCCGTGGTGGCGGTAGAGGCTGTCGAGGTCACCCGATTGACCGAAGTCGTCGACGCCGAGGCAGGCGATCCGGGCGGGCCGCGCGCCGGCGACGAACGCCAGCGCGTGGGGGTGGCCGTCCACGACGGTCACGAATGGCGCGGTGACATCGGCCGGAAACAGCGTCTCCACGATCGCCCACTCCCCGGGCCCAAGGCCCTGGCGTGCCCGAATCGCGCGAAACACCAGGTCGGGGCTCGTCAGGCACACCACCTCGGCCGCTACTCCCGACGTGTTCAACTCGTCCGCGGCGGCCAACACCTGGGGGATCACCGCGCCCATGCCGACGAGCGTCACCGCGGGGGAGTGCCCCGACTCGCGTGGGTCGCGAAGGCGGTAGCCGCCCCCCAACACGTCGCGGCGGCGTCGCTCGAGGGCGTCGTCGTCGACCGGCAGCGCCGCCAACGCCTGGTCGATCGGGCGAGTCGAGAGGCGGAAGTACGCCGACGTCCCACCCGGGCGACCCAGCTGCGACAGGGCGTGCAACATGGCCCACTCCAGGTCCTGTGCGAAGGTCGGCTCCCAGAAAACCACACCGGGTTGGGTGATGCCGAGGCTCGGGGTCACGATCGACTGGTGGGCCCCTCCCTCGGGAGCCAGGGTGATGCCCGACGGTGTCCCGATCAGGATCGATTGGCCGCCGGAGTAGATGCCAAATGACCACGGCTCGAGCGATCGACCCACGAAGGGGTCGTACACGGTGCCGATGGGAAGCAGCGGCTGTCCGTCGCGCTCCCACGTCAGGCCGAGCTCGCCCAGCAGGCCGACCAGGTTCGTCTCGGCGATGCCGAGCTCGATGTGGCCGCCGTGGTCGTGCTCGCGCCAGCGCACCAGGGTCCCGGTGTCACCGGCGAACCAGTCGATGCGCTCGCCGATCGACCAGACGCCGGTCGCGTTGATCCAGCCGCCGAGGTTCGTCGAGGTTGCGACATCCGGGCTGACGGTGACGACGTGCGCTGCCAGGGCGGGAGCCTCGCGGGAGAGGTCGCTGAGAAACCGGCCCAAGGTCTGCTGGGTCGAGACCTTGCCACGGTGATCGCGGCCCAGGGCGTGCGGGACGTCTGGCGGGGGCCGGCGTGGCGTCTCCTCCCGGGTCAGACGGGCCGCCGTCTGCGTGCACGTGATCGCAGCGGCGCTCCCCTGGGGCAGGGGTGCCCACGGGTCGTCGCGATTCACGTCCAGATCCGCGGCGAGCATGCCCATCTGGTCGGCGTTGAGCAGCGCGGAGTGGTTGGCGGGGTGACCTTCGGTCGGCAGGCGCCAGCCCTTGACCGTGTACGCGAACACGACCGCCGGGCGGTCGACCGCGGCATCGGCCGCGCGATAGGCGTCCAGCAGCGCGTCAAGGTCATGCCCGCCGAGGTCGCGAATCGCTCGGCGAAGTTCGGCGTCACCGAGCTCTGCGACGAGGGCGGAGACGCGCTGGCGGCCGCGGCCGGCTCCCGGGAGCCGTTCACGAAGCTCCGCGTCGGTCGATCGGAGCAGGCGCTGGAACTCCTCGTTGCTCATCTCGTCGATCCGTCGTCGCAGATCGGCGCCGCCGCGCCGGTTGAACAGCTCGGTCAGAAAGTGTCCGTACTTGACGGTGATGGTGTGCCACCCGGCTGCCTGGAACATGCCGATGAGCCGATCGATTGCGATGTCCGGGACCACGCGATCCAGAGATTGGCGGTTGAGGTCGACCACCCACATCACCTCGCCGAGGTTCGGCACCATCGGGTCGACGAGCGCCTCCCAAACCGCGCCCTCGTCCAGCTCCGCGTCGCCGATCAGCGCGATGTGCCGCCCGCCGACCCCCACCTCGAAGTGGCCGGCGACGTAGCGGTGGGCGAGGGCCGACCACACCGTCGCGGTGGCGCCGATGCCGACCGAGCCAGTGGAAAAATCGACAGGGTCGGGGTCCTTCGTGCGGCTGGGGTAGCTCTGCAGCCCGCCGAACCCGCGCAGCGACTCCATGTCACGTGGCGTCAGGTGCCCCAACAGGTAGTTGATCGCGTGCAGCACCGGCGAGGCGTGCGGCTTGACGGAGACCCGATCGGGAGCCTCGAGAAACCCGAACCACAGCGCGGTCATGATGCTGACCATCGAGGCGCTCGAGCCCTGGTGACCACCGACCTTCACGCCTGACTGGTTCACCCGAACCGAGTTGGCGTGGTGCACCATGGCCGTTGCGAGCCACAGCACGCGGGCCTCGACCTGACGCAAGACGTCGGTGTCGACGGCGTTCGCGGGCGGTGCGACGGCCACGGGACCCATCTACGTTTCTACGGGCGCAGCCGGTAGAAACGCCAGAAGTCGTTCTCGATCGGGAGGACCTCGACCGAGGCGAAGCCGGCGTCCGTGGCGAAGTGGTGCAGCGTGTCGGTCCGCATGACGGTGCCGGTCGCTGCGGACTGCTCGTGGCCGGCGATGCACACGGCAAGGCAGTGGGTGATGCTGCAGCCGTACATCAGCCGCTCGACGTCGTCGCCCGGTGCGGTGAAGCGATCCGCGACGCGCTCGTCGGCGACGATCACCGAGCCGCCGTCGGCGAGCATCCGTCGGGCGCTCGCGAGGGCCTCCACCGGTCGCGCCATGTCGTGGATGGCTTCGAAGATCGTCACGAGGTCGTAGGTCCCGTCCAGCTCGCCGCTCCCGGCGTCCACCCGGCGCGCCGTGACGCGGTCCGCAAGTCCTGCGGCTTCGATGTTCTCGCGCGACCTGGCGACCGACGTCTGGTCGACGTCGAACGCGTCGACGCTCGCCAGCGGGTAGGTGCGTGCGATCGCGATGCTCGATGCCCCGGTCCCGGCTCCGATGTCGGCGATCTTGGCGGGCGCGGACGAGAGCCTTGCGTGGACATCGGCGATCGCCGGGAACCACTCGCTGCCGAGCTGGTTGTGGAACATGACCCGGTTCATCGCCGCGATGCCCTCGCGGGTGTCCTCGCCGTAGTCGGCATACGGGACCCCGTCGCCGGTTCGGAACGCCTCGACGAGCTGCGGCATGGGCTGCAGCATCCCGATCGTCATCCGTCCGACCGGAGGGAGGTACGCCAGGCTGTCGCGATCGGTCAACGCCTCGACGTGTCCCTCGGGCAGGACGAAATGACGCGCCGTCGGGGCGGCATCGACGTCGTCCACATCCAAGAATCCGCTGACGGCCTGTTGCTCGAGCCACTCCCGAACGTACCGCTCGTCGGTGGCGGTGCGCTCAGCCAGGGCCACGCTGGTCAATGGGCCGTGGTCGCGAAGGGCGGTGTAGAGACCCAGGCGCTCGCCCAAATGGATCCCTGCGAGGTCCATCGCTCCCAGAACCGCTTGGAAGACCCGCTCGCCCAGCGCGGCGGCTCGCTCCTCGCTTGTGAGTACAGCGGTGCACATCGCACGCTCCTTTTCGGTGAGAGGTGCTGGTGGTCTACCTGATGAGGGGTGATCTCGCCAGTGCGGAGTGACCGCGTTGCCGACGACCTGCCCCGTCGCGGTCGGTCGTTGGGCCCCGCGTCAGCGCGCCGCCACATGTGTCATCACGTCACAGAACTCACTCGTCCGATGTAACGATTGGCCGAAGCGGACAGTGCCAAGTGGCTGTCCTACCTCCCGGTGGGTGCGCCCACCGACTCCACCCGGGCCAGGGTCGCCGCGTCGACTGCCTCGACGAGTTCGAGCACTCGTGCGGCCGTGACGTCGAACGTCGCGACGCCGAGCACGGTGTGCACCGGGACCGCCTGCTGGTAGCTCGACAGCAGGAACGCCCCGTCGGCCGTGGCGAGGTCGTCGAGCGTCATCTCGCGCTCGACCGTCGGCACCGCGTCGGTCGCGATGCGCCGGGTGATCGAGTCGAGCACCCCGGTCTCGAGCGGCGGGAACACCAGTGTGTCGCCCTCCAACCATGCGAACGATGTCGTCGGCCCCTCCAAGACGACCCGGTCATCGGCGCGATAGAGCAGCGCGTCGTTCATCCCTTGGTCTTTGGCCATCCGCTGGGCACGCATGTTGGCCGAGTACGAGAGCGTCTTGACGCCGATCAGAAGTGGCGTGACGCGGTGGGCGACGGGCAGCAGCCCGATGCCCTCGGGGCCGAACGCGGGGATGGGCTCTTCGCGCCAGACGCGGATACCGCCGCGGGTGACGATCAGGCGCACGCCACAGTCGGGATGGACGGTTGCGTCGCAGAACGCGGCCATCTCCCGCAGCAGCAGCTCCGTGTCGATCGGAATGCCCGCGCCGGCGCCGGACTTTGCGAGGCGTTCGAGATGGGCGTCAGGCGTGCGGGGCTGGCGGGCGTAGAACCGCATGCCCTCGAACACCCCGTCGCCCCGGATCAGGCCGTCGTCCATGGTCACGCGTACGGGCGCGTCCGCCGGGACGACCTCTCCGTCGATCATCACTGCCAGTCGGTTCGTCTGTGTCATGCCGATCACGGTAGCAACGGAACGTCCGATTTTGCAGGACACACTTGTTGCGGCCCGGTATCGTTGCCGCCCGTCAGGCCACACTGGCGACGAGGCCGGCAAGCGCGCTGACGCCGATGATCCACAACACGTTGACGCGGTACCGCACAAGGGCGATCAGGGCGCCCACCGCGAGCGCGATCGTGAGCCAGTCGGGCTCCCCGTCCACGACAAGCACGTTCCGCCCGACGAACACGGCCAGTCCCCCGATGACGCCCACCACGGCGACGCTGACCCCGTGCAGGGCGGTCGCTACGCGCCCTCGACGAGGAAGCCGGTCGACGTAAGGCCCGCCCAGCAGGATGAAGACGAACGACGGGGCGAACGTGCAGAGCGTCGCGACGCCGGCTCCCGCGAGCGCCCACATATGCGACTGGTACGTCGTCCAACCGGCCAGGTAGCCCACGAACGTGTTGACCATGATCAACGGACCCGGCGTGGTCTCACCGAGCGCGAGGCCGGCGACCATGTCCTTTGACGACAACCACTCGAAGCGATTGACCGCCTGGTCGGCGACGAACGGCAGCACGGCATAGGCCCCGCCGAACGTCACGAGCGCCGCCAGCGAGAAGAACCCGGCCAACTCGGCGATCACACCGCCCACCAGGATCAGCGCGACGACCGGGATGATCCACGCCGCAAGGACCACGGTGGTCCGGCCCATGCTCGTTGTGACACGGCTCGACGCAGGCTCGTCGACGGCGACCTCGTCGTTGTGACCCAAGCCGGGAAACGATCCGGGTGTCAGTCGCTGCATCGTCATGGCGCCCAGGGCGGCGCCGACCAGGATCAGCGGGAACGGGACGCCCAGCATCAGCGCGGCGAACGCTGCCACCGCCAAGGCGATGGTCACGGGCGTCCGGGCCACGCGGCTGCCCACCCGGATGAGCGCGGCGACGACCAGGCCGACGACGGCGCCGCCCAGTCCGCGGACGATGCCCGCGACCTCCGGCACCTCGCCGTATTCCACGTAGACGAATGACAGCGCGCACAAAAGGACAAAGCTCGGCAACACGAACAGGCCGCCCGCAGTGAGCCCCCCGCGCACACCGTGCAGCCGCCACCCGACGTACGTCGCAAGCTGCTGCGCCTCGGGGCCCGGCAGGGCGAAGCAGAACGCCAGCGCATGCAGGAACCGGCTCTCCGAGATCCACCCGCGCCGCTCGACGAGCTCGTCGTGCATGATCGCCACCTGTCCGGCGGGGCCCCCGAACGAGATGCACCCCAGCTTGAGCCAGAACCGCATTGCCGTCGCCTCGGTGGGGAGGACAGGCTCCCCGGTCGGCGGCGCCAAACCTGCCACCGACGACGCGCCGCCGGTATCTCGCGGGTGGCTCAGGTCGCCGCGTCGGGCGGGTCGACGGCGTGCGCGATGAGCGCGGCCCGGTCGCACCACTCGGTGGTCAGCTCGTGCGTCGCGGCCAGCACGACCTGAGGCGCGAAGTCCGCCTCGAAGGCCTCCTGCCAGCGCGATGCGCAGAGGCACCACCGGTCGCCGGGTCGCAGTCCCGGAAAGCCGAACTCGGGGTGCGGCGTCGACAGGTCGTTGCCGCAGGCCAGCGAGAACCCCAGGAACTCCTCGGTCATCACCGCGCAGACGGTGTGGACGCCGGTGTCGCCCGAGCCCGTGTTGCAGCACCCGTCGCGGTAAAAGCCGGTCAGGGGATCGGTCGAGCAGGGCTCCAACTCACCGCCGAGGACGTTCCGTGCCATGGGCGGTATCGTGTCAGAGCGGCGGGGTCGGGTCGCCGGCCTTTCGCACCTTCCAGACCTCCTCGGTCGGCCAGCGGCGCGCCCACTCGGCGGTGACGAACGTGTACGTCGAGGTCGCACCCCGCGGTACCTGCAGCTCGCGGAGCTCCTCGATCACGAAGCCGCACTCGCGAAGCAATCGGATCATCTCGCCGTGCGCCAGATGGAACTCGATCGAGTCGTCGTCGTCCCAGTCGAAGCGATGCATGCCGAACCAGTCGCGCCGAAGCTCGGTGCCGGCAGGCTCGTCGGCCAGATCCGCCATGCACAACATCAGGAGCGGCGAGTTGACAAGGAACACCAGCCGGCCGCCGGGCCGAAGCAGGCGGGCGGCCTCCGGGAGCCACACGTATGGATCGCACCAGATGCTCGCGCCGTACTCGCTGATCGCCAGGTCGAAGCTCGCGTCAGCCAGCCCGGTGGCCTCGGCGCTGGCGTGGATCAGGGGGAAGCACAGGCCATGCTCGGCCTGCAACATACGCGCCGTGGCGAGCTGGCGCTCGCTGTTGTCGATCCCGACCGGGCGCGCCCCGCGGCGTGTCAGCCACGCCGAGACGTACGCCGTGCCGCATCCCAACTCGATGACGTCGAGGCCGGCGACCCGGTCGGGGAACATCCCCACCTGCGATTCGGGCAAGCCCCAGATGCCCCACGAGGGGTCGTCGCTCGCCCAGTTGCGCCGTCCCGCGGCGACGTACTCGCCGGCCCACCCGTCCCACTGGGCGCGGTTGCGAAGGACATGATCGGGCAGCTTGCTCATGCGCGGTGGAGTCTCGCATCGATTGGCGATCGTGGGGCTCGTCGATGAGGTCCTGGCCCGTTCGGTATCGACACGGCCAATCACGCCGACCTCCCGCCCGCCCGATGGGCTCCCTGCCCAAGCTGCCAGGACCAGCGGCGCGTCTTCGAGGACCGCAACGGCGAGGGCCTGGTCCCCTGCACCTGCCGGCGTGCCTCGGCCTCGGCGAACGCATCGTGACCGTCGAATGACTCACAGGTCGAGCAGGAAGCGCAGGGCACGTCCGATTTCGAACATCGCCTCAGGGTCAGCGGCACCGAGGCGCGCCACGAGACGCTGCTCGGAGATCGACTTGACGTCTTCGCACTTGGCGTAGCTCAGCTCGTCGAGGCCCGACGAGGCCGGATCGATCTCCACGTGCGAAATGAGCCCGCGCCTGGTCGTCGTGCACGGGACGACGATGACGACGCCACTTCTGCTCTCGTTCAATCCATCGGCCGATACGACAACCCCTGGTCGGTGACCGGACTGCTCGCGCCCCACCGGCTCACCGAAGTCGACGAGCCATACCTCACCCCGAGCCGCGCTCACGCAGAACGGTCGCCGAGGGAGACGCTCTCGGCCGCCCGCTCGGACTCGATCTGGGCCCAGGCAACCGGATCGGCGCGAAGCGCCTCGAAGCCGGCGGCGAGCTGATCGAAGAACGTCCGTCGCTCAAGCGCGTCCGCGGCCTCGTCGAGCAACTGGGTCATCGGCCTGCCGGTGAGCGTCGCAAGACGGGCGAATCGGTCGCGCGTCTGCCTGCTGACCCGAATCGTGGTGCTCACGAATCGAGTCTACCATTATGTATTCGTATTCGTCTACTCGAATCAGGCGACCGTGACGGAGATGGTCTGGGCCCCCGCGGCGCCATTGGCGTCTGTGACACGAAGGGTGAAGGTGTACGTGCCGGCGGCGGTCGGCGTCCCGGTGACGCGCACCAGGGGCCCGTCCGGGTTGTCCTGGACGAGCGACATGCCGGGCGGGAACTGACCGGCGGTCCTGGTCCACGTGTACGGTCGGACGCCGCCTGCGCCGGTGATCCACAAGTTCGAGAAGCTCCCGACAATGGGCGACCAGGGCAACTGGGGCGTGATCGTGAGCCCGAGCGGTGGATTGATCGCGATCGTGACCGCGATCGTCGCGGTGGCGCCGGCGTCGTCGGTCGCTCTGAGGGTGAAGGTGTTCGTCTGAACGGTGGTCGGCACGCCGACGACGGAGATCATGTCGAGCTTGCACGGCGTCGAGCCCGTGTTCGGGTCAAAGAGGGACAGGCCGGCAGGAAGCTGGCCGGCGATGATGTCGAAGCGCACGCAACCGACTGCGGGGTCAACGCCCAGAGTCGTACCGTTCGTTGCCGTATCCACGAAGCTCGCGCCGACGAAACCGGGTCCCATGTTGACCGTCGCCGCGAAGAAGGCCATCGCCGGCGTGGGGTTGATCGTCAACTGGGTCGCCTTCATGACCCCGTTGGCGGAGGCCGTGATCGTCACGACGGTCGGCGCGGTGACGGCGGCGACGTGGCGCACCAGGAATACCGCCTGGTCGAACCCTGGCTCAACCTGCACCGACGCCACCTGGGCGGTGTCCCCGAGCGTTACGCGCGCGATGCTTGGATGGCTGCTGGTCACCGACACCACGACGGGTGCCGACGTCACGCTCGCGAGCCGGACCTCCCCCACCGCATTGGTGCCGACCGTGTTGAGCGAGGTGTGGCTCAGCGCCACGAATGACAGCGCCGGCGCAGACACGGGCGGCGGCGGCGGCGGAGGAGGAGGAATGCTGGCCGGCGTGCAACCCGAGAAGGTCACCACGACCGAGGTGGACCCGTCGCCGACGGTCGCCTTGCAGGTGCTCGACTTGAAAGCCGAGGCCGAGACCTTGAACTGCCCCTTGCTGTCGGCTCTGCTCTTCGCGGTCGATTCAGGCGAGGACACCGTGACCGTCGCGTTCGCACGCGCCCCTTTGCCCTCGACCCTCAGGCTGCCGGAGCTGAGCGAGGCTCTCGACACGCTCACGGCAGCGAGCGCGACCGACGGAAGGACCAACACCGCCGCAATGACGACGAGCGACATCAGCTTCGCACTCCGGGATCCGAGACGGCGCATCTGCTTGCCGATCATCTGTGTCCTGCCCTTCCTGCTTGGACGCTGCGACGCGTGGTGATCACGTCCTCGCGCGGACGGATTCACTACCTGATCTCGAATCTGCGGACAGCCGACCAGGCGCCGGGGGTGCCGGAGGCGTCGTTGGCGCGTACGCGGAACCACATGCGGGTGACGGGGAGCGTGCTCGTCTGGTAGGTCGAGGGCGTGACGGTTTGGTTGACCAGGGGTGACGGGAACGTGTCCTGGTCGTCGATCTGGATCATGTAGCTGGCGGCGCCGGTGACGTCTGACCAGTCGAAGGTGATCGTCTGGCCCGCGTCGAATCGCGCGTCGTTGGCGGGTGAGACGAGCGACGGCGCCACCGGTGTGCCGGAGGAGGCGGGGTTGACGGTCAGGGTCGCGGTGCGGCTGACGCCGCCGGAGGTGGCGGTGATCGTGACGGCTGTTAGCGCGGTCACCGTGATCGTGGTGGCGATGAACGTGGCGCTGGTCGCCCCGGCGGCGACGGTGACGTCGGCCGGGACGGTGGCCGCGGCCGAGTTGTCGGACAGGGTCACGATCACCCCGCCGGATGGTGCGGCACTGGTCAGGGTGACGGTGCCGGTGGACGATGAGCCTCCGGTCACGCTCGTCGGTGAGAGGCTGAGGGATGACAGCGACACGCCCCCTGGCGGATTCACCGTGAGCGTCGCGGTACGGATGACAAGGCCGCTCGTGGCCGTGACCGTGACCGACGTCGACGCGCTCACAGAGTTGGTGGTGGCGGTGAATCCCGCGCTGGTCGTCCCGGCGGCGACGGTCACGGGGGCAGGGGCGGAGGCGACCCCGGGATTCGAGCTCGTAAGCGAGACGACGACCCCCCCGGCAGGCGCCGCGCCGGTTAGCGTCACCGTTCCGGCATAAGATGAGCCCCCGGTCACGCTCGTGGGCGCGAGGCTGACGGATGAGAGCGACGCGGCTCCCGCTGGATTGACCGTCAGGACGGCGGTGCGGGTGATCCCTCCCCGCGTGGCGGTGATCGTCACGGCGGTCGACGTCGCCACCGATGCCGTCGTCACCGGGAACTGCACGCTGGACGAGCCGACGGGCACCGCCACGCTCGCCGGCACCGTGGCCGCCGCCGAGTCGCTGCTCGAGAGCGTCACGATGACGCAGCATGCGGACACCGTCCCGCCGACGGTCACCGTGCCGGTGGAGGTGCCTCCCCCGGTCACGGCCGTGGGGTTGAGCGCGAGGGCAGAGAGCGCCGGACCGGGTGGCGGCGGGTTGACGTTGAGGGTCGAGGTTCTCGACACACCGTCGGCCGTTGCAGTGACGATCGCGAACTGGCCCTGTGTCGGGTCGGACGTGGTCGAGGCGGTGAAGGTGGCGCTCGTCGCGCCGGCCGGCACGGTCACGCTCACCGGAACCCTCACCCACGTCGTGTTGCTCGATGAGAGCGTGACGACCTTGCCGCCGTCAGGCGCCGCCCCTCCGAGCGTCACCGTGCCCGTGGAGCCCCCGCTGCCGATGGCCGGGTTGGGGCTGAACGCCAGCGCCGAGAGCGTTCCGGGAGGCAGCACCTCGAGCGCCTGCGTCTTCATCGAGCTGCGCGTGGCGACGATCGTGACGGGGGTCGAGGTCGTCACGGGATGGGTGGTGACGGTGAAGGTCGTGCTGCTCGCACCCTGTGGGATCGTGACGCTCGGCGGGACGGACGCGACGGCCGGGTTGGTGCTTCCCAGGTGCACGATTGCCCCTCCGGGACCGGCGATGAAGCCGCCTCCGGCCCCGGTCGTTGCGACCGTGGCCTGCACCGTCCCGCCCCCTTGGACCGTGGGGGCGCTGAGCGAGAACGGACCGAGCTCGAGGGTCGGCTCGGACGGTACGACCGCCAGCCACCATGCCTGTGACGCGCCCCCGTACGACCCCACGATCGCGGAGCTCACCACGGTTCGTGCATCGACGGACGTCGCCGTGAAGGCCGCGCTCGTCGAGCCCGCAGGCACGACGACGCTCGGTGGGACACCGACGCGCTCGGGGTACTGGCTGGCCAGGGTAACCATCGCGCCACCCGCCGGAGCGGCTTGGTGGAGCGTGACCGTGCCAGTCGAGCTCGCACCGCCCGTGGCGATCTCAGGGCTCATGACCAGGCTCTTCAGTCCGGTGCCTGAAGAGGGTGGGGGCGGAAGCGGGGTCCCCGGCGGCGGGATCGGGGCGGCCGGGGAGCCGTTCTTGGTCTCCAGGCTCCGGACGCTCGACCACGGTCCGGCGGTTGCGCCACTGAAGGCCCGGACGCGCCACGACCACTTTCGCTCACCTGAGAGCGTCGCCACACGTCGGTTCGTCGTCAGGTTGGACGCGGTGATCTTGTTGGTGCTGTTGAAGCTGCTGGTGGTGTCCACCTCGAGCGTGTAGCTCGTGGCTCCCGCGACGTGGTTCCAGGCGAACGTGATGCTTCCCGGGGCGTGGCGCCCGCCGTTCGCGGGGCTCGTCAGGGTGGGTGCGGTCAGCGCAGTCGTGGTGGCCTGTACGAGATTGAAGGTTCGGACCGGCGACCACGGCCCCAGGTTGCCCACGCCGTCGAGGGTCTGCACCCGCATGGAGAAGGTGCGGGTCTGCCCGCAGCAGAGGAACTCCATGTCGAGCGACGTCGGCGACCACGCCTCGTACCAGTCGTCGAGTTCCGCCTGGAAGTCGTGCCGGAACTCGGGGTTCGGGCTCACCTGGAGGTGATAGGCCGCGATCCCCGAGGCGTCGCCGACGTCCGACCAGTCGTAGGCGATGCTGACGCCGGTCGAGGGGGTTGCGGTCAACGTCATCCCCTCAGCCGGCCAGCTGATGGCCGGCGCCGGGGGCGGTGTCGCGTCGAGGCTCGCCTGCGGGTCGAGGGTGAGACGCGTGACGAAGATGTCCTCGGCGAGCGTCCCGGGAGAGTCGCCGTCGCTCGGCTTTCCATCCCCTGCGTACACAGTGTCGAATGCACCGGGCGTGACCGGGAAGTCGATCGAGTTGGTGATGCCTGCGACCACCACGGAGTTTCCGCCCGCGTGGACGACCTCCAGGGCGACCTCACCGAACGAGGCTCCAAGAGCCGTCCCGTACAGGAGCGTGCCTCCATTCGAGGAGATCCTCGCGACGTACCCGTCCGCGATGCTCTGGTAACCGACCCCGCTTCCCGGGATCCGGTCGTACGCGCGATCGGTGGTCGGCGGGTCCTCGACAGCGGTGCCCCCGACGATGATCGCGGCTCCGCCGGAGTCCACGACCACGTCGTTGGCGTTGGTGTTCCCGGGCCCCCCGAACAGGGTGGACCACAGGAGCGACCCCGGCCCGCCCACCGGGACCCGGAACCTGGCGACCCAGCCCATCGTGGCGTCCACGGGGGCGAAATGCAGGCGCTGAAGCGCACCCGGCGTCGTCGGAAAGTCCCCCGAGCGGGTGAAGCCGCTGAGGGTGACGAGCGTCGGGTCTGCCGGGTCGAGGGCGATGCCGTTGCCCGCCTCGATGTGCTGGTCGCCGCCCATGAACGTCGAGTACTCGAGATCAGAGGCGCCTGCGCCGTTCAGCCGCAATCGCGCGAAGAAGCCGTCCCGCCATCCCGTCCCGGAGCCCGGGAGCGGGTTGGTCCGGTCGAATGCGTCGGCCGTGAGCGGCATAGGCGCACCGCCGGGATCGGGTGCCCATGAGTGCCCGGTGATGTTGACCGCGCCGTCCGACCCGACCGCCATGTCGAAGACGTCCTCGATGCTGTCCCCGCCGAAGAACGTGGAGTAGGTGAGCTGGGTCCCGTCCGGCGAGAAGCGGGACACGAAGGCGTCCTTCCCGCCGATCGTGCGGTCGAACGCCCCGGCGGTGGTGGGGAAGCCCGTGCCCGCCGTGGTACCGGCGACGATCGGATTGCCGGCCGGGTCGTACCCCGCGCGCGCGACGATATCCTGACCGGTGACCGGGTCGCCGGCCAGGTAGGTCCCGAAGATCGGCCCGCCCCCATTCGCGTCGAACCGGATCACGTAACCGTCGTAGTCGCCGAAGTCGAAGGGGTTGGCGGGGTTGCCGGGCGGTGACCGGTCGAACGCGCCGGTCGTCGTCGGGAAGTCCTTGGAGTTCGTCTCGCCCACCACGAGGGGGTTGCCCGCCGGGTCGACCGCCACGTCCATGACCGTGTGCACGTTGGCGCCGCCGAAGAACGTGGCGTAACGGAGCGCGCTCCCGTCGGCGCTCAGACGCGCAACGAAGGGGGTGCCCGACGCCCGGATGCCCCCGCTCGCGGGGAACTCAGGCGAGCGCGTGTGTCCGCCGATCACGAGGTCGCCGGTGCCGTCGGTCGTTCGCACCATGCTGCCGAGCGTCTCGTCGCCGCTCCCGCCGAGGAACGTCGACCAGTCGATGCCCGGGTCGATCACGAGCGGGAACGACGGGTCGTGGCCGGACACCGCGAAGCCGTAGCTGCTGGCGTCCATCAGGCGGAAGCGACTCGCGACCGCGCGCCGGACCCCGCCGGGAAGGATCTGCCAACTGCGCGGCCGCGACTGGCGGAGCATCCCGCTCGGTCCGGCGATGAGGAGGTCGCCGCCCGGGGTGAGTCGCAGGCTGCGTACGCCGTCGACGCGGATCACGATCCGGTCGGGGTCTGCCCCGGGGGCCACGAGGGCGTCGTACTCGAGCGTGCCGTCGCCCTGCCGGACGCGCACGTCGATACCCGGGTAGAGCCCGTCGTATCGGACCGCGCCGAAGGAGGGAACCCCGCTCTGCCAGCGCGACGGATCGTCACCGAATACGAAGTTGTACTCGCCCGGGCGCCTCGCCTCGGGGGTCACAGTCGCGGCGGACGACCCGGCGAAGCTCAGGGCGAGCCCACGGCCGCTGGGCCCGGCGATGCGCAGGCCGCCCCGCTCGACGGCGAGCGACAGCTCGCCCCTGCGTGCGACGAAGAGCGCAGACGACGCATACTGGCCGCGATTCTCGACGAAGTCCGCCGGTAGGGAGACGGGCATGCGCGCGCCGTCCGCCGAGGGATCGAGGGACCTCGTCGCGCCCTGTCCGATCCAGACCGCGGCGAGGAGCGCCACGACGAGCGCGGCGATGGCGCCTGACGCTGCCACCCCGGATCGGTAGCCACCCGGCACCCCGACGAGAGTGGGCGAACAGAGGCGGGATCGCAGGCTCATGACTCAGCTTTCATTTTGGGTTCAGCGGCCCGAACGCATTGCCACACCCGCAGGCAGGCGCGACGAAGGGCGGGAGGTATCCATCGTTCTCGTTGTCACCTGACCTCGAATCTGCGGACGGCTGACCATGCGCCGGGGGCGCCGGCGGCGTCGTTGGCGCGTACGCGGAACCACATGCGGGTGACCGGGAGCGTGCTCGTCTGGTACGTCGAGGAGGTGACCGTTTGGTTGACCAGGGGTGAGGGGAACGTGTCCTGGTCGTCGATCTGGATGGTGTAGCTGGCGGCGCCGGTGACGTCTGACCAGTCGAAGGTGATCGTCTGGCCCGCGTCGAATCGCGCGTCGTTGGCGGGTGAGACGAGCGACGGCGCCGCCAGTGTGCCGGAGGCGGCGGGGTTGACGGTCAGGGTCGCGGTGCGGTTGACGCCGCCGGAGGTGGCGGTGATCGTGACGGCTGTCTGCGCGGACGGCGCGGTCGTGGTGGCGAGGAACGTGGCGCTGGTGGCGCCGGGGGCGACGGTGACGCTGGCCGGGACGGTGGCCGCGGCCGAGTTGTCGGCGAGGGTTACGACCACGCCGCCGAGAGGCGCCGCGCTGGTCAGCGTGACGGAGCCGGTGGCGGAGGCGCCCCCGATGACGCTCGTGGGCGACACTCCCACCGAGGCGAGGCTTGCGGGGGCGTTGACGGCCAGGGTGGCGGTGCGGTTGACGCCGCCCCAGGTGGCGGTGAGGGTGACTGCGGTTGGTGCAGTCACCGCAGTGGTCGTGACGGTGAAGGTGGCGCTCGTCGCGCTTGCCGCGACGGTGACGCTCGCCGGAACCGAGGCCGCGGCGTTCGCGCTGGTCAGGGTCACCACCGCCCCGCCCGACGGGGCTGCGGCCGTGAGCGTGACGGTGCCCGTTGAGGAGGCACCCCCGACGACGCTCGCGGGAGACACCGCGAGCGTCGAGAGGCTCGGCGTCGTGGAGGCCGCGAGCGGCGTGAAGCTGCGGGTCGACGAGAACGGACCGAAGGTCCCGGCGGCGTTACGGGCCCGCACCCGCCACCACAGTTGCCGAGCGGGTAGGCCGGTCAGGATCGCCTGCGACACGGTGACGGTCGGGTTCGCGACGTAGGGCGACGAGATTGTCGAGGAGTCGTCCACCCGGACCTCGTAGCTCGTCGCACCCGTCACGTCGTTCCAGTCGAGGGTGACCGGCTGCGCCACCCCTGTCGCACCGCCGGCGGGGCTCTGCAGGGTCGGCGCGACCGGCGTGGGCGGATTCACCGTCAGCGTCGCGCTGCGTGTGATGCCGCCTGACGAGCCGGAGATGGCGACGGGCGTCGGGGACGTGACAGCGCTGGTGCTCACGGTGAACGTGCGGCTGGTGGAGCCGGCGGCGACGGTGACGCTGGCCGGAGTGGTCGCCACGGCCGAGTTGTCGGAGAGGGTCACGATCGTTCCGCCCGAGGGCGCCGCGGCGCTCAACGTCACGGTGCCAGTCGAGGAGTTTCCACCCGCCACGGTGGTCGGGCTGAGGCTCACAGCGTTGAGCGTGGGCGCGCTCGTGATGCCCAGGCTCGCGAACTGGGTCACGCTGCCGAGCGTCGCGGAGAGCTGCACGGTGGTGTTGCCGACCGGGAACGTGGTCACCGTGAAGGTGGCGCTGGTGGCGCCCGCGGGCACGGTCACGGACGCAGGGACGCTCGCCGAGCCGGGCAGGTTGCTGCCCAGGCTGACGGCCACCCCGCCGCTTGGCGCGGCGCTCCCCAGGGTGACGGTACCGGTGGCGTTGGTGCCGCCGCCCACGCTTGTCGGGCTGACCGTCAGCGCGGTCAGCGCCGGCAGGTTCGACGACACGGTCAGGTCGGCCGTGCGCGTCACGCCACCCCCGGTCACCGAGATCGTGACGACCGTGGGGACGAGCACGGGGCTCGTGGCGATGGTGAAGCGGCCGAAGTCGGTCGAGGCGTTGATGGTGGCGAACTGGGGGACCGAGGCGACCCCGGGGTTGCTGCTCGTCACCCGGACGAGCTGGTCGTAGCCGACGACCGCTGAGAGGGGGATCGTCACAACCCCTTGAGACCCGTCGGTGGTCGAAGCCGGCTGCAACGTCAGCGTGTCGGGCGGCGGTGATGGGCTCAGCGTGAGCTGCCACTGGGCCGTGACGCCCCCTTGGATCGCCGAGATCGTGACGATCGTGCTCGTCGTCACGGGGCTCGTCGGGATGAGGAACGAAGTTCCTATGGCTCCCGCTGGGATCGTGACCGTCGCGGGCACGGTTGCCGCCGGAGAGCTGCTCGAGAGGCTCACCTCCACGCCGCCGGGGCCCGCGAAGCCGGCTCCCGCGAGCTCCACCCTTCCGAGCATCGTGGCGCCTCCGGTCGCCTTGACCCCCGACTGCAGGGTGTCGGTCTTGATTGTCGGCGGCATCACGGTGAGCGTCTTGGACGCCGACGACCCGTTGTAGCTCGCGGTCACCGTCACCGGTGTCGGCGCCGTCACATACCCGGCAAAGGAGGTGAATGCGGCACCCTGCGCACGGCCCGCGTCAACCGTCGCTGTTGCCGGCACGGACAGGGCGCTCGGGTTGCTGCTCGTATAGCTCACGACGGCTCCACCGGCCGGCGCGCGCGCGGTCAGCTGCACTCCGCCCGACTGCTCGGCGCCGCCATAGAGGAGCGGGTCGCGGGTGAAGTTGACCGAGGCGACGGCGGCAGGCGCGGAGCTGATCGTGAACGTGGCCGTCGCCGACCATGCGGTGACGGCGCTGGTCGTGGGCGACGAGTCGCCCTGGTGGGAGCGCACGCGCCAGAAAATCGTGCCGCTCGGGAGGTCCGGGCAGAAGAGGGTTGGGTTGGTCAGCCCGGGAAGGGGATCCAAGAGCGTCGAGAACGATGAGCTCTGCGAGAGCTGCACCTCGTAGCCGGAGGACTGAGGGTTGTAGCCGTCCGTCCACGAGAGCGTGACCGGGAGCGTCAGGGTCGGGTTGCCGGTCGGTGAGATGGGAGCCGGTGGAGGTCCCACCGGATTGCCGTACAGCACGGAGAAGCTGATGACGTTCGACGTGGCGCCGGCCACCCGGTCGGCGTCAAGCGCACGGACGCGCATGAACCACGTGCCCATCGGCATGCTGTCGTCGTGGAGCGTCCCGTCGGTCGTCCCGGGGATGTTCGTGACGCTGTAGTAGTTGGCAGAGGTGACCGGGAAGCTCGAGTCGGTGGAGAACTCCGTGGTGTACGTCGCCGCCCCGGAGACGGCGCTCCAGCTGAAGCGGATGGCCTCCCACGGGTGGAACTGCGTCGTTCCGCCGTGCGGCGGGTTGAGCGTCGGCGCCGCAAGCTGGCCGGGGCCCGCCCCCGTCACGGTGAAGCTTCGCGTCGCAGACCACGGGCCGGTCTCGACCGTGCCGTTGACCGCGTTGACGCGCCAGAAGTAGGTGCCGTTCGCCAGGCCGCTGACGGTGGCCTGGGTCACGCTGGGGAAGGTCGCGTCGTGGGCGACGAGCTGCGCGAAGTCGGAGGTGGTGCTGACGTGCCAGTTGTAGCCGCCGTTGACGGCGGCCGGGTCGAGCACCTGCGACCAGGAGATCGTGAACGGGACGGTGACGCCGGCGCCATTCGCGGGCGTCAAGAGCGTCGGTGCAGCCGGTGGGGCGGCAGCCAACGGTGCGCCGACGATCAGGCCGCAGACGACCAGCACCGCCGCGAACCTCGGCCACGATCGTCCCCGAAGCGTCCCAAGTGCGGCGAGGACGCCCAGCCGCGTGGACCGGTGTCCGCCGTCGCTCTGGTCGATCATCGTTGTTCCCAGTCCTCGTCAGACGCCGGGTTGCGGGCCCCTGCGGCGTCGGGGGCCTCGATGACCTTAACGCTCGAACTTCGCAATAGTTACGCGACTCGAATGGGACATTCGTCGTAGGACCTTTGCGCTCTCGTGGAGGTGGATAGTCGTTCACCTCCTGGTGTCAGGAATGCCGGGCGTGGCCGCCCCGCCCGCGGCGGGTGAAAATAGGACTCGCTCTCAGGGATGTCGTCCCTTTTGCGAATCCTATTTTCCCCACAGACACCCTGTGGTGAATGAGGAGAGTGATTGATTCGCTCGGCGTGCACGCTGGTGACCGGAGTTCGCCTCGCTCCCACGTGACGCTCCCTGCGGTCGGCGAGGTCCGCGTCGCCGGAGGTGCGCGCGGGCGAGCCCCACAGCGGCCGCTATCGTGGCTCCCAAACGGCAAGGAGGACGGTGATAGACGACGCACGCCTCAATCGGGGCTCCGAGCAATTTCGCACGATTCACGGCAGGTCCGCCGCGCAGGTGATCGAGCTGCCGCCGGAGAACGAGCAGGACGGCGGGCGGGACTGAACCCGGTGCAGACTGTCAGCCACCCGTGGTCGTAAACCCCGCCGACCGGCGTGTGCTTCGTCTGCGCGGTCGCGATGGTTGCGTGCCGTGAGCCGACGTACCGGGAGCGCCGAGACGCTCGTTCGTGAGCTCTTCGGCCTTGCCGGCGTCCATGTCGGCGGCCCCGGCCCGGGTGACATCACGGTGCATGATCCGCGGTTCTACGGTCGCCTGCTGCGGGACGCGTCGATTGGGATGGGCGAGTCGTACATGGACGGATGGTGGGACACCGACGCGCTCGACGTCCTGCTCGAGAAGATCCTGCGCGCCGGGTTGCAGGACAGGGTGACCGGCAGCGTGCGCCTTCGCTTATTGGCGGCCAGGGCCGTCGCCCTGAACCTCCAGTCCAAGACCCGGTCGACCCGGTCCGTCGCGGCGCACTACGACATCGGCAACGATCTGTACACCCGGATGCTCGACCCGCGAATGCTGTACTCGTGCGCCTACTGGAAGACGGCGTCCACGCTCGCCGAGGCGCAGGAGGCCAAGCTCGACCTGGTGTGCCGCAAGCTCGGCCTGGAGCCCGGCATGCGGGTGCTCGACATCGGCTGCGGCTGGGGCGGGCTCGCCGCGTACGCCGCGCAGGAGTACGGGTGCTCGGTCGTCGGCGTGACCCTGTCGCGAGACCAGCTCGCGCTCGGGCGGGAGATGTGGGGGCACCTCGACATCGATCTGCAGCTTGCCGACTACCGCGACGTCGGCGGCACGTTCGATCGCGTCGCGAGCATCGGCATGATGGAGCACGTCGGGCCCAAGAACCATCGTCTGTTCATGGAGGTGGTGCATCGCTCGCTCACCGGCGACGGAGTCGCGCTGATCCACACCATCGCCGCCAGGCGCAGCCGCCGTCACGGGACGCCCTTCGTCGAGAAGTACATCTTTCCGAACGCGGTCTCACCCTCGCTGGCGCAGCTGGGCGAGGCGACCGAGGGGCTGTTCGTGCTCGAGGATCTGCACAACATCGGCCCCCACTACGAGCGGACGCTGCTTGCCTGGTGGGAGAACTTCGATCGCGCGTACCCGGACCTGCAACACGCGTACGACGAGCGCTTCTACCGGATGTGGAAGTTCTACCTTCTCGCGGCCGCCGGAGCGTCACGCGCACGCGACGCGCAGGTGTTCCAACTCGTCTTGACCAAATCGGGCCGCCGGCAGCCCGATTGTCGAATGAGCTGAGGCGCACAGGCCCGCGGCTCGCCGAGCTCTCGGGCGCCGAGGTTTCGCGGGCTCCCCATGGGTGCTACCCGCCTGCGGCCTCGTCGGCACGATCGAACTTCTCGCTCGGCACGTAGACCCCCTTGGGCACGCCTCCGACGCACAGATACCGCAAGCCTTCCGCCCCGACCCAGACTTTGCGCGTGGTGCCTGGAGGGATCGCCACCAGGGTGTCCGGGCCGAACTCGACACGTTCGCCGTCCACGTCGATCCACCCGGAGCCGGCCAGTCCGACGTAGAGCTCCTCCTGCCCGCTCGACGCCTCGTCGTGCTGCGGCGGGCCACCGTCGCCCGGCCGGAAATCGAAGAGCTGCACCCCGAAGCCGGAGATGCCCAGGTCGTGGCGCACGAGCCCCACGCGCCCGTCAAACACCCGGCGCAACTCCGTGAACGTCCTTCGCGTGTGTGTCATCGTGCCCTCAGTCCTTCTCGATTCGCGGCGTCCAACCACCCTGCCAGAGGTACGTGTGCCTCATGTGCTACGCTGTCGCATATGAAGGTCATTCCCCTGCGTGAGCTGCGGAACAACGCGAGCCAGGTCGTGCGGCGCGTGGAGGCGGGGGAGCGGTTGACGGTGACCGTGGACGGACGGCCTGCGGCTGACCTGGTACCGCACACGGGCCGCCGGCGGTTCGCGAGTCGCGACGATCTTGTTCAGTTTTTCTCCTCGCGACGGGCGACACCGACGTTGCGAGACGACGTTCGGCGGCTGGTGCCGGACACGACGGACGATGTCTGACGCCCTGCTCGATACGAGCGTGCTGATCGGCCTCGAGGCCGGTCGGATCGAACCCCTGCAGATCCCCGACGGCGCGGCGATCTCCGTGATCACACTCTCGGAGCTGCACCTCGGGGTGCTCGCCGCGGACGACCCGGACGAACGCGGCGCGAGGCTGACGACATTGCTCGGCGCGGAGCGCCTCTTCGATCCGATCCCCGTAGACGACGGCGTCGCCCGCCGATTCGCGCAGATCGTCGCTACGTTGCGCCGGAAAAAACGTCGCGCACCCGTCCTCGACACCTTGATCGCGGCGACCGCGCTCGAACATGCACTCGTCCTGTACACACAGGATCGGGATTTCGAACCCATCGACGTCCTTCAACTTCAACTGATCTGAGCGGTGCGGGCCGTTGCGTGCCCATCCAGTCCGTTCGAATCGGGCGTCTGGGAGGGCTCCGTCAGTCGAGCGGCGTCGGTCGCGCCGGCCGGGGAAGGGAGAAGGCCCGGCCGTCGAGCCGGCCGGTGAGACGGGTGCGGGTCAGCCGGACGGTGCCGCGGGAGCCCCGGCCGGCGACGCTCAGCAGGCCGGTGGCCGTCTGAGGGTCGTACGTGCCGGTCACGACGACGCCCGGCGCATAGACGACCCGGGAGAGGTTCAAGCGGCGTATCGATCCGCTGACCTTGCCGCCCCTGAGGCCGCCGATCCCGACCGAGGCACCTCCGCCTTCGAGCGAGAAGGCCGCGGCCCATGAGTACTTGACGTCCTCGAGCGTTCGGAGCACCGCGGCCAGCGTATGTCCGGGCGTGCCCGCCAGCCCGGGATGGGGAGCGACCTGGGCCAGCGCGGTCGGCGCGGGCGGGACCGGTGGGAGTCGTGATGCTCCCCCGCACGTCGCCTGGGCCGGGGCGCCGGCCACGAAGCGCTCGACCGCCGCGACCACGCACGGTCGGACCGCGCGCGGGGATCCGCTGAGCACGGCGTGTCCGGTGTACCGCGCCGTCACGACTTGGCCGCGCGGAAAGCGCGCGGCGATCTTGACGGCCGACTCGAGCGGCGTTCGCAGATCGTGCTCGCCGGAGAGGACGAGCAGCGGGATGTCGGGCGCGGGCCCGGTGCCGAGCAGGTCCGTGGCCCGCGACGAATGTGGCCAGGCCATGCACGCGCGGGCCACGGATTCGCGCGATGAGACGACCTCCAGCCCGGTGAACGGCGCGTAGCTCGCGGCGGGCGCGCTCTGGACCGCCGCGGCGATCGCCGCCGCCCGCGGTTCGGGGTCGCCGGGGGCCCCGCCCCACCCGGTGGGGCGGGGCAGGGCGTCGCGCGCCCATGGGAACGGCGTCTCCTCGCAGGTGGTCGCCCGGTTCACCGTGCTGCTGAGGGTCTCGCCCGCGCCGGCGGCGCCCCTGACGACGGACGCGTCTCGGTAGGTAAGGGCGGTGAGGCGGACGAGCGGCGCGGAGTCGCCCAGGCGCGCGCCGCGGAGGGCGGCCGGGATGAGGGCGCGCAGGGGTGCGTTGAGGCCGCTCTCCGACACCAGCGCCGAATACACGTGGCTGGGCCCGATCGAGTAGGGGACAGCCCTTCCGCTTGGCTTCACCAGCCGCCCGGTGAGCACGGTCCGTCGGATCCGCGGCAGGAGGGCCGCGAGGTCGCGCACCGGCGCCACCGACGCTGGGCACAGCCGGCCGGCGCAGATGCTCCTCACGACGCGCGGAAGAGCGACCCGCTCCCGCATCGTCGGATCGAAACCCTCCGGCGCGACCGGTGAGTCGAGGATCATCCACTCCACCCGGGACGGGTAGCGCGTCGCGTAGTCGTAGGCCGCGACCGCGCCGTACGAGACGGCGTAGACGGCGAGCCGGTCGGCGCCCACGGCGATGCGGACCGCCTCGAGGTCGTCGGCCGTGTCCCGACTGCGGAAGAACGCCCGGAGCGGGCCGAGCATCTCGCCGCACCGCCGGGTGGCGTCGAACGTCGCAGGCGACGGCAGCCCGCACGAGATCGGGCTCGACAGCCCGACCCCCCGCACGTCGAACACGACGAGATCCCTGGTCGCGTGCGCCGCGGCAAGCCGTTCGGCGAAACCGCCGAGGCCCGGGATCGCCGCGCCTCCGGGGCCGCCGGTGAGCGCCACGACGACGCCGCTGCCGCCTCCGGACGTGGCGGGCTTGCGCCGCACGGCCAGGTCGAGGGTGCCGGGCGTGACGCCGGACCGGTCGGTGGGAACGGTGACCGTGGCACACAGGGCCGGGGCCGGTTCGCAGGGCGTGAACGACGTTGCCGCGGGTGCTTCGGAGGCGAGCCACGGAACCGCCGCAAGCGCGCAAAGCGCCGCGAGGACCAAGCGCCTGCGCAGGACCATGTGGCGAGTCTCTTCGCGGATCACGACGAAGTCAAGCGTCGTCAGCGCCCCGCCTTCGGGGTCGGATTGGCCCGCCGCTCGCCGGCCGCCCGGCGATCAGAGCGACGCCGTCGTCGCCAGACGCCTTTGGTGAATCAGGGTACGTCGCGTCGGAATGAATCCACCTGGCGTGCCTCTGGCACGCCGAGGTGAGGGCCGCCCGGTGACGGCCCCCACCCGCCGTGCGTTCGCTACTCGCCGAACGGCGTCCAGAACACGTGTGTCACGCGCGTGACCCCTCCGGGGAGGTGGTCGACGTACACGGAGCCGTTCGCGCGGCTCGCCTGTGAGAACGGCTTGGCGCGGCCGGGGAGCGCCGACGTGGAGTTGGCGATCGTCGTCGTCGTGTCGAGGTGGGCGTAGATCGTCGCGAGCCGGTCGTAGTCGTGCTGGTTCGGGCGTTCGTTCGACGGGCCGTAGCCACCGCCCCCGTCCGGGTCGTTCGTGTAATCCATGCAGGTGCCGAGGTTCGGTGCGCTGAAAGCCTCGTCCTGATGGTCGAGGCCCAGCGTGTGCCCGATCTCCTGGCAGGTGACGAGCGCCCGCCACGGCGAGGTGTTGTACGTCGCGCTGTTGAAGTACGTGTCGTTGAGCTTCACATACCCCTTGGTGATGTGGTCGCCCGAGAGGTAGATCCCCGCGATGCCAAGCCAGCCGTTGTTGCCGTAGGTGTAGTTGCAGACGCGCACCTGCCCGGTGGGGGCGACACACCGCTGGCGCGTGCGCTTGTCGGTCGCGCCTGCGGTCACGACGGTATCGAGCACCGAGGAGTAGCTCCAGTCGAATTTCACGGGGTCGGGGTCGTCGCTCGCGGACTGGAGGGCCGTATCCCACGCGCTGGTGGCGGCGCTGTCGACGAGCGTGACCGTGAAGGTGCTGGTCGTGCGGGCCCAGTGGTAGTTCCCCCACGAGTGGCTCGCCCACGCCGTGGATGCGAGCAGCGCGAGTCCCGCCGCGACGATGATGAGCCGTTTCACTTTTCCTCCCTGAATGTGCGAATACTGCTTAATAGCACCGGCGACGCCAGCCTGTCAAATCCTTATGGAGGCAGACTGTCGTCACCCTGCGGTGCGTGAGCTCCCGGCGGTCGGGCTCGGGGAGCACCTCCCGCCGCGCGAGCAGTCTTCGCCGTGGCACATCCTCACGGACCTTGGGATGAGAAGGTTTCAGG
This sequence comes from uncultured Bifidobacteriaceae bacterium, assembly GCA_964393105.1. Classification (GTDB taxonomy): domain Bacteria; phylum Actinomycetota; class Thermoleophilia; order Miltoncostaeales; family Miltoncostaeaceae; genus CALMEC01. The sequence goes on from CAYMSM010000014.1 coordinate 27,456, forward strand.
ATCCGCGATAGGTGCTGTATGAGTCATAGCTCAGGTCTCGCGGATCGGGGCCAGGGAGACGAGGGTGCGGGCAGCGCGCTCCGCAGCAGCGAACTCAGCGCCGCCGAGCGCACAGATCTAGTTCTGAACTACCGATTCCGGGGGCCGAGGGCCAGTAATGGGATCTGCGTGCCGATGCAAGATCTTCCAGGCTCCGCCTTCTCGGCGAAAAATGCTCGTCACCCGCAGCGACCCCGAGGCGAGCTCCTCCTTACCGCCGACCTTGGCCCTGAACCGCTCTACCTCCACGATATAGGCCAGATCCGGCGTAACGTACGTAGCTACCGTCTCGAAATTGGTGGCCTCGCCGTCTCTGTAGTTCGATGCGGCACGTCCCATGGCCTCAGCGACCTGCTTCCATCCCGTCGCGACGGGCCCGAACGGATTGGCGAGGCTGGCGTCTTTTAGATGGGAGTACAGCATCTTCGCGGGCTCCGGATTGCCCCTAAAGAACTCGTCCAGCGCTTGGTGATACTGCTCAACAAACTGGTCGAGATCTGACGCGACCATGTTCCTCTCTCCCTCTATCTCCTCGACCGCCTCCGAAGCCCTCCCGCACCGGCCGAGGCAGGAGCCAGAGCTTACTCGGGCCGATGGGCGGCGAGAGCGGCTCTGGGGGATGCCGTCACGCTCGCATAAGCGAATGCCTCAAGGACCGCCGCCGAAGATCCACGGCGCGTCGGACATCCGCTCGTTCCCGTCCTGATCCGTCGAACGCAGGAAACATGGGACGCGGGCCCCCCAAGAAGCGCGCGGTAGGAGGGGAAATGGTGCCCCTTTCGCAACCGCTCCACCAGGTTGATGAGGGTGTAGAGCCAAAAGCGATGAGGGCAAGTGAACCCAGCGGGTGCCCTGTTAGGCTCGTGTCCCGGCGAGAAGGCAAGATCGAGAGGAGAGGCCATGCACGTTCGGAATGGCACGTTTCGAGAATGTCGACATGTCGAGTGTCGATGAGGATGCCGAACAGTTTCGGCGGATGCTTCGTTCGGACGAGCGACCGGAGTGGATGCCTGAGGACGCCTTTGTGACCCTTCGCGAGGGAGTTGCACGGGTGATCTCGCTCGTAGACCGCTCGGGCGGCGTCACGACTGATCTCGTATTTACGCGCAGCGAGGGCGACGCTCGCAGGGTCGACGAGGCTCTCGACGGACTCAACCCACCTGAGGGTGTCGGTCGACGCGCGAGCGTCCAGACGTTCGAGGTCCTGCTCGACGAGCAACTTGCCTAGAGCCGGATTATTCGCCGTGAAGTGAGGACGCCGGAGGCGTTCGACGAGTTGAGGGAGGGCCGCGATGGCGACTGAGACCAGAACCCTGGTCGAGCGGTGGCTCGAGGCCGGCGACAGCGGCGACCTCGACGCGTTCGACGCCTGCCTGCACCACGATGTGGTCGTCCATGCGCCACTCGGACTGTCGACGAAGGGATTGGAGGCTGAGAAGGACGTCTGGCGAGCGGCACTCGACGCCATACCCGATCTGCGCCACGCCGTTCAGGAGGTGGTCGTCGAGGGCACCACGATCGCGGTCCGGGCGATTGTCACAGGCACGCTCCTGCGGGACTTCGCCGGGATCCCGGCGACAGGGCGAGTTTTCGAGATCGATCAGGTGGTCTTTGCCCATGTCCGCGACGGCAAGCTGAAGGAGATCTGGGAGGTCGCCGACGTCGCACGAGTCCTCCGTAACCAGGATCACTGATCTCGTGAGCGGCCATCGCGCGAAATGTCGCTGATTCCCAGCTACGACGCGATCGACCATCGGTCTCGGCGTGCGACACCGGGAGGCGAACAGGGTTCACCCCCCGGTGTCAGGAATGCCTGGCGTGGCCGCCCGCCCGCGGCGGGTGAACGCAGGACTCGCTCTCAGGCATGTTGTCCCCTTTTGCGAGTCCTATTTTCCCCTCAGCCACCCGAGGTGAACGGAGTTCGCGGCACGGGGAGGACGACATCGAGGTCACCTCCTCGGGGCCGCACCAGGACACGTCGAGTTGACTCGCGGTCGAGCTCGAGGCCGACCCGTCCGGGTTGGCACCGACGAGCAGAGGCACTCAGGTGCGGGTATCGCCGCCCAGCGCCGGCTGATCGGACGTGCGTGCCGACATCGCGACCACGGGCGTCGTGGCCGGCTCCATGGGGCGTGAGCGCGGGATGATGAGCGCCGCGAGCGTCGTGCCGAGCGCGATGATCGATCCGAAGGCGATCGCCCGGCCGTAGCCGTCGGCGAGGGCCGCCGCCACCGACTCCTCGCCCTCGAGGGATCCGGTGCGCTGTGCCGCGACCGTGGCGAGGACGGCAAGTCCGATCGCGCCTCCGATCTGGCGCGAGCTGTTGACGAGGCCCGAGGCCAGCCCCGCATCCGCCGGTCCGACGCTGGACATTGCCGCGAAGGTGCCCGGCGGGAAGCTGAGCCCGAGCCCGATCGAGACGAGCGTGATTGGTCCGAGGATGTCCGCCCAGTATGAGCCGGTCGCGGAGAGGTGCGACATCCAGAAGAGCGATGCGGAGATGATCAGGCCCGCGAACGCGAGGATCGGTCGGGGGCCGGTGCGTGGGACGATGCGGCCCGCGATCTGGGCTCCCACGATGACCCCCAGGGCGGCGGGGACGAAACCGAGCCCCGCCTGCAGGGGGCTCATCCCCAGGACCTCCTGGAGGTAGAGCGACACGAAGTACCACATTGCGAACATTGATCCGCCGACGCATGCCATCGCGATGTCCGCCCCGGCGAGCGCCCGCGAGCGGAGCAGCCTGAGCGGGACGATGGGCGACGAGGCGAGGCGGGTCTCGATGACGATGAACGCGATGAAGAGCACAACGGAGGCCGCGATGGGGATGAGCGTCCACGGGGAGGTCCAGCCGTGGGTGTTGGTCTCGACGATGCCGAACACGAGGGCGGTCAGGGATGCGGTGACGGTGATCGCGCCCGCGACGTCGAGGCTCCGGGTCCGCGTCTCGGCGCGGCTCTCGCGGAGCACGACGCGCCCAATGACGATCCCGGCGATGCCGACGGGGATGTTCACCAAGAAGATCCACCGCCACGACAGCAGGTCGGTGAGGATCCCGCCGAGCAGCACGCCGACGGCGCCGCCACTCGCGAGCGCGGCGCTCCACACCCCGAGGGCCCGTGAGCGCTCGCGAGGCTCGGTGAACGTGGTCGTAACGATCATGAGCGTGACGGGGGAGAGGATCGCTGCGCCGATGCCCTGGACCGATCGCGCGGCGATGAGCGACCAGTCATTCTGCGCCAGCCCGCAGACCAGGCTCGCGGCCGTGAACAGGCCGAGCCCGACGAGGAACATGCGCCGACGGCCGAAGAGGTCGGCGGTGCGACCGCCCAGGAGCAGAAGCCCCGCGAAGGTGAGCGTGTAGGCGTTGACCACCCACTGCAGCCCCGTCGGGCTGAAGCCGAGGTCCGCCTGTATCGACGGGAGCGCCACGTTCACGACCGCGACGTCGAGGATCACCATGAACTGCCCGAGGCAGGCGATCGCCAGGATCAGCCCGCGGTGGACGGGGGCGGGCAGGGGCGTGACGGGCGCGTCGGTCACGGAGCGGGATGCTAGAGGCTCCCGACCCATCTTCGTGCTCGACTCGTTCTGCGCGTCACCGGCCGGTGTCGCCAGGCACTGGCAGGACGCGATCGACGAATGGCATGACCTGGGCGCCATCGTGGAATGGGATGCCCAAGGGCAAGGTCGCGACGCTGCACCTCGGAGGGGCCATCCAGGCGCTCTGGTAGCAGACATTGGCTCTTCTCCGGCGTGCGAGCGGGCGGGCGGCACGGCTCCAGTCGTTGAGTCTTTCCGCTCCCCGTCGTATGCTCGCGTCAATCGACAAGGAGGCTCGGATGGGGCTCGCACGTGTGGTGTCTTTCGAAGGGGTCAGCAAGGACCGGGTGGAGCAGATGCAGCGCGAGATGCGCGACCAGGAGCGGCCGGAGGGACTCCCAGCGACGGAGATCGTCGTGCTCTACGACGCGGAGTCCGAGAGGTCGCTCGTGGTCCTCTTCTTCGAGACGGAGGACGACTACAGGCGCGGCGATGAGGTGCTGAACGCCATGCCGGCCGACGACACTCCGGGGCGGCGCACCTCGGTGACGAGGTACGACGTCGCGATCCGCATGACCGCGTAGGGCTCGCCCTCACGGAAGACCTACGTCGCTTGTCGAGCCGGGGAACATTCTCTCGTTGATTGCCACTCCTGAAGGAGATCAAGATGAGGACAATGCTGAAGATTCAGATGCCGGCCGCGGCCGGGAACGCCGCCGTCGCGGACGGGTCGCTCGCAACCGTCATCGAGCGCCTCACGGCGAGCATCAAGCCCGAGGTTGCCTACTTCTATCCCGAGGACGGCCGGCGAGCGGCCCTCATGGTGTTCGACATGACCGAGTCGTCACAGCTCCCGTCGATCGTCGAACCCCTTTTCATGGGGCTTGAGGCCACCGTCGAGTTCACCCCGGTGATGAACGCGCAGGAGTTGCAGGAGGGCTTGGCCGCATGGGGCGCGGCAGACGCCTGACCGCCCCAAGCGACCTCATCGAGCCATGCCCGATGTTTCGAGGGGCGCAGGCTCCATCCCGGGGAGTTCGTGATCGGCGCAGACGAAAAATCGCGGTTGCAGGCACTCGCCCGTCGCCACCCGAGCGTCCCTGCCAGCCGGGCCGGCCCGCGCTCGTCGAGTTCGAGTACCGACGCCGAGGCACCTCGCCTACCTCGCCGCCTGGTCCACCACGCCCGCCTCTTCGGCCGCTGCGAAGACCCTCACCCCGGAGCAGGTGGCAGGAGAGGCGTCGCTGACGGCCGTCGGCGAGTGCCGCGACATCTGGATGCGCTGGGGCGGGTGAGCCCCGGCGTCACCGCCGCGCGAGCTGGTAGAGCGTGCTGTTGTCAGCGTCGACCTCGCCCCAGAAGGCGTGCTCGAGCCAAGGGCCAGAGGAGGTCACAGAATCACCTCGAACAAAGGCGTTGTGGTGAATGGGCCGTCCGGACTCGAACCCAGGACCTTGGGATCAAAAGTTGCTCCCGGCGTCCCCGTCCATCTCATGATGTCGCCTTCCTGCAGGCGCTTCGCGTGAGCGACCAGGTAGTGATCTCACCCCTGCTCCGGTGGTCGTGTTGACCCCTGCATGACTTGGGGGCCTCCTTCGGAAGTCCCAGATCAGGCAGGGGTTCGACCGGCAAATCGGCTTCTCCCTGGTCCAACTTCCTGCCGAGCTTCTCCCGGCCGATTCCGCCGTGCGTACATCGCCCCACACACCACCCGGGGCGCTTCCGATTCGCTGAGGTGACGGACCTGCGCGGCGGGGGAGACGCAGAGATAGCGCGCCAGTTACGGTCACGCTCACACCCATACTGGGCTAGCGGCGGATGAGAGTGGACCACTTGATGCCGAACATGGATCAAGCGTTCTCGTGCAAGGGTCGGTTCTCCTTCCTCGTCGCCAAGCCGGGTCCCTTCGTTGCAGACGGCGCTGTCGCACTTTCCCGTTTCCAATCAGCGCGAGGCGGACGATCGCGCGTATCAGCCCGGCGGAGGTGATCACCGAGTTCTCCACCGGGCTCAGCTCACGGGGCGGCTCATCGCTAGTCGTGCGCCATCTGTGGCCCCTTCCGTTTCTTCCGCTCGAGACTCAGCGTGAGGTCGTGACGTTCCAAACCCACCGAGTTCGCGGGCTGCGCAGTCCGCGGAGCTGAAGGCGTGGGCCGCCGAGCAGTTGCGCAGCTTCATCACCCACGTGTCCGAACACCGCATGTACCCGGCGGTTCCTGATGGCGGGCACCACGGGATGCGCCGCGGGGAAATCGCCGGGCTGAAATGGGCAGACATCGCGAACGACGTCGAGCGTGACGGCTGCGACGGCGGCTCGACGCCCTCAAACCCGGTGGGGTCGGGCATCCCCCGGCGAGCATTCGCTTGCCGCTCTCGGCACTGTGCGGAGGCCGCTCACCCGTCATCGGCGGATCGGGATGCGTTCGCGCGCACCTGTTCGTGCTGGCGGAGCTCGATGCGACGGATCTTGCCCGTGAGCGTCTTGGGGAGGTCGTCGACGAACTCGATCTCGCGGGGGTAGGCGTAGGCGGAGAGGTGATCCCGGACGAACGATTTGATCTCGGCGGCGAGCTCATCGGAGGGCTCGACATCCGGCAGCAACCGCACGAAGGCCTTGACGATGTGCCCGCGCTTGGGATCCGGTGAGGCGACGGCGGCGGCCTCGATCACGCTCGGGTGCGCGACCACCGCCGACTCGACCTCGAACGGGCCGATGCGATACCCGGCGGAGATGATCACGTCGTCGTTGCGCCCTTCGTACCAGACATACCCGTCGTCGTCCTGTCGTGCGACGTCCTTGGTGTGGAACCACTCCCCGCCGAAGACCTCCTGGCTGTCCTCCGGTCGCCCCCAGTAGCCGAGCGGATAGTGGGGATTCGACCGGGCGCGCAGGCAGATCTCCCCCGACTCGCCGCGGGGCACGGGCCGGTCGTCCTCGTCAAGCAGCGCGACGTCCCACCCCGGCATCGGCTTGCCCATCGACCCGGGCCGCACCTCCATCGTCGGAAAGTTCGCGCACAGGGGATAGCTCTCGGACAGGCCGTAGAAGTCGAACAGGGTCACCCCGAACTGATCCCGGAACCACCGGATGACCTCGGGGTTGCAGGGCTCGCCCGCGACGCACGCGATGCGGAGGCCGACGCCGGGGAATCGCGACGCGACATCCCCCATCGCCGCCATCGCCCGCAGCGCCGTCGGCGTCGCGAAGAGGTTGCCCACCTTGTACTTCTCGAGCACGTACAGGGTCTGGGCGGGGTCATAGCCGCTCTTGCGACAGAACACCGCGATCGGCGCCCCGAATCGCCAGGGCCCGAGGATGCCGGGGACGATGCCCGCGATCCATGCCCACTCGCCGGTCGAGTGGAAGACCTCGTCGGCGCGCACGTCATGGACGTACTCGAACTCGTTGTGCGCGAGCAGATACCGGTGCGCGTGGACGATCCCCTTCGCCAGCCCCGTCGTGCCCGACGTGTAGTAGATCTGCGCGGCCTGGTCGGCGGGCGTGTCGAGCGTCTCGCAGACGTCGGACGCCGCGTCGACCGCGCGAGCGAACTCACCGTCGACGATCAGCACATACTCGAGTTCCGGCATCTCGTCACGGATGCGCTCGATCCGGTCGCGGTTGGCCGCGTCGGTCACGATGACCTTCGCGCCGCAGTCGCGCAGGCGATGGAGGATCGAGTCGTCGCCGTAGAGGATCGACAGCGACAGCAGGATCGCTCCGATCTTGTAGGCGGCCAAGAACGTCGCGGCCGCCTCCGGAATCGGCGGGAGCATGACCGCGACTCGGTCGCCTTCGCCCACGCCAGCGTCCCGCAGCGCGTTCGCGGTGCGGTTGGTGAGGGCCTGCATGTCACCGAACGTGAGGCGTCGCTCGTTGCCCTGCCAGTCCTCCCAGAGCATCGCGAGACCCGTGGGGTCGTGCTTGTCGATCACGTCGGCGGCGATGTTGTAACGCTCCGGCACCTCCCAGCGGAATCCCGCGCACATCTGGTCGTAGGGTCCCGGCTGCCATCGCCTGTGCATGCGGGCGACCCTACATGAGCCAAGTCGCGTGATGCTGTGTAAGTGCCAGATCGTCGGTCGGCGGGCCGTCGACTATCGTCGCGCGCAACAGCGAACGATTGGTTGCGTCGCCCTCAAGCTCGATCGCCTCGGCGACCATCCTGACGGCGCGCTCACGAACCTCCGGCGGGTACTGCCTCGGAGACCTCTGAGTTTGTGACATGACCCCATCTTTTCCAAGAACGAGAGCCTCCACAAATCCCGGGGCGGTTAATGCTGTAGAAATGGGCCATGTCGATCTACGCGCTGAACCTCTTCGACTTGGCGGACAACGAGGACTACCTCGCGTATTCGCGCCGATCCCCGGCGGCGGTCGGGCGCTACGGCGGGAAGGTCGTCGCGCTGGGTCACCGCGGCACCGAGGTCATTCCCGGCGCGACACCGGCGCGCAACGCGATCGTGCTGGTCGAGTGGCCGGATCTCGAGGCCTTTGAGGCCTACCGGTCCGACCTCGAGTTTGCCGACCTGCACCCGCTGCGCGAGGGGGGGACCCTGAACTACCTCTGGTGGACCTTCGAGCGGCTCGACTCCTTGCGCCCGTTGCTACGGCCTGGGGTCTGAGCCGGCGACGACATGGGCGATGCCCGTCCGCGCCGCACGCGGCGCCAGTTCCCCGAAAACGATGGTGGGCTGCCGGAACGTCCTGCGCCCGGCCCCTCGCCAACCCCGGCGCCTCAGCGCCTGGCGAGGTCCACGTCGGCACCGGTGGCGGGGTCCGTTTCCGCACCGATGCGTCGGTCGCCAGGCCTGTTCGAGCAGCTCGCGATCGACCTCGGGTTCGTTCACAATCTGTCCCGTGATCATTCGTGGGTCCGCCAAGGCCGTTGATCGGCGAGGGGCGAGTTCGGCTGCCGCGGCTCGCGTAGGGGCTGCCGAAGAGGAGCTTCGCCTGTTCGAAGACCTGACGCCAGGCGGCTGACCGGCACTGCGGCCGAGCTCCCGTGTGCATCAGGAGACGGTGGCTGCGCTGTGCGTACTCTCAGCACCGAGGCCTTCGTGGGCGACGAGGGCGGCGAGCTCGGTCCGCGAGCGCACCCCGAGCTTGCGGTAGATCCGCCCCAGGTGAGCCTCGATCGTCTTGGCGGACAGGAAGAGGCGGGAGCCGGCCTCGCGATTCGTCGCGCCGGAGGCGACCATCAGCGCCACCTGAAGCTCCTGCGGGGTGAGGGCATCGGATCTCGGGCCCGAGTGAGGGGCGGCCGTCTCCCCCGTGACACCCAGCTCGCCCCGCGCGGTGGCGGCCCAGTCGACCGCACCGAGGCCCTCGAACACCTCGAGCGCGGCCCGCAGGTGCACGCGGGCATCCGCGCGCCGCCGTGCCCGGCGCAGCCGCTCGCCCAGGCAGAGCAGGGTGCGCGCCTCCTCGAACGGCGCCTCGCCCTCGCGGTGCAGCCGGAGCGCCTCCTCGAACGGCCCCTCGGATGCACCGTCGTCCGCGAGCAGCCCGCGACAGCGCGCCGCGATGGCGCGCGCGCCGATCCGGTCGGCGCGCTGCGCAAGGTCCTCGAAGGCGGAGAGCGCATCCTCGGCGTCGGCTCGGCGTCCCGTGCGCACCAGGCATTCCACCAGGTCGCCGCCGGTGAGCACCACGCTCGGCTCCCTGATGCCGCCGCGGGCAAAGGTCGTCGCGACCACCTCGAAGTGCGGGGTGGCCGCGTCCGGCCGCCCCCGGCCGAGCTCGAGGAGGCCGAGGGCCGGGCTCCCCCACGCCGAGATCGGGGAGTCCTCGCCCCCCAGGCGTCGCCCGATCTCGGCGGCCTCCTGCGCCGTCGCGCGGCAGTCGGCCTCACGTCCGAGGCACGCCTCGATGCGCGCCTGGCAGGCCAGGGCCAGCCCGCGCGCGTGGACCTGCTCGAACGCCGCTGCGAGGGAGGCCGACTCGGTCGCGTCGGCGAGCGCCACGGACCACCGGCTGCGGCGATAGCCGAGCTCGGCGCGCATCGCGAGGGTCATCGGGAGCGTCCCGGGTGCCTGCGAGCGCCCGTGCGCCACGGCGTGCTCGAGCAGCCGCGCGGCGTGCCCATACCGCTCGGTCCAGATGTGGAGCCAGGCGACCTGCTGCAGCAGCGCCGCGGTCTGCGCCCCGGGCGGGTCGACGCGCAACAGGCGCTCCCCGACCTCGTACAGGCCGTCGATCGCCTCCGGCGCGCGGGCGTCGGCCACGCGAGCGAACAGCACGGCCACCTCGACCGCATCGTCCGGCTGCCCAGAGGCGCGCGCCTGGGCGAGGGCCCGCTCGGCCATGTCCACGCCTTGGCTCATCGACCTTGAGCGCATGAGCGCGGTAGCCGCCTCGGCCAGCATCCGCGCCGCGCGCGCCGGGTCGAGCACCGCGGTGCGCTCGGCCTCCGCCGAGATCGAGTCGGCCGTCGCCGCGGGCGCGCTCCAGGCGTCGATCTGGAACAGGAGGGCCAGGGCGTCGACGCGCACGAGTGGGTCGGAGGTCCGCTCGCGCCTGCGCGATGGCCTCGCGGGCGCGATCGTTCATCCCGGCGAGGCGGGCGGCTCCGGCGCCCCGCAGCAGCAGCCGGGCCGACTCGTCGGCGCTCTCGCTCAGGGACGCCGCCCGGTCGAACGCACGCAGGGCCGAGCTGGGCGCCCCTCGCGCGAGGGGCGCCCTCTCCCCAGGCCTCGAGCGCGGCAGCCGCGTCCGCGTCCGTACCGGCGGTGGCGGCCGACAGGTGCCAGGCGCGCTCGGCCGATCCGACGGGCGAGACCTCCGCAAGCGCACGGTGGGCCTGCCGCTGCTCCGCGCCGGACGCGGTGGCGTAGACGGCCGAGCGGGTCAACGGGTGCTCGAACGCGACCGTCCCGCCGCGCAGGCGCAGGATCCCCGCCGCCTCGGCCGCGTCGAGCGCCTCCAGCGCGAGGCCCGCCGTGGCAAGGGCCGCGCCGACGAGCGCGCACGGCGCCTCGGTTCCCGCCGCCGCCGCGGTGAGGACCGCCGCCTGCTCCGGCGCGCTCAGCGCGGCGAGGCGGCGCTCCACGCCCGCGCGGATCCGGTCGGCCACCGGCAGGGGCAGGATCACGCCCGCCAAGGCGTCACCCGCGCCGCCGAGGCTGCGGGTCGCCTCGATGATCGCGAGCGGATTCCCGCCCGTGCCGATGAAGAGCGCCTCCACGTCCTCGTCGTTCAAGCCGCGGCCGGCGACGCGCCGGGCGAGGTGCGCGGACTCGCGCCGTCCGAGCGGCCCCACCTCGACGCGGTCGATGCCCTCCAGGTAGCCCGGGGCCAGGTCCTCCGGCCGCGCGCAGAGCAGCATCGCGATCCCCTCGCGCCACAACCGCCGCGCGGCGAACAGGATCGCCTGGGCGGACGGCGGGTCGAGCCAATGCAGGTCATCGACGGCCACGAGCACGGGGGCGTCGGCGGCAGCCAGGCCCAGGATCCCCAGGGTCGCGGCCGACACGCTGAAGCGATCGGTGTCCGCCGCAGGCGCCAGCGCGAGGGCGCCATCCAGCGCCCGCGCCTGCGGCCCGGGCAGCCGGGGGATGAGGTCGGTCACGGGCCGCACCAGCTCGAGCAGGCCGCCGAACGCAAGCTCCGCCTCGCTCTCGATCCCCCGCGCCCGCAGGACGCGTACGGCGGTCTCGCCGCTCGTGGCGAGGACCTCCGCCTCCCGCAGGAGGGTGGTCTTTCCGGTGCCCGCCGACCCGATCAAGGCGAGCGCGCCGCTCTCACCGGCGCAGGCCCGGGAGATGAGCCCGCCGATGGCCGCGACCTCGGCCTCCCTCCCGAGGGTCGCCGCCCCCCCGCGCTCGCTCATCGCGGCCCGCCCGGCGCCAGCGGGGGCGCGAGGTCGAACAGCCGGCGCACTTGGGCGTGCCGCTCGCCGTCGCCCGCGGCGTCCGGGGCCATCACTCCGAGGCCCGGGTCGGCCAGCACGGAGCGAAAGGGCGCGCCGTCGTCCTCGACGGCCGCAACGATCGCGTCGGCGACCTCGTGCGCCTCGAGCCCACACTCCTCGCGGATCCCGCGAAGGGTCCCGAGGACGCCCGACCGGACCCCGGCGTAGGCCGACTCCCGCTCGCTGGCCGCCCCGCTCACGATGGTGGAGCGAGCGAACTCGGTCCGCACGACGCCCGCCTCGATCAGCACCGCCCGCACGCCGGCCGGGCCGAGCTCGAGCGCCAGCGCCTCGAGGACCGCCGCGAGCGCCAGCTTCGACGCGCTGTACATGCCGAAGAGCGGTACGGGAATCCGGCCGGCGAGGGTAGAAACGCCGACCACAACCCCGGAACCGGCCCGGCGCATCGCCGGGAGCGCCGCTTGAATCACCGCGAGGGCGCCGAAGAGGTTGGTCTCGAACTGGCGCCGGGCGATGTCGCGGTCCACGTCCTCCACCGCCCCGAAGAGGGCCCAGCCGGCGTTGTTCACCACGCAGGCGAGCGGACCACCGGCAATCTCGTGCGCCGCGCCCACCGCATCGCGAACGCTCGCGGGGTCCGTCACGTCGAGGTGCACGACATGGCGCCCGGAGGCGTCCGTGGCCTCCGCAGGGTCGCGCATCCCGGCCACCACCCGCCAGCCCGCCGCGAGGAAGGCATTGGCGGTCGCCTGGCCGATGCCGCGCGAGGCGCCCGTGACGAGCACGGTCCGAGGTGGGGTTTCCATCAGTTCCCGAGGGTCGCAGGGGCGAGGTGACGGAATCTAGTCGAACATCCCCGCCCTCCGGATTGCACGCTTTGAGCGGGGAGCGGGCGAGCCCCGCCCCCTCAAGCGCCAGACCCCGGGCCGCCTCCAACCGGACGATCTCCTTCCATTTTTCGCCCAGCGGGGTGGGCGTTTGCAACGCCCGCGCAACTGTAACTGTCGACAAACCGTAGGGGAGACGCCCGCGGAGGGCAGTGCAGACCGCTCGACGGAACCGGGGCTACCGCGGGCGACGGCCGCCAGCGTGGGCGACGACGTACCCACCGATCGGGTCTGCCGTCGTTCCCGATGGAGGGGTCGGCAGCGACCACAACGGCGCGAGAGCGAAGTCGCCCGCCACGCCTGCGAGCTGATCGGCGACACCGGCAAGCCGGCAGTCGAGGATCTCCACCGGCACACCGTAGGAGGTGAGGTCCCATGAGACGTGCTCGAGGGCCCCGCGATCGCGCTCTTCTCGCAGCTGGAGGTAGAGGTGCTCGGGGTAGGCATGCGACCCGCGCTAACCACGTTCGGCTTCGACGATGTCGCCCCACAACGAGACGCGACCGATCTCCATGATCTGAGTCGAACGCGACGGCAGGTCGACGTAGTAGGCGGCCTCCTCGATCACGCGCGTCGCGTGCAGCCCACACTGGCACCCCGACCACGGCGCCGGATGCAAGCCCGGTAGGTGTCGGCACTCAGCCCGGGCAGGCACGCCGGCCGGCCAGACGCCGCCGCCGACGACGCTGGCGAGCCGGGCAACCGGACCCGTCCAATCCAGCGCCCACGTCCGCCATCCGGTGGTGGGCTCGATGCAGTCCGGCGCGAACCCGCTCATGCCGGCACCTCGACCGGCTCGGCGGGAACCCGCTCGGAGGTCTCGGTGGGTGCGATGTCGGGAATCGGTGTCCAGATCGGTTCGCCCGTATAGGTACGTTCTCACGACCCATGTCCATTGGGTGCTCCTCTTTCTTCAGGGGTTGTCGTCTCTCAGCAATGGCAGCGGCCGTGTGAGGCCGCCGGTATCGGCCGTCGTCACTTGATTCGCGTGTCGTGCCCGGCCCACTCGTGCTCGCGGAGCAGGTACTTCTGCACCTTGCCGGTCGACGTCTTGGGCAGCTCCCCGACGCGGACTGCCACCGGGCACTTGTAGTGAGCCATGCGCTCTCGGCAGAACTCGATGATCTCCGCCTCATCGACGTCCATGCCGGACCGCGGCGTGACGAACGCCACCGGGCGCTCGCCCCAGTACTCGTCCGGCGTCGAGACCACGGCGCACTCGAGCACCGCCGGATGGCGCATGACCATCTGCTCCACCTCGATGGTGGAGATGTTCTCTCCGCCGGAGATGATGATGTCCTTCATCCGGTCGCGCAGCTCGATGGCGCCGTTCGGGTGCCAGACGGCAACGTCGCCGGAGTGGAACCAGCCGCCTCGGAAGGCGTGGGCGGTGGCCGTCGGGTCGCGGAAGTACCCGCCCATCACGATGTTGCCCCGCATCACCACCTCGCCCGGCGTCTCGCCGTCCCGCGGCACGTCGTTCATCTCCTCGTCCACCACCCGGACGAGGTCGGCGGTGACATGTGCCTGGCCCTGGCGCGCCAGGTGACGTGCCCTCTCCTCGTCCGGAAGGTCCCCGATCCGTGCGTCGAGGCAGCGCGTGATCGGGGCGTACGTCTCGGTCAGGCCGTAGATGTGGACCGGGGTGATGCCCAGCTCGCGCATGCGGCCGAGCAGCGTCGGGGAGGGCGGGGAGCCCCCCGTCATGACGGTCAGCCCGGAGGGCACCCGGTGCGCGGCCGGGTCGTTGACCATGGCGATCTGAACCGTGGGCGCGCTGTTGAAGTGGGTCACCCCCTCCTCGTCGATCACCCGCCACATCTGGGCGGGATCCACGCGGCGCAGGCAGACGATCGTCGCTCCGACGGCCACCGCCCCCCACGCGAAGCACCAGCCGTTGCAATGAAAGAGGGGGGCGACGAGCAGCAGTCGGGACCGGGGCGTCAGGCCGGCCTCGATCACGTTGGCGAGCGCGTTCAGGTAGGCCCCTCGGTGCGTGTAGATCACGCCCTTGGGGTCGCCGGTCGTGCCCGACGTGTAGTTGATCGCGATGGCGTCCTCCTCGTCGCGCGGTCCGCCCAGGGGGTGCTCGGGCGAGCCGGACGCCACGAACCGCTCGTAGGGGTCGTCGGGCGCCCCGCTGTCGGCGATGCGGATCACCTCGACACACGAGGCGTCGAAGGACGAGAGCAGCGCCTCGTGCTCGACGTCGACCAGGATGACCTTCGGCTCGGCGTGCTCCAGCAGGCGCGCCACCTCGCCCGGGCTCTGGCGGATGTTGATGCACACCAGCAGGGCACCCGCCGCGGGCACGGCGAAGTGGGCCTCGACCATCGCCGGCGTGTTCGGAGCGAGCACGGCCACCCGGTCCCCGTGGCCGACGCCGAGCCCGTGCAGCGCGGATGTCAGGCGGGCGACGCGCTCGCTCAGCTCGCGGTAACTCAGGCGACGGGCGCCGTGGACCAGCGCCGGTGCGTCCGCGTGCACCTCGGCCGCCCGGCGGAGGAAGCTCACGGGCGAGAGCTCGGTGCGCCACACGCGCTCGTCGGCCCGGTCGCTGTCCTGCGTCTGCGGTGCGATCTGTGTGGACATGACGTCTCCCTTGCGCTTGACTCAACTGTGGGGAGAGACGCTAGGAGTCCACCGCGGCGCTCGAATCGGGGATGTCCCTACGGGTGAAGCGCCGCAAACCCTGCGGGTATCCCTCGGCCCCCGGCGCATCGTCCGCCGATGGGACGAGTGCGGCGAGACCGAACGACCTGGGGAGGTCACCTTCGAGCTCGACCGGATCGCCATCCGACACCGTCCCGCCCATGATGTGGCACGAGGCCGTCTGCGCGCGCGGGGCTCGGCTGCTGACGATCTTCAGCCAGGGCGGATCGACCGCTACCTTACGGAGCTGGCCGTCCTCACCCCGGAGCAGATGGCAGAAGAGGCGTCACCGACGGCCGTCGGCGAGTGCCACGACATCTGGATGCGCTGGGGCGGGTGAGCCCGGCGTCACCGCCGCGCGAGCTGGTGGAGCGTGCTGTTGTCAGCGTCGACCTCGCCCAGGTCACGTGCTCGATGCTCGCGCTGCGACCGGCCCAGCGTTGCAGGACGACCTCTCGACGAGGGCCCGTGGATCCAGCACTTCCACCCAACGGGCTGAGACGCGGACTGTGTCAGCCGCTTCCCGCCCTGGTACAGGTTGAACCCGTCGATGTAGACGCGAACGCGCATCACCAGGACGGGCGGTTTGACCGTTGTCCCACGCTTGACCGGCGGTCCGGCCAGACCGATCAGATGTCCACCTGTGTACCCACCTCTACGACCCGATCCGAGGGTACGCCCAGGTAGGTCGATGCTCTGAACGAGTTCTTGCTCATGCTCGCGAAGAGGCGCTTGCGCCAGAGGGCCATCCCCTCGGAGTCCACCGGGTTGAGCGTGATGTGCCCCAGGAAGTACGAGGCTCGCTCCGGGTCGATGTTCACCCCGCCAGCGGCCGCGAGGCGCAGAGCGGCCGGGACGTCGGGCTGCTCTTGGAACCCGTACGAGGCCACCACCCGGACGATGCCCTGTCCCAGCTCGCTGATCTCGAGCCGGTTGGCGTCGGCCACGGTGGGCACGTTCTTGACGGCGGAGGTGAACAAGACGACGTGTTCGTGCAGCACGTGGTGGTGCTCGATGTTCCGGTTGAGCGGCAGGGGGGTACCGCCGTCGAGCGCCGTGAGGTACACGGCCGTGCCGGGGATGCGCTCGACCGGCATTCCCGGCCCCCCGCGCGCCTGCTGCGCGCGGAGGAGCTTCAGGAACCGGTCAAGGGGCATTTCGCGGTCGGCCAGCCGCTGCAACGCCAAACCCCGGCCGCGCAACCAGGTCGAAAGAACCGTGAAGACGACGACGCCCATGACGATGGGGAACCACCCCCCGTGCAGGATCTTGGTGATGTTCGCCGCGAAGAAGGTGAGGTCCACGACAAGGAACGCCACCGCCCCTGCGACCACCATCCACAGCGGCTTGCGCCACAGGGTCCGGATCACGACGAAGGCGAGCACGGTGTCGATGGCCAGGGTCCCGGTCACCGCGATGCCGTAGGCGGAGGCGAGGTTCGACGACGACCGGAAACCCACGACCAGGGCTGCGACGGCCCCGAAGAGCAGCCAGTTGACCGCGGGCACATAGATCTGCCCCTCCGCGAAGCGCGACGTGTGTTTGACGGACATCCGGGGGAGGAACCCGAGCTGGATGGCCTGAGCCGTCACTGAGAAGGCCCCGGAGATCACCGCCTGCGATGCGATGATCGTGGCCGCGGTGGCCAGGAAGACGAGTGGAAGCTGGGCCCAGCCCGGCGCAAGCCGATAGAAGGGATTGTCGACCGCCGTGGGGTCGCTGATCAGGAGCGCCCCCTGACCCATGTAGTTCAGCAGAAGCGCCGGAAACGCAACGATGAGCCACGCCCGCGAGATTGCCGGCCGGCCAAAATGGCCCATGTCCGCATACAGGGCCTCGGCGCCCGTCACCACCAGCACAACCGAGCCAAGCGCGAGGAACGCGATGCCCGGGCTCTCCACGAAGAACGCCACCGCATACGTCGGCGACAGCGCCCGCAGGATGCTCGGATGGCTGATGATCTCCGCCACCCCCAGTACCGCCAGCACGCCGAACCACACCAGCATGACCGGCCCGAACAGTCTCCCCACCACTCCGGTGCCGAACCGCTGCACCACGAACACCCCTGTGAGGAGCGCCAGGGCGATGGGCACCACCAGCTGCTCCACGCCCGGTGCCGCCACGTTCAGACCCTCGACCGCGGACAGCACCGAGATGGCGGGCGTGATCATTCCGTCGCCGTAGAAGAGCGATGCTCCGAAGATGCCAAGCAGCACGAGCGCGCCGGTGGCACGGGCGGGCGTCGGGGCTCGCCGTACCAACGCGACAAGGGCCATGATGCCGCCCTCGCCGCGGTTGTTGGCTCGCATCACCAGCGCGACGTACTTCAGGGTCACGATGATCATCAGTGACCAGAAGATGAGCGAGACGATGCCGTAGACGCGATCCGCGTTCGGCGTCAGATCATGAGCCCCGCCGAACACCTCCTTCATTGCGTACAGCGGACTCGTACCGATGTCGCCGAAGACGACACCGAGCGCAGCGAGCGTAAGTCCGGTCGTCGCGGTGCGACCGGAGATGTTGGACGTGTCATGGCTCATCGGGAGTGTCCGGCGCCGGCGCGGCGAGCGGGTCGGCGCGTGACGCTACACCCCTGGCGCACCGAGAACGCCGATCAAGCAATTCCGCGCCCCTGCGCCGACTTGATGTGGCGGCCAAGTTTCCGGTTCACGTCGTCGAACAGTTCGGCGAGCATGCCTTCACGTCTCGTTGGCGTTTTCCCAGCCGCCGTGGTCGGAGAGCACCGGGCGAGCGAGAAGTCTTGACGGTCGCTCCCGTTCGGTCAGCTCATCGACAACCCTGTGGCGAGCTGATTTTCGGTGGACGGGTCAGCGCGGGTCAACGCGGGGCCCGCGGTCCTACCACCGTTTGCATCCCGCCTCGGCTCGGTAGATCGCCACACCCGTCATCCCGGGCGCCCGGTGGCTTCCCTGCGGGTTCCTCGGCGTCGGAGGCTTCCTCGTGATCAGCGGGTATCCGATCACGTCCCCTGCTCGCCGAGCGGCAGGCAGGTTCGACGTGTAGGAGTCGAAGCGTCCTTCCCGCGGTTGCGACGTGACAGCCGCGTTGGGGAGGGCGGGTCGCGATAGCATCAGTTCTCGATTTCCGCGCGGAGAGGGTTCCATCGACATGAGGCTCAAGGACAAGGTCGTGCTCATCACCGGCGGCGGCGTCGGGCTGGGGCGCTGCACGGCGCTTCGCTTCGCCGCAGAGGGCGCCCAGGTGATCGTCACCGGGCGCACGCAGAAGACCCTTGACGCCGTCGTGGCGGAGGCAGGTGAGCTGGGCCACGACATGCTCTCCATCCGGGGGGATATCTCCGATGAGGGCGACTGCGAGCGCACGGTCCAGACGGCGCTCACCGAACGCGGGCGTATCGACGTCCTCTTCAACAACGCGGGCGTGCTCTACGCCGGCACCACGCACGAGACGCCGACCGACATCTGGGACCACACCTACGCGGTCAACGTGCGAGGCACATATCTCATGTCGAAGAAGACGATCCCCCACATGCTCGAGCGCGGGCATGGGGCGATCATCAACAACTGCTCGGTGCTTGGGCTCAAGGCCATTCCCGGCGCCGCCGCCTACATCTCGAGCAAGGGCGCTATTGCGCAGATGACGCGCTGCATGGCGCTGGAGTTGGCGGGCACCGGAGTGCGGGTGAACGCGATCTGCCCGGGCACCATTGTCACCCCGATGGTCGACCAGATCTTCAACGCAGCCCCAGACCCCGACGCCGCCCGGGCGTTCTTCCTCTCCCAGCACCCCGTCGGTCGCTTCGGCACCGAGCAAGAAATCGCGAACGCCTGCGTGCTCCTGGCCGAAGACGGGATGGACTTCATGACCGGCTCGATGCTCTCCGTGGACGGGGGCTGGATCGCCCGCTGACGGCCATTGAGAAACGGGTTCGCCCGGGCTCGCAGCCGATGAGTGAAGACCACTTGACGCTGAACATGGACATGACGTTCTCACGCGAGGCGGGTGCTGCTTTCCTCAGCGCCGGGGGCACGCGATCAAGGCGGTGGAGGTTCCTTTCCGGGGAACCCTCATCCGGGTCGGGGGCGTCGGCTTGCAGACCGTTTGCACGAGGGCACTCGGCGACCCATGCCGACGAGTCGAGGATACCCGCCGACCCTGCCGGAGAAAGGAACCCCTCGATGGGCCGTCTGGGACTCGAACCCAGGACCTTGGGATTAGAAGTCGCTCCCGGCGTCTCCTGCTATCTCACAGTGTCGCCTATTTGCAGGCGTTTCGTGCGAGCGACCAGGTAGTGATCTCACCCCATCTCCGGTGGTCGTGTTGACCCCCTGTTGACCCTCTCCCCCGGTCTCGCGGTACCGCTCCGGGAGGTCCGCCGACATTAAAGGAGCCTCCTCTTGTGGGCATCCCGTTTGTGGTTCGCCGGCCGCCACTGTGAATGCCTAAGGGCGCGTGGTCCAGAACCCGTCAGCGCATCATCGCGTGGGCCAATCAGCTGCGTTGGTGATGATCTTCCGTGCAAGGAGGAGCTCGTCGTAGATGGCTGCGAGGTCTGATGCGATGGCAGGCCAGGTGAAGCGCCGAGTCACCATCGCCCGCCCGTTGGTGCCCCGCAGCGCCCGTTCGGCCGCGTCGGCGGCCGCGGCTGCGAGCGCGTCGGCGAGCGCGGCCTCGTCGTCGGGAGGCACGAGCCAGCCCGTGCGGGTGGGGGAGGCGGGATCGGCGTCGATGAAGGTCGGTGGGCCAGCGGCGTCGCAGGCGATCGGCGGCACGCCCATTGCCATCGCCTCGATGTAGACGAGGCCGAAGCTCTCAGCGACGGAGGGGACCGCCAAGAGGTCTGTTGAAGCGAGGGCTGCTGCGAGATGTAGGTGTCCACGCCAGCCGGCGAGGTAGACCTCTGCAGCCCAGGGGGATGCCGCCACCGCGTGGGCGGGGTGCTCGCCCTCCCATTCTCCTGTCGCGCCGCCCCACACGACGAGGGGCAACGGCCGGCCGAACGTATCGCGAGCGCGGGCGTGGGCGCGCACCAGCAGGCCCACACGTTTGACCGCGGTGAACCGGCCGACGAACAGCACGATGACGGCGTCGGGGTCGAGGAGTGGAGCAAGCTGCGCGGGCCTGTACCGTACGGAGCCGGGGCGCGGGTCCTCGGGTGTCCAGCCCTGGGGGTCGTCGCACAGCCAACGTCGCCAACGTGCGGCCCGCTCTCCCAGGTCGGCGCGAGCACCGTCGAACACACCGGGGTCGACGCCGTTGGGCACCAGCCGGATCGCTTCGGGGTCGATCCGCAGCAGCCGAGCGGCGAGTTTTGCAGCGGCGGTGGAGGCCACGAGCAGGTGTGTCGATCGCGCCGCCCAGCCGCGCATCCGCTTCGCCCACGCCGCCCCGTGCGGCCAGCCGGCCCCGTCTTCGACGGCTTGGAGCATAAGCAGCTCGGTGCCATGGAGATGCGTGATGACTGGGAGGTCCGGTGCCAGCCGGGCGAGCGCTTCGTGGGCCGGCGTAAGGTGGTGCAGGTGGGCGAGCTGGACACCGTCGAGCACTCCCGGCGCCTCGAGGATGACCATCCAGGCGGCCACGTGGTGCTCGTAGGTCGCGTCGTCGAGGGCTGCGAACACCCGGTCGGGCGCCCCCGGCCGATCCTCGTAGGAGGGGTGAAGCGGCGGGCTCGCGAGCATCGGATCCGCCGCGCGGATCGCTTCGTCATACGCCATCACCACCACGTCGGCTAGGTCGTGGAAGAACGATGGCGCGTGCCCCGTCTCGCCGGCGCCTCCGAGCGATCCAGCCACCACCCGGGCGCGCCACCCCGTCCCCGCGTCGACCAGAGATCGGGTCAAGTAGCGCACCACCTGCGCTGAGCCGCCACGTGGGAAGAAGACCAGGACGTGAAGCGCGACGTGGGGACTGGGCATCCGACCGCCACCCTGTCACATCTACGCGGTGCCTCGGTC
>CAYMSM010000015.1:0-40812 GCA_964393105.1 uncultured Bifidobacteriaceae bacterium
CCGCGGAGCGTGTCTCGCTGCGATCGATCAGGGTGTGGCCCTGCTTCGCACGTTGGACCAGGGCGACTCGGCACGATGGCTGTACCGACTCGCCGTCCGTTGCCAGCGGGTGGAGGACGCCCCGGATCGGCCTGCCTATGCCCAGAGGGCCAAGACAGCCCCGGGGACTGCGGCCGCGGAGGCCTTGCTTGCCGCTGTCCCGGGTATCTCAAGCGGATCCGCGCGGGCTCTGCTCCGGCACTTCGGGAGCGCCCGCGGTGTCTTCGAGGCGACGACTGAGGAGATCCTCACCGTCCCGGGGATCGGGCCTGAACGGGCGCGGGCGCTCGAGGAGACCCTCCGCGCCCGGGTGACAACGTCATCTCTTGCGATCGGTGGACAGGGCTCGCCTCCCGCTGCCGGCGAACCGGTGTGATCTCATGCCGCCGATCCCGTTCGACCAGGCTGCGCGAGGCGGGCCTCAGCCTCGCGGCAATGATCACGTGATGTCGTCGTGGGGCTACCAGGACGCACCGCCAGGTGCCCTTGTCCCGCTTTGTGAGGAACGCCCCGGCGGACGTGCCCGGCCCACCGGGGTCAGCATCCACTACATGATCTCGAGCGCCTCGTGTACCTCGACAGTGCCACCGGCGAACAGCATGGGACAGCCCTTCGCCATCTCCACCGCGGCTGAGAGATCTTCCGCATCAAGTATTGAGTAGCCGTTGACGCCGGAACTCGTCCCATCAGCCGCGCCGCCTGAGGTGACAGTCGAGGACCCTCCGAAGGGGTTCCCCGCGTCGACCACCGCCGACCCCAATCCCCCGAACCAACCCGTCCAGGCCGCCATCACGGCTTCACGCTCGACCTCCGACTGCGGCATCGGGCCGCCACCTGAATAGATCAATACGAACTTCGCCATTGCAATGCTCCTCTCGAACCCGTCTTGATCGGCGGATCAAGCGCCCGCCACGTAATGATGACGAACGACGTTCGGCACAATCGACAGCGCCTCTGACGTCGCCGACCCGCGATCCCGCCGATCCATGTATGAGTGCGCCGTTGGCTACTGCTCGGACCGGTAGGCGCCTGGCTGGCAACCCACGCCGACCCAGGCCAGACCCTGGTCGCCGGCGACCATCTGCCTGCGCGCGTCTGGCGACAGGAACACGTACACGCCGGGTCGCAGCTCGGCGTCGGTTCCGTCTACCCGGATGGTGCCGCCGCCCCTGATGATCACGTACACCTCCTCCTGGCCGTCCTTCACATGGTCGTGCTCCGGGCCCTCCGCCCCCGGAGGCAACTCGAGCTCGTTGATCCCGAACGCCGTAACCCCGAGTGGGTGCCGGAGCGGCTTGAAGACGCCGTGGAGGGCGTCGATCGTGGCTGCGTCCACCGTTGTGTGTGACAATTTGTTCCCCCTGTCGTTGGGAATAAGGATTCCGTCCATCTTACGATCCGAGGCACGCCCCGAGCGCCATCGAGGGTGTCTGGCTGACGCGACGATCGGAGTGGGCCGAAATCGACAACGCACGGCGGCTCGCGTCGTCGGCCTCGTTGCCCGCTGGACGCCGAGTCGCCGGGGACGAGGACCGCAACACGTGGTGTCTGATCAGACACCGGGTGTTGCGCGTACGGGGCCCGTGTGTTGGGCTATTGCGAACGGCGGGCTGCGCGTCCTGTCTCCAAGGCCAGAGCCGCGTTGACCAGGGCCAGATGGGTGAACGCCTGGGGCAGGTTCCCGAGCTGGCGGTTTTCGACGGGGTCGTATTCCTCCGAGAGCAACCCCACGTCGTTGCGCAGATCGAGCAGCCGTTCGAAGAGTTCGCGCGCCTCGTCGTGCCGGCCCTGCATCGCCAGCACTGACACCAGCCAGAACGAGCACGGCAGGAACACCCCCTCGCTCGCCGGGATGCCGTCGACCGCCCCGTCGTGCCGGGGGAGGTATCGCAGCACCAGGCCGTCCAAGGTCAGCTCACGCTGGATCACCTCGACCGTCGCAACCACCCGCGGATCGTCCGGCGCAAGGAACCCCACCAGCGGCATGACGAGCAGGCTCGCATCCAGCTCCACCGATCCATACGACTGCGTGAACGCGTCGCGCTCATTGCTCCAGCCGCGCTGTAGAACCTGCGTGTGGATCTCGTCGCGAAGCTGACGCCATCGCTCCACCGGGCCCTTCCTGCCGAACTCCTCGCAGAACCGGATGCCGCGGTCGAACGCGACCCAGGCCATCACCTTGGAGTGCGTGAAGTGCCGGGCCGGCCCACGGACCTCCCAGATGCCGGCATCCGGCAAGCGCCACCCGTCCTCCAGCCAACCCAGCAGCATCACCATCAGCGACCAGGCGTCGTCGTCTGCCTTGGCTCCGTGTCGACGGGTCTGGTACATCGCATCAAGCACCTCGCCGTACACATCCAACTGCAGCTGCGTCGAGGCGGCGTTGCCAACGCGGACCGGCCGCGAGCCCTCGAACCCGTCGAGCCACTCGAGGTTCCGCTCGTCGAGTCGCCGCTCGCCGGCGATGCCGTACATGATCTGAAGGTCCGCCGGGTCACCTGCGACCGCGCGCAGGAGCCACTGCCGCCACGCCCGCGCCTCGTCGCGATACCCACACTCCAGCATCGCTCCGAGTGTCAGCGTCGCATCGCGCAGCCAGCAGAACCTGTAGTCCCAGTTGCGCGGACCGCCCAGGGCCTCAGGCAGCGAGGTCGTCGCCGCCGCCACGATGCCGCCCGTCGGGGCGTACGTCAGTGCCTTGAGGATCAGGAGCGATTGATGAATCTCCTCGTGATAGGTGCCCGCGTGCCCACACGACAACGCCCAGTCGTGCCAGAAATCCTCGGTTTGACGGAGCTCGACCTCCGGGTCGACAAGGCGCGGTGGGCGTCGCTGGTGTGAGGGAAACCAGGAGAGGGTGAAGGGGATGCGCTCGCCGGGGCGCACCACGAACTCGGCGACCGTCGACAGGTTTTCGCCGCGCACCTCCACCGGCGTGCGAAAGCACAGGGCGTCCGGACCGGCGACCGCCAGGCGGGCGTGGTCGATGCGCCGCACCCACGGCACGATCCGTCCGTAGTCGAACCGGATCACCAGATCCGATCGCATCGGAACCTCGCCGTCCAGGCCCTCGACGATGCGTATAATGTCCGGGGTGCGTGTGCGGGGCGGCATGAAGTCGATCGTGCGGATCGTCCCCCGGTCCGTCTCGATCACCGACTCGAGGATGAGCGTGTCGTGCCGGTAGCGACGTGTGCAGCGGCTCACGGCGGCCCGCGGTGCGAGCTTCCAGCGCCCGTTGTCGGGGCTCCCAAGGAGCGCTGCGAAACACGCTCCCGAATCGAATCTGGGGAAGCAACACCAATCGATCGAACCGTCGCGACCGATGAGCGCCGCGGTCTGCAGATCGCCGATCAGCGCATAGTCCTCGATCCGGGTCACCACGCCATCGTACGGTGCCGCGGGCCCGGGGCTACTCTTCGTCGAGCGCGCTCGGGTCCATCCACATGACCTCCCGCAGGTGGCCGTCGGGGTCGTGGAAGCTCCGGCCGTACATGACGCCGTGGTCCATGGGTTCGTTGGCGGGCGAGGCGCCGGCGGCGAGCGCGGTGTCTGCCATCTCGTCGACCTGATCCCGGCTGTCGGCCGACACCGCAAGGATCGCCTCGGTATGCGTCGTGGAGTCACAGATCTTGCGGGACATGGCACTCGCCATGGAGTCCTCCTTGGGGCCGTGGGCATGCGGTTCCATCGAATCAGATCACGGAGCCAGGCAGACCGCGATTCCCCTCGATCGCGTACGGTTCCCGACGTGACCGAACGAACCAAACCGAGCATCACCATCCCGGACGGCGCGCCGCCGGACACCCTTCTCGTCGAGGATCTCGAGGTCGGTGACGGCGCAGAGGCCGTTTCGGGAAGCGCTCCGGTAATGCATTACGTCGGCGCGCCGTGGTCGACGGGCAAGCAGTTCGATGCCTCATGGGATCGCGGGCAGACCTTCAGCTTCGCGCTCGGCGCAGGGCAGGTGATCCAGGGCTGGGACCAGGGAATCGCCGGTATGAAGGTCGGTGGCCGCCGGCGCCTCACCATCCCGCCGGATCTCGGCTACGGCGCCCATGGCGCCGGCGGCGTGATCGCGCCTGACGAGACCCTCGTCTTCGTCGTCGACCTCCTCGACGTGCGCAGCGGCTGGTAGCGACACCTCGTTCTGCAGTGCCGTTGGGTGACTGAGTGGGACAGAGCACTAGCATGGACGGGTTCGCCCCACGCGTCGAGGAGGCAGGTGCCGTGTCGATTCGTCCCGTCAAGCAGATCAGTCAGGCCAAGCCGACGCTCGAAGGCGCGGGTGTGCACTTGCGCCGCGCGTTCGGGTTCGGTGAGACCGACCCGTTCGACCCGTTCCTCTTGTTCGACGACTTCCGAAACGACCGGCCCGAGGACTACCTGGCCGGTTTCCCGTGGCACCCGCACCGGGGGATCGAGACGATCACCTATGTGCTCTCCGGGACCGTCGAGCACGGCGACAGCCTGGGCAACCGCGGCTCGCTCGGCGCGGGGGACGTGCAGTGGATGACGGCCGGCCGCGGCATCCTGCACCAGGAGATGCCGAAGGGCGACCCGCTGGGGCGGATGCATGGCTTCCAGCTGTGGGGCAACCTGCCCGCGCGCCTCAAGATGACCGAGCCGCGCTATCAGGACGTACCGGGTGGCGAGATCCCCACCGTCACCGATGACGACGGCACGCAGGTGCGCGTGGTGTGCGGGTCGTTCTGGGGACAGACCGGCCCGGTCGACGGGATCGCCGCTGACCCGATCTACCTGGACGTGTGGGTCCCACCGGGGCTGACCAAGCGGCTGCCCGTCGCGACGGAGCGCCACGCGTTCGCCTACGTCTTCGAGGGGTCCGGGCGGTTCGACGAGTCCTCCGCTCCCCGGCTGGTGCGGACCGACACCGTTCTGGGGGAGGACATCGACGACGAGCCGCCCTACTCCGCCGCCGGCGACCGCACGCTCGTGCTCTTCGACCGCGGCGATGAGATCGTCGTGCGTGCCGGTGAGCACGGCATCCGGTTCCTTCTGGTCTCGGGCCGGCCGATCGAGGAGCCCGTCGCCTGGTACGGGCCGATCGTCATGAATACCCGCGAGGAGCTCGCCACAGCGATCTCGCAGCTCAAAGACGGGAGCTTCCTCGACGGATGACCTCCGCGCCCCCGCCCGAACTGGGCGGTGACACCGGTTGTCACGGTGCCCTCGCCCCGTCTCGCCCGATGGGGAACTGGGGCTCGCAAGGGAGAACGTCCCTGCAGTGAGTCTCATTTTCACACGCCGCGGGCGGGCGGTTACGCCCGAACCACCGACACGTTCGCGGCGACGGGCGGCGGTGCTCGTCGTCGTCGCGGTATTGAGCGTCGCCGGGGTTGCGCTTCTGCTGCGGGTGCTCGGCGGGGACGATCGTCCATCGGGTGTTGACGTCTACCGCGGGCTGGGCGCCTGGGTGGACGTGTTCGACTACACCTCCCAGGGCGGGCGCCCACCGGTCGGCGTCGCCGACATCGACGTCATGGCAGCCCAGGGCGTGCGCACCGTGTATCTGCACGCGGCGTTCGACACCGAAGCCTTCCCCGGCGGGGTCGTGCCGGCCAGCGTGCTCGTGCCGCTGCTTCGGCGTGCCCACGAGCGGGGGCTCAACGTCGTCGGCTGGTACTCGCCGCGGTTCCTCGAGCCCCGGGCGGATCTCGCCCGGTTGGTCGCCATCACCCGGTTCTCGCAGGACGGCGAGCGGTTCGACGGCGTCGCGGTCGACATCGAGGATCGTACGCTCGCCGACAACGTCGCACGAAATCGCCGCCTGGTCGACCTGTCACGGCGCTTGCGCGAGGCGGTGGGCGATGGGACGACGATTGGCGCGATCGTGCTGCCCACGGTGCTGCTCGAGAAGGTCAACACGGACTTCTGGCCCCGATTCCCATGGGCCGAGATCGCGCCGTCCTACGACGTATGGATGCCAATGACCTACTGGACCGACCGGCTGACGGCGTCCGGCTACCGCGACCCGCGCCGCCTGATCGCGGAATCGATCACGCGAACACGCGAGCTGACCGGACTGCGCGACGCGCCGATGCACCCCATCGGCGGCATCGGCGACAAGCTCACGGAGGCTGAGCTCGACACCTACGTCGCCACCCTCGATGCGGTCGGCGCGATCGGCGGCTCGATCTACGACTACCGCACCATGCCCACGGGTGGCTGGGGTGTCCTGCGGGGCCGAGTCCCGGACTGAAGCGCGACGCGGTCAGGCGTGACGCCACCCTTGCGCAACACCTGGTGTCAGACACCCTTCGTTGCGTGCACCAAAGTGTGTCTGACACCAGGTGGTGCGCCGGGTGTTGCGTGTTGCGTGATCAGGCCGCGGCGCGGCGCCGGTCAGGCGCGAGTCGCGCCCCACTCCTCGTCGTGGACGAGCGCCTTCCATGACTTGAAGTTGCGCTGCAGGGCGGGGGCCAGACCCTCGGGCCACTTCTCGGGGTAGCCGAGCGGCGAGACGATGGCCGGGTCGACCTCGGCCGGGAGGCCCAGGATCTCGCGCAGCCGGTCCTTCTCGAACCGCTGAAATGCCGTGGTCGGGACCGTGCCGAGACCCTCGGCGCGGGCGGCCAGCATCAGGTTCTCGAACGCGAAGGACACGGAGATGAGGTCGTCCAGGTGTCCGCCTGCCTGCATCCGCTCGGGATAGTTGTTGCGCGGGACGATCAGGCCGATCAACCAAACCGGCGCGATGCGGTACGTCGCGAGGATCTGCTCCGCGTAGTCGCGCCCCCACTGGGCGTGCTCCTCGTCGGTCACACCGTCCTTTTTGGGTCGCATGATCGCGAAGTAGGTCGCGCCGCCGGCGATCACGAGGTCGGCGACCTCGCGCCGCCGCTCCTCGTTCCGGACGACGAGCATGCTCCACGCCTGCGCCCCGCTTCCCGTCGGTGCGCGCAATGCCAGCCTCAGCAGCGGATCGAGCACCTCGTCGGGAACTGGCTGATCGGTGTAGGTGCGAACGGCGCGGCGCTTGCGAATCGCTTCGGTAACGTCCATCTGGTCCTTTCAGGGGTGTGGGCGTGGGCCTAAAACCTACGTGACCGGCTCCAGGCACCTGGGATGGCGGGCTCGGGCGTCGGTCTCGGGCGAAGTGCTCGATGACTCGGCCACCACGAAGAGGGCGTGGTGCGATCCGTCCGGCGGCTCGCTCCAGACCTGGGCTGCCTGGTCGAGGTCGGAGGCGTCGAAGTCCCGGATGCACCAGGAACTACGACGTGATGATGCAGGCGACCCGAGGGGCTCACGGTGGGACGTGCGGATCGTGAGCCCTCGCCGATGTGTGTCAAGTTGTCACAACATTCACTCATCCGATGTAACGATTGGCCGAGCCATGCCACGCCAAATGGCATTTCACGAGCGGACCGCCCGACGGGCGAGCCGCTCGTGTCCTGCCGGCTTCGGAAGATGGTTACCTCTTGCCGGGGTCGTTCTCGTCCGATGGATCGGTCGCGCCGACGTTGGGGTTACCTCCGAGGCGGGACTCGGCGGGCGGGTTCGCCTCGACCGTGTCGTCGGCGGGCTCGGCCTCCTGGGCCTGGACGACGATCTGACGCTCACAGCTTCGGTGGATGACGTCCTCGGGACGGGCGTATGCGATGTCGCGGCCCGGACCGCAGATCAGGAAGTCAACCTGGGTGTCGAGCGCGCGTGCGATCAGCACGTCATGTCCGTATCCGCCGAAGAGCATGTCATTGCCGGATCCGGCGTACAGCGTGTCGTGACCGCGGCCACCGCTGACCCGGTCGTTGCCGCTGCCGCCGAGCGCCACGTCGTGGCCCCAATCGCCTGAGATCACGTCGTCGCCGGCCTGGCCGAACACGCTGTCCGAGCCGCGGCCGCCGTGAATCACGTCGTTGTCCTGGTTGCCCGCGATGCGGTCATGGCCCCACGAGCCATGTAGCGCGTCGTTGCCCGCGCCGCCGCGCACGAGATCGTGCCCCTTGCCCGCATTGACGTAGTCACCGCCGGCGTCCGCGTTGATGACGTCCGCGCGCTTGGTCCCGAACAGGATCTCGGCGTTGGGCGTCCCGTTGATCGTCGCGGCCAGCGCGACCGGCACGCCGATGGCCAGGCACGCCGACCCGGCAGCGATCAGTGCTCTCAGCTTCATGGTGTCTCCTTGTAGGCACAGGGGGGGTGTCTCACGGCCCGAACCCTTTCTGCAACCCATGTGCGGACTACGCGAATCGTGTTCGGAGGCTGTAAGGGGTTTTGGGGGATGGTTGTAAAGACCGCAGCGCAGATACGAGGGGCGTGACCTTGCACCACGTGCCACGAAATGGGGTAGGGGCCCTCAGCCGTGCCATCGTCCGACCGCCTGGGCGGTCGTCACAATGTTCACATTCGTGCCCGACACGAATGTTCCCGTAAGCGCTCTCATCGACGGGCATCATGGGATGCACGGAAGGTCCGTCCCGCGTGTTACAAAGTTCCGCCGGTGATCGACGAGCCGCGGGCTACGACAGGCGCTGTGCGGCGCTCACCAGATCCTCGTAGGTGACGGCGCCCTGGGTGCGGCCACGTTCGATGCCCTTGGAGTCGATGTAGATCGTCGCCGGCAGGGTCGTCACCTTGAGGGTGTCGAACCCGACCTTGCCGTTGGGGTCGTAGATCGACGCGTGCGTCCAGCCGACCTCGGCGTTGAACTTCGTGGCGTTGGCCTTGTCGTCGTTGAGGTTGACGCCCAGGAACACGACGTCGGGATGCGTCTTTGTGAACCTCAGGATGTCCGGGGCTTCGTCGCGGCAAGGCTCGCACCACGACGCCCACGCGTTGAGGATGACCTTCTTGCCCGTGAACGCCCCCACGTCGATGGGATTGCCGCCGGCGAGCGCCGGGCCAGTGATCTTCGGCACCGGCGAGGTCCCCTCGAGCGACGGCCCACCGCTGACGAGCTTCGTCGTGGTCGCGTCATCGCCACGTGTCAGGCCGATGATCAGGCCGGCGATCACCACCGCGCCGACGAGCCCACTCAAGATCAACTTCGCGCGACCGTGTCCCACGCTGCGCTCCTCTTCTCCCATCCAGTGGGTGATACCAGACGATCCTCAACGACGCGCTACGTGGGCGCCAGAGTCAGGTGTCCAGACCCTGAGGGATGCCTCTCTCGACTTCCTCATTCGGCGTCAGGCGGCTGCGTTGACGGTCTGCAATACGTCGGCTCCGTAGCGCTCTGCCTTCGCCGCGCCGATGCCCGGGATCGCGAGGAGCGCCGCCATGTCGGCGGGGCGATCGGCGGCGATCGTCCGGAGGGTCGCGTCGTGGAACACGACGTACGGTGGCACCTGTTGTTCGTCTGCGAGGCGGCGGCGCAGGGCGCGCAGCGCGTCGAACAGCGGCTCGGCTCCTGCGGGGAGGTCGACGGTCGGCTGGCGGGTCCTTGTCGCTGCTCGAGGGCTCCGTGGGCGCAGCCGCCGCAACTCGAGCTGACGGTCGCCGCGCAGGACCTCGCGCGCAGCCTCGGTCGGCTGCAGGCCCCCGTGGCCGTCCGGGTGGGGGCGAAGCAGGCTCAGCGCTGCGAGCTGCCGGATGACCCCACGCCAGCCCTGCTCGTCGAGTTCGGTCCCGACCCCGAACGTCGGCAGCTCGTCGTGGCGGTGCTGGGCCACCTTCGGGGTCCGACGACCAAGCAACACGTCGACAAGGTGCATCGCGCCGAACCGTCCGCCCGTGCGCACCACCGCCGAAAGCGCCTTCTGCGCCGCGACCGTGGCCTCCCACGTCTCGGGCGGGTCGAGGCAGACGTCGCAGTTGCCGCAGGGCTCACGCAGCTCCTCGCCGAAGTACGCAAGGAGAAGGCGTCGTCGACACTGACCAGTCTCGCAGTAGCCCAGCATGGCGTCGAGCTTGCGTGACTCCACCAGGCGAACATTGGCCGGCGCCTCGGACCGGTCGATGAACCCGCGCACCAGCATCAGGTCCTGCAGGCCATACGTCATCCAGGCCTCGGCGGGCTCGCCGTCGCGCCCGGCGCGGCCGGTCTCCTGGTAGTAGCCCTCCAGGCTCTTGGGCAGATCCATGTGGGCGACGAAGCGTACGTCCGGCTTGTCGATGCCCATGCCGAACGCGATCGTCGCGACGACGACCACGCCGTCCTCGCGCAGGAACCGCTCCTGGTTGTTGGTGCGCGTAAGGGTGTCCAGCCCCGCGTGGTATGGCACGGCGTCCACCCCTTGGAGGACCAGCCACGCGGCGATCTCGTCGACCTTGCGTCGCGACAAGCAGTACACGATGCCGGCCGCGCCGCGGTGGGCTTCCAGGAACCGGCGCAGCTGCTCGCGCTCCTTGTCCTTCTCGACGACGGCATACCGGATGTTGGGCCGGTCGAAGCTCGCAACGAACTCGTGCGCGTTCGGCAGCCCCAGGCGTTCGCGGATCTCGGCGCGGGTCAGTTGGTCGGCGGTCGCCGTCAGCGCCAGGCGGGGCACACCGGGGTATCGCTGCCCCAGCACCGCAAGCTGCAGGTACTCCGGTCGGAAGTCGTGGCCCCACTGGGATACGCAGTGCGCCTCGTCGATCGCGAACAGCGCGATCCGATCACGTTGGTGCAGCTGGTCGAGTAGCTCCAGAAAGCCATCGGTCAACAGGCGCTCGGGAGCGACGTAGATCAGGTCGAGCTCGTCGCGCACGAGTCGACCCCACACAGAATGGCTCTCGTCGGCGGAAAGCGACGAGTTGAGGACGGCGGCGCGCACGCCCAGCAGGCGCAGCGCCGCGACCTGGTCGGCCATCAGCGCGATCAGCGGAGACACCACCACCCCGACGCCGGGCCGCAGGATCGCGGGGATCTGATAGCAGACCGACTTGCCGCCGCCGGTCGGCATCAGCACAATCGCGTCGCCGCCACCCGTGACCCGGTCTGTGATCTCGGCTTGGGCCCCCCGAAACGCCGGGTACCCGAACACCTGGCTGAGGCAGTCGAGCGGTGTCATCGCGATGTCAGTGGAATCGGGCTGGCCGCTCGTCCACGGCGTATGGACACAGGACTCTCGAGTCCTGTTTCCCTATGGGCGAAGGCGAGGACACGGCTCACGAGGCTGATCCTCCTTTGAAGGCGCCACCAAATCCAGCCGAGCTTTGCAGCCGCCGGATGCCATCGAGACGTTTGAGACAGAGCACTGGGGTCCGGTTGTATCACGGACGAACGTACGGATGGCCCATCGCGACCCAGAGCCCTGCCGCGAGCGGCGTTTGGCGTCACGTAGACTCGATGCCCTCCACGACGTCAGATCCGAGAGGCGAAATGAACATCGTTCCGGCCGATTACCCACCCCGTTTCCGTGCGTCCGACTACGTCGTCCGGCCGGCTGCCGGCGAGGACGAGCGCATCGACGTGGGCGTTCTGTTCGTGGGCGGCGGGCCCGCCGGACTGGCGGGGGCGGTGCGGCTGGGGCAGCTCCTAGCCGAGGACCCCGAGGTCGCCGAGATGCTCGGCGAGGTCCCGATCGCCGTTGTCGAGAAGGGCAAGACCGCGGGCTCGCACCTGATGTCGGGCGCGGTCATGCGCCCCGGGCCGTTCCGGTCGCTGTTCCCCGACACACCCAAGGAGGACCTGCCGATCTACTCGGAGGTCACCGGCGAGGCGATGTACTTCATGACAAAGAGCGCGGCGTTCCGGCTGCCGATGCCGCCCCCGCAGATGAAGAACCACGGCAACTGGGTCGTGTCGATCAGCCAGCTCGGCCGGTGGATGGCCGAGCAGGCCGAGGAGCTCGGCGCTTACATGCTCCCAGAGACCGATGCCCAGAAGCTCATCGTCGACGACGGCCGGGTGCTCGGCGTGGTGACCGGCGACAAGGGTCGGGGGCGGGAGGGCGAGGAGCTCTCGACGTTCGAGCCCGGCATGGAGCTTCATGCGCAGGTCACCGCGATCTGCGAGGGCACCCAGGGTCACCTGGCCGGCATCACGCGTAGGCACTTCGAACTCGACCGGGCGCCGCAGACCTACGAGCTGGGCGTCAAGGAGGTCTGGGAGGTCAAGAAGCCGCTCGACAAGGTCATCCACACCGCCGGCTGGCCGCTTCGCCTGGGCGCCAAGTACCGCGAGTACGGTGGCTCGTGGATCTACCCGATGGGCGAGGACAAGGTCTCGATCGGTTTCGTGACCGGCTTGGACTACGCCGACGCGAGCCTCTCGGTGCACGACCTCCTGCAGCAGTTCAAGTCCCACAAGCTCGTGCGCGGCATCCTCGAAGGCGGCCGGCGCGTCGCTTGGGGCGCCAAGACCATTCCCGGCGGCGGGTTCAACTCGCTGCCGACCCGGCTGCACGTGCCGGGTGCCGTGTTGTGCGGCGACTCCGCCGGCTTCGTCAACATGTCGGCGCTCAAGGGGGTCCACTACGCGATCCAGTCGGGCATCCTCGCGGCCGAGGCCATCTACGAGTCGCTCAAGGCCGGTACCGCCACGACAACGACCGGCTTGTGGGGGTATGACCAGAGGATCCGCGACAGCGTCATCTGGAAGGACCTGTGGCGCGAGCGTAACGTGCGTCCCGCGTTCCAGCAGAGCTTCGTGTACGGCGCGATCGTCGGCGGCATGGCAACCGGCACAAAGGGCAAGTTCCCCAAGCACGTCCCGCACAAGGCCGACGCCAAGGGCGAGATCTTCGTGGGTGGCCGGGCCAAGGCGTACCCCAAGCCGGACGGCCAGTACTTCTTCGACAAGCTCTCGAGCGTGTTCGCGAGCGGCAACAAGACCCGTGACGACCAGCCCAGCCACATCCGCGTGCAACAGCACGTGCCGCGCGAGCTGGCGATCATGTGGGAGGCCATGTGTCCGGCCAAGGTCTACGAGGTCGAGGACGGGCACGCCGGCGACATGGTCGATGTCAAGGTCAGCGCCTCCAACTGCGTCCAGTGCGGAGCCATCACCGCGAAGGGCGGTCAGCTGACGCCGCCCGAAGGTGGCTCGGGTCCCGAGTACACGCTGACCTAGAGGGCAGGATCAGCACCCGGCCGACAGATCCCGCCGCCCAGGCGCTCCTGGGATGGATGGATCGCCGGGCCAAGGAGGCCGAGATCGCCCGCCGCGGCCCGCAGGCCGTCGACGACGCCGCGCTGGTCAACCAGATCGGGCAGGCCGCGATGCTGCAAGCTCACGTGCGGTTCCTCGTCGAGGCGATCGCGACGACGTTTGCCGCGTCGATCCGCGCCCGACCTGTGATCAAGCATTTCGCAGTTTGTAAGACATTCGTGAATTCGGCCAGGATCGGGCCGTGGGCGCTATAAGAATCCGGGGATACGGACGATGGTATGCGCAGAAGCTCTCAACGGATGTGAGGGCGCAGACCCGACCAGGAGGATTCCATGCGGAAAATGCTCACGATGGTGGCGGCCATGGCGGTCGCGTTGCCGGTGTCGCTTGCGGGCGCGGCAAAGCCACTGACCCCTCCCGGGCAGTCGAACCCGAACAAGATCACCAAACCCAAGCCCAAGGTCTGCAAGCCCGCGAAGAGGGGCGGCATCACCTACATCATCCGTGGCGTCCTCGCTGCGGATGCGACCGAGAGCCAGATGGTTGTCGACGTCAAGAGCGTCAACAAGCACGGCAAGCGCGCCCTCATGGGTCCCACCTCCCGGGGTGGCGGCATGTACGCGGTTGAGGACCTGATGGTCCCGCTCGGTCCGTGCACGCATATCACCCGTAAGGGCAAGGGTCCGTCCAAGCGCTCGTGGCAGTCCCTGAAGATGGGTGACCGCGTCGTCATGGCGTGGAGCGCCAAGCGCGGCACCGCGTTCGTTGACCTCGGCGCTCCCCGCAGGGTCGTCGATCGGGGCCAGAAGGAGACGTAAGAGAGACCCCTCCGTAGGTGAGTGGACAACGGGTCGGCCGCAGGGCCGGCCCGACGTGCTTACGGGGAGAGTGACTCCGCTCAGGTGCGACGTTTGAGCGGTGCTATCCCCGCCGTCGGACCACCGCCAGGGCGGCATCGTCGCCCAGCGGTCCCCCTGCAAAGCGTCGGGCCGCGGCGTAGACGTCTTGCGCGATGGTGACCGCGGGCTGGGTGACGAGGCGGAGGATCGTCTTGCGGAGCCGTTCCTCACCGAACGCCTCGTTGCCCCGCATCGCATCCAGGATGCCGTCGGTCGTGAGCACAAGGAGCGCCCCCGGCGGGAAGGGGGTGACGTGTCTGCCGTACGGCTCCTCCATCCTGAACCCGAGTGGTGGGTCGGGATCCTCGAGCGCCGTCACCGAACCGTCGGCGCCGACCAGAAGGGGCGGGGGATGGCCGGCGCTCGTCCAGGTCAAGGCATCCGCGTCCCGGTCGATGACCGCGAGGAACAGCGTGACGAACGCCGCCTCGCCGAGTCGCCCGGTCACCAGGCGGCTGAGCTCATCCAGGAGTCGCCCGGGATCCTGCTCGTGAGCTGAGAGGCCCTCGGCGAGGTAGCGCACCATGCCCGTGGTGCCGGCCGCCTGCACGCCCTTGCCCGCGACGTCGCCGACCATGACCGCGACCTTGCCGTCTGGCAAGACCCAGATGTCATAGAGGTCGCCTCCCACCATGGCGCCGGCGGCCGCACGGTAGAGCGTCGCCATCTCCAGGCCCTCCACCTCGGGCGGCTCTTCTGCCAGGAGCGCGTCCTGGAGCGTCTCGGCGATCCGCCGCTCCTGCTCGAACTGGAGCGCATTCTGGATGGCGGCGGACGCGTGCCGGGCAAGCTCGCCGAGCACCCGCAGGTCGCGTTCGGCGAACGCGTCCGGTACTGAGCTGGACACTGTCAGGATCCCATAGACCCGGTCGACCAGCTCGATGGGGACCGCAACGAACGACCGGACCTCGTCCTCGTCCTGGCTGGCCAGATCCAGCCCGGGGTCGTCGTGGGAATCGGTGTACAGAAACGCCCGGCGGGTGTCGGCGACGCGACCCAGGATGCCCTCGCCGCGTCGCTGTCGCATCTCGCGCAGCGTGTCGCGATCGAATCCGAATGAGGCCACCGGTGCCATATCACCGCGGCGCCGAACGGCCAGCAGGGCAACTCGCTCGGCGCCGACGAGCGTCTGGGCCTGCGCGACGAGCTCCTCGTGGATGCCGCTGCGAGTGGGCGTAGACGCGAGCATGTGCGCAGCCCGCGTGATGGCGATCTCCTCCTGCGCCCGGCGCTCCTCGCGTTCGAGCAGGGCGGCGTTCTGCTCCGCGAGGGCCCGCGCCTCGAGCAGGGCCCGGTGGCGCACCGTGATGTCGGAGAGGATGACGACGCGCCCGAGTAGTCTCCCCGATGCGTCCCGCACCGGCGCACTGAAGCGCTCCACCACGAGTCCGTCCACCGTCTCGAGCTGATCGCGCCGCGTGACATCCGGAGCTTCGGCCAGGCGTGAGGTCAAGATCTCATACGCGTTGGGATCCTTGAACCGCGGCGTGATGTGCTCGCGAAGGATGCGCTTGGCGGGCTGCCCGATCAGCACCTCCGGCGCGATGCGCATCAACTCCCCGTATGCGCGGTTGACGATGCTGATCATGCCGTCGGTGTCGATGACGACCACGCCGTTGCGCGTTGTCGCGAGGACCGCCTCGAGGACCTGGCGGGTACGCCGGTTTCGATCGCGCAGCAGGGCGTTCTGGACGGCCAGGGAGATCTGTGGGGCGAGCGCCTCGAGCGCCTGCTGCTCCGGCTCTGCCAAGCGGCTCTGCCCGGCCAGGTTGAGCAACGCCAGCGCGCCCAGGTGCGGGTTGCTCAGCGTGCGGAGTGGCATCGCGATGGCGCTGCTGCCCTTCAGGACATCGCGCGCGTCGCGAAGCGGCACCCCGGCATCCTCGATCTCGGCGAGGCGGGCCAGCACCGCCGGCTCGGCCATGATGTCCGGCCAGATCACCGTGGATCCACCGGCGAGCGTCGTCAGGCCCAGGTCGGCCGTCTCGGGGCGGAGGGCGCTGAGCGCTGCGCCGTACGCACGGCCGAACCCCTCGTCGGCGGCGCTGAACGCGCGTCCCACCCGCTTGCGATCCTCCTCGGCGGCCCGGACGATGACGAGGTCGACGGTGAACGCCTCCCTCAACCGCCGCGCGATCAACTCCAGGCTCTCCTCCAGGGAGATCGGCGGCTCCAGACCTGCCAACAGCTCAAACGGCTCCTCGCGGCCGGTTGTGCCCAGTCCGGCCTTGCCGGGAAGCGCGCTCATCTGGTGTGCACCCCGATCATCGACACGTAGTGCTCGGCGCCTCGCCGGATGTCGTTGCGCTGTGCCTGGGTCGTTTCGCGAACGGTGCGCCCGGGCGTGCCCAGCACCACCGACCCCGGTGGGACTACGGTCCCTTCGGTGAGCACCGATCCGGCGCCGACGATCGAGCCTGAGCCCACTACCGAGTGATTCAGGATGATCGCGCCGATCCCGATGAGCACCTCGTCCTCGATCGTGCACCCGTGCACGCAGGCGAGGTGGCCGATTGTCACCGCGCGGCCGACCGTGCACGGGACGCCCGCATCGGCGTGCAGGACGGCGCCATCCTGAACATTGGAGTCGTCGCCGACCGTGATCTGTGCGGTGTCACCGCGGAGCGTCGCATTGGGCCACACCGAAACCGCGCGCCCCAACCGTACGCGCCCGATGACGCATGCTGCGTCGTGTACGAACGCGCCCGGCCCGAGATCGGGCGTGTAGTCACCAAGCGAAACGATCAGGGCCCAAACGATAGCCGCTGGGGGCGATCTTTCGGCATCGCGCCGGACCTTGACTCACTCGCCTCAGTCACTACGATTCCGTCATCCTCCTCCGATTCGAAGGGTGACGAGATGTCGAGGCTCCGTTTGGGAATCGTGATTGCCGTTGTCAGCGCGCTTGCCGCGTTCGGCGCCGGATGCGGGGGCGACGACGAGCCGGCGGCACCGGCGGCGTCCACGACCACGCCCACTCCGAGCACGTCGACAGCGACCGCGCCCACTCCGAGTACGTCGACACCGGCGGCGGGTGACGTCGCGACGGGCAAGACGTTGTTCGAGACCAAGTGCCAGGGATGCCACGCCGAGGGCGGCACCGTGGCCGCGACCGGTCCGGTCCTGGCGGGCGGCGGGCGGACCGCAGAGCGCATCCGCGACCAGGTCGTCAACGGCGGCAGCATCATGCCGGCGGGCCTCTACAGCGGCACGGACCTCGACAACGTTGTCGCATTTGTCCTGAGTATCCAGTAGCCCATCACCGGTACGGGCGGGTAGGATCCACGCGTCCACCCGCCATGTCGGAGGTTCCAGATGCGAAGGTTGCGGTTTGGTGTCGCGGTCGTTGTGATCGCCGCTCTCGCTGCGCTCGTGACCGGGTGCGGTGGCTCCGACCCGGACGAGGCCAAGACCCCCGCAAACGCGCCGACAATCACCAACGGTCAGCCTCCGCTCACGTCTGAGGGAGAGGGCGGCGGCGAGGACGACGGCGTGGCGGGAACGGCTGCGTTCGAGGCGACCTGCCAGGGCTGCCACGCAGCCGGGGGGAAGCAGGCCGGCGCAGGCCCAATCCTGGCCGACCGCGGCCTGACCCCGGACCGGATCCGCCAGCAGATCGTCAACGGCAGCGGCGGGATGCCCGCCAACCTGGTCCAGGGCGCCGACCTCGACAACGTGGTGGCGTTCGTCGTTGCCCTGCAAGGTGCGGCTGCCCAGCCGCCCCCGCCCCCCGGTGGTGGTGGGGACGACCCGGCCGTCGCGGCCGGCAAGACGTTCTTCGAGGGCTCATGCCAGGCCTGTCACACCGCGGGCGGAACGCAGGCGGGCGCCGGCCCGGTGCTGGCGGGCAAGGGCCTGGCCGAGGAGCGGATCACCGATCAGATCGTCAACGGCGGGGGCGGGATGCCGGCAGGGCTCGCGAGCGGCGACGACCTGGAGAACGTCGCGAAGTTCGTACTGAGCCTGCAGTAACTCACACGGGATGTGGCTGGGACGGTGGTATAGGATCGTCGTGTGGGCCTTTCCGTCAGCACGAAGCCATCTGACGATCTCGTCCTCCTGTCACTCGACGGTGAACTCGACATCTACACGGTCGGGGGTTTCCGGCAGGAGTCCGACAAGATCGATCCTGGTACGACCCAGGTCGTCGTCGACCTGACCGACGTCAGCCTGCTCGACTCATCGGGGCTCGGTGCGCTCGTGAGCCTGCTCAACCGTGCGCGGGCCGCGGAGGGCCTGCTCGGCATCATCTGCCCCCAGCGTCACCTGCGCCGCGTGTTCGAGATCACGGGGCTTCGCCGCGCGTTCGTGTTCGGGGACGACCTCGAGGGCGTGCGTGCGGCGCTCGCCGAGGCGGCGACCTCGGCCGCGTAGGGATCCGAAGGAACGCAACCTGCTCGACCTTCGGCTGATACGGGCTGAGCCCGAACGCATGCGAGCGGCGCTCGCGCGACGCACTGGCGCGGAGACCCTGGATGCCCTGATCGCGCTCGACGACGACTGCCGGCGACTGCGCACGGCAGTGGAGCAGACCCGAGCCGAGCGCACGAAGGCGTCCAAGGCCATCGGCGAGGCAAAGCGCGCGGGCCAGGACGCCGCTCGGGCCGAGGTCGCGGCGCGGCGGCTGGGAGCGCGCTTGGGCGAGCAGGAGGCGGAGCTTCGCGAGCTTGAGAATCGGCGAGACGCCGAGCTGCTCGTCCTGCCGAACGTCGCCGAGGATGCGGCTCCAGACGGTGGCGAGGACGACGCCGTCGAGCT
Source organism: uncultured Bifidobacteriaceae bacterium (assembly GCA_964393105.1). GTDB lineage: Bacteria > Actinomycetota > Thermoleophilia > Miltoncostaeales > Miltoncostaeaceae > CALMEC01. The sequence goes on from CAYMSM010000015.1 coordinate 18,700, forward strand.
CCGCACGGTCGGGACCCCGCCCCAGTTCGACTTCCCCGTCCGCGACCACGTCGACATCGGCACCGGCGCCGGGATCATCGACCTGGAGCGCGGCGCGAGAACATCGGGCTCGCGGTTCGTCTATCTGCTCGGCTCGATGGTGCGATTACAGCTCGCCCTTGTGTCGTTCGCCGTCGAGCTCCTGGAGCACGAGGGGTTCACCCCGGTTGTGCCACCAGTCCTGGTGCGGGAGGAGGCCATGTATGGGACAGGGTTCTTCCCGACCGACCGCGCGTCGATCTACCGGACGGCAGACGACGACCTGTACCTGGTCGGCACGTCCGAGGTCCCGCTGGCCGCGTTCCATCAGGACGAGATCCTGGACATCGAGGCGCTTCCGCTGCGCTACGTCGGTATCTCGTCGTGCTTTCGCCGTGAGGCGGGCGCTGCGGGCAAGGACACGCGCGGGATGTTCCGCGTGCATCAGTTCGACAAGGTCGAGATGTTCTCGTTCTCCCACCCGGACAACTCCGCCCAGGAGCATCAGCTCATCCTGTCGATGCAGGAACGGATTCTGCAAGCCCTCGACCTGCCGTATCGCGTCGTCGATATCGCGGTGGGCGATCTGGGTGCATCGGCGGCGCGTAAGTTCGACTGCGAAGCGTGGATGCCAGGTCAGGAGCGCTACCGCGAGGTGACGTCCAGCTCCAACTGCACGGACTACCAGGCCCGCCGCCTGCGCTGCCGGTTCCGCGCGGGCAAAGCGACCGAGCCGGTCCACACGCTCAACGGCACGGCGATCGCGCTGGGGCGGACGATGATCGCCATCCTCGAGAACCACCAGCGCCGAGACGGGTCGGTGGCGATTCCGTTCGCACTCGTCGAGCACGGGGCACCTGCGGAGATCACACCGAAATAGTGGACGCCAGAGTCGCCGTGATCGGTCACTTCGAATGGGTGACCCACACGCGCGGCGAGGTGCCGATCCCCGGGCAGAACCTCCACCTGCACGATGCGATCGAGGAACCCGCCGGTGGTGGCGCCGTCGCGGCGTCGCAGATGGCTCGTCTGGCGAACGGCTGCCGCTTCTCCGTCGGGCTTGCCGTGGGCCTTGGGCTCGACGAGGCGGCTGCTCTGGGGGCGCATTGCGGAGCATTGGCCCTGACGCGGCGCGGAGGCTTGGCTGCCGTGGTGGAGGTGGCCGCCGAATAGTCTTCCGGGGCAGCCCGGAGACCATTCCAGCCTCGGAGGTTTGAGTTCGTGGACGAGTTCGACGCCCTGAGATCCGCGTTCGAGGTCCCACTGGCCGAGGCGGTATTCACGCGCCGCTCACGCCGCGTGGGGTTGGGGATGCAGATCCCCGACGGCCCGCTCGCATATGAGTCGCCGCATGCGCCGGTGGCGTTGTCGGAGATGGAGGAGGCATTCCTCGTGTGGATCGGAACGGGCGTCACGGGGCTCGCGCTCGCCGACCTCCCGACCGACGGCATCTCGTGGATGCACGGGTTCTCGGGCCGGTCGTGGCCGTGTTCGTGCAACTCACACTCCACAGAGCTCTTCTTCACCAACGACACCGGTCTGAATCTGGTGCGGTTGGGTGAGGAGACCCCGGACGACGTGGCCGTGTTCGCGGGCCGATCCGGCGACGACGTCATGGCCGAGATGCTCGCCCGCTTTCGTGCGGCGACCACCCGGCTGGAGGATGGACGGGCCAACCTGCCACGTGGCGAGCCGGGACTGTTCGGCTTCAACGCGTGGAATGTCAACCAGCCCGGTACGACGCTGTTCGTTCCGGTGACGAACACGACGATCGAGTACATGACGCTCCTGTTCATCTACTTCGACGAGATCAACCGGTTCAGCGTGGTGGACGAGCTGTCGGGCGGGCGCACGTGCGGACTCGACAGGTGGGTCCAGGCGGGCCGGTTGGGTGCGGTCGAGCTTACGTTGATGGATCTGGAGCTGCGCGTGTTGACCGCGCTGAACGTGGAGGGCGCGTTCATCTGCCAGAACATGAACCTGGCGGCGCAGGCCTTGGGCCTGGGCGGGTGGGCGTTCACCGGGTTCCTGCCCCACCACGTGCTGGGCGTCGACCCTGCCCACCGCGGTCTTGGGTTCCGGTTCGTCACGCCCGAGCACACGCCGCGCCACGCGTCCAAGCCGGTGCCGGTCGGTCGCGACGGGACGCTCGAGGCCCTGTGCCCTCCGTATGTCGCCGACATGTGCGAGGCCGTCGACCGCTATCTCGAGACGTGGTCAGCCGCGTCGGGCAAGGCATCGGCGTTCCAGCAGGCCGATGAGGTCATGCGCGCCCGCCCGCTCCCCGCGCCTGAGACCGTCGAGATCGTCAAGGCCTTCTGCACCTACGTCCATGACACCTACGGTCGATTCCCGGCGTTCATCGACCCTATGTTCGTGCGGCTCGTGTTCCAAGCCCACCACCTGGATGTCGACTTCTACGACAAGCACTATCGCGGTGCCGCGATCACCGATCGTCACCGAGCGCACCTGGCGCGATGGCACGGGGAGGGGTGACCGCATAACGATCGACGGTGCCAGCTCGACGCGGAGCGTGATGCGGGCGCAGGTGGCCTGGCACTGTGCCATGGTCGGCGGGGTCCTCGCCGATGACACATGCCTGACCTGAAAGGAGCCTTGTGACCGATCGAGCGATTCCCACCGACGAGGAGCTCCGTGAGCGCCTCACCCCAGAGCAGTACGCGGTGACGCGACAAGCGGCGACCGAGCGCCCGTTCAGCGGTGTATACGTGGACAACCACGACGATGGCATGTATCGCTGCGTCGTTTGCAGCGAGCCGCTGTTCGCGAGCGACACCAAGTTCGAGTCGGGCTCCGGGTGGCCGAGCTTCTTCCAGCCGGCCGAGTCCGGTGTGGTCGCCGAGCACACCGACACGAGCCACGGGATGAGCCGTACCGAGGTCACGTGCCGGCGCTGCGGCTCGCATCTGGGCCACGTTTTCCCCGATGGGCCCAACCCCACCGGGCTTCGCTATTGCATCAACTCCGCGGCGCTCGACTTCGACCCGGAGGCGAAGTAGCAAAGCCAGTCGCTGAGGGGCCGCGTCATTCCCCCTCCGGCTCCCGGGATGGGACGAACGCGTCGATGTTGGCCTCTGCCCACGCGGCGAGCGCGGAGACGGGCACCGCCAGGCTCTGGCCTCGATCGGTGAGCGCGTACTCGACCCGTGGGGGGACTTCGGGGTAGGCGGTGCGGGTGACAAGTCCGGCTGTTTCGAGGTATCGGAGCGTCCGGGTCAGCGTCGGATGGGACACACCCTCGATCCGGCCCATCAGCTCGCCGTGGCGGGCCGAGCCGTGGTGCAGCGCATGGACGACGAGCACGAGCCACTTGTCGGCCACCGCCGCCAGCGCTGCGCCCACCGGGTTACGGCCGGGAGGCAGATCGGGATCGTCGTGGTTGTTGTCCGACACCGGTGTGCAATCTAACGCGCCGTCCCCAACCGCCGTCAGGACAGAACGTGATTGACTGGCTGAGACTGACGCGCGTGCACCAAAGGGTGTCAGACACGGCGTGGTGCGGCCAGGGTGGTGCCGCCGTTCACGAAGTGCGGACGCCTGATGTCGACCGGCACCGGGGTTCCGGGGCGAAGTGGTGGCCGGTGCGCCTCAACCGGTTGGTACCGTCTGCGTGGTGTCCAGACGATCGCTCCCGACGCGCGCGGACTGTGCCGATCGCGATGGGCGCGATCCGCTTGCGCGGGTCCGCGGACAGTTTGCGCTCCCTGACGGTGTGATCTATCTCGACGGCAACTCGCTTGGTCCGCTTCCGATCGCGACAGGACAGCGCGTGGCCGAGGTTGTCGAGCGGGAGTGGGGCGACGGCCTCATCACGAGTTGGAACGCCGCTGACTGGATCGGGCTGCCGGCGCGAATCGGCGCGAAGATCGGGACGCTCCTTGGCGCGGGGGCTGGCGAGGTCGTGGTCGCCGACTCGACCTCGGTCAACCTGTTCAAGGTCCTTGCCGCGGCGTTGGACCTGCGCCCCGGCCAGGCCGACATCGTCATCGAGGCCGACGATTTCCCAACCGATGCCTATATTGCCCAGGGCATCACCGCGTTTCGCAGTCGGGGTCAGGTCAGGGTCGTGCCTGCGGGCACTGCCGTCGATGCGATCGATGCGGACACTGCCGTGGTGCTGCTTTCACACGTCAACTATCGCACCGGCGCCCTCCACGACCTTGCCGGTGTGACGGCAGCCGTCCACGATCGCGGCTGCCTCGTCTGTTGGGACCTCTCGCATTCGGTCGGCGTCGTGCCCACGGATCTCGTTGGGTGCGGCGTCGACTTCGCGGTCGGATGCGGATACAAGTTCTTGAACGGAGGGCCCGGTGCACCCGCGTTCGTCTTCGTTTCCGAGCGTCACTCGGACGTCCGCCAGCCGCTGTCGGGTTGGATGGGCCACGCCGAGCCGTTCGCGTTCAGCCCCACGTATGCCCCGGCCGACGGCATCGGCCGGTTTGCCTGCGGCACGCCGCCGATCCTGAGCTTGGCGGCCCTCGAGTGCGGCGTCGATGTCGCGCTCCAAGTAGGCGTGGATGCCGTGCGCGTCAAGTCCCTGGCGCTGACCGACCTGTTGATCGACCTGGTGGACGCGCGGTGCGCTGCGCACCCCCTGACCGTCATCACGCCACGCGATCCCGCGCGTCGCGGCAGCCAGGTCTCGCTCCGACACGACCACGCATACGAAGTGTGCCAGGCCCTCATCGCGCGTGGGGTCATCGGCGATTTTCGCGCTCCCGACATCCTGCGCCTGGGCGTCGCGCCGCTCTACATCCGGTACGTCGATGTCTTCGACGCGGTTGCAGCGCTGACCGAGGTGCTCGACACGCGAGCGTGGGACGATCCCCCACTCCGGAGACGGAATACGGTCACCTAAGGCGTCTGTTTTCCAGGAGCCCGAACCTCCATTGCGAGCGAAGTGCATCAGCGGAGGGGGTGGGATTTGAACCCACGGTCCGGTTGCCCGGACGACGGTTTTCAAGACCGTTGCATTCGACCGCTCTGCCACCCCTCCGGGTCAACCACTCGCGGCCCCACGCCGATACGGGTGGTGAGTCGGTACGATAGTGACTCACACGGAGAGGTGGCTGAGAGGCTGAAAGCGCCCGCCTGCTAAGTGGGTATCCGGGCTTAACCTGGATCGGGGGTTCGAATCCCCCCCTCTCCGCTCGACAGGCCACGACGGCCGCGCAGCGCCCGCAGCACCCAGCACTGAATGAGCGATTTCACGGCCGACACCCCACGCTGCGCCTTCCACCCGAACGTGCCGACGCTTCTGTCGTGCACCAGGTGTGACCGCCCTGCGTGCCCCGACTGCCTCGTGCAGGCGGCCGTCGGCAAGCACTGCGTCGCGTGTGTCGGCGAGCAGACCAAAGCCAAGCCCGCCGTGGCCCGCGAGCTGACGTCCCACCAGCGAAGCCTGCGGCGTCCTGGCTGGTTGTTCTGGGCGATCACCGCGCTGTTCGTCGGCCTGTGCGTCGTCGTGGCGCGCATCGATCCACCCGTGGACGGGGTCGACGGGGGGCTACGCCTGGCCTCGTTTCTGCTGGTGGTGTCCGGGTGGGTGGTGTCGTTGTGCTTGCACGAGTGGGCGCACGCATACGTCGCCTACCGGAGCGGCGACCATTCCGTTCTGGTTCGCGGATACCTGACGCTCGATCCCCGGAAGTACTCCGACCCGATCTTCTCGGTCGCGATCCCGATCGCGTTCCTGATCCTCGGCGGCATCGGCTTGCCCGGTGGGGCGGTGTGGATCGACCACGGCAACATCAGGTCGCGGCACCGCCAATCCCTCGTGTCGCTCGCGGGACCGGTGGTCAACGTCGTGTTCGGCGCGGTCTGCCTCGGCCTGGTCGGCACGGGCATGTTCGACGGGCTGATCAACCTCAAGGCGTCGCTCGTCTACCTGGGGTGGCTGGAGTTCGCCACCGCGGCCCTCAACCTGTTGCCGGTGCCGGGCCTCGACGGCTACGGCATCATCGAGCCGTACCTGCCCTACGGGATCCGGGCGGCGATCGCGCCGATCGCCAACGTCGCGATCATCGTCCTGCTCGTCCTGATGATCAGCACGAACTTCGGGTCGTTCCTGTTCGCGTTCGCCGACGACGCCGTCACCGCGTTCGGAATCGATATCGGCTTCGTTGACTTCGGCCGCTTCATCGGGAACGTGCGCCTGCTGTAGACGGAGGCCCTGCCCGCAGACGATTACGTACGGCGGTTGCGCTCGACGAGCGCCGAGGTCGCCGCCTGCACGCACAGGAACACGACCGACAGCATGAAGTACGCGGCGATGACGGTCCAACCGGCGAGCTGGGCGACGGTCGCACCCACTGCAAGGACTGCGGCGACGATGCTCGCGCGGTGGCGCTGCTCGGTGCTGTGGAGGGGAATGCGTCGGGTGCGTTCGGTCCGCTCGGACTGACGGTTACGCCGCCGGCGGCGAAGGGGGGACGCCACCGCGGCTGCAAGAGCCGATCCGAACGCAACCCCGACGATCACTGCAAGTACTGCTTCCACGCTCTCTCTCCAAAGAGTGGGACCTTCAGTGTGTCGGCAGTTTGCGCCGATCGCATTAGCCCCTGGGCCAAATTGCGTGAAGGTATCGTGAAGGACCCCTCTGGTAGGCTCAATGGGTTGCGCCAGTAGCTCAGTCGGATAGAGCGTCGGTCTACGAAACCGAAGGTCACAGGTTCGAATCCTGTCTGGCGCGTAGACGGAAAGCCCTGCTAAAAGACCTGTTTTCCGTTCTGGGGTACTGTAGGAATCAACGTTGTGAGTCCAGTGGGTCAACACAGGGGTCAACACGATAGAGGGGGGACCATTTCCTCTCCGGCCCTTCCGGCTCGCAGGGTCCCATGCATGTTTGCCGGGGCACGCGCGGTCTGGCGTGCGTCGGTGTGGCCGGTGCCACCGTCGCGCCGGGCGACGGCCGGGGCGGCCTCGTGTCGGCCGAGGTCCGGCTCGCGGCCGGCTGCCGGCCGCAGCGACTCTTCCAGCAGATCGCGGCGCACGAGATCGGCCACGCGCTCGGGCTCGGCCACGAGGACCGGCGCTGCTCGACGATGGTGTCCGGCAACGAGGTCGGGGAGCGGCGCTGCGGGAGCCTGTGGCTCCGGCGCTGCCGCGTGGTGCAGCCGGACGACATCCGCGGCGTCGTGCGGTACTACGGCGGCAGGGCGGCGGCGGTGACGCGCACGACCCGCGCGGCGTGCAGCGACCGCGCCCCAGCGGGGGCCGGTGCTCTGAAGGTGATCGCGGACCCGGTCGGCACGGTGGCGACGGCGACGCTGTGGGTGCGCGGATCCGGTGGCCGCGCGATCGTCGTGGGACGGCGGAAGGGTGCCTGTCCGAGCTCGCCCGTCGATCGGCGGGGCACGTTCTTCTACGCCGCCGCCGGCGCGCCGCTGGTGCCGGCCTTCGCAACCCAGGCCGCTCCCGGCCCGTGGTGCTACCGGCTGTGGCGCGTCTCGCGAGGCGGTCGCTGGTCGCGGCCGCGAACCGTGATCGTCGCGCATGGGGCTCGCACCGGGGCGGCCCGGATCGGGTTGAGCGTGACCGCCGGCGTCGTCCGCTTCCGCCACCCGAACGCGCCGGCCGGCTGGCGCATCAACGTGGAGGCGCTGGACGGCACCTGCGCCGCGCCCGCCGCCGGTCGCCGGACGATCGACCTCGACACCCTCACCCCCGGACGCATCGACACGTCCACCGACGCGCTCCCGCTGCCCGCCGGAGCGTCGCGCTGCTACCGCGTCGTCGTACATGACGGGAGCTACCCGGCGGCCGACCCCGCGTTCGCCGCGAGCGCGACCTACCAGGCGGAGTAGGCGGCCACGGCCTCGTCCGAGACGCGACCGTCCGCCACGTCCGCGAGGGCGCGGCCGATCAGCTCGACGCCCTCGTCGATCTCGGCGTCGGAGATCGTCAGCGCCGGCAACTCGAAGAGGCGATCGCCAGGTTGGCGGAGCACGGCATCGCAGCGCGGCAAATCGAGACAGTGGGGCAAGCCGCGGATGCGATCATCCAGACGGCGGAGACCGAAGGCACCAATCTGATCGTGATCGGCTCACGCGGCCGCAGCGGCGTGAAGCGGTTCCTTATGGGCTTCGGTGTCCACCCAGGTCTCCCAGCACGCACCTTGCAACGTCTACATCGCGCGCTGACACCCTGGCCGACCCGGAGCGGCGCTAGCTGCGGCGCTTGCTCGTGGCTAGACGCCGATCCGCGACCAGGCGGGTCGGCGTTCCGGACGCATGCGATGGGCCGTGTAGGGATCGAACCTACGACCTTGGGGTTAGGCGTCTCATCCCCCGGACCTCGAGGCGAACAGATCGAGCCCCAGCCGGCTCGAGAGGAACCGGGCGACGAGCTGCCCCTTGACGCTGTTGCCGGCGGCGTCGAGCCGCGGGGCGAAGGTGCCGAGCCCGCCCTTCCCCGGCGAGACCGTGACGATGCCGCCGCCGATGCCGCTCTTGCCTGGGAGCCCGACCTCGTAGAGCCAGTCGCCCGAGGTCTCGTACAGCCCGGCGGTCGTCATCACCGTGAGCGTATAGCGGCAGACCGCGGCGTCGACGACGCGCGCGCGTGTGAGCGGGTGCACGCCGCCGTCGGCCAGGGTCGCGCCCATCAGGGCGAGGTCGCGCGCGTTCACGTTGAGGCTGCACTGTCGCGTGTAGAGATCGATCGCCTCGGCGGCATCGCAGTAGAGCCGCTCGCGACTGTCGAGCAGGCGCGCGATGCCGCGGTTGTGCTGGTTGGTCGCCGACGCCGACGCGTAGATCCCGTCGTCGACCGACAGCTCGCGGCCGGCGAAGCGCGAGAGTCCCTCGTGGATCAGCTGCCAGCGCGCGCCGGCGCTGGAGCCGGGGACGAGGCTCGTCGTGGCGATCGCGCCCGAGTTGACCATCGGGTTCGTCCGCCCGTCCTCGCTGCGCTCGACGGCCTCGAGCGAGTTGAACGGCAGCCCGGTGCTGTTGACGCCGAGGCTCTCGCGGGCGCGCGCCGGCCCGAGGGCCTGGCAGACGAGCGCGAAGACGAACGGCTTCGACACGCTCATGATCGAGAACTCGGTCTCGGCGTCGCCGGCCGTCGCGATGCGCCCGTCGACCCCCGCGACGCAGATGCCGAAGCGGTCAGCCGGCTCCTCGGCCAGCGCGGGGTAGACCTGCGAGTTCTCGCCCTCGTCGTTTGCACGGAAGCGCTCGTAGGCCTCTTCGACCAGCGCATCCACCTCGCCGGGCGCGGGGAGGTGCCCGGTCGAGACGTATTCGCCGGTCTGCTCAAGCACGGGCGGGCAGAGCGCTCAAAAGGACCAGAAGACCGGGACGAGGAGGATCGCGACGACGCCGAAGAGCACGATCAGCGGCAGGCCGAGCTTCCAGTAGTCGCCGAAGCGGTAGCCGCCCGGGCCCATCACCATGAGGTTCGCGGGCGTCGCCACCGGCGTGAGGAACGATGCCGCGGCCGCCACGGTCACGGCCATCAAGACGGGCTTGGCCGAGACGTCCATCTCGCCCGCGGCCGAGACGGCCAAGGGGATCACGATCAGGGCCGTCGCCATGTTGCTGATCAGCTGGCCGAGAGCGACCGTGAGCACGAAGAGGCCGAGCAGCAGCGCGTGCGGCCCGGCGTCGCCGACGATGTTCACGAGCGCGTCGGCGAGCTTCGCGGCCGCGCCGGTCAGCGTCATGGCCGTCGAGAGCGGGATCATGCCGGCCACCAGGATGACCGTCGTCCACGAGATGGCGCGATAGCAGTCGTCGATCGTGAGCACGCGCAGGAGGATGATGGCGCCCGCTGCGAGCAGGCCGGCGACGACCGCCGGCAGGAGGCCGGTCGCGAGCAGGACGACCATCGCGCCGAGCACGGCCATCGCGGGCTTGGCCCCCGGCCCGAGCGGCACGGCCTGCCGGCGTACGAGCGCCGGCGAGTCGACGACGAGCACCGTCGGGTCGTCGAGGTTCTCGTCGAGCGCAGACCAGGTGCCCCGCAGCAGCAGCGTGTCGCCCGCGGCGAGGACGACCGGGTCCGGGCCGAGCTGCTCGCCCCCGCGCTGCGCGGCGAGCACCACGAGGTCGCCGCTGTCGGTGATCATCCCGGGGAACACGGTCTCGCCGATCGCGGTCGAACGCGGCGGGATGACGACCTCGGCGACGCCCTTCTGGCGCGTCAGCAACGAGTCGGCGGTGTGCTCGAGCTCGTACTGCTCCACAAGCGTGCGCGCGTGGTTGCTGAAGTCGGGCGGAAGCACCCGTGGGCTGCGCTGCGGCAGCAGCCGCTCACCGAACAGGACGACGATCACAACGGTCCCGAGCAGCAACGGCACGCCCACCAGGGCGAACTCGAAGTAGCCGAAGCCACCGACGCCGGCGTTCGCCGCCGCCTCCGAGACGACGACGTTCACGGGCGTTCCCGTGAGCACGAGCAACGAGCCCGCGTGCGCTGCGAAGGCGAGGGGCAGGAGCAGCTGTGACGTCGGGCGGCCGAGGCGGATCGCCATCACGACCACGACGGGCAGCAGCGCCGCAACGGCGCCGTTGACGCTGATCAGCGCCGTGAGCAGCGCGACCAGCGCCATCATGTAGACCATCAGCCGCGTGCGGTCGTCACCGGCGCGGTTGATCAGCTCCTGTCCGAGCCACGCCGTCACGCCGGTCGCGTCGAGCGCCTCGCTGACCACGAAGAGCGCCGCGATGAAGATCACGGCAGGGTCGCCGAAGCCTGCCAGCGACTGGTGGATGTCGAGCACGCCGGTCGCCCACAGCGAGAGCGACACCCCGACCGCCACGAGCGCGACCGGGAAGTAGTCCCAGACGAAGACGACCACCGTCACCGCCAGGACGACGAAGCAGATCGTGGAGTCGCTCATGAGCTACGAGTGGAGGTGGATGGGCGATCCGGGGCCCAGCGGGATCCCGATCAGGTACCAGACCACGAAGAACGCCGTCCAGATGACCGACAGAACGAGCACGTACGGGAGCATCATCGAGATGACGGTGCCGATGCCGGCGTCCTTGCGGTAGCGCTGGGCGAAGATCACGATCAGCGGGAAGTACGCCATCAGCGGCGTGATCGTGTTCGAGGGCGAGTCGCCGGTGCGGTACGCCGCGAGCACGGTCTGCGGCGAGATGCCGAGGCGGATGAAGAGCGGGATGAAGATCGGCGCGAGGATCGCCCACTTGGCTATCCCCGCGGGCATGATGAAGTTCACCAGCGCGGTTATGAGTATGAACCCGATCAGCAGCCAGACGGCGCCGATGTTGGCTCCCTCGAGCCAGTTGCCGAGCTTCACGGCCGCCACCGTCGCCATGTTGGAGTAGTTGAAGTACGCAATGAACTGGGCGATCAGCAGGAACAGGAACAGCAGGCTCGCAAGTCCCGCCCACGACTTGGTGATCGCCCCGAGCACCGCGTCGGTGCCCTTGAGCGTGCCCGCTCCGTGGCCGTAGGCGAGGCCCGCGGCGAAGAAGATGAGCGTGATGATCACGATCAGGCTGTCCATGAACGGCGAGTCGCCGATGATCTTGTCGGTCACCGGATGGCGCAGCGGCGCGCCGGGGATCACCGTGAGGAGCCCGATCCCGATGACCACTGCGAGCGCGGCGAGGGACGCGAGCCTGACGCCCTTGGCCTCCAGCTCGGGCGACACCTCCTGCACTTCCGCAACCACGTCATCGCTCTCCATCGCCGGGTCGTGCTTGCCGAGGCTGCGCTCGACGATGAAGATGGAGACGAGCGACGCGACGATCGTGACGAGGATCGTCGAGGCGATGCCGTAGTAGAGGTTCGCAGCGAGATCGATCGAGCGGTTCGGGTCGGCGAGCGAGATCGCGTCGTTCGTGATCTCGGTGAGCACGCCGTCGAGCGGGGTGATCAGGAAGTTGACGCCGAAGCCGCTGGCGACGCCCGCGAACGCCGCTGCCATGCCCGCAAGCGGGTTGCGGCCCACGCTCTTGAACGCAGCCGCGCCTAAGGGTATGAGCACGAGGTAGCCGGCATCGGACGCGACGCTCGAGAGCACGCCGATGAAGATGATGATCGGCGTCAGCGTCGCTGGTGACGTCGCGGCGACGAGCTTGCGGATGAGGGCGCCGATCAGTCCTGACGCCTCGGCCAACCCGACGCCAATCATGACGACGAGGATGATCGCCACGGCGGCGAAGTTGCGGAAGCTGGCGACGAACGACGTGAACATGAAGCGCACGCCGTCGACCGAGAGGAGGCTCTCGATCTGGGCCTTCTCCGTGACGATCTCGTAGTCACCCTGCTGCAACGACGCGTCCGGCAGGCCGCCCGAAGGCTGCGTCGACCCGCCGTTGACGACCTCCTCGACGGAGACCGGCGGCGGCTTGTCGACCTGGTAGGTCACTTGGATGTCGGCCCACGAGAGCACGGCCGAGAGCAGGATCACGCCCAGGCAGAGGTAGACGAAGAGGATCGCGGGGTTCGGCATCTTGTTGCCGCCGCGCTCGATCAGGCCGAGGATGCGCTCCATCGTGCCGGGCTTCACCTCGGCCGGGCCGGTCGCGAGGACGGGCTCGTTCGGGCTGCTCACGCCGCTCCCCCGGCCGTGAACGCCTCGGCGAACAGACCGAAGAACTCGGCCTCGGCGATCACCGCCTTCTCGAACTCGTCGATGACCACGCGCTCGTTCGGCGCGTGGATGTTCGCGAAGCCGTCGGTCGTCCCGAACATCAGGATCTCGGCCTCCGGTGCAGCCGCGGAGAGCGCGCTCACGAGCGGGATCGACCCGCCGGTCGCGATCAGCTGCGTCTCGCCGCCCCATGCCCGCGCAAGCGCCGTGCGGGCCGCCGCGTACGCGGGCCCGGTCGTCTTGGCGAAGAAGCCGGGACCCGTCTCGGCCGCGGTGACCTCGATCTCGATCCCGAACGGCTTCTGCGCCCTCAGATGCTTGACGAGCGCCGCCTGGCCCTCGAGCGGATCCTGCTCGGGATGGAAGCGCGCGCTGATCTTGGCGCGCGCGAAGGGCACGACGGCGTTCACGGGCGCATCCACCGGCAGCGCGTCGAGCCCGGTCACGGTCAGAGCAGGCCCGGACCAGATGCGCTCGCCCAGACCGCCGGTGCCGATGAACGGCATGCCGTCGAGCACCTCGGCGAGCGAGCGGAACTCCTCGTCGCTGTAGTTCGCGCCCGTCCACTCCTCGCGCCGGAGCCCCTCGACCGCGACATCGCCGTTGTCGTCGTGCAGGCTCGCCAGCACGCGGATCAACGCGAGCAGCGCGTCGGGTGCGGCGCCACCGAACTGGCCGCTGTGCTTCGGCCCGGCGAGCGTCGTCGCCGAGACGACCACCCCGGCCATCCCTCGCAGGCCGATCGTCAGCGTCGGGGCGCCCGGCCGGACGCTCCCCATGTCGCCGATCACCATGGCGTCGGAGGCGAAGAGCTCGGGCTGCGTCGGCGGGTACGTCGTGAGCGCGCTCCCGACCTCTTCCTGGCCCTCGATCACGACCTTGATCCCGACGGGAGGCTTGCCGCCCCAGGCCCGGATCGCACCGATGTGCATGAGGATGTTCGACTTCGTGTCGGCGGCGCCACGGCCGTAGATCGCGCCGTCGCGCTCGCTCGCCTCGAACGGCGGCGACTCCCACTTCGACTCGTCCCCGACCGGGACGACGTCGTAGTGCGAGTAGAGCAGCACGGTGGGCGCGCCGGGCGGCGCCGGGATCTCGCCGATGATGATCGGCGCCGTGTTCGGGATCTCGAGCGCCGAAACCTCGACGCCGGCTTCGCGGAAGAGCTTCGCGACGGCGTCGTGTGCGCGCAGGATCTCCGGATGGGTCTCCGCCGGGTAGTCGATGACCGAGATGGACGGGATAGCCACCAGGTCGGCCAGCTCCGCTTTCAACTGCGGCATCAGCCCCGCGACGACCTCTGCAATTTTGCCATCACCGCTCAAACGTTCGCTCCTTCGGTCCTGCGTCTCCGTCGGCAGCGCCGACAATATAGGGGGAACGGGAGGTGCGGCGCACACATGCCTCGTCCGGAGCCCACGAGGCAGCGATCGCTCGCCCGGCCTGGCCCGAGACGGTTAAGGATGGTCGAAAGCCCCTGCCCGTTCGCGGGCCAGCCGCGAGGCCTCGGGCCCGTCGAGAAGCTTCTCCAACGCATCCAAGAGCTCCTGGGAGGTCATCGTGACCTGGATGGGCCCGACGAGTGGCTCGAGCACCGGGATGACCGGGGATGACTCGAGAGCAACGGAGTTCGCATCTTGGCGGCCGATGCCGTAGGCCTCCATGAAGGCTCCGCCCGCCCATCCAAGGGCGGGCTCCTTGCAGCGCACCGCCTGCAGGAGCGCGCGGGTCTCGACGGCGTAGAGCGCGGCGAGGTTGGCGTCAAGCATGACCGTCTGCGCGCGCTCCACCACGCTGACCCACCGGGCATCCGCGGCGGTTGGCAACCCGGCGGGCGAGTTCGCTCCCTGATGCGACCCGCCAGGACCGTGGCGCTCGTGGCGGCGACGGGGTTCGTCGTGTTCGGACTGCCATTCATCGCCCTCACGGGCGGCGACCTCCAGGCCGGTGTCGTTGACCTCCGCGTGATCGTCGCGCTGTCGTGGGCGTTGGAGCGGCACACCGTCGGGATCTGGGTGTTCAAGACCGGGCACAGCCGCCTCGCTGTCTCGGGGAACGTCTCGAATCACTACTACGGTCGAGCGGTCGACATCGCATCGGTCGACGGGGAGGTCTGCTCCGGGACACGCATTGGTGCGTGCGGCAGGCTTGCCGTCGAGCTCGCCGCTCTGACTGGTCCACTGCACTCAGACGAGCTGATCTACTGCTTCGACCCCGCACCCCTCGACAGCGGAAGCTGGGCGCAACCCGACCACTGCGACCACATCCACCTCGGCTACACGATCGTGAGGGGACGGAGATGAACGCTTCGATCGCTTCGCCGACGTCGGGGGTCAGGGGCAGCCGCCGACACTCACCGCTCCAGCCGGAACGGCGGGTACTCGTCCCGCATGAGCGTCGCGTAGGCGATCACCCTGTAGACCCAGCGGTTCATTCCGATGACCAGGTCGAACAGACTGCGTGGGTAGCGTCCGGTGAAAAGCAGGGCGATGGCGGCGAAGAGGACCAGGACGCCGATCAGGCCCCCGCCGGCAGGAGTCCAAGCCCACCCCCACCAGCGCTCACCCCAGGCCGAGCCATACGTCCAGTTGCCCGCGAGGATCGCGACGACGACGTAGTGCGGGATGGCCAGCAGCCACCACTTCACGAGCACAAGACCACGGGAGAGATGCTCCGGATACGACACCTCGATGTCGGCCGGATAGTCGGTCTTCGCCAGCGTGAACGGCGGGTACCGGTCGGTGGCGAGCGCGCTGTAGGAGTAGAAGCCCACCCGCCAGCTCCAGCGCAGCACGCCGGCATTGAAGTCGAAGAGCCCCCGTGGGTACCGCCCGGTGAACAGGATCGCGAAGAACGCGATCACCGTCACCACGGAGTATGCGATCCAGAGGAAGATCAGCACGATGTAGTGCGGGATCGCCAGGAGCCACTTCACGAGCCATTGCCAGCGGCTCAGTCCCCCGTCGAGCTCGCCGGTGAGGTCGACCGGGTAGGTGGCCCGTGAAACTCGGCTGGTCGAGCCCTCGGAGGTTTCCATGGAAGCCGTTCCTGCGGCGGTGCCATCAGCGGCGTGCTCGCCTTGCGGCGGTCCGTCGCGACGACGCCCGCCGAAGACGATCATCAGGATCCCGCCTCCAAGCATGAGGCTCCCGCCGACGAGGAGGCCGATGACCACCTTCACGACATGCGCGAACTTGACCCCGAGCGACGCGTTGAGCGCCACCCCTGCCGAGCCGTCTGCGTTCATCGCCACCATCTGCCAGTTGCCGTCATCCACACCCCACCTGAGCGTCTGCTGGCCGCTGCCTAGGCCCCGCGCGACCCAGAATCCCTGGGTGTCGGGCGGCGCCGGTGTCCTGGTGCCGGTCCTCTGCCGGTAGGTGGGGCGAAACGGGTCGAGGTCGACGTCTGTCAGCTCGGCATGCTGCACGTCCGCGAGGTATCGCTGGACGTCGTCGCGCGGACCGATGCCGACGAAGACCGGCCGCCCGCCGGCGCCCGTTGCGCGGATGCGAAGGTCGGCCCAGCGACCGCTCCCACCGGGCAGGTCCCCGAGGTCGAGGTTCTCCGTGGCGATCGCCCTGCCGTCGTCGGCGACGATCACGGTGCGACTCGTGACGTACCCGTCGTCGTCCCTCTGCGTCTGATTCGCCCACAGAAGCGTCCCGCCACCGGCGAGGAGCGCCAAGCCGATCAGGCCAACGATGGTCCCGACAACGATCAGCACGTAGTTGCGGGGCGACTTCATCATCGTGTCCTTGTGTTTTCGGGTTCGGTGCTCTCGACCGCCGTATCGCGACCGGAGCTCACTGTGATGACGAGCTTGCCTCGGGCGCGTCCGGCTTGGAGATTTCTCATGGCCGTCGGCATGTCGCTCAGCGGGTACGTCTGCTCGATCACCGGAACGAGTTGACCGGCCTCGATGAGTTTCGTCAGGCGCTCGAGGCCGGCGTAGTGCTCCTTCGAGACAAACGTGGTCAGTCGCTGCCCGACGAACGGCGACAGGGCGATCGCTCGGAGTTGGCGGTCGTTGCCCCCAAACCATCGACCTCCTTCTTCGCCGCCGGCGATGACGAGGGTGCCGTGGGGAGTGAGCGCGCGTCGGAGTCGTGAGAGGGAGGAGTTGCCGCCGATGTCGAGGATCAGGTCGTACCGCTTCTGACCGTCGGCGAAGTCGTCGTGGGTGTAGTCGATGACGTGGTCTGCGCCAATCGACCGGACGAGGTCGATCTTGCTGGTGCTGCACACGCCCGTGACGTCCGCTCCGAGCGCCTTGGCGATCTGCACGGCGTAGGTGCCCACACCACCCGATGCCCCGACGATCAGGACGCTCTGTCCAGCCTCCAGGTGCCCGACGTCGCGGAGCCCTTGCAGTGCAGTGAGCCCTGAGACCGGCACGGCGGCGGCCTGCTCGAACGTGAGGTTCGACGGTTTGAGCGCGAGCTTGTCCTCGCGCGCAGCGGCGAACTCGGCGAACGAACCCCTGCTGATACCGAACACTTCGTCACCTGGCCGGAACCGCGTGACGTCGCTTCCGACCGCAACGACGACACCCGCGACGTCGAGGCCGGGAACGGCGGTCTTGGGCCCGCGCAGGCCATAGCCCATGAGTCGCAGGAGGTAGGGCAGACCGGCCATGAGGTGCCACGTGCCGCGGTCGAGGCCGGCGGCACGGACCTGCACCAGCACTTCGTCGGCTTCGATCACGGGTCGATCGATCTCGGCCACACTCAATACGTCGGCCGTGCCGTAATCCTTCTGGACGATCGCCCGCATCTGCTGGTCGGACATCGAGTGCGTTGCCGTCACTTGGTCGGTTGCGCGTGCGGCTGCCGGGGCCATGTCGTTTCCTCCTGTCGAGTCGCCCATACGGGCAATGACACGCTTACAACGTAAGGTGCCTCCACCAAGCTACGCTTACGGTGTAAGGTTATCAAGGACAAACTCTCCGGTGCCGCGTAAGAGAGAAAGCGACATGGCCCGACAGACAACGCCACAGGCACACCCCCGAGTTCCCCTCAGCCGGCAGCGGGCACTGTCCGCGGCCGTCGCGCTCGCCGACGCAGACGGCATCGGCTCGCTCACGATGCGCAAACTTGCGCACGCACTCGGCGTCGAAGCGATGTCGCTCTACCACCACGTGGCGAACAAGGACGACATTCTCGACGGCATGGTCGACGTGGTCTTCAGTGAGATCGATCTGCCGACCGACGGCAGCGACTGGAAGACCGCGATGCGCCGGCGGGCGACCTCGGTACGGCAAGCCCTCACACGCCACCCGTGGGCGATCAGCATCATGGAGTCACGAACCTCACCCGGCCCGGCGACACTGCGACACCACGATGCGGTAATCGGATGCTGCCGCAAAGCCGGCTTCTCGATCGAGATGGCGGCGCATGCGTTCTCCCTGATCGACAGCTACATCTACGGCTTCGTGCTGCAAGAGGTCAACCTGCCGTTCGACGACGCAGACGACCTCCACGAGGTCGTCGAGGCGATCATGCCTCAGCTCTCAACCGATGACTACCCGCACCTCGTCGAGCTGACCACCGAGCATGTCCTCCAACCGGGATACAGCTACGGCAACGAGTTCGAGTACGGCCTGCGCCTGATCCTCGACGGCCTCGAGACAGCCGTGCACGGTTGACCCTTGTGGCCTGGCGCGTCTGACTGGCGACCCGGAGATCCCTCGATCAGGCCGGCTCGGTGGCCACCACCGGCGGGCGCGGCTCGAGCTCGAGGGGCACCGAGCCCCGCTGCTCGGGCTCCGGCAAGCTGGGCTCGATCCGCAGGATCCGTGCCGCCCATGGTGGCATCCACCAGTTCCAACGCCCGAGCAGCGACACGAATGCCGGCAGGAGCATGCTGCGGATCACGGTCGCATCGAGAAGGATTCCGACCGCCAGAGCGGTCGCGAACACCTTGATCTCGGTCCCCGGCGTGGAGGCCAGGGCGACGAACGCGAGAAACAGGACCAGCGAGCCGGCGGTCACCAGCCGTCCGGTGCGCGCGAGGCCGGCCACGACGGCGCGATCGGTGGAGCCGTCGCGATCGTACTCCTCGCGCATGCGGCTCAGGATGAAGACCTCGTAGTCCATCGACAGGCCGTACAGGAAGGCGAAGACCATGATCGGGATCCACACGGTGAGGGCACCGGTGGGCTCGATGTCAAACAGCGCCCCCGAGCCGTTGCCGTTCTGCCAGAAGACCACCATGAACCCCCAGACCGCCGCGATCGAGATGACGTTGAAGACGATCGCCTTGAGGGGCAGGAGGAGCGAGCGGAACACGCGCGCCAGCAGAATGTACGTGATCGCCAAGATCAAGAGGAACACCCAGATGAAGTTGCCGTAGACGGCGTCGTTGAAGTCGGCGTTGGAAGGCACCAGGCCTCCGACCAGGACCTCGCCGGGGGCATCTGCGACCGCCTCGCGCACAGCGTCGACGTTGGCGGAGTCGTTCTCCGCCCGGGGGAAGACGTTGAGGACGGCTGTGTCGCCCCGTCGCCAGTCGCTGCCGGACGGCGCGACGGCTCCGCGCACGCCCGGGACCGTCGCGATGGTGCTCGCGGTCGACTCGGCATCGCCTCCGACCACGGCCACGTCATAGACGCTGAGGACGCCGGCGCCGATGCCCGATCCGGTGAGCAGGTCGAGCCCGTCGCGCGCCTGACCGGCCGAGGCGAGAGCCTCCGCGCGCGGCGTGCCGGTCGAGAAGTCGAGGACGGGGAGGACGAAGGCCGCGAGGATCACGAGGGCGAGCCCGCCGACGACCCAGCGGCGGGCCACGACCAGACGTCCCCACGGCACCCAGCCCTGCCCCGCGCTCGAGGTGCGCTTGCGGAAGCCGATCCGGTCCAGGCGCGGGCCGACGGTGGCGAGGATCACCGGCAGCAGGGTGATCGCCACCAGGACGCTGACGAGCGGGATCAGCAGGCCGCCATAGGCGATCGAGCGAAGGACCGGCACCGGCAGCACGGCCAGCGCCACAAGGCCGATCGCCACCGCGAGCCCGCTGATGATGACGGCCCGGCCGGCGTGCGCCATCGCCTCGATGACGGCTTCGTGGCGCTCGCGCCCGGCCGCGACCTCCTCGCGCCAGCGCATCACGATCAGGAGCGAGTAGTCGATCGCCACACCCAGCCCGATCAGCGCGATCAGGAACTGCAGGACGATCGAGACCTGCGTCGCCTCGGCCAGCGGCCACAAGAGCAGGAAGCTCGTCGGGATGGCGATGGCCGCCATCAGGAGAGGAACGAAGGCCATCATCGAGCCGAAGACGAAGGCCAGCACGATCAGGGCGCCGACGCCGCCGAAGAGGACCTCGGCCAGCACGCTCGGGCCCGCGGATTCGTCGCTGGTGCCCAGGTAGAGCGCGTCGATGCCGGTGATCAGCACCGGCGCACCGGAGACCGATTGAGCCGCTGCCGCCGCCCGTGCCGATTCGAGGGCTTCGTTGGCGGGCTCGAAGGCGACCGCAAGCGAGGGCGGGAACCAGATCACCCCGAAGGTGGTACGCCCGTCCTCGGAGACGAACACGCGATCGCCCGTCGTCGCGAAGTCGGCCGCCCGCGAGCCGGGGATGGAGTCGGCGACCGCGCCGAAGGCGTCGCCGGCGCTCGCACGCACGCCCGGGTCGTCGATGCTCGCCCCCTCGGGGAGCTGCACCACCGCAACGATCGGTCCCGCCACCAGCGGGCCGCCGTTGCCGTAGCGCTCCTCGATCAGGGTCGCCGCCTCGGTGCTCTCCCGGCCGGGAAGATCGAACTCCACGGAGAGCGCGTCGACCGACGCGCTCACCGATCCGAAGGCCGCGACCGCGATCACGACCCACGCGACGACGACTGAGCGCCGGTGCGCGAGAACCCAGCGCGTGAACGACTTCACAGTGCCTCCAGCAGTCGGGTTGGTCCCATGGACATCCCTAGCCACCGGGTCGCGCGGGAGAGGTATCGACGAGAAGACGACCCAACCTACCTCACCGTGGGGGGTCGTATACGCGTCCCACCCTGTGCGCCCTGGTCGAGGAGGCCGATCGACAGCGAGCGTAATCCGTGGGCTGGGGCGGGCACGGCCCATGCGTGGCCCTCGAGCCTCTCTTGGGGCTTCCGAGGTCACCGTGTGGTTTCGGACGGCCCAGAACCTTCCCGGGGCCTCGCGGTGACAGGAAGGGCCCAAGGAAGGGTTCGGAGATACATGGGGACGGGACAGAACGCCCGTCGTGTGGGAGTCGAGGGGTAAGGCCAACGCACGAGCCCGGCTTTAATATTCCGCGACGCCGCGACGCCGCGACGCCGCGACGCCTCTGGCGCCTCTGGCGCATCCGCGCACGGCGAGTCGGTTGACGCTGAGCGAGCGTGGCGGCGAATGCGCGGCAGGCCAATCGGCGCCGGCCGACTCCATCCCTGTTGTCCTACCGTACGCTGCGCCTCATGGATGAGACGGCCATCCGGCGCCTGGCTGCCCTCATCGGGACGAAGAACGCCGCTGATGCCGCCATCGCGGAGATGATCGGCAGGCCGTGCCAGATCGGACACGTGGGCGAGTGGATCGCCGCGCAGGTCTTCGACATCGAGCTGCATCCCTCAGCGGCCGTCGAGGCGAGCGACGGTGTCTTCCGCGCCGGATCGCTGGCTGGCCGGAGCGTGAACGTGAAGTGGTACGGGATGGGGGGGAGGGGATCCTCGACCTGCACATCGGGGCTGGGCCCGACCTAGACCTGGTCATGACCGGACCTCGTTCACCGGCCGGGTCGTCGCGCGGCAGTGTCCGTCCATGGGTGATCTCGACGGTCTATCTGTTCGAACACGGGCCGCTGGTGGCAGATCTCGTGGGCCGCGGCCGCAAGGTCGGGGTCGTCTCCAGCGTGCGTCGCGCCCTGTGGGAGGTCGCGGAGATCTACCCTCGGTCGACGTGCCCGCTTCTGGACCTTGAGGAGGATCAGCGCGAGACGCTCTCGCTGTTCGGCCCGGGCGCCTCGGGCCTAAGGCCACTTTGAGGTCGTCGGGCGGCTTTACGTAGGCGCCGCCGAGGCGGCGCGGCGATTCCCGGCCTGACGGTGACGTGACCCGACTCATGACATCTGGTCGGAATGCTGAGCAGCGGCACGAGGTCGAAGGTCCTTCAACGCGTCGGCGTCCATTTAGCGCGTCGTCTTCTCGACGATTCCGGACTCGGAGACGTCGATGCCTTCGCCCCGAAGCCGGCGGATGGCGTAGCAGAACCCGCCCTCCGCGACGGAGTACTCCCGCGCGACCGCAAGCGCGCTGCCGTGCTTCTTGAGGATGCGGTGCGAGTCCTCCGGCGCATGCTTTCGGACCAACCGGCCCACACGGATGACCATGTTGAAGTCTGTTGATCCGGCTGCCTCGGCCATGTCGGAGTAGCTCGTCGCATGGCCCCTCGGGATGAGCCGTGCAGTCTCCACGACCGCTTTGTGGAAGGCCGCGAGGTCATACATTCCGCTGCCCTCCGCGTCCAAACCGAGAATCGCCTACGTTCATT
>CAYMSM010000016.1:0-52091 GCA_964393105.1 uncultured Bifidobacteriaceae bacterium
ACAGGTCGCCCTTGGTTTCGCGGTCCTCCGTCGGTACGGCATCGAGCAGGTCACGGCGGGTTGGAGATGCCCCGGACCAGAAGGAGTTCCAGATCTGCTCGACCTGGCTCTTGATCTCACCGGTGAGCATCCGACCCCTCCTCATGGTTGCCAGCTCATCGAGAGTCCGGGTCAGACTACCGAGACGCGATGGTGAAGGAAGATCCGGCGATCCCTCGTTTCGACTGCTTTGCGGCGGGTGCGCGGAAGTGTCTGCTGAGTCGCTGATCGTCACGATATTTGCGAGGCACTCTCGAGCTGCGTCCGAGGCGTCGGTTGAGCCGTACCGCGACGATCCCGGTCCTCCCCACACCGTCTCTGTGGATAATGCGGCAATGCCCAACGTGCCCAAGCCCAAGCCGTCGGTGATCGAGCAGTCCATCGAGATCGACTGCCCAGTCGAGAAGTTGTTTCGCTTCCACTGCGACACCCGCAACGCGCCGCGAGTGTCACCTGGGGTTGAGTTCGAGTCGATCGACGGGACGTTCCCGCTGCGCGACGGCGGGATCGTGACGATCGTGATGCGGCAGAAGCCGATTCCGTTCCGGATGACGTGGCGATTTCGCGTCGAGGCGGTCGTGCTGAACCGGGCGATCGTCGACGTGGCGGTGAAATCACCGTTCGCCGCGTGGCGCCACGAGCACCGGTTCGAGCCGCTCGGTCACGATCGGTGCCGACTGACCGACCGGATCACCTACCGGCCCCCGTTCGGGCCGATGGGCGCGATCGGCGACAGGCTCATCGTCAACCGGATGCTGCGAAAGACGTTCGAGCAGCGCCAGGTGCTGACCAAGCGCCTGATGGAGCAATGAAGGCGGTCGTCACCATTGGCGCGGGCGGCCCCGAGGTGCTCAAGATCGCCGAGGTTCCCGATCCGACACCGGCCGCAGGAGAGGTCCTGATCCGGGTCCGTGCCACGGCGGTCAACCGCGCAGACCTGATGCAACGGGCCGGCAACTACCCGCCCCCGCGGGGTGCGAGCGACATCATCGGACTCGAGTGCGCAGGAGAGGTCACGGCACTCGGTGACGGGGTGCGCGGCCTGCGGATCGGGGACCGGGTCATGGCGCTGCTCTCCGGCGGCGGCTACGCAGAGCTCGTCACCGCCCCCGCCGGGCACACGATGCCCATCCCGCAGAACATGTCATGGGAGGACGCCGCGGCCATCCCCGAGGTGTTCCTGACCGCGTCGTTGACGCTGCGCATGCTCGGCCGGTTGGACGAGGGCGAGGTCGCCCTGATCCACTCGGCCTCCAGCGGCGTCGGCACGGCCGCCATCCAGATCGCGCGTGAGCTGGGGGCCCGGACGCTCGCGACCTCGCGCACACGCGAGCGGCTGCGCCTGCCCGAGGAGCTCGGGGCCGAGGGCATCCTCGTCACCGATGGGGCGTTCGCCGAACAGGTACGCGCACTCACGGCCGACCGTGGCGCCGACGTGGTCCTGGACTTGGTGGGCGCGGCGTACTGGGAGCAGAACGTGGCTTCCCTCGCCCGCGGCGGCCGCATCATCCTGACCGGCCTCGTGGGCGGACGGCGCGCCGAGGCAGACCTGGGCACCCTGCTCAGCCTGCAGGCGACGGTCATCGGGAGCACGCTTCGTGGACGCACTGTCGACGAGAAGGCAGCCATCGTCGCCGCGTTCGCCGAGTGGGGGCTGCCAAGGCTCACTCTGGGAATCCTTCGCCCCATCGTGCACGAGGTGCTCGACTTGGAGCAGGTCGCCGATGCCCACCGGCTCGTCGGAGCCGACAGCGCCGTCGGAAAAGTGGTGCTTCGGGTCAGCTGACGTCCCAATCAGCACGACGCGCGTTCGCGCGAAACCGCGCGAAGCAGGACGACCCTTGCGCTGCGACGTGCCGGCTTGGAAGTATTTCGGTCGGAACAACGATACGGAGGAGTGACTCATGAAGAAGATCCTGATCGCGATAGGACTCGGCGGCCTCGTCTACTGGTTGACCCAAAAGCGGGGCAACAACGACGAGTTCAAGTTCACCGAGATCCCCCCCGATCGACCCGACGACTGAGGCGGGTCGCGCACGAAGCAGCTCTTCGCGTGGGTGCGCGACGGTGAGCCTGCGGCCTGGACCGGGCGTGCAGGATCAAGCTCGACGATCTGACCCGGACAGGCGTGCCGCCGCGGGCGTCGGCGCGGAGCTGGTGCGGATCCGCCCTGCGCTCGACCGCACCGGCCATCGTCACTCGCTCCCTCTGATCGCCTGGCGCAGGCGCTGCAGCAGATCCTGCAGCCGCAAGAAGCTCTCGACCTCCCCCGCCTCGCGCGCGGCGTGCGCACGACGCTCGAGCAGGCGTTCCTGCAACCGGTATGTCGCTTCACGAAGCGCAGCTTCGGCCGGCGCCTCGTCGAGGACCGCAGCCTGCAGATCGACCGCCAGCTCCGAAAGCTCCTCGGGCCAGCGCGACGGGGGCTCGCCCGATGCGATGAGCGCGAACGCCCGCCGGTGCAGCGGCTCGTCGAACGCATCCTCGGCGAGATCGCCGACGTACTTGCCGGCGACATCCGGCAGGGCGACCGCCAGTGCCAGCAGCCGTCGCTCGCGGGCCTCATCCGGGCTGACGCGCGCCCCTGAGCTTCGGCGCGTCGACCCCCTGGCCGCCGCGGCGTTGACACGGACCGCGGTCCGAAGGTCATCCTCGAGCACCCGCGAGAGGCCGAGCCGGCTCGCCGCGAGCTTGACCGCATCGTCCTTTTCGATGGACTCGGGGAACCGTCGAAGGAGCGCAGTGACGTCCTCTAGGGCCGCGCCCCGCTCGCTTGCCGAACGTCCGGCGCGGGCAATCCGCGCCCTGACCAGATACGCCATCATCGGCTCGGGGCGCTCGACCGCCTCGCGGAGTGTGATCAGCCCCTCGTCGTCACCGGCGAGGTCCCCTGGGTCGCGCCCAGGGGGAAACGGCACGGCAGACAATCGCACCGCCACGCCCGCCGCCGCCTCGACCGACCGCCACGCGGCGTCCTGTCCGGCCTGGTCGCCGTCGAAGCACAACCGCACTTCGTCGGCGGTGCGGGCGAGCAGGCGAAGCTGCTCCGTGGTCAAGGACGTACCCATGCAAGCGACCGCATTGTCCATCCCGGCCTTGGCCATGCCGAGTACGTCCGTGTAGCCCTCGGCCACGGCGACCCAGCCGGCCCGGCTCGCCGCGCCACGCGCCTGGTCCAGGTTGAACAAGAGCCGGCGCTTGCGAAAGCCGGAGCCCTCGGCGCTGTTGACGTACTTGGCGCGCTCGTTGGGATCGAGCGTTCGCCCGCCGAACCCCTGCACCCGCCCGCGCGCGTCACAGATCGGGAACATGATGCGCGACGTGAAGAAGTCGCCGCCGTCACGCCGGACGAGGCCCGCGTCGACGAGATCCTGGCGCGTGAACCCCTGCTTCGCGGCGCGGCCCGCGAGGACGTTCCCTGACCCCGGGGCGTACCCCACCTTGAATCGCCGCACGAGCGCCTCCTCGAACCCGCGCTCGGCCAGGTAGCGACGGGCCGGCTCGGCCTCGTCTGCCTTCCACAGGTACGCCGCGTAGAAATCGCCCGCGCGGCCGAGCAGCTGCAGCCGGCGCGCGCTCGCGGCGCGCTCGGCCTCTTCTTGGGCCGAGACCTCCTGATAGCGCACCTCGATGTTGAAGCGGTCGGCGAGCGCTTCGATGGCCTCGCTGAAGCTGCCCGCCCCCTCGCGCTCGCGCATCCAGGTGATGGCGTCACCCTTGGCGCCGCACCCGAAGCAGTAGTAGTTGCGGTGGTCGGGCATGATCGTGAACGACGGCGAGTTCTCGTCGTGAAACGGGCAGCGCGCCCAGAACCGGCCGCCACGGCGCACGAGCTCGACCCGTCCCCGGAGCAGCTCGACGAGGTCCGCGGCCTGGCGGACCTGCTCGACGCTGTCCGGATCGATCATCGGCACGGACGGCAGCGTACTAGTGCCCTGTCTCACAAGTACCTTTGCGATCTGGCGGCTGCAAGACTCCGCCGGATTTGATCCGTTGACGCAAGGAGCATTCGCCTCGAGAGCTGTCCTCGCCTGCGCCCCATGTTCAACACATGGGGCGCAGCCTGCGTCCTTGTCCGTCAGGTTCTCACTCGCCGTATCATCGAAGGACTCGTGAGACACTGGACCAGGCGCTACGCGTCGCTGCGCCGCTTCGCTGAGCGTTGCATGGCGACAGCGGTCGCAGCGGACGGGCAGAAGTCCGCCATCACGCACTCGCCGCACCGGGGTCGGCGGGCGATGCAGACGCGCCGGCCGTGGTAGATCATCCGCATCGTCGTATCGGACCAGACCCGCCGCGGCCAAAGGGCCATCAGGTCGCGCTCGACCTTGACCGGATCCGTCGCGGTCGTCAGCCCGAGCATCCGCGACACACGAAGAACGTGGGTGTCCACGACGACGCCGGGGACGCCGAACCAGTGGCCCAGGATCACGTTGGCGGTCTTGCGTCCGACCCCGGGCAGCGTGACGAGGTCCTCCATCCTGCCGGGCAGCTCGCCCCCAAACCGCTCGGTCACCGCCTGCGCCATCCCCCGCAGCGACTTCGCCTTGGCGCGGAAGAACCCGGTGGAATGGATCAGCGCCTCGAGTTCCTCGAGCTGGGCGCACGCCATCGACGCCGCGTCCGGGAACCGGGCGAAGAGCGCCGGCGTGACCTGGTTGACGCGCTCATCCGTGCATTGGGCCGAGAGGATCACGGCGGCCAGCAACTGAAACGAACTCACATGGTCGAGCGGGATGTGGATGTCGGGGTACTCGGCCGCGAGGCGATCGACGACAAGCGGCGCCCGGCCACGCGGCGTTCGAGGTCGACCCACGCGCTACTCGCCCTGGCGCGGAAGCCGGAGCCGGAACACCAGCACGCACACGGCGACGACCGTAAGCAGGGCGCCCACGATGCTGAGCGGCAACGTCAACGACGTGACGAAGAACGTCGCCTTGTCGGGCGTGCCCTGCTGGAAGTCCAGTTGAACTGTCCCGCAGTACGCGGCCCCCGCAATCGTGACGAGACCTGCCACGAGCACCACGATCGCGGCGGCGTCGCGACCGACTGGCGCGTCCTCTGGCTCGATGGACTCCTCGACCGGCGGTTCGTCCGGTTCGTCGATGGTGTAGTTGTCGTCGTCGCTCATCGCCAATCCTCCGGGGTCGCGCGAGTCGGCGCATTCTGGCACCGTGCCACGTTCGCGGTACCTACAATGCGAGGTTGTGGAACTCTTCGACGTCATCGTGGTCGGCGCGGGTCCGGCGGGGTCGACCGCGGCACATCGGCTCGCCTCCGAAGGCGCGCGCGTCGCGTTGCTCGACAGGGCGCGGTTTCCGCGCGACAAGCCGTGCGGCGGCGGCATCACGGTCCGCGGGCTCAACCACCTGCCGATCGACGTGACGCCGGTCGTCGAGGACAGGGTCACCCACGTCGAATTGGGATTCGGGTACCGCGACCGATTCGTGCGCAGTGCCGACGAGCCCCTTGTGCTGATGACCCAGCGCCGGCGCCTCGACGCGCACCTGGCCGAGCAGGCCGCCGCCCGCGGCGCGGACTTTCGCGACGGTGTGCGCGTCCGGGGGATCGATCTGCAGCCGCAGGGGGCGGTCGTGGCGACCGACACCGACCGCATCGGCGCGCGTGTGGTGATCGGCGCGGACGGCTGCAACGGGGTCAGTGCCAAAGCGCTGGGCCTCGCGACCGGCGTCACCTATGGGGTGGCGTACGAAGGCAACGTGCCGTGGGGCGCGATCGACGCAGACCGGTGGCGTGGCCGGATGTGGCTCGAATTCGACACGGTGCCCGGTGGATACGCGTGGGTGTTCCCAAAGGGTGAGCACGCGAACCTGGGCGTCGGCGGCTGGGGCCGCGAGGCGCCGAACCTGCGCGAGCACCTCGCCCGCCTGTGCGCCGAGGCCGGGGTTGCGCCTGACGCGATACTGAATGTCCGTGGATACCGGCTGCCGCTGCGCCGTCCGGGCGCCAGGGTGGCGCAGGGGCCCGCGCTCGTCATCGGCGACGCCGCGGGCCTTGTCGATCCCATGTCAGGCGACGGCATGTACGAGGCGTTTCTCTCGAGCCGCCTCGCAGCCGGGGCGGTGCTGGACCTGCTGGCCGGATGCACAGCGAGCCTCGATGGCTTCCAGGCGACGCTGGACGGGGCGCTGTCGCGCCACCGTGCCGTCTCGTGGGCCGGCAAGCTCCTGTTCGAGCAGGCACCGGGGCTGGCGTCGCGCCTGGCCAGGTCCCAGCGCCTGTGGCCCAAGGTGGTCCGGCGCATCCGTGGCGAGTCGGGAGACCATCACGAGCCGGGGGGCGCGCGGCTGGAGACGATCTCGCGCGCGATCTACCGGCCCGCGCGGGGTTGAGTGCCGGTCGGCGTAGAATCCGGGTCCCGCGGCAAGGAGCGAGGGGATGCAGGTCAATGTCCGGCTGGGCGGTGAGCTCGCTCGCATGAGCGGAAGAGCACGCCTTGCGATCGAGCTGGCAGACGGCGCGACGGTCGCCGACGCGCGCAGTGCTCTGCTCGACCGGGTTCCGGAGCTGTCGGGCGCGTTGGATGCGACGTTGCCGCTCATCCGCGGCTCTCATGTCGGCGCCGACCATGGCCTGCGCCACGGCGACGAGCTGGCACTCCTCCTGCCCGCGGCTGGCGGCTCACCCGATCAAGGAGCACACATGGCAACACGCACACGGCTCGCCCACCAGACCGTCTTCGTCAACACATACTGCGACGGGGTGTTGCGACCCGATGCCGAGATGCTCGGTCCGGTCCGCGACGGCGGCCACATCCTCGTCAACACCGCTCCCGGCTGTTGGGGCCCGATGATCACGCCGGCGATCCGTGGTGGGCACGAGGTGACCCAACCCGTCGCGGTCGAGGGCGCCGAGGTCGGCGACGCGATCGTCATCCGCATCAAAGACGTCGCAGTGACGTCGATGGCGACGGCGTCCGGCAACGACCAGTGGATGGAGGGGCGTTTCTTCGGGGACCCGTACGTCGCGGGACGATGCCCGGGGTGCGGGATGCTCTACCCCGAGACCAGGGTCGAGGGGATCGGGCCCGAAGCGATCCGCTGCGTCAGCTGCGGCGCGGATGCGACGCCGTTCACGTTCGCCAACGGCTACACGATCGTGTTTGACGACAACCGCTCCGTCGGGGTGACCGTTCCCAAGAAGGCGGCCCAGACGATCGCCAAGGACGCCAACCGCTACGCCGCGATGCCCGAGAACTCGCAGCAGAACTCGATCCTTGTGTTCGCCCCCAACGACATCGTGGGGATGGTCGGCCGCCTGCGCCCGTTCATGGGTCAGCTCGGCACGACCCCTGCGATCACCATGCCGGACTCCCACAACGCCGGTGACTTCGGGTCGTTCCTCGTGGGCGCGCCACACGAGTTCGGGATCGAGGCCGAGGCGCTCCAGCATCGCACCGACGGGCACATGGACATCGACGCCGCGCGGGCGGGGGCCATCGTCATCGCCCCCGTCAAGGTCGCGGGCGGCGGTGTGTATCTGGGTGACATGCACGCGTTGCAGGGCGACGGCGAGATCGCCGGTCACACATCCGACGTGTCCGGGACCGTGACACTCCAGGTCCACGTCATCAAGGGGCTCGCAATCGACGGCCCGATCTTGCTGCCGGTCGCCGAGGACCTGCCGTTCCTCGCCAAGCCCCTCACCGAAGCCGAGCGCACACGGGCCCTCCAGGTGGGCGCCGTGTGGGGTCTCAAGAAGATCGAGGAGACCGCCCCGATCTCGGTCGTCGGGACCGGACCGGACCTGAACGCCGCGACCGACAACGGGTTGGAGCGCGCTTCGTGGCTGCTCGACATGAGCGTCCCCGAGATCAAAAACCGGGCGACGATCACCGGCGGCATCGAGATCGGTCGCCACCCCGGGGTCGTGCAGGTGACGTTCCGCGCGCCACTCGACCGGCTCATCGCACGGGGCCTGGGTCCCTTCGTCCGCGATCAATACGGAATCGGCTAGGGCCGGCCTCCACGACGATCGGCCGCTGCCGGAAGCGCTGGGCGTGGTGGGGCAGAAACCGCTGCTCCACCCATCGGCGCACGTCCACTCCCGGGTCCGCGACGCCCTCGACCGCAAGAAGCCGAGCCAGCCGGTCGGAGATCTGACCGACGGTGGCCGAGGCGCCGACGACGAGGTCGGGATCGACGAATGGCCGCCCACGGCGGGCCTCGTGGACCTCGTGGTCTGGCCAGCGCATCCCCATCACCCGGAGTACCCGGACACCCAGGTGATCGGCAAGTGGGTCGGATCCGCGCACCGAGCGACGTACCGGCTCGAGCATCGCCATGGTGGCACCGTCAACGTTCAGGTGATCGGCGAGCAGCGCCTCCACCTCGTCCTCCAGCGCCGCGATCCGATCGCGCAAGTCGTCTGTCGCCCAGGGCGACGGTGTGTCGATGAATGTATCGGCGGTTGGGTCACCGGTCGCGAGCTCGCTCCGCAGGGCGACCAGCGCTCGCACCGCCCCACTGAGGGCGGGCGGCGGCGGATGCGTCCCCAACGGGATCTCGGCGGCGTACCCGGGATTGAAGTTGAGGCCGCTCGTCAGCGTGCGAAGCCAGGCGCCGCCGATGCGGGAGTTGAAGATCGCGAGGACCTCCTCGATGCGCGCGGCCCCCTCGTCCCCCCGCGGCACGAGCGTCACGATGCCGGCGAGCGCCGCCGTGCCCGGCGCCGCACACCGGGCGGCCAGCCGCCCACCTGCCACCCGCGCGTACTCGATGGCGCCGTCGCGCCCAGGCCGGCCGACAGTGTGTTCGGACCGGATGCGAAGCCGTGTGGGCGCAGCCCATGGCTCGTTCCCCTGCCCGCCCGAGAGCCCTCGCCACGCGATGCCGTCACCGTTGCCGTCGAGTTCCCACCAGTAGCGGGTATCGCGTGCATTGCTGCCGGTCCACACCCCATCGAAGGAAGAGAACAGGTCGCCCACCCGCGGCCCGCGACCGGCCAGGGAGAGCACCGCCGGTGGGGCACCGGGCAGGAACGGTCGCAACGGCAGCCGCTCCAGGAGCGCACGGTCGGTCGCCACCACACCATCGGCGACCGCGCGTCGCAGCCCCTCCACCCCGCTCCCAACCGGGGGCCGCAGGACGTGGATGCGATCAGGCTGGCCCCCACGCTCGACGACGCTGAGCCCCACGAACAGGAGCGGCGCCTGGTCGAACACCCGCTGACCCAACGCCGCGCTCACGCGCGGACCGCCTTGGTCGAGGACGCGGTCGCGAAGCGGCAGCGATTCGCGCCCGGTCAGCCACGCCGCGGGCGTGACCGTCGCGCACAGTCCGCCGTCACGCAGCAGCCCGAAGCAGCGGCTCTGGAACGCGACCGCCAGGTCCGACCGCGCCATCGGATCCGCCGCGCGCACAGCCTGCTTGACCGCCGCGTCGAGCATCCGAAACCCCACATACGGCGGGTTGGTGCACACGATGTCGAACCGCTCGTTCGGCCAATTGGCCGTCGCGAGACTGCCAATTGGCAGTTCGGGCACGTGCAGGTTGACGGCGGCGTCCGCACCGGCCCGTGATCGCAGCAGGTCGGCGGTGATCGCAACCGCCCCTGCGTCGAGGTCGGCGCCGTGCAGGTTGCGCTCCACGATCGTGCCGGGTGTGTCCTCGGCGGGCACGGCCCACGCGCGCGGGATGCGGCCGGCGTCGGCGAGCGCGCGCTCCTCGGCGTAGAGCCCGGTCAACATTGCGAACGCCGGGATCAGGAACGCCCCGCACCCGCAGCATGGGTCCAGCAGCCGAAGATCCCGAAGCGGCCTCGGTGAACGCCCGGGACCCAAGGCACCTGTCACCAGCAGGGGCCACCCACCGGCGAGCGACGAATCGGGGTGCGCCTCCAGCCACCACGCGCCAAGGCTGTTCTGCAGGAGGAACTCCACGATGTAGCGCGGCGTGTAGAGCCGGCTGGCGGCCACCGCTCCATCCGCGTCGATCTTGCGCCCCCCGGTGCGCGCAGCGGCGAACACCCTGCGACGGTCGACGTCATGGAACGCCTCATGGACCAACCCGGCGACAGCATCGGGCGGCCCGAACGCGCCATGCCTCGCCTCGGCCAGCACCTCGGCGTACGCGGCGGACGTTGTGCCACCCGCCTCGAGCTCAGCGCGTCGCGTCGCGACGACCCGAATCACGCCCCGCCGATCACCATCCGTCGCGTTGCCGTCGCCCACGATGCGGGAGTGTATGGCTTGCCGACCGTCACCCGGTGTGCGTACCTTCACGAGCGGACCTCGACGAGCTGATGCTCGTCCGCGGATCGATCACGAGTTGGTGTTGGAGGACGCCCTCGGGCAGGACGTAGCCCAAGGCGCACCAGTTCGGGATTACCAGCGTCCAGTGACCCGCAACATTCGGACGCAGGCGGGCGACCCAGGTCTCGTTGTCCACACGCCTCAGAGATGCCAGCCGAAACGCGGCCCAAGGTTTGATCGCACGGGAGACCTGGCCGCCCTCGACAACCCTCAGTGCCTGCTTGACGGTGACCGAAGGGGACACCGCAAGCACCCGCATACCGGCGCAGGCCGGCGGGATTGGTTCACCGGGTACCTCGCTTTCCCCGTGCACGGTGATCTTCACGACCTCACCGATCCTTGGCGTCTCGGGCGTCGTCCGTACTGAGAATGTGATGCCCTTGCCCGCGGCGAGCGGCGCCATGAGCAGCAGCGCAAGCGCGACGACGACACCTGCGTACGTGACCTTCATGTCCTGAGTATGGCTGGCGCCAGCTTTCCGTTCCCGAAGGCGCCGGTCGGGCGGTCTCCGCTCGCAGAAGCGGGAACGCCCGCGCCGCGCAACACAAGGTGTCAGACACTCCCCGGTGTTGACGCTGATCGTCCCCGTTCACGCAACTTGCGGCGGGCCTCCGCAGAGTGTCGTCTCAAGACGGTTGGCCTGGGAGGAGACATGCACCAAGCAACGACCAGGCGCGTGAGGCGATCACTCACGTGACGGGGTCCTCGAGTGAGTCGGGATCGAAGGCGTTGCCGAGACGTGAGGCGACCGCGGCGAGGCGTCGGTCGCTTGTCCAGAGCGTGGCCGTGGT
Organism: uncultured Bifidobacteriaceae bacterium; assembly: GCA_964393105.1. GTDB lineage: Bacteria > Actinomycetota > Thermoleophilia > Miltoncostaeales > Miltoncostaeaceae > CALMEC01. The sequence goes on from CAYMSM010000016.1 coordinate 11,104, forward strand.
GAGTCTGGTGGCGGAGAGAAGCTGCGCATCCACGTAGCCGATCCCGCTGCCCCACAGGTTCTGACGCTCGATGAGCGTGAGCACCTCAGACTCGGTCGCCGGCGTGGCCTGTGGCAGGCGGCTGAGGAGCTCGAGCACCTCGCTCCGCCGACGAAGCTCGCCCAGGGCGAGCTCTCCGACGACCCAGGGATGACCAAGAACCGCGCCGCGTTCGAGAAGGCGCGCCAGGGTCACGCTCCCGACGCGGAGATGCTCGATCCAGACCGACGTGTCAACCAAGATCATCGAGCCTCCGGCCGCCGCCGCGGCACGCCGTCGAGCGTGGGCTCACTGGCGCCGAGACGAGCCAGGCGATGTGCACTCTCACGCTCGATCAGCGCCGTGAGGGCCTGACGCACCAAAGCGGTCTTCTCGGTCGTCCCGGTGAGGCGCTGCGCCTCCGCGAGCAAGTCATCATCCAACGCCAGTGTCGTTCGCATCGAGCCTCCATGTGCGCGTCAATATGGACATCATATGATGCTATACCACGTGCCTTTGGATCTCACCTGCGCGTCTGTGGGGAAAATAGGACTCGCAAGAGGGACAACATCCCTGAGAGCGAGGTCCTATATTCACCCGCCTCGGGCGGGCGGCCACGCCCGGCATTCCTGACACCACGTGATGAACCCCGGTCTTGTCGGCGCGGGTCACGGCTCGGGCGTGAACTCGCCGACCGCGCTGCCGCCGCCGCTCGTTCGCGGAGCGCGCGTAACGCTCGTGCGAGGCTGGGGTGTCGGGGCGAACTCGTCACGGGCCGAGCCAGCCGCGGGCGGCCTGCTTGCCGCTCGCCTCGCCGCCGCAGGCTTCGGGATCGACGTGTGGACTGGGGCCGGGCGCCGTGGTTCGATTGTGACCGACGGCGTCGGGTCTCTGCCGAATGCCTTGACAGGAACGGACTTTGCAGGCGCGCCGTCAACCACGGTGTGGATCGTGATCGCCCCGCCGACGGCCACGGTCGCCGCTGCGACGAGCGCGGCGCCTTTCGTCGCCACACCCACGCCGGCGGCTGCTCCGCCGCCGCCGCCGCCGAGCAGTCCCCCGAACCAGCCGCTGAGCGCGCTCCAGGCGCCGGCCAGGGCACCCGTCACCGCGGGGATCACGCCGGCGGCCGGAACGAGCAGCAGCGGAGGCGGCAGGAACGACCCGAGGATCATCTCGTGCTCTTGCCCCGCCTTGCGACAACCGGCACAGCCGTCGTCGGACGCGATGGCGGGGTCGCCGTAGACGTGCATCCGGATCCCGAGCGCCCGCTCCTGCCCGACCATGTCGGTCAAGGGTTGCTCTCCGCCATCGCCTGAGAAGGCGACCTCTTGACGCAGGAGCAGCAGGTACGAGCCGTGGTCCGCGCAGTACCCGCCGGCCCCATAGCGCTCGAGGACCGTCTGGACAGCGCTCATGGCGCGCTGGTACCGCTTGTAGGCGGCGTTGGTGGACCGCACCCCCAGATGATCGGCCAGCTCGGCGAATGTTGACCCGTCCAGCTTCATGCGGAGAAGTTCCGCGTCGCGGGTGTCGACTCGCCGCAGACCGTCGTAGAGGGCTGCGGCGTCGAACCGGTGATGCGGGCCATCCTCGGCGTCGTCGGCGATCATCTCCCCGCCTGCGCGCACGACCTTGGAGTGCGTGTAATCCTCGCCGAACGACCCGATCGGCAGCTCCACGCGCGTGCTCTTGCGGCGCAGGTGGTCGATCGACGCGTTGACCGTCGAGCGGACCAAGCTCGCGCGAAGCCGGTGGTAGTCCTCGACGGTGCAGTACGAGTCGCGGGGATTCTTGCGGTGCTCGGCAAGGTGGCGCTCGATGACATCCATGGCGAGATCTTCCGCCTTGGCGTGACCCACCTGCCACGCGATCTTACGGACGAGTTCCGGAAGCGCATGGTGGGCAATCGCCCCGAGCTGGTCGGCTGGGTCTGTCACCCCCCGCAGCCGATCGATGATCTGGGTGGGAATCGTCGCGCCCGGCCGGGCTCGTGTAGGGCGACGTGCGCGTGTGGCGCCGATGTGGGCTGGGGCGTCCGTGCTCATGGAACTCTCCGGGGTTCGTCTCATGTGTTCAGGGTGGTGGGGGCGCTCGCCCGAAGCTGCGAGCGCCCCCGTGTGGCGTGACCGGGTTAGATGACCTTGACCCTCACGACGCGACTGTTGGTCGCCAGGTAGGGCCACCCGTTGTCGTGCGGAACGGCGAGCCGGAACGCCACCTTGTAGCCGCCAGGACGGCGGAACTGGTAGATGACCTTGAACCGTGCGTTGCGGGCGACACGTCCGTTGACGACGGGGCGCCAGACACGGGTCTTCGGGTCCTGCCACTGCAACTGGATCGCCTTGTTGTAGGCGCCGGCCTGCGGGATCAGGCGACCGGTGACGATGAGCTTGCGACCGCCGCCGCGAACGCGAACCATCTTCATGGCAACACTCACGATCGGCTTGACCTCGAGCAGCGCGGCCGCACTGCGTTCGGCCTGCCCGATGCGGTTGACCGTCCAGACCCCGCCGATCGTTGCGCGGGCGGGGATTGTGAAGTTGCCTGCCACATCGGTCCGCGTCCCGGTGATGTACCTGCCGGCAGAGTCGCGAAGCTCGATCCCCGTGCTGACCATGGCACTGCCGTCGGGTGCCTGCATGTGGCCGCGCAGCACGAACCGACGGTTGTAGACACCACGGATGAGCGGGAGGACCTTGCCGCCGACCATGCGCAGCGCGACCTGCCCATCGGCATGGAGTTGGGTCATCTGGAAGTTCACCGAGGTTCCCCCGGTGACAACCTCTCCGATCGCCGGGCCGCCGGTCCAGCTGAACACCTTGGTCTGAGTCGTGACGTTGCCACCGGCGTCGCACACGCTCGTGCGAACCTGGTAGTCGCCGTTGGCCATTCCCGACATCGGAAGCTGATAGCTGAAGCTCGCCGGCAGCGTGCCCGCCGCCTGCGAGAACATCGTCTGCCACACACCGTTGGTTGCGGGTCCGTTGATCTCGATCGTGGCGGGGCACGCACCGAACCCACCGGCGTCGAGCATCGTGAACGACACCACGCCGCCGCCGCTGATCGCCACGGGGCTGACCACCGGGAGCTCCTTGTCGAGCACGATGGTCGGCCCGGTGGTGAGCAACACGTTGCCCGCCCTGTCGGTGGCACGCACGCGGGTCGCGTGAATCCCGGCCGCCATGCCGGACACGTTCGCGTTGATCGTGACAGTGCCCGCGGGGTCGATGACCGAGCCGGCAACGCTGAAACCCATATCCGCTTGGCCGCCACCCGGGTCGCCGTTGACGAGCAGCTCGACCTTCGCCAGACCCGACGTTGCGTCGCCGAGTGTCGGCAACGAGACCCTGTAGGTCCCCGCTGTCCCAGTCCCAACGGAACTCCAGCCAGACGTGTCAGCGGCTTCGGGGCTGGTCTGGTCGACCTTGACCTCCTGCACCGGGGTGACGCCCATGAGCGAGCTGAACGTTGGATCGTGCGCGACGACGCGAATCTCGGCGTTGCCGTCGACGAGGCCCAGGCCCGCCGTCGACGGGGCGAGCAGGTGCTGGCCCTGGCCCAGGTCGGGACTGCCCTGCTGGTTATAGGTGGCCATGCTCGTCCAGTCGCCGGTGCCCTGGCGGATCTGGACCTCGACCGGGCCGAGACCGTCGGCGACGTTGTCGGTCACCGTCGCCGACAGCCGGTTGTCCACGGTGCCGGTCACGGCGAAGTCCTTGATCCACCCGGCGGGGGCCGCCTGCAACGAAGCCGACGGGGCGATCGAATCGAGACGAACCGTTGGGGTCGACGCGGTTGCGCTGTTGCCGGCGTTGTCCTCGGCGACGAGGTAGAGCTTCGTGGCGCCGACGTCCTTGGCCGGGGCGGACTGCCCGATGTCGACAAGCTCCGCGTCGTCGGTCGCGACGATCGGGCCGTTGGCCGCGCCCAGGTGGACGGCGAACTTCTTGAGGCCGGAGAGCGCGTCGCCCGTCGTGCCCCGCGAGAGGGTCACCCGCCCGGGGATCGTCTGTGACGCGACCGACACCGTCGCGGTCGGAGCGGTCTTGTCGATCTTCACCACCCGCCCCGGTGAGGCGCCGCTGACACGTCCTGCGGTGTCGACGGCGCGGGCGACGATCGAAAGGCTCCCCTCCGCCACGCGGGTGAAGCTGGCCGGTGAGTCGTTCCAGTTGCCACCACCGTCCCAGCTGAACTGGTTGCGGTTCCAGCCGGAGCCGGTGCCGTCGCCAGTTGCCGCGGTCGTGACGGTCACGTCCTGGTTGGTCCAGGCGCCGCCGGTGTCCGGGCTGAGGGTGATCGTCGGCACACCAGGGTTGGTGCGATCGAGTTTGAACACGGTGCACTGACCCGCTGCGGCCCACAGCCCCGAGGCGGCGCTGCGGTACGCGCAGATCTGATGCTGACCGTCGGCGAGGGCGCCGGCGCCCACCCACGCCCCGGTGTGCCCGTTGGGCTGGTCGCCCAGGTCGACGGTGGCGCCGCCGACCACGCTCGCGTACGTGTTGGCACGCAGGAACGCGTTGTCGGAGTGGTCCCACTCGATTGGGGCGGCATCACCGGTCAACCAGGAGCTCCAGCTGAACGCGCCGGACACGGCCGGTCCCTGCAGGTCCTCGACGCGCACGCCCAGGATCTGGTTGGTCAAGAGCGTCGTGAAGCCCAGGTTGCTCGTGGTCGAGCCCGCGTACACGCCGCCCCAAAAACACTGGCCGGCGACGAAGTCGTGGTCGTCGTCGTGTACCTGGGCGTACTGCATCTCGGTGGCGCTCGCCAGGTTGTAGAGGTAGCGGTTGTGGATGTCCGTGCCGTTCGGCGCCTGGATCCGCATGAACGCGAAGATGTCGTTGGCCGTCGCCATCCAGCGGACGCGCCGCACCCGGGCGCCGACCAGCTGGGTGTTCGGCCCGAACTGGTTGCAGTACTGCGTCTGCAGGTGCGATCCCGCGGCGATGGAGGCGCCACCGCCGGGAGCCGAGATTGTGTTGCCCCCGTCGGACGTGGTGAACGGGCCGCTGATACTGGAGATGGCGGTCCACGAGGCCGGCTGCTCGACGACCGGGCCGGCGAGCGCCGACGACGCCATCGGTCCTACGGCCCCGACGACCGCGAGCACTCCGAGTGCCCTACGCATTTTTCGGAACAGTGTTTGGGGTTTCAAGGTGAGCACTCCTTTGCTGTGGGGTTTGCAATGCGCCGGGAACAGCTCTTCCGGCAGGTACACGGACTCGTTCGCCCTCATTCACTCGACTGACACTATTTGTCGTTATTTGAGGGCTCTCTGGGTGATCGTGCGTCCCGCACAAACCACCCTTCCCTCCGTAATATGGTAAGGTTTTAATAGTTTTATACTAATCTTCTAGTAGATTTTCAATCGCGTTCGCACACGAAAAGTGGTTAGACGGCGCACCAGATCGTGAGGAGACCGCACCTCGTGTCAACGATGGACCCCGCGCAACACCTGGTGTCAGACACCAGGTGTTGCGGTCAGATCCGGCTCAACGAGGGTGGCTGAGGGGAAAATAGGACTCGCAAAAGGGACCACATCCCTGAGAGCGAGTCCTATTCCCACCCGCCGCGGGCGGGCGGCCACGCCCGGCATTCCTGACACCAGGTGTTGAAATGGGAGCCATCCCAGCCCGCAAAGGTGCCTCGCCACCGACGTCTGAGCGGTGAGCGGAGCCGCCGGGGGAGCCGACGGGCACCAGCACAGTGCTGTCGTCGACTCGTCCCCCCGCGGAGAACCGAGCCTGGTCCGCGGTGCGCCCTTCTGCTCCTCGGGCTACACCCCGGCGATGTACGAGCGGTAGGCCTCCACGTCCATCAAACCTTCCAGCTCCGAGGGGTCCGTCAGGCGCACGCGGACGAGCCAGCCGGCGCCGTAGGGGTCGCTATTCACGGTCTCGGGGGTCTCGCGGACACCGTCGTTGATCGCGGTGACCTCGCCGCTGGCGGGGGCGATGATGTCGGAGACCGCCTTGACCGACTCGAGCTCGCCGTATGAGGCGTCCTTGACGATGGAGGCACCGACCTGCGGCGGGTCGTAGTAGACGACCTCGCCGAGCGCGTCTTGTGCGTACCACGTGATACCGAACACGGCCTCGTCGCCGTCGACGCGGACCCAATCGTGCTCGGGGTGGTAGCGCAGGTCGTCGGGGTAGGTCTCGTCAGCCATTTGCGTTCGCACTAGTCCTTCTTGGGTGAGGTGTCGACCAGAGGTCGCTTACGGACGGTGGCGGCCTTACGTTTGCCGCGGATGTCGATCTGCAGCGTGTTTGCCGGGGCGGCCAGATCGGCGCGCACGTACGCCATGCCGATCCCCACATCGAGGGTCGGCGAGAGCGTGCCGCTCGTGACCTCGCCGACCACCTCCCCTCCGACCTCCACCGGACATCCCGTGCGCGGGATGCCGGGCTCGTCGAGGGTGAAGATGCACAGGCGCTCAAGCGTTCCGTCGGCGACCTGGCCACGCAAGACCTCGGCGCCGACGAAGCCACCCTCCAGATCGCAGGCCCACTTGAGCCCCGCCTCGATCGCCGTCCGCGCCAAGCTGATCTCTTGACCGTAGAGCGGGTAGCCCATCTCCATCCGCAGCGTGTCCCGTGCCGCGAGCCCGACCGGTGCAGGCGCATCGGGGCTCGCCATGAGCGCGTCCCACACGTCCGTCGCGCGGTGGGCCGGGCACATGATCTCGATGCCCGGCTCACCGGTGTACCCGGTGCGCGCCACTAAGCTCGGCACGCCGGCGACGGCGGTCTGAGCGATCCCGAAGTACGGCAAGTCGAAGATCTCGCTCCCGGTCACGAGTGGACCGATCGCCTGTTCCCAAGCCTGCCCCTGCAGCGCGAGCATCGCGTACCGCTCCGACTGGTCGGCGACCGTCACATCATCCGTCGCTCGCCCTGCCAACCAGTCGACGACGGGGACGATGTTCGATGCGTTGCAGATGATCATGAAGTGGTCCAGGACCGCGTACACGATCAGGTCGTCGATCGTGCCGCCATCTTCCTGACAGACGAGCGTGTACTGCCCCTCCCCAGGCTCCAGCTTGTCGATGTCATTGGTCAGCACGTGACCCAGGTACGCCCGCGCCCCGTCGCCCGAGACCGCGATCTGTCCCATATGCGACACGTCGAACACGCCGCATTGTGCGCGCACCACACGGTGCTCGTCGCGAACCGACGTGTACTGCAGCGGCATGTCCCAGCCGGCGAACCCGCCGAGCTTGGCACCCAGGGCCACGTGACGTTCGTGCAGCGGGGTGCGAAGGAGCGCGCTCGGCATCGGGGCGAGACGCTACCACGCACGCTGCGGGCGCCCGCACCGCGTAGGACCCCTGCTGAGGGCTGAAATCCAGCCGCAGTCAGCATTTGAGCCCCGAACGGGGCTCATAGGCCGACTAAGAGCCGTGGTGAATGCGGCGTTGAAATCCAGCCGCAGTCAGCAGTTGAGCCCCGAACGGGGCTCATAGGCCGACCAAGAGCCGTGGTGAATGCGGCGTTTGGAAGCCTACCGGTCGCGTAGGAACGACGGCACGTCGAGCGAGTCGTCGTCGTCGTCCACCTCGAGCTCGCTCCGCTCGTCTCGCCCAAAGCTCGGGACGGCCGGCTCGGATGCCTCGAACGACGGGAACAGGGGCTCGCGGCGCCAGCTTCCGGTGGTCCGATCCGCGGCGGCGCGCTCGGGCGCCTTCGGCCCGTCGAAGCCTGTTGCGATGACCGTCACGCGCAGGTGATCGCCTGCGGTCTCGTCGATGACGGCGCCGAAGATGACGTTGCAGTCGCTGTGGGCGGCCTGACGGATGATGGTGGCGGCCTCGTTGACCTCGAAGAGCCCCAGGTCGGGGCCCCCGGTGATGTTCATGAGCACGCCGGTCGCACCCGACACGGTGCTCTCCAGAAGCGGCGACGAGATCGCCGACTTCGCGGCCTCGGCCGCACGGTTCTCGCCGGATGCAGTCCCGATGCCCATGAGCGACGAGCCGGCGTTCGCCATGATCGTCCGCACGTCGGCGAAGTCGAGGTTGATCAAACCCGGCACGGTGATCAGGTCGGTGATCCCCTGCACACCCTGGCGGAGCACGTCGTCGGCCAGGCGGAACGCGTCCACGATCGACGTGTGGGCGTCGACGACCTCGAGTAGGCGCTCGTTGGGGATCACGATGACCGAGTCGACGTGCTTGCGAAGCGCCTCGATTCCCTCGTCGGCGCGACGGGAGCGCTGGAGTCCCTCGAACGCAAAGGGCTTGGTGACGACGCCGACGGTCAGCGCCCCTTGCTCCTTCGCGATCTGGGCGATGATCGGCGCTGCGCCGGTGCCGGTGCCCCCGCCCTCGCCCGCCGTCACGAACACCATGTCGGCACCGCGAATGGCCTCCTTCAGCTCCTCGCGACTCTCCTCAGCGGCCTCCCGGCCGATCTTGGGCTCGGCGCCCGCACCGAGTCCCTTGGTAATCGTGCCGCCAAGTTGGAGCTTGACCTGCGCGTCGCACATCGCGAGCGCCTGCGCGTCGGTGTTGACCGCGATGAACTCGACGCCGCGAACACCGGCGTCGACCATCCGGTCAACGGCGTTGGTGCCACCGCCGCCACACCCGACCACCTTGATAACCGCGAGGTAATTGTCCACCGAAGGTTGCCTCTCCATGTCGCGCTCGACCACGCATTGAGGGTTCATTTGCAGGGGGTCATCGAACCTCAAGTCATACTTGAGATAATACCCGCGCTCAGGAAGCGATGAAGCGGCTCAGCGCGGGCTAGCCATCCCAGCGATGCAAACTAGTGTCCCGACCCCCATCTGTCAAGTAACCTCAATCAACACATGAGTGTTGTGTTCAGCCTATAGGTAAGGGTTGACCTTTGGTCGAGGGTACGGGTTCGCCCTCCGCGGAGATGCCGCCGAGCATCGGCTGATGGGGGGCGCTGACGTTCAGATACCCTGCGCCTGCGAGCTTCTTGGCGATCGTCGGGCTGGCCAGCACCGCCTCGACAGCGCGTCCCTTGGCCCACAGCTGGCGCGGCGGCCCAAGCACGAGCTGCGGACCTCCCGTGAGCCGTCCCACGATCACGCCACGTTCGAGACGAAGGTCGCGTACCCGCCGCCCGGCCGCCGGCGACATGGCTGCCAGGACCTGGAACGGCCCGCGTTGGGCCGGACCCCGAAGCCACGCACCGACCTCCAACGAAGGCACGCGATAGGTCGGCAAAGCGCGGGTCGCCGTGTCGAGTCCGAGCACCCGGCCTGATCGGGAGACGACAAGCCGCCGCCCGTCGCCGGTCAAGGCGATGGCCGCCGGGGTCGCCTGCACGATCTTGACGTCGATTCCGCGAAGCCAGGTGTGGTGGACGGACACGTCCTGGACCCAGGGATAGCGCGCGAGCGCCTCGCGCACGGCCACGGTCGGGAGCTTGAGCATCGTGCCATCGTGCGAGGCGATCTGGACGGCGCGGATGACCTCGGCCTGATCCGGCTGCCGGTACCCCGAGATTTCGACAGACGTCACCGACAGAAGCGGGCCACTTCCGAGCCACCACACCCCGGCGACGGCGGCCGAGCCGGCGACGGCCCCCAGCAGGGCTGTGCGGCGACGCCGGTGGCGCGCGATCAAGACCGCGCGGCGCCGGTCGATCAGCCCGGTGGCGGCGCGCGTGCTCACAGGGCCTCCAAGGGCGGAGCGCCGATCCCGCGAGTGGGATGCAGGTAGCGGACCTCTGACTCCAATACCGGCCCTCCGGAGTCGCGTACGCGCCGGCGTCCCTCGCTCATCAGCGCGAGCACGTCAGCACTCGAGCAACCCGGTGAGGCCTCGATGAAGTTGGCGTGCACCGGCGAGAAGCGTGCCCCGCCGATCTCGAGCCCCTTGCAGCCGGCCGCTTCGAGCAGTCTCCCGGACGACCCACCCTGGGGGTTCCTAAAGACGCTCCCGAACGTCCTGACGCCCTGCGGCTGGGTGCTGCGCCGGTGGTGGCGAAACTCCGCGAGCGTGGCCTTGATCGCCTCGGGGTCACCCAGGCTGAGGCGAAACGACACCGCCGCGACGACCTCGAACGCGCCGACCGCGCTGGAGCGATACCCGAAGACGAGTTCGTCCAGGCCGACGCGACGCCGTCCGTCGGCCGAGCAGATCACCGCCCATTCCAAGACGTCTTTGAGCTCGCTCGCGTAGGCGCCTGCGTTCATCGCGACCGCGCCGCCGACGGTGCCGGGGATGCTCGCCCCGAACTCCAATCCGGTCAACCCGCCGCCTGCTGCCCGGAGCACCGCGCGGGGCAGCGAGGCTCCCCCACCGCACCACAGCCGCTCGCCCCGGACCGAGATGCCTTCCAGGCGGCCACGGAGTCGGATGACCAGCCCGCGAAACCCGGCGTCGTCGATCAGCAGGTTCGAGCCCTTGCCGACGATCGCGACGGGGACCCCGGCGTCGCGTGCCCATGCCAACGCCGCCGTGACCGCCCGAGCCGAGCCGGCCTCGATAAGCCAGTCCGCGTCGCCACCAACCCGGATCGTGGTGAACCGGGCGAGCGGGGCGTTGGGGACGAGGTCAGAGTGCATCGAGCTCGTGTGTGTCACCTCCATCACCCAGACGTGTTTGCAGCCGCGCGATCAAGTCCTGCCCCGCACGCGTGACATCGCCCGCGCCGATCGTGAGCACCAGATCGCCGGCCCGGAGCTCGGGCGCGATCGCAGCACACGCCTCATCGAGGTCGGGGATGAACCGCGTCGATGTCGGCCCTGGCACCGCGTCTGCGACGTCACGCCCGCTGATCGACGGATCAAGTGGCTCGCGCGCGGCATAGATGTCGGTGACGACCACGACATCGGCGCCGCCGAGGGCCGCGCCGAACTCCCGCAGGAGCGCCTTGGTCCTCGAAAACAGGTGCGGCTGGAACAACACGACGACGCGTTCGGGATGGCGGCTGCGTGCCGCCGACAGCGTCGCCGCGATCTCCACCGGATGGTGTGCGTAGTCGTCGACGACCATCACCCCGCCGATCGTGCCCCGGTGCTCGAAGCGACGCCCGACGCCCGCGAACGAGCGCAGTCGCTCGAGGGCTGTCGCGGGATCCACCCCGCACCAGTCCGCGAGTGCCACCGCACACGCAGCATTGGTCTGGTTGTGACGACCCGGTACGGCGAGGTCAAACCGGAGGGTTCGGCCGTCGCGCATGACGAGAGTCGCCGCCTCCTGAGGTCCGCCGACCGTGCAGAAGAATGCACCGGACTCGTCGCCGACGACCCGCACCGCGCACGAAGCCGACGCCGCCACCGCGCGGGCACGCTCGTCCGGTCCGACGACGAGCACCCCCGAACGCGGGAGCCGTTGGACGAACTCGCGAAAGACGGCTTCGACCTCCTCCAGGCTGGCGTAGGTCGAGTGATGGTCGTGGTCGACGTTCACCAGGATTGCCGCCTCGGGGGACAGCTTCAAGAGTGACCGGTCGCTCTCGTCGGCCTCCGCGACGAACCACGGCCCGTCACCCCAGACGGCGCCGGTGCCCCCACCTCCGGGGACCGACGCGCCGATACACGCCGACACATCTCCGAGGGCGTGGGCGAGCATCGCGCTGGTGGTCGACTTGCCGTGGGCGCCAGCGACAGCCAGGCCGCGACGTTCGGCCATGAGCTCGGCGAGCAGGTCGGCTCGGTGCAGCACCGGAATGCCCCGCTCATCTGCCGCTGCCCGCTCGGGGTTGTCCGCGCCGATCGCGGTTGATACAACGAGCGCATCGACGTCCGCCGGGATCGCCTCAGCCGTGTGCCCGACGCGTGCGTCCACACCAATCGCGCGCAACTCGCGCAGCACATCGGAGTCGTCGCGGTCGGTGCCGCTGACGGTGTAACCGGCCTGCGCGGCCAGACGCGCCAGCCCACTCATGCCGGCGCCGCCGATCCCCACGAGATGGAGCGTTCGCGCGCTCACGCGAGCTCGAGTGCTGCCGCCGCGATCACCTGGGCGGCATCCGGCCGGGCGACCGTCCGGGCCGCGTGCGCCATCGCGTCACGACGCGCCGGATCGGCGAGGAGTTCGGTCACCAGCGCGGTGATGCGCTCGGCGGTGCACTCGGCGTCGGGCACGAGCACGGCGGCGCCCGCATCGACGAGCCACTGGGCGTTCTTGGTCTGGTGGTCGGCCGTCGCGTACGGGTAGGGAACGAGGATCGCCGCCCGACCGATCGCGGCGAGCTCGAACACCGACCCACCCGCGCGCGAGATCACAAGATCGGCGGCAGCGACCGCGTCGTGGAAGTTGTCCAGGTACCCGCGCAGGTGGTAGCGCGGTCCCGGCGACCGGTTGGCGAGGAGCGCGCCCACCTCGTCCAATTGTCCGGCTCCCGCGAGGTGGATCAGCTCGAACGGCGGCCCGTCGCCGAACGCCTGGGCAACCGCCCGGTTAATCGTTCGGGCGCCCTGACTGCCCCCGGCGACAAGGACACACAGCGCCTCCTCCGAGATGTCCAGTGAAGCGCGCCCAGCCGCACGTGTCGCCGTGCGCACCTCGGGACCGATGGGCCGTCCGGCGACGACATACTTGCCGCCGGTCCGTCCGGCGATCGGGAACGCGAGCGCCACGCGCCGGGCGATCGGAGAAGCCAGGCGGTTGGCCATCCCCAGATGAGAGTCGGCCTCGGTCAAGAGCACGGGAATCCGCAGCAACCACGCCGCCAGGGCAACCGGCCCGGCAACGTATCCCCCGCCACCGATAACGACGGCCGCCCGCCTGCGCCGCAGGATCCCCATCGCCCGCGGAACGGCCAGTGCGGCCAGGGCCACCGCGATCAGGTTCCTCGGCGTCAGGCGGCGTTCCAACCCGCGCATCGGCACCACGTCTTCGGCGATACCGGCCGCCGCGACCAGACCGGCGCCGCTGCCCCGTCCGGTTCCGATGAACGTGACGGTCGCGCCCTCAGCTCGCAATGCGTCGGCGGTCGCCAGCGCTGGTTTGACGTGACCCGCCGTTCCGCCTGCCGCGATCACCACTCGAGTTGGTTCCGGTGCCGGCGCGGCGCGCATGTGCTCTTTTCCCCCGTCGCGAGATGTTGACAAGAATCCCGATCCCGGCAAGGAATACCACGAGGCTCGTGCCTCCCGCCGAAACCAGTGGCAGTGGAACTCCGGTGACGGGCAGGAGCCCGAACACCTGACCCAGGTTGACGACCGCCTGCACGCAGATGAGCGACGTGATCCCGGTCGCAAGCAGGCGCTGATGCAGATCACCCGCCCTCAGGGCGATCCGGAACCCCGCGACGCCCAGCAGGACGAACGCGCCGATCATGGCGACGAGGCCGACCAGCCCGAGTTCCTCGCCGACGATCGCACCGATGAAGTCGGTGTGCGCCTCGGGCAGGAAGAAGTTCTTCTGGATGCTGTTGCCAAGCCCGCGACCGAAGATCCCGCCCGAGCCGATCGCGATCTGGCCCTGGACGCTTTGGAAGCCGTCGCCAGTCGGGTCCGCCCAGGGGTTGACGAACGACACCACCCGTGCGCGCTGATACGGGGACGACATGACGAGCAGCACCACCAGGCCGCCCAAGACGCCGACGATGGCGCCGAGCTTCTTGATCGGCGCGCCGGCCACGAACACCATGGCGAGCGCCGTCATGACGAGGATCCCGGTGGTCCCGAGGTCCGGCTCTACCACGATCAGCGCGGCGAGCAAGCCGGTCAGCGCGACGATGGGCGTAAGGCCCTTGGGCTTTGTCAGCCGCTTGGGATCGCGGGCAACGACGACCGCGATCCACAGGATCAGCGCCATCTTGGCAAGCTCGGATGGCTGGACCTGCAGCGGTCCGACGGCGAGCCAGCGCTTCGCGCCGTTGACGAACACGGAATGGACGGGAAGCCCCGCCGTCGGCAATACCAGTACCGCCAGCAGTGACACGATCGCCGTGACGACTGCCATCGGGGCGATTCGGCGAAACAGGTCGGATCGTACGCGGGCGACCGCCGCGAGCATCCCGAAGCCCAGGAGCGCGTAGACAAGCTGCTTGCGCAACTGACCGGACGGGTCGGTGCCCTCGATCACGGCGCGTGCGCTCGAGACCGAGTACACCATCAGGAGCCCCAGGCACACCAGGAACGCAGCCGCTCCGAGCAGCATGCGCTCGGAGCCGTCACGCGCGTGACGTGACGTCCCTCGTCTGGCAGGCAGAGTCTTGGCGGAGGCCACCACCCCTGCAGGTTCGACACCGATGCCCCCGCCCCTGGCGACGGCTCGCAATTCCGGCGGGCCTGCGTCGTCGGCCTCGAACGCGCCGCGCGTCAACGTGTGTCGGGTCCGACACAAGTGACCGTCGCGTCGCCGGTCAACTGGCTATTTCCGGCTCTTCAGGCATTGCCGTGGGTGCTTCGGCACCCAGAACGCCCCGAATCGCCGCGGTGATGAGCCCGAACTGGAAGCACGGCTCCGGCCGCTGGGTGCGCGACGTTCTTGTCTGGAGCAAGGCTCCGCTGATGCTCCGCAACGAACTCGTCCCGGTTGACCATCTCGCCTGCGAGCAGCACGCCCGCGGCGGCGAGGTGAAGCGGCTCGGCGACAAGCCCTTCGTGATCGAGTTCGCCTCCGACGGTGCTTCGATCCAGGTCGCCGTGAAGGCCGCGCAGCAGGCCCCGGTGACTGGGCCGTTCACGGCAGCAGCGGCGCCTACGCCCTCGGCGGCGGCCTGGGCCGAGCAGCGAACGGGCGACCTACGGTCTGGGTGGCTGGTTCCCTCGCGGAGCTCGGCGTTCGCCTGCAGGCTGTAGCCGAGCGAGCGCGATATCCGCGCCGCCGTCCCGTGAGAGACGCGGTGGCCGAACTCACGCAGGCCCGTGGCGGGCCGACTCACGCTGTGCCGTCCAAACGCAAGGGCTGCTGCGGGTCGCCCCGCAAGTCGTGAACCGCCCGGACCTCCGCAACGCCGGGTGTCAGACACCCTGTAGTGCACGGTTCGGGTTCTCACGCACTCGTTCTCGTGCCTCGAAACGGCCGCTTTGATTTCGATGGGAGACCCCGGGGGCGGGGGCACGTCGGGATTGGAGCACCTACTCATACCCACCGAGCAGGGACACGCGAATGACCGGCGCGAGCCCGTCGATCACATTGGGTCGGCGGCCTCCCAGCCGCAGGCGAGCGGCCAACCTGTCCGACCGATCTCATCGTGTCTCGAGAAACTGCACGACGGCGCGGAAATCGTCGCCGCGCTCCTCGAAGTTGGCGTACTGGTCCCAGCTCGTGCATGCCGGCGCGAGCAGGACGACGTCGCCTGCCGATGCATGGCGAGCGGCGGCGGCGACCGCTTGGGCGATGCTGCCCGCGGGCCGCACGGCGATGCCTTCCCGGCAGAGTGCCTCGCCGATCTCGGCGCCGGCCTCGCCGACGAGGTACGCGCAGACCACCGCCGTACGCGCAGCCACCGCCAGCGTGTCAAACGATGTCCCCTTGCCGCGCCCGCCGACGATCAGGTGCACGCGGGTCGGGTAGGCGTCGAGCGCCGCGATCGCGGCATCGGGATTCGTGGCCTTGGAATCGTTGACGTAGCGCACCCCGCCGATGTCAGCAACCACCTCGAGGCGGTGAGCGACGCCGGGAAATGACGCAAGGCCTGCCGCCAGCGCATCGTGCCCGGCTCCGGCATGGGCGGCCAGGGCGACCGCAGCCATCGCGTTCTGCTGGTTGTGACGACCGCGCAGCGCGACGTCGTCCCACCTGGCCACGAGCGCCAGGTCGGCGTGGTGCAAGCCCCCGTCGCTCCAGCAGATCGCACCGGGACCCGGCGGGCCGTGATCCACATGGCGAGGGACGGCTTGCGTCGTTGGGGTGATGCCACGGGGCACGATCGCCAGGTCGCCGGCCGCCTGGTTTTCGAAGATCCGCAGTTTGGCGGCGAGGTACTCCTCGAGACCGTCGTGACGATCGAGGTGATCGGGGGTCAGGTTGAGCAACACCGCTCCCCGGGGACGAAACGATGCGATGTCCTCCAACTGGAAGCTCGAGCACTCGACGGCCAGCCACGTTGCGGGATCGACGTCGCCCACGAGGCCCGACAACGGCGTCCCCTGGTTGCCGCACGCGCGTGCCGGGATCCCCGCGGTTGTCAGCAGGTGTGCCGTGAGCTCGGTCGTGGTGGTCTTGCCGTTGGTGCCGGTGACACCGAGGATCGGATTGTCCGTGTGGCGGAACGCGAGCTCGATCTCGCTGATGACCGGCACTCCCGCTGCGCGCGCCGCCGCGACCGGAACGGCCGCTGCCGGCACTCCCGGGCTCTTGACCACGAGGTCGACTCCAACGACGGCCTCGGCGAACGGCGCGCGGACCTCGATACCTGCCGCGACAAGCTCGGGTGCGTCGACCGGAGCCGCGTCGGCCGCGATGACGGTATGGCCGAGCCGCGCCAAGAGCGTGGCCGCAGCACGGCCCGATCGGGCCAGTCCGACGATCAGCACCCGCTGCGGATACGCCGTCACTGGAGGTCGCGGAAGAAGAGCGTGAACCCGGTTGCGGCAAGCAGAGCGGCGATCAACCAGAAACGCACGATGATCTTTGTCTCGCTCCAGGCCGCCATCTCGAAATGGTGGTGGATCGGCGTCATCAGGAACACCCGCCGGCGAAAGCGCTTGAACACGAGGACCTGGACGATGACCGACAGGGCCTCGATCACGAAGATCCCGCCGATCGCGATCAGCAGGATCTCGGTCTTTGTCATGACCGCCATGGACCCGATGGCGCCGCCCAACGCGTACGAGCCCGTGTCGCCCATGAACACCGCGGCCGGAAACGAGTTGAACCACAGAAAGCCCAGGCACGCGCCGACGAGCGACGCGCAGAAGATCGCGAGGTCGCGCTGTCCGAAGATGGGACCGCCCACGGTCTGGCTGGCGACGAACGCCATCCCGGTGTAGGCGAGCATTGCGATGCCGCTGGTGCCGGCGGCGAGCCCGTCAAGCCCGTCGGTCAGGTTGACGGCGTTGGCGAAACCGCTGATCACGAGGAAGACGATCACGAAGAACACGTACGGGCCGACCTCGACCGCGCGATCCGCGATCGGCAGATGGAGGGTGGTCTCGAAACCCGTCACCCGGACGGCGACGACCACGAACGCCAACGAGATTACCGCGAGGAGCAGCATCCGCCACCTGCCGGCCAGGCCACCGGAACGGCGGCGCCACACCTTCATCAGGTCGTCGGCAAGCCCGATCAGGCCGCAGGCCACGGTGGTGGCCAGCACGAGCATCGCCTGCGTGCTGCGCGTCGAGAGGATCAGGAACGGAAGCGCGGTGGCCACGAGGATCAGCACGCCGCCCATGGTCGGGGTGCCTTGCTTCTGCACGTGGGCATCCGGGATCAGCCCTTCCGCGCGCACGAACTGCCCGACCTCGTTGCGTCGCAGCCATTCGATGAACTTCGGCCCCAGGAACATCAAGAGCGTGGCCGCGCTGATGGCGGCGATCAGGACGCGTTCCATGCGCTAGTGGTCTGCGATCACGTCGGCGACGCGCTCCAGCGCCATCGACCGCGATCCCTTGAGCAAGACGACATCGCCACTTCGGAGGTGCCCGCCGACGTTCGCAACCGCCTCGTCGACGGTGGCGAAGTACACGCCCTCGACCCCGGCCGCGCCTTCCAGATATGCGGCCGCGCGCGTTCCCACGCCGATGACGAGCTCGACGCCCGCCGCCAGGGCCTGCGCGCCGACCTCGCGGTGATAGACGGCCTCCTCGGGTCCGAGCTCCATCATGTCCCCCAGGACCGCGACCCGCCGGCCGGTACGTCCCGCCAGATCGGCGAGCGCTGCGCGCATGGCGATGGGATTGGCGTTGTAGCAGTCCTCGATCAGCGTTCCGCCGACGGCGAGCAGACGGATGTTGCCCCGCATCGCAGAGAGCGCGACCTCGATGGTGGTGCCCTCGGCCGGCAGCCGATCGAGGGCGCGACAGCACTCCAGCGCGGCTGCCGCACACCGCAACTGCCACGCAGTCTGCAGGTTCAGGTTGAGCTTGATGGTTGGCTCGGCGCCGAACGCGACAACCGTGACCTGCGGGTCGAGGGTCGCGAGATGTTCCTGCAAGAGTGGCTCATCCGATGGGACCACAGCAGTCGATCCAGACTTGAGGGATGCGATCAGCTCGAACTTTGCGGCCGCGACGTTCTCGACCGTTCCCAGAAGCTCCAGGTGAACGGGACCGATCGACGTGATGCAGCCGACGTCCGGTGGCGCGAGCCGGGCGAGCTCGGCGATCTGCCCCAGGCCACGCATCCCCATCTCGACGACGGCGATCTCGGTGTCCTCGGCCAGCGCCAAGAGCGACATGGGGACGCCAACCTCGGTATTGCGATTTCCCGGCGTCCCTTCGACCCGGGCGCCTGTGGCGCCGAGCATCGCCACCAGGATGTCCTTTGTCGTGGTCTTTCCGGTCGCACCGGTGACCGCGACCACCTGTGCGCCCGAGCGCTCGAGCGCCAGCCGGCCACCCGACTGCAGGACCTCGAGCGGGGACTTGGTGACGAGCACCGGTTTGCCGATCGCGCGCAGATCCCCCTCGAGCCATCGCCATGCCGCTTCGCTGATCACCGCCGCCGCGGCGCCGTTGCGAAGGGCATCGGGCGCGTGATAGCCACCGTCCTGGGACTCGCCCCGGATCCCCACGAACAGCGCGCCTTCGACCACCTCACGCGAGTCGACGAACGCGCCGTCGACCTCGGTCGATGGCGAGCCGACGGGCATGTAGACGTTACCGGTCGCGGCCTTCATCACCTGGTTTACCGTCAGCTTCACACGCGTGCCCCCAGGACTTCCCGTGCCACGTCGCGGTCGTCGAACGGGATGATCACGCCGTTGCGCTCCTGTCCGCGCTCGTGTCCCTTGCCTGCGATCACGACCACGTCGCCGGAGCCCGCAAGCTCGGTCGCCCGCATGATCGCCTGCCTGCGGTCAGCCTCGACGATCATCTCAGCCGGACCGGCTGCCGCACCGGCCGTGATCTCGTCGATGATCGCGTCGGGATCCTCGCCGCGCGGGTTGTCCGAGGTCACGATCGCGATATCCGCGAGGGCTCGGGCGATGGCGCCCATCTGCGGCCGCTTGCCGCGGTCGCGGTCGCCACCGCAGCCGAACACCACGACCAGGCGGCGTCCGTCCGAGACCAACTGGCGCGCCTCGCGCAACACATTCTCGAGCGAGTCGGGGGTGTGGGCGTAGTCGACCAGGACCTCGAACGGCTGGCCCGCGTCGACCGGCTCGAACCGTCCCGGCACCCCCGCCACCGCCCCGATGCCCTGGGCCACCGCGTCGTGATCGAGTCCCAGGAGTTCGCCGACCGCGACGACGCCGGTGACGTTGGAGATGTTGAAGCGCCCGCGCAGCCGGCTCTCGATCTCGAACTGGCCACGGGGTGTCGCCATGCGCGCCCAAAAGCCGTCGCGCGATTGGCGGATCTCGACTGGCCGGACGTCGGCCGGATGCTCGACGGCGAAGCCGAGGGCGCCGGTCTCGGCCGCCAGGCGCCGGCCGAACTCGTCGTCCAGGTTCGCGGTCCCCGGCGGGTCCTGCCCCTCGCCGTCCGGTCGAATGAAGAGCGCCCGCTTGGCCCGGTAGTACTCCTCGACGTCGGCATGATAATCCAGGTGGTCGCGGGTCAAGTTGGTGAAGAGCGCTGCGGCGAACCGTAGACCCGCCACGCGATGCTGCGCCAGCGCGTGCGACGAGACCTCCATCGCGCACGCCGTGTCACCGGCATCGCGCATGCGCGCCAGAAGTCGCTGCAAATCGGCGCTCTCCGGGGTCGTGTGCGCGACCACCTCGATCGCGCCGCCCACGCGGGCCTCGATCGTTCCGAGCAGCCCGGCGTGGTGGCCCGCCGCCTGCAGCACGGCGTGCAGCAGGAACGCGCTGGTGGTCTTGCCGTTGGTGCCGGTCACCCCCACCACCGTCATGTCGCGAGATGGATCGCCCTCGAGGATGGCGGCTATCAGCGCCATCGCGAGGCGCCCGTCGGCGACCTCCACCTGCGGCACGTCCAGGTCCAGGGGTCGCTCGACCAGGAGCGCCGACGCGCCGTTGGCAACCGCCTGCGCAGCGAAGTCGTGTCCGTCCGCGCGCACGCCGCGAAGGCATGCGAAGACGCTGCCGCCTCTGGCCTGGTCGGCGCGGTAGACGATCCGGTCGATGTCGACGCGCTCGGCGTCCGGGCGAGGCGAGCGCAGGTGCGCTCCCGGGACGCCCGCGCTGAGCTTCGTGAGGATCATCGGGAATCCGATGCTACCAAGGGGTCCGGCGGCCAAGCCGGTCTCCCGGGCCCCCCTACCCTGGAGGGATCGACAGTACGCTCAGGGCGTAATCGGCGGTGTCTCTGAACGCCGGCGCCGCGACCTCGCCGCCGGTGTGGGGACCTCTGGGATCCGGATCGTCCAACATCACCGCGATCAGCAGACGCGGTTTGCGTGATGGGACGTAGCCGATGAACGAGGAGCGGTACCGGTTGATGTACTTGCCGAGCTTGGCATCGACCTTCTGGGCGGTACCGGTCTTGCCGGCCACTTGGTAGGTCTTGAGGCTCGCCTGGACTGCGGTGCCATCCGTGCCCTCGACGACCGTCTCGAGAATCTTGGTCAGCTCGAGCGAGGTTCGCTTGCTGATGATCCGCTCCCGCTCCTTGGGCGCCACGGAGTGTCCGCCGACGCGCGCCACCACGTGCGGCGTGACGAGGAACCCACCGTTCGCGATGGCAGCATATGCGCGCACCTGCTGGATCTGGGTCGCGGTCAGCCCTTGGCCCAGCGGGATGTTGATCCGGGATCCGAGGGTCCACTTCGCACGGGGCGGGAGGTTACCGGCGTTCTCGGCCGCCAGGTCGATGCCGGTTGCCGTGCCGAACCCGAACTTCGCCATCCACGGTCGCAGCAGGTTGCGCCGGCGCAGACGGTCCGACACCGTGATCGCGCCGATGTTGCTCGACCGCCGCACGATATCGGTCGTCGTCATCGTCTCGTAGCCCGTCCGGGGATGGGACTCCTCGAGGGTGAACTCGTCCTTGGTGTTCTTGTTGATCGTCAACGTCGGCGGCAGGTTGAAGCGTGTCGTCGGCGTCACGAGGCCCTCTTCGAGCGCCCCCGCCACGGTGATCACCTTGAACACCGACCCGGGCTCGTACGGATCGGTCACCGACCGGTTCTGCGTCGTCGCCGGATCGAGCTTGGCCCGGTTGTTCGGATCGACACGCGGCACCGCCGTCATGGCGATGATCGCGCCGGTGTTGGGATCCATGATGACGCCCATCGCGCTCTTGGCCTTGTACCGGCGCCGGTAGCCCGCGAGGATCGTCTCGAACTTGGCCTGGATGTTGGCGTTAATCGTCAGCTCGACGTCGGAACCGGCCTTGGGATCACGGGCTTCGGCGACCCGCACGGTTTGACCCAGTCGCGGATCGCGAATCTCCACGCGTTTGCCGTCGCGCCCGGCGAGCAGGTCGTTGACGCTCTTCTCGAGGCCCTCGATCCCCTTGCCCGATTCCAAGTTGGTGAAGCCGATGAGCTGCCCGGCCACCTTGTTCTGCGGGTAGTTTCGTGCCGAGGTCCTCGTGAAGTGGACACCATCGAGGTTGAGCTTCCTCAGGTACTCGGCCTGTTTGATCGAAACGTGCTTGGCCAGGACGACGTACGCGCGTTTGGAGCGAAGCCCGCCTTGCAACCGCAGCCGGTCGGCTGCGTCGCCACCGGTGGCGGACGTGATGGTCTGGGCCACCTCGGCCGCATCCGTGACGTATCGCGCGTCGGCGGTGACGAGCATCGTCGGGCGGTCGACCGCGAGGGCCTGCCCATCGGCGCTCATCACCGAACCCCGTTGCGCGGGGAGTTCGACCGTGATCAGGTGCTGACGATCGGCCTTTGCCGAGAGCGTGGAGGCTCTGACGGCCCCCAGCCAGCTCGCGCGGAGAGCGAGCACCAGGAACGCCCCAAGCGCGACGATCGCAAGCAGCTGGATTCGTCGCTTGGAGCCTTTGAGCCCCGATGCCGAAGGGGCCACTAGCGGCCCGGGCGCGCCGGCAGGTAGGTCCAGTCGTCGCTTGTCGGCTGGATCATCCCCATGTCTTCGGCCGCCTTGATGACGTGGCCGTCCGACTGGGCCTGCTGCGACTTGAGCGCCGAAAGCTCCTCGCGCACGAGGACGGTCGACCGCGCGACCTGACCCTGTTGCTTGGTGATCGCCAGCTTGGCGGAGTTGAGCCACACGACACCTGCGAACAGGACCGCAACCACCGGAATCACCGCGAGACCGAGGCGCAGGCGAAACCGCGCGCGACGACGCCGGTGCCCCGCCGGAGCGGCCTGTGGACCGGGACGCGGGCGATGACGCTCATCCGGCCTACGCGCCGGCTGGGTCGCCAGGGCGCGGCTGCTCACCGAGCGGCCGCTTTGACGATCGCACGCATGCGCGCCGATTGAGCGCGCGGGTTTCGCCCGAGCTCGTCCCGCTTCGGCCCCAGGGCCTTGGGCACCGCGAGCATCGCCTCGGGCTCGTGTCCGCACACGCACTGTGGGAGATCCGGGGGGCAAATGCAGCCGCGCGCCGACGCCTGCATGAACCTCTTGACGATGCGGTCCTCCAGCGAATGGAACGAGATCACGACGAGCCGTCCACCGGGCGCGAGCAACTCGAATGCTGCCTCCAGGCCGCGCTCCAGGATCGCAAGCTCGTCGTTGACGACGATACGAAGTGCTTGGAACACCCGCTTCGCAGGGTGACCGCCCGCAAACAGGGCGGGGGTCGGGATGGCGCCGCGGATCAACTCGACCAGCTCGCACGTCGAGGTGATCGGCTGACTCTCGCGTTGACGCACGATGGCGCGGGCGATCGGACGGGCATAGCGTTCCTCACCGTACGTTCGGAACCACCCGGTCAGCTCCTCCTCAGTGGCCTCGGCCAGCAGGTCGGCTGCGGTACGTGGACCCGTCGCGTCCATCCTCATGTCGAGCGGCGCGTTGCGCGAGTACGAGAACCCGCGCTCGGGCTGGTCGACCTGCATGGACGAGATCCCCAGGTCCATCAGGATGGCGTCGGCCATGATGCCCTCGTCGGCGATCGCGCGGAGCCCGTCGGCGAAGTCGGCGCGGACGAAGCGGGTGTGGCAGTCGACGCTTTCGGAGAACGTCGTGAAGTGCTGTTCGGTTGCGCCGTCGCGATCGATCGCGACGTAGGTCCCCGCGCGACCGACGAGCGGCGCGAGACGCCGGGCATGGCCGCCGGCACCGAACGTGCAGTCCACGATCGTTTCGCCGACCGCGGGCGCCAGCGTTCCGATCACCTCGGCGACCAGGACCGGCTCGTGCGGTGTAGCAGGCTTAGCGGGCACGCTCTTCAATGATGCGCTTCCCAAGGCTCGACACCTCCTCTCTCTCCGATTCTTCGTTGTAGCGATCTGGGTTCCAGAGCTCGAGATAGTCACGTGCTCCCACGAGCATCGCCTTCGTGTCGATCTGCGCCAGTTTGCGGATGGGCTCGGGCACCACGATGCGTCCCTGTCGATCGAGGGCTTCCTGGTCGTGCGATTTCGAGTGCAGCAGGCGGGACAGTTGGCGCTGCTTGTCGTCCATCACATCCATCTCGCCGAACAGCCGGTCGACGATGGACTGCCATTCGTGACGCGGCGCCAACATGACGCACCCGTCGAACCACACCGACATCGTCGCTCCCTGGACAAACGCGTCCCGAACTCTGGCGGGGATCGCCAGGCGAAACCGGTTGTCGAGGCTGCACTCATATTCGCCACGAAGCGGTGGGTGTTGCATAACGGCAGGGACGTTACCCCACTTCTCCCCACAAAACAACTCTTTCTCCCCATTCAATGGGCGTCCGCACGCCCTCGCCCCACACCTCCCCCGATGGGAACGCAGGTTGCGAAACCCTCCCCCTGCACGGTACGTTGCATTGCAACGTTCCATCGAACACTTGTTCGCCTCGTGATTTGTGTCTAACGTGCCCGGCATGAGAAACGCATCCGCAGTCACATACCCCCCGGCGCCCTCTGCCCGGCGCCCCCGTCTCGTCCTCGTTCCCAACAGGGCGCCACGCACCCCGGCTCCCGCACGGCAGGGCTTCGCCGCACTGCTGGCCGGTTTGATCTGCGGCTTCGTGCTGGCCGCGCTGGCCGCCGTCGCCGGTGGCGGCGGCCCTGGCGCATCGCTCGGTATCGCCGCGACCCTCGGCCTTGCACTCGTCGCGGTCCTCGTCCATGGACGCCGCGTGACGGTCCGCAATCGACGCCTGGCCCGCGCGCGCCGGATCGCCCATCAGGACGGCACCGTGGTGTCGCTCGATGCCGCTCGGGCGGCGTGAGCGGCCACGCCCACAATCTGCGCATCGCCGTGCTGGGGGACGTGCATGGCAACCTCGCGGCGCTGGACGCCGTGCTCGCGGATGTACGCGCGGCCGGCATCGACCGAGGCGTATGCACCGGTGATCTGGTGCTTCGCGGCCCCGAGCCCGAAGGATGCGTCTCGCGCATCGCGTTTCTCGACTGGCCGTGCGTGCGCGGCAACACCGACCACAAGGTGGCGACCCGCCCCCCGCGACCGAGCTCGCATCCCGCTTCGGCGCGCGCCGGATCTCGCTCGTGGACGGCACATCGCCTCTCAGGCGCCAGCCTCGCCTACCTGGCCGAGCTGCCGCTCACGATCCGTGTCCCGGTCGGGCCGTACGAGGTCCTGGTGATGCACAGCGCGCCCGACGACTGCGCCGACGTGTTGGTCGATACGACGACACCCCATCAACGCCTCGTCGAACTCGCAACCCTGTTCCAGGCCGACTGCGTCGTGACCGGCCATACCCATCGGCCGTTCCTACGCGACGACGGAGGGTGCGTGTTCGTCAACCCCGGAAGCGTCGGTGAGTCAGACGGCGTCGACCATCGCCCGTCGTGGGCGATCATCGAGGCCGGCCCGTCCGGCGTCAGTGCCACGCTGATGCGAACAACCGCGCCCCTCGCCCTTCGGCGCGCGGTCGCCTGATCGCGACGATTTGCAGCCGTCAGACGGTGTGAGAGTTCCTCGACGGGCCCTCACGAGGGGGGCGGTGTGCGAGCGCAACCAACTGAGGCCCGTAGCCGGTCAACGCCTCGAGTGCCGCGATCGGCGCGAGGGCAAGCGTCAGCGTCCGCCCGACAAGGTGATGTGGCGCGCCGGGAGTCTGCGGGTCGAGCGTCGGCGCGGTGCTGAAGGCGAGCGTGGCCGGGTAGCGCCAGCCGCCGCGTGCGCGCACGTCGATGTCGGTGTAGCCGGCATCGGCAAGCGTCCGTGCCAGCGTGGTCGCCGTGTAATGCCATCGGTGGCGCGCCGGCTCCCACCCGTGCCAGCGCCCGCCGAACACGCCGGCTTCGGCGCTCGCGGCGTTCGGGACGAACACGACCAGCGTCCCGCCCTCCCGCAGCCGCTCCCGTGTGGCCCGAAGCGTCGCGTCGGGGTCGGCCAGATGCTCGAGGACGTGTGAGAGCACCGCGCCATCGTAGCCGGTGTCGCTCGAGGGAAGCTCCTCGATCGCGCATCCGCGGACCGTCCCGTGCCACTGGAGTTGCCGCCGGGCATGGCCCGCCTCGGTCCCGTCCGGCTCGACGGCGGTCACCCGGTATCCGGCACGAGCGAGGATGAGGGCCCGGTTGCCGCTGCCGGCTCCGATGTCGAGTACCGCACCGCCGCGCTGAACCGCGTCGAACACCGGACCAAGCTCTCGCCGTGTCAGGGCATCAGCCCCCCGCCGCAGGATCCCGCCGTCCGGAAGCAGCGTCGGCGCAGCCGCGGGGGCCTGAACCACAGGCCATGTGAACCCGATCCCACAGCCCCGGCACCGGCGCACCGTGTGCCGCCGTCCGCCCATGCGATCCCGAGCGTGCACCCACACACGTGAAGGACCCGCGCAGCGCGGGCATGCAACGTCGCCTTCGGGATGGCCTGTGATGATGTCCTCGAAACGCGCTCTGGATGGGTCCGACAGAGCCTATTCGCCGCGCTGCGTATTGGTTCAGATCATGGCCGGCTCCACCATTCGGGGAGCAGGATCGTCGACGGGTCGAGGCTCGGGGCCGGCGGGCCGGGGCGGCCTGGGCGCACCGGGCGGGAGCGGACGGGACGCGCAGGTCGCGGCGGCCTGAGCTCGAGGTTCTGGACGGGATGGCCGAGCAGTCGAACGATCGGCGGGATGACGTCGACCGGCGCTTCGGAGCCGACCCGTGTGGGCCGCAGCGCAACGAGTCCCGCGAACATGATGCCGACGACCGCGACGACCGCCAGGTAGTCGACCGCCGCGTACCCTCGCTCGCCGTTCATCCGACTCCTCCTACGACGCCGCCGATCTGCGCGATCAGTTGGATGACGAGCACGCCCAGCACCACCAAGAGGGCCGCGGGCACCATGACCATCGCGACGATCAACTGGACTTTCGGCGCAGCCTTGGCGGCGTGCTCGCGGATGTCCTGCGTGCGTGCCGAGCGCAGCAACTCGGCTTGGCGCCTCAGCACGGACGCGATCGGCGCGCCCAGCTCATCGGCCTGCAGCAACGCGCCGACAAGCCCGGTGAGCTGCGGCACTCCGAGACGTCGCGACAGAGCGACGTACGCGTCACGGCGCGGGGTGCCCAGGTCGAGCTCACGCAACGTGGAGCCCACCTCGGCGGTCAGCACGCCCGGCAGACGCTCCGACCCCAGGCGCAGCGAGGGCTCCAGCGCCATCCCGGCCTCGGTGCAGATCACGACCAAGTCGATGAGCTCCGGAAGCTCACGCACGACCTGCCGTCTGCGACGACCGGCGCGAACCAGGATCCATCGCACGGGTCCGAAATACCCTACGAGAGCCAACACGACTGCGATCACGATGCCGAGTGGATGGGCGATCACCAGGACCAACCCGAACGCGCAGCCCGCCTCGGCAAGCCCCACCCGACTTCGCGCGATCGTCGTGACGCAGGACCGCGGATCGAGCCCCGCGGCCGCAACGGCCGTGACGACCCTGCGACTCTCCGCGTGCACCACCCACGCCTCGGGCATCGGTAGCCCACCCGCGGCCCGGATCGCGAACGGAAGCTCGACAGTCCGAACCGGGCGCTGGCGCCGACGCGATCGAAGCCCAAGCGCAAGGGCGCCCAACGCCAGCGACCAGATCATGAGCGGGCTCGGCAGGATCGCCATCAGCCCAACCCGTCCCGCTGGACGATGCGCCGGATCATCAGCACGCCGACGATCTGGAGGGCCGTCGCGACGATGACGAGCGCCAGTCCCGGGCCCTGGCCGAGCGTACGCGCGAGCGTGCCAGGGGCCGCGATCTCGACGAGGACGCCACCCGCCAGCGGCAGTCCAGCCACCAGCCACGCCGACATCCGGGCCTGCGTGGTTGCGCTTCGCGCCTCGCGTTCGAGGACCGCACGCTCGTCGAGCCGGCGTGACAGATCCGCCAGCGCCTGGCTCAGGTTGCCGCCGACGACCCGCTGCACCAGGACCGCGATCACCATCGTGCGCAAGCCCGGGTCGGGCAGACGCGCCATCGTCGCCTCGAGCGCATCTTCGATGCGGGCCCCCAAGTCGAGGTCGGCCGAGAGCTTGCGAAGCTCGGTCCCAGCCGGCTCCGGCGCGTCGGTGGCGGCGCGCGCGATTGCCTGGCGCAGGGAGAGCCCCGCACCGATCCCGCTGGCGAGCTGCTGGGCGACGATCGGAAGCTGCGTCGCAAAACGCTGCAGGTACCTGCGATCGGCGGACGACACCAGCGACCACCCGGTGGCGCCGACGGCGCAGGCCGTGACGACGGCCACGAGCGTGGTGCGCAGCAGGAGCCATGTGGCAAGACCACCGGCGGCGGCCGCGAGCGCGGTACACGCGAGGAACGCCTCTGGCCCGAGTGCAACCCCCGCCCGCCCGAGTGCCGCCGCGAGCTCGCGACCGCGACGGGTCCGACGCAACCCGGTGCGCGCCACCAGCCGTCGCGGAGCGTTCACGCGACCGAGTCGCCGGACGCCCATCACGGCGCTGACGGCAGAGGCCGAGGCCACCACCGCGGGCACGAGCCCCGTCACGCCGGCTCCACCAGATGGGCGTCACTCCGCGCCTGCCGGCACCACTCGTGTCCGGTGTCCTCCCAGGTGAACTCCCCGACGAGGTCTGCTCCGTCCCAGCGGCCGGCACGGAACCGTACGAGCGGCGTCAGGCTGATGCCCTGTGCGCCGGCCTGGGATGCGGTGATCTCGACGATCCGTCGTGAGCCGTCTGCGAGGCGCGCTTGATGCACGATCAGATCGATCGCGTGGGCGACCTGGTCGGCGACCGCCGCGTAGGGAAGCTCCAGATCCCCCATTAAGGCCAGCGTTTGCAGCCTGCGGATTGCGTCCTGCGGCGACGACGCATGGAGCGTCGACAGGGAACCCTCGTGGCCCGTCGTCATGGCGGCCAGCATGTCGAGCGCCTCGCCCCCGCGGACCTCGCCAACCACGATGCGATCCGGACGCATGCGCAGCGCGTTTCGCACCAGGGCTCGGATCGAAATCGCGCCACGCCCTTCGAGGCTGGCCGGTCTGCTCTCCAGCCGAACCACGTGTGGCAGCGGCAGGCGCAGCTCGGCGGCGTCCTCGATGGTGATCACCCGTTCGGTCGCAGGGATGAACCCGGCGATCGCGGCCAGTGTTGTGGTCTTGCCGCTGCCGGTGCCGCCGATGACAAGGATGTTGCGCCGCGCCACCACCGCGAGGCGCAGCAGCTCCAGCATCGCGTCGGTCAGCGTTCCGAGCCGGACGAGGTCGTCACACTCGAGTGCCCGCGCACCAAAACGCCGAACCGTCAGCACCGGGCCCTGCAGGCTGAGCGGCGGGATGATCGCGTTGACGCGGGAGCCGTCCGGGAGGCGGGCATCCACCATCGGGCTGGCTTCGTCCACCCGGCGACCGAGCGGCGAGAGGATGCGGTCGATGACGTGGATCACATGGGCGGCATCCTTGAAGCGCACTCGCGCGGGTTGGATGCGCCCTGCGCGCTCCACGAACACCGCGTCGGGTCCGTTGACCATCACCTCGGTGACGTCCGGATCACGCAGAAGCGCCTCGAGCGGGCCAAACCCGAGCGTCTCGTCCACCACCGACTGCACGATCGCGCGTCGCTGCGCGTCGGGCAGGATCCTGCGCTCGTCGTCCAGGAACTCCTCGACGATCTCGGCGAGGGCCGCCGGGTCGACACGCCCGGGCTGCAGTGACGCTTCTCTGACCGCTCGCCCGCGAAGGTGCGCGACGAGATCCGGGGTGGCGAGCTCTTCGACGCTCATGGCTCCCCGCCCGGGGACGTGAGCGTCAACAGGGCCTCGGTCAGGCCGCCTTTCTTCCGGCGGACGCTCCATCTGCCGGCTTCGAGATCGTCCGCCTCGCGGCTCGACGCCGGCAGCTCGGTGGTGATCGGACAGCCCATTGCACGCCCGAACCCGCGCGTGCTCAGGTGGTCACGCCCCACGCCGCGATTGACTACCAGACACCGCTCGCCGTCGACCGCCCACGTCTCGAGCACGTCCAGCAGCGCGAGCGACCGGCGAGCGCCGGCGACCGTTGGAGACGATACGAGCACGATCCGATCTGCTTGACGACAGGCCTCCTGGACGTGAGGCCCCAGGGACGCCCCGGCGTCGACCACGACGTCACCGAGCATGCGGGTGGTGTGAAGGAGCAGGCGCGTGGCGTCTTCGTCCCACTGCGTGCTCGCGCTCGCCCGGCACGGTGCCAGCAGGAGCGACACGCCCGATGCGTGTGGATGACAGACCATCTCCACATGCGTGGGCAGGAGTTCGTCGATCACCCGCGTCAAGTCCTCGATTGTGCGCTCGGGTGGGACACCCCACGCCCCTGCGATGTCACCGCGCTCCAGATCCAGCTCGGCCAGCGCGACGGGTTGCCCTTCGTCCGCGCACGCCAGCGCCAGCCCACAGGCGACGAGGGTCGCACCAACGCCACCGGACGCTCCCAGCACCACGGTCACGAGACGTACAGACGGATCCGGATCGAAGGCGGGCTCCATCAACGCGAGCGGGACCTCGTCCGGTGCGACAAGGGCATCCCAAGGATTGCGCTCGACGAGCGTCATCCGGCGCGTCATGGCGTGGGCTCCTCACCCGTGCCCGCCGGTCGCGGCAACAGGCGCACACCACCCGCCAGATCGAGGGCCCCACTCAATCGCAGGGCATCGCGCTCGCCGACCCGAAGCAGCACGGCCCCGCCATCGAGCGTCCCGGGTTCTGCCCCGGGAGGCGCGGTCTGCGCCAAGACCTCAGCCGCCGCGACAACGACGCGGGCGTCGGTCGCGCCCCCGACCGGGGATGCGACCACATCGACCCGGACACCGGGCACCAGAACGGCCGCTGCCGCTCCCGCCGCGGCCAGCGGCACCGACACCGCCCGCTGCCCCTCGCGGAGCGGCTCCGGCCCCACACCGGGGGAGCCTCCGAGCGCGGCCTCGGTCAGGGGCTCACCGGCGCCGACGGGAACCGCGACCGTGCGCCCCCGGACCTCGTCGAAGGTTCGTCGCATGCCCGGGAGCACTCCCGCCGCCGGAATCTGCACCGCGGCGACGACAGACTCGACCTGATCGAGACGGGTGCCGACGCCCAGGTCGGTTGCGGCCACCAGGACGGTGTCCATCGCCGTGTGGGTGGCGGCGGCCCGCATTGTCAGGAGCCCCGCCATCGCCGCGAGGACGGCTGCCGCGGCAAACCACCCGGTCGGCCGTCGTCGCAGTACGCGCCTGATCATGCCGCGACCTGAGCAGGCATCTGGTACACCGGAGCACCGCACCGGCGGCAGCGGTGTCCGGGAAGCCCCCCTGCGTCACACCAACTGCAGGGATGCCACGCGCAGTACGCCCACCGGGCCAGCGTGACCGGCCGAAGCGCCGGGACGGAAAGCCCGGTCGGACCCCACTCCTGGTGCGGCAGGGTGGGCGCGCTCGCCGGTCCGCAGCAGATCACGTCCAGTACGCGTCCCAGCGTCTCACCTGCGCACGCCACGAGACCCAGCGTCACTCCCACGCTCCAGACCGCCTCGTCCAATGCGGCCGGCAATGCGATGACATCGTGACCGGCAACGGCGGCGGTCGTCGCAAGGCATGCGGCCCCCGGGTCTGCCGAGGCGGGGCGGGCGAGCACAAGCCCCGGTCGCGGAAGGTCGCAGAGCAGATCGATCACGCGTTCTGGATCGAGGGGGCGCCATTGCCCGGCGCGCCGGACGCGCCACCAGCGCAGTGTGTCGCGGGGAACCACGAACACGCCTTTGGGCATTCGTCCCAGGTGCCGGGCGATCGTCGCATCGATCACGGTCACTGCGCTCACGACGCACCACGTGACGAGGCTGCGGGATGCGTCGGATGCGGCGCCACGTGAACCGCCGCGGTCATCGCTCCTCCGGGAGCAGGCGATAGCCCTGCCCCCAGACGTTTCTCACCCAGCCCGACAGGCCGGACGCCGCCAGCTTGCCGCGTAGGCGACTTGCGTGGGTATCGACCGTGCGGGTGCGCGCCCCCGAGGCGAAGCCCCACACCGCCTGCAGGATCTCGTGTTTCGACACGACCCGCAGCGGGTCGCGAGCGAGCATCGACAGCAGGCCGAACTCTTTGGCGGAGAGCCCCAGAAGCCGCCCGTGGACCGTGGCCAGCATCGCCCGCCGATCGACCTCGAGCGGCCCGACCCGTAGCGATCCCGCCAGGTTGACACCGTGGGCACGCCGTACGTGCGCGCCGATCCGCGCCAGCATCTCCGAGTAGTGGAACGGCTTGATCAGGTAGTCATCGGCCCCGCGATCGATTCCGCGCACGATGCTGTGCACGTCGTCGCGGTCAGACATCAGCACGATCGCCAACCCCGGATCCCACACGCCGGTGGGGCTCCCTTGCCGCAGGGCCGACACCAACTCGAACCCGCTCATCCCTGGCAGGGCGACGTCGATCAGCGCGACGTCGGGACTTGCGGTCATCAGGATCTGCAGCGCCTCCTCGCCGCTGCGCGCGGACATGACCGAGAAGCGATCCGCGGTGAGGTTGTCGTCGAGGAAGCCCATGATGTGGGCGTCCTGATCGACGATGAGCGCGGCGAGCACGCTCGTCCCGACATCGACCGTCGGAGCTGCCCGCGGGGGTGAGAGCGTTGCCATCAGAACCTCGCTGTCGTAGGGACGTATGCATCGCGTCAACCAATGCATTTACGTAAAGGGCCGAGCGGGGAAAAATGGCCCCCCTCCGACCACCCATAACTTCGCAACGAGCGGCTTTATTTGTTTTCCCGCTGCCCGGCGCCGCGCTGATTTCGGTCAGCTGGCGGCCTCGTCGCTCACCGGGCACTGCACCAGAACTTCACCGACCTGCACCGACCGAAGCCCACCGGCACATGTCTCGAGTACCGCCGCCGCGCCCTTGCAGGCGACGGCCCGCCACGGCGGCAGCGGATCGACGACGCGCAACACGCGGCCCTGTCCGTCCACGAACGCGCAGGCGATCGCAATCCGCATCCCCCACGTGTGTACCGAGGCACACGGCGCGAGCCACAACCCCTCTCCGTCGGCGAGCTCGACGGTCCCCAGCAGCCCGACGAGACGCGCCGACCAGCGCTCCGCGACGCGGCATTTCGACACCACGACATCCTCGTCGCACGTGATCGCAATGACCCGGGGGCACGTCTGATCGATCCGGAATCGGTGCACACCGCAATGCTGCCACCCTCGGCGCGTGCAGAGACCTAGGACGCGCAGGTCTCGACGGTCAGGCCTCGAAACAAGCATCCGAGACCCGTTGGTACACTCGCAGAGCCCTCTCCTGGAGCCATTTTGTCATGGGACAACAACGCCGCAAGAGTCCATCGAACTACCAGTCCGGAACCGACTTCACCATGGAGTTCGGCAAGTTCCGCTTTCGCTTCAACACCCGCGACTTCCGGGAACGGGTCGACTTGGCGGCGACGCAGCTGGGTTTCGTTCACGCAGGTGCACTCGCCGACGACGAGCTCGACCAGCTCGTCGAACTGGTTGCCCACGGCGAGGTCCGCAGCGACGGAACGTTGGCGAGCCACCTGGCCGAGCACCGCGATGCGCTCCTGGGCTTCGACGACGACCTGGTCCACTGGCTGCGTAAGCTCGTGTTCCGCGGCGCCTGGATCGACCAGCAGGTCAAAGAGGAGCTGGTCGAGCCGATCGTCGAAGGTGACGACTTCGTCTACCGCTGCACCGTGACGTCCGATCTGATCGACGAGATCGGCGACAAGCCCGACTGGTCGGAAGTGGGTTTCCGGGCGGATCCCGCATGAGCGGAAGCCACGACCCGCGCGACGTGCTCGCCGCGGTTCGTCGGCTCGAGGCTGACCTGGGCGAGATGCGCGAGCGAGTTGTGCGCGAGCCCGCGCACGATGCCGCCGCGGTGATGACCGTGGCAGATCAGACGGCGATGGTCGAAGACCTCGAGGTCCTCGTCGACCTCGTCGGCAGCTCGTGGCGAACGACGCGACAGGAGGTCGCCGCGGTCGCCGCCGAGCTCGCCGACCTCAAGCGTCTCGCCGATGAGGCTCGCGCCGCGCTCAAGGACATGCGGTTCGAGCTTCGCCTCGTGCGCGACGAGGCACGCGCGCACGAACCGCCCTACTGACGGAAACACCTGCGTGACCGTCACGCCGCCCCGGCGTGAGGGACGCCGGCTTGCAGCCTGATGTCTTCTTGGCGCTCCGAGTGGAAGAGGAGCGACACAGAATGTCCTACGACCGATGGAGCAGCGGAAGGCGGCGAGGAGAAGCCCCCCGCGAGCTCACATCACGCCTCCCAGGCGGATCTCGTGCACCGGCGTGCGACCGAAGATGTGCACCGTGTCGATGAATCGCACGGTGCCACGATTCAGGTTGAGTGCGATCGAGTGCGTTCGCGCGCCATCGGCGAAGTAACGCACGCCGCGCAGCAGGTTGCCATCCGTCACCCCGGTGGCGATGACGTAGAGCGGCGCCGACGCCAGGTCCTTGGTCGAGAGCACCTTGTCGGGATCCGTCACGCCGAACTGCGCCAGACGCTCGGCCTGGATCGCGTCCTTGGGTGTGAACTGCGCCTGGATCTCGCCGCCGAGGCACTCGAGGGCGGCGGCGGTGATGACCCCCTCCGTCGACCCGCCGATGCCCAGGTAGATGTGATCGCCGGTACCTCGAACGGCTGCCGACATGCTCGCGGTGATGTCTCCGTCCGGTATCAGCCGGATACGCGCTCCGGTCTGGCGGATCTCGTCGATCAACTCTTCGTGTCGGGGCCGGTCGAGCACGATCGCGGTGATGTCGGGCACCTGGCGCCCGTAGCAACGCGCGACGATATCGAGCGTCTGGGAGACCGGCGCCGTGATGTCGACACGCCCTTTGGCGGTCGCTCCCACGCAGAGTTTGCGCATGTACATGTCGGGAGCCGACAGGATCCCATCCGGCTCGGCGATGACGCAGATGGCGATGGCGCCGCTGTCGCCACGGGCGACCAGGTCCGTGCCTTCGAGCGGGTCCACGCCGATGTCGAACGCCGGCCCGCCGGCGCCGAGGATCTCGCCGTTGTAGAGCTCAGGCGCCTCGTCCTTCTCGCCTTCGCCGATGACGACGCGCCCGGTGATGGGCATCTTGGCGAACTCCTTGCGCATCGCGTCGACCGCTGCCTGGTCGGCAGCGTGGTTGTCGCCGCGCCCAAGCCACCGTGCCGACTGGATCGCCGCGCTCTCGGTGACCGGGAGGAACTCGCCGAGCGAAATGTCTGGGCGGTTCGGGTCGACGCTCACCGGCCGCAAGCTATCAGTTGGGTACGTCGTGCCACTGTGCGGGCGCGCCGGTCGCGAGCGCATCGCTCATCGCGAGTGCCCGCGCGAGGAACCGGACGTTGTGGACACGAAAGAGCGTGGCGCCCTGCGCCCGGCACCACGCCAGCGCGGCGGTCGTGCCCGCAAGGCGCTGCTTGGCGAGCGCACCGGTGACCGCGCCGATCACCTTCTTGTTCGAGATCGGGACGAAGACCGGTCGCCCCACCACGTGGAGCTCGGCGAGGCGGTGCAGCAGATCGAGGTCCTGTTCGGGTGACTTGCCGAGACCGACCCCGGGATCGAGAACGATCCGTTCCCGGTCGATTCCCGCAGCCTCCGCCTCTGCGATCGCGTACTGCGCCCAGTCGATGACCACCTGGGGAACGTCGGCGTCCGGAAACGCGTCGGGACGCACTTTGGGAGGTCCGAAGAAGTGCGTCATCACGACCCCGACCGCCGACGCAGCCACAACGTCGCGCATCGCGCGGTCGCGAAGCCCCGTCGGATCGTTGAGGATGCTCGCGCCCGCGGCGATCGCCGCTGCTGCGACCGGCGCCTTGAACGTGTCGATGGCGACCGGGACATCGACCTGCGCGATAAGACGCTCGATGACCGGCACGACGCGCTCGATCTCCTCGCCGACCGGCGTGTGCTCCGAGAAGCGCAGCGACTCCCCGCCGACCTCCACCACGCTGGCGCCCTGCCGCGCAAGCCGAACGCCATGGGCAACGGCCCGCTCGACCCCGTGGTGCGCGCCCCCGTCCGTGAACGAATCCGGGGTCGCGTTGACGATCCCGACCAGGTGACCGCGCGAGCAGTCGATCCTGCCGTTCGCATGACGCCAAAGCATCCTTTACCAAACCTAACGGTCGCCCAGGCGGGCTGTGACGATGCGCAGCGCGGTCAGGACGCGGTCGACCTCGTCCGGGCTCGTGTAGTGCAGAAAGCCGATGCGGACGCTGCCGCCGTGGCCTTCGAGGCCCAGGTGCGTCATGAGCTCCGGCGCGTAGTAGTTGCCGTCCCAGACGTTGATGCCCCGCTCGGCCAGACGCTCGGCCACGGCACGCGGCTCGTGGCCATCGAGCGTGACGCAGAACGTGGGTGTTCGCTCGCCGACGCGTTCCGGGTCGGCGATGCCGTGCAGGCGGACCCCTGGCACGTCGCCAAGGCCGACCAGGAACCTGCGGGACAGCGCCTCCTCGTGCGCCTGGATCCGGGCGAACGCGCTGTCCAGGCGGCTCGATCGATCGAGGCCCGACCCGAGCGACGCAAGGTAGTCGACCGTCGCGACGAACCCCGCGATCGCCTCGTGGCTTTGCGTGCCGAGCTCGAACCGATGGCCGGGTGGGGTCTCATCGGCGGGTCGCACCCTGTCCGCGGGCCACGATCCCAGCAACTGACGGCGGGCCCACGCCAGGCCCAGGTGCGGGCCGAAGAACTTGTACGGCGAGCACAGCAACACGTCGACGCCGAGTTGCCGCACGTCGATCCGCCGGTGCGGTGCGAAGTGGACTGCGTCGGCCCACGCGAGCGCCCCGGCCTCGTGGGCCAGGTCGGTGATCCGTTTGACCGCTGTGACCGTGCCGACCGCGTTCGACGCACAGGTAAACGCCACGATCCGCGTACGTGGTGAGAGCGAGGCCTCGAGCGCGGCCAGATCGATCGTCAGGTCGTGATCGGTGACCGGCACGGTTCGCACAAACAGGCCGTGATCATCGGCGACCCGAAGCCACGGGCTGATGTTAGCGTCGTGGTCGAGCACCGTCGTGATGATCTCGTCGCCCGGCTCCAGCGTGCGCGCGACCGCATGGGCGAGCGTGAAGTTGAGCGTCGACATGTTCGGCCCGAACACGATCTCGCTCGCAGACCCGCCGACGAACTCTGCCGCGGCGCGGCGCGCGCGGTCCATCAGGTCCTCGGTCGAGCGGCTCGTCGGGAACACCCCGCCCAGGTTCGCGTTGTGACCGTAGAGATACCCGATCATCGCCGCGCCCACGACATCGGGCACCTGCGAGCCCCCCGGCCCGTCCAGGTAGGCCTGCGTTGCTGCCAGCGCCGGAAAGCGGGCGCGGACGGTTACGAGGTCGATCGGTGGCATCAGCGGGGACGGTACTCGACCGGCCCGCGGGTCAGCCAACCGCCTTCGCAAGGCGCGTATCAGGCCCTTCGACCCAGCGCGCCCGCACCCCACCGGGCGCGACGCGCAACACGCTGACGTCTGCGCCGATCCCGGCATCACCCAGCACGGACGAGGCCCGCGCCGCCACCGCGGCCGCATCGGACCGGCGACACCACAGGAGCACTGTCGGCCCTGAGCCCGAGATCGTCACGCCGAGGCACCCGCAGTTGCCGCACAGGTCACGCAGGTGGCCGAAACCCGG
Organism: uncultured Bifidobacteriaceae bacterium; assembly: GCA_964393105.1. GTDB lineage: Bacteria > Actinomycetota > Thermoleophilia > Miltoncostaeales > Miltoncostaeaceae > CALMEC01. The sequence continues at coordinate 48,276 of CAYMSM010000016.1, forward strand.
CACGAGCGACGCGCGGTATGGCTCGTGAAGTCGATCCTGCAGCAGAACCGGCAGGTCGTCGAGCTCACCGCGTTCGAGCGCGAGCACGAGCCCGATGGCCCGCGCAACCGTGTCGGCCGCATCCGCGTGTGGCACCTCGGCCGGCAGGGCCTTGCGAGCCGTCGCCGTCGAGACCCGTTCCCTCGGCACGACGGCGACGAAGACCAGCTCGTCGGGCACCGGAATCTGCACGGCGCGCGTGCCAGGACCCACGGCGACGATCCCACCCAAGATACAGGCGCCGGCGTTGTCGGCGTGGCCCTCGATCGCGCTGACACGCCGAAGCAGCTCGTCTGGCGCCCAGCGATGGGCACCGAGTGCGTTCGCGGCGACCAACCCGGCACATGCCGCCGCAGCCGACGAACCGAGCCCACGCCCGAGCGGGATGCGGTTGTTGCACTCGACGACGAAACCGTCGAGCGAGTCGAGCCCCTGGGACATCGCCTGACAGACCAGGTTGTCGGCGCTCTCCGGGATCTCACCCGCGCCCTCGCCCACCACGTGGACCTCGAGCGGACCCGGCCGTCGGGTGATGATGACCTCGTTGGTCAGGTCGAGGGCGAGCGCCAGCGCATCGAAGCCCGGTCCGAGGTTGGCCGACGTGGCCGGCGCGACGATGCGAAGCGATTCAGGCGAAGAGGGCCTCTTCCACCGCGGCCAGCGTTGCCGGCACCGTGACGATCGCCGTCCCGCCTGCGACCGCCGTCTCGGGATCCTTGAGCCCGTGGCCGGTCAGGACGCACACGACGCGCTGTCCCTGTGTGAAGCCACCCGCCGCGTGGCGCTTCAGCAGGCCCGCCACCGACGCGGCCGACGCCGGCTCGCAGAACACTCCCTCCGTCGCGGCCAGCATGCGATACGCGGCCAGGATCTCGTCGTCGGTGACGCTGTCGATCGCGCCACCGCTGTCGGCGGCCGCCGCGAGCGCCTGATCGCCGCGAGCCGGGTTGCCGATGCGGATCGCAGTCGCGATGGTCTCGGGTCGCTCAACCGTGCGTCCGAGCACCAGCGGCGCTGCCCCCGCCGCCTGGAACCCGCACATCACCGGTACCGACCGTGAACGCTCCGTCTGACGGTAGGTCAGAAAGCCCTCCCAGTACGCGGTGATGTTGCCGGCGTTGCCGACCGGGATGCACAGGACGTCGGGCGCGTCACCCAGCGCATCGCAGACCTCGAACGCGCCGGTGGTCTGCCCGGCGATGCGGTATGGATTGATCGAGTTGACGAGCGCGACGTTGTGGCGATCGACGACCTCGAGGACGACCTGAAGCGCCTGGTCGAAATTGCCCTCGAGGGAGATGACCTTGGCGCCGTGCATCACCGCCTGCGCGAGCTTGCCCGCCGCGATCTTGCCTTCGGGGATCAGCACCGCCGCGCGAAGCCCGGCGCGCGCCGCATACGCGGCCGCTGACGCCGCCGTGTTGCCGGTCGACGCGCAGATGACCGCCTCGGCCCCGTCCTCGACGGCCTTGGAGAGCGCCACCGTCATGCCCCGGTCCTTGAAGCTGCCCGTGGGGTTCATCCCCTCGAGCTTGACGAAGACGTCCAATTGCAGGCGCTCGGAGAGCCGATCCAGGTGCACCAGCGGCGTGTCGCCCTCGCCGAGCGAGATCACCGGCGTTGCGTCGGTCACCGGCAGCAGGTCCCGGTAGCGGTCGATCAGCGCGGTCACGGGAGATCCCGCGCGAACAGGTCGTCATAGGTCTCGCGCCGCGTGACGATCCGCGCCGACCCGTTGTCGACGAACACGACGGCCGGCCGTGTGACGCCGTTGTAGTTGGAGGCCATCGAGACGCCGTACGCGCCGGTCGCGGGGATGCACACCACGTCCCCCACGCGCACCTGGGGCAGATGGGCGTCGCCGACGAGCACATCGCCGCTCTCGCAATGCTTCCCGACCAGTCGGAACCTGCCGGTCGATTCTTCGTCGGCGCGGTTTGCCAGGAGGGGCTCGTAGACGGCTCCGTAGAGCATCGGCCGCAACAGATCGCTCATCCCGCCATCCACCGCCGCGTAGGTTCGCACACCCGGGATGTCCTTGACGGTGCCGACGCGATAGACCGTCACCCCGGCGCGCGCCACGAGGCTGCGCCCCGGCTCGACCTGAACGCGCGGCATCGGCACGCCGATTCGCGCCCACTCGCGCGCGACTGCCTCCATCACGACGTCGGCGTAGCGCTCGATCGACGGAGGTCGGTCGGCGTGCGTATAGGCCACTCCGAGCCCGCCGCCCATGTTGATCGTGGTCAGATCCTCGGCGCCGACCGCCGCGACCAGGTCGGCGACCGCGGTCGCCGCGGCCCGGTAGCTGCCCAGCTCGAAGATCTGCGAGCCGATGTGGCAGTGCAGGCCGGCCAGGTCGATGCCATCGGCCGCACGACACGCAGCGACCGCCGCGGCCGCGGCACCGCCCTCGATCCCGAAGCCGAACTTGGAGTCGAGCTGGCCGGTTGAGATGTACGAGTGCGTGGACGGCTTGACCCCCGGGGTCACGCGGGTCAGCACACGCTGCCGCAGCCCTCGGTCGCTGGCCATGTGACTGAGCAACGCGATCTCGTCGAGGGAGTCGACCACGATCGTGCCGACGCCGGCGTCGAATGCCTGCCCGATCTCGAAGGCGTCCTTGTTGTTGCCGTGCATCTCGATCCGGTCGGCCGGGAAGCCGGCGCGCAGCGCGGCCTGCAGCTCGCCGCCCGACGCGACGTCGACCGACAGCCCTTCCTCGAGGGCGATCCGAAGCATCGCGAGCCCGAAGTACGCCTTGCTGGCATAGATGACCTCGACGTCCGGCGCATGCGCGCGGAACGCGCTGACATAGGCGCGGGCGCTCGCGCGGAGGGCGCCCTCGTCGTAGACGACGAGCGGGGTTCCGTGCTCATCGGCGAGCGCTACCAGGTCACACCCGCCGATCGCGAGGTGCCCCTCCGGAGTGATCGCCGCGGAGGGCGGCAGCACCTGTTCGTGCGCGGTCATCGGCCGCGGGACGGTACCAGATCGAGCACCGGGGGCCGGCCCGGCTTCCGTCGACCTCTCCTCGAGGGGCCGCTTGGCAACCGCACCCCGGCACGCGTGCTGGGAGTATCAGCGGCCCCGTTTCGGAGGCGAGACGAGCGGGCTCCCGGGAAACAAGGTGCTCGTGAACAACGTCGAGGTCTCCGAGATCATCGCATCGACGTGGTCGATTGCCACGCGTGACAGGCCGCGTGGCGTCGGACGATCGACACGAACCCGGTCGGAGCCGCCGACGTCACGTTGTGCGCCGCGCGCCACATGCCGCGCGCGGCGCGCAGGATCGGTTGTCGCGGGCCTGCCGGCGGGTCGTTCCCGCTCGATGTCAGGTGCGGAGCAGCCGCAGATCTCGTCAGTAGATCCTCCGATGTGCACCGCGTCCCGCGCTGGCAGCCTCAATGTATTGGGAGGATTTCGGACTTACTTCGTTAGGAGGAGAAAATGCGCGCATTGAAATCCCTCATCGTCGTGGCGGCCGTCGTCGGGTTGACGTTGGGGATCTCAGCCTGTGGGGGCGATTCAAGCTCGAACGAATCAACCACAGACACCACGGCTGCTCAGAACGGCGGCACAACGGTCAACGTCCAGCTCGGCGAGAAGGGGGCGACGTTTTTCCTGACTGTCGATAAGGGCTCGGTTCCGGCCGGTGCGACGACGTTCGTGATCGACAACGTGGGCACGATGCACCACGAGTTCGCGATCTTCAAGACCGACCTACCGGCCGACAAACTCCCGCTGACCCCAGACGGCAAGGTCGACGAAGACAAG
>CAYMSM010000017.1:0-59021 GCA_964393105.1 uncultured Bifidobacteriaceae bacterium
AGTGGTCGCTCTCGTAAGTACGGGCACGTATCCCGAGCGAAAACCGAGTCAGGCAAGGACGCAGTGTCTTGCCGCTATCGGTACCCATAACGGTGAGACCGAGGACACCGCCTGGCGAAGGTTTGCAGCCGGGATACGTGGGTGTACTTGCGAGAGCGACCACTTCGCGATCCATCGCGGGCGCGGCGGCGGGTGCCCGGCACCAGCCACCGCACCACTCGCGGCTACCTGGACTTGTTGCCGCGGGCGATCTTGCGCAGGTCGAGCGCTTTGGTCAGGACGGCCTCGTCGACGCCGTGCTCGCGGGCGATCTCGCGCACCGGACGGCCGCTTGCGGTCGCCTCCTTGACGATGACCGTCGCCTCGTCGTAGCCGATCACGGGATTGAGGGCGGTTGCGACCTGCAGGTTCGACTCGGCGTGGCGCTCACAGCCGGCCAGGTTCGCCTGGAGCCCGTCGATGCACTTGTCGGCCAGCGCCGTGGTCGACGTCGTCAACAGGTTGATCGACTGCAGCAGGTTGCGACCCATCAACGGGATCATCACGTTGAGCTCGAAGTTGCCGCTCATCCCGCCGACCGTGATCGCGGCGTCGTTGCCGATGACCTGAGCGGCCACCTGCGTGACGACCTCGGGGATGACCGGGTTGACCTTGCCGGGCATGATCGACGAGCCCTTCTGCAGCTCCGGCAGGAACAGCTCCGCCAACCCGGCGCGCGGGCCCGAGCCCATCCACCGCAGGTCGTTGGCGATCTTCATCAACGAGACCGCAACGACCTTGAGGGCGCCCGATGCCTCGACCAGGCCGTCGCGGTTGCCCTGAGCCTCGAACGGATCGGCCGGCGCCGAGATCTTGAGCCCGGTCTCCTTGGCGAGGACACGCCGCACCTTGTTGGCAAACTGCGGATGGGTGTTGAGGCCGGTGCCCGTTGCCGTCCCGCCGAGCGGGATCTGCCCCAGGCGCGGCAGGGCGTCTGCCACGCGGTCGCGCCCCTGGCGGACCTGCGCGGCGTAGCCGGCGAACTCCTGCCCCAGCGTCACGGGCACGGCGTCCATCAGGTGCGTGCGGCCGGTCTTGACGATGTCCTTGAACGCGACCGCCTTGGCCTCGAGTGCCGCCGCCAGGTGATCGAGCGCCGGGATCAGCCGCTTTGCCGCGGCCTCGAGCGCCGCCAGGTGCACGGCCGACGGGAACACGTCGTTGGAGCTCTGCCCCATGTTGACGTGGTCGTTGGCGTGGACATCGGCGCCGGCGAGCCTCGCGATGACCTCGTTGGCGTTCATGTTCGACGACGTGCCGGATCCGGTCTGGAACACGTCGACCGGAAACTGCCCCTCGTGCTTGCCGCTCGCGACCGCGTCGGCCGCCTTCGCGATGCGCGCCGCGCGGCGCTTGTCGAGCAGGCCGAGCTCGGCGTTGACGCGGGCCGCTGCCCCCTTGATCCGACCCAGCCATTGCACGATCTCCGCCGGTACCGGCTCACCCGAGATCTGGAAATTCGCGACGGCCTTCTTGGTCTCGCCGCCCCAGAGCTGCTCTGGCATGTAGTGCTCCTCGTTGTTCTGCTTGAGGTTGGCGAGACGAGTGTCCCGCGTCGAAACTTCCGACGCGGGACACTAGCGGCCGAATGCCTCCAGCATCGCCATGGCGGCACGGACACCCGTCCCCAGGTTGACGACCAGCATGCGCTCGTTGGGCGAGTGGATTGCATCATCGGGAAGAGCGAACCCGGTCAGGACCGTTGGCATCCCCTTACGCACCATCGACGCGAAGATCGGCAGCGTCCCACCGCTTCGCACCGGCAGCACCTCGTGCCCGGTCGCCTCGGCGATCGCCGCAGCCGCGGTGCGCATGACCGGATGGTCGGGGTCCATCAGCGCCGGCTCGGCGTCGCCGCGCGATTCCACCCGGCACGTCGCGCCCTGCGGCACCGCCTCGTACAGCAGTCGCTCCAAGGCTGCGCCGACGACTGCCGCCTGCTGCCCGGGCGCAACCCGTACCGACACCATTGCGCTCGCCACCGTCGGGATGACGGTCTTGACCGCGTCTGCGTCACCACACCAGATTGCATGCACGTCCACCGACGGGGCCGCGAGCGTCCGCTCGGCGAACTCGGCGCCGGCTCGGGCATCGGCCGGGACGAGTCCGGCATCGGCCAGCATCCGGCCGCCGTCAGGCATCCGCGTCCACGCCGCGCGCTCAGACGGCGAGACCGGCCCGACGCCCGCGTACAGCGCCTCGGGCAGGCGCCCGTCGACGGGCTGCACCGCCGCGAGCACACGCGTCAGCGCGTGCGCGGCGTTCATGGCAGCCCCTCCGTAGATGCCGCTGTGACCGTCAAGCGTGCCCGTAGTCACGGTGACCCTGCGGTAGCACAGGCCACGAACACCCGTCTCGACGGCCGGCGTGTCGCGGGCCATCATGCCGCCGTCCCAGATCACGGCGATGTCGGGGACGTCCTCGAGCGTATTGACCCACTCGATCGCCGACTCGCCGCTGGTCTCCTCCTCGCCGTCGATCAGGAACGTGACGTGGACCGGCAGACGTCCTTCCGCCGCCAAACGCTGCACCCCCACGAGCGCCTGGAACACGTTGCCCTTGTCGTCGCTCGCGCCACGGGCGTACAGGTGCTCCCCGCGGATCGTCGGCTCGAACGGGGGGCTCTGCCAGCGGGCCAGGTCGCCGACCGGCTGCACGTCGTAGTGGCCGTAGATCAACACGCGGGTCGGGTTCGGTCGCCCGTCGCTCGGAGCGACCTCTCCGACGACGAACGGATGACCGGTTGTCGTCTCGATCGAGGCCGTCCCGCCGGCCCTTCGGATTTCGTCTGCCACCATCCCGGCGGCGACGATCATGTCGGCGTGGTGCTCGGGCAGCGCCCCGACGCTGGGAACGCGGAGCAGGGCGAAGAGCCGGTCCATCTCGTCGGCGTTCATCGTCCCATCGTACGTGGACGTCAGATCTCTTCGAACCGGGCGGTGAAGTGACGCAGTTGCGGCGCCTCGGCAACGATGCGCAAGCCCCTCAGAGCTCCTGCCTGATCGGCGACGTGGCGCATGACCTCGATGACGTAGTCGATGTGGCTCTGCGTGTACGTCCTGCGCGGGATCGCGAGTCGCACCAGGTCCATGGCGGCCGGGATCTCGGTCCCGTCAGGCTGCCGCCCGAACATGACCGTGCCGATCTCGCAACCGCGTATGCCGCCGGCACGGTAGAGCGCAACCGCAAGCGCCTGCCCGGGATACGAGAGGGGCGGGATGTGCGACAGGAACGCGCGCGCGTCGATGTAGACGGCGTGCCCTCCGATCGGCGTGACGACCGGCACTCCCATGCTCGCGAGCGCGTCACCGAGATAGGCGGTCGAACGAGTCCGGTAGCGCAGGTACTCCTCGTCGACGACCTCGCGCAGCCCTTGTGCGATGGCCTCGAGGTCACGCCCCGCCAGGCCACCGTAGGTGGGAAAGCCCTCGGTCAAGATGAGCTGGGTTCTGGCGGACTCGGCGAGACCGCCGTCGTTGCACGCGAGCCAGCCGCCGATGTTCGCAAGCCCGTCCTTCTTGGCGGACATGGTCATCCCGTCGGCCAGCGCCGCCATCTGGCGCACGATGTCCGGGATCGCCACGTCCGCGTACCCCGGCTCACGTTGCTTGATGAACCACGCGTTCTCGGCGAACCGGCAACCGTCGAGGAACAGCGGCAGTCCGTGCCGATCGCACACCGCACGCACGCCGCGCAGGTTCTCCATGCTGACGGGCTGACCACCGCCCGAGTTGTTCGTGACCGTCACGAAGACGCACGGGACGTTGACGGCGCCCCGCTCACGGATGAGCCTGTCGAGGGCATCCAGATCCATGTTGCCCTTGAACGGGTGGTCGGACGAGGGGACGAGCCCCTCCGGGATGACCAGGTCGACCGCCTCGGCCCCGCTCGCCTCGACGTTCGCCCGCGTCGTGTCGAAGTGCGTGTTGTTGGGGATCGTCCTGCCGGTCCCGCCGATCACGCTGAACAGGATCCTCTCGGCTGCGCGCCCTTGGTGGGTCGGGATGATGTGCGTGAACGGGAAGAGCTCCCGGACCGCTGCGCGAAAGCGCTCGAACGACGGCGACCCCGCGTAGCTCTCGTCACCGCGCTGGATTCCGGCCCACTGCTCGGCTGACATCGCACCCGTCCCGGAGTCGGTCAGCAGGTCGATGATCACGTCGCCGGACCGCAACGCGAACAGGTTGTATCCGGCCTCGGTCAGGCAGACCTCCCGTTGCTGCGGCGTCGTCATCCGAATCGGCTCCACCGAGTGGATGCGAAACGGCTCGATGATCGTCGTCCACTCGCTCATGGAGACACGCTCTCACACTGCGCCCGCTGCGTCAGAGAACGCCCCGTTCCCGGGGGGCTGCGGGATATCGTGTTTGCGTGCTGCCATCTGCCCCACCCCAAATCGAGGTTCGGGGCGCCTTCGCCCGTCTGGGCAGATTCTGCACACGGCGACGCTGGTGGGTGATCGGAACGTGGCTCGTGGTGCTGGTGGCGTTCGGGATGTTCGCGCCGCGACTCGGCGGCGAGTTGACCCCCGGAGGGTTCGAGATCGCGGGCTCGACGTCCGAGCAGGCCCGCACCACCATCCTGGAGCGCTTCAGTGGTGACTTCCCCACGGCGGTGACCGCCGTGCTGACGCTCCGGGACGGCGCTGTAGACCCCCAAGCGCTCTCAGTCGCGGCCCGACGCGTCGACGCCCTGCTGTCGGCCGATCCCCTCGTCGGCGAGGTCGCCGAGCCCCTCCGTGGACGTGACGGGCGGGCGCTCTTCGTCTTCGCCGGGATTCGCGCCGGGCTCGACGAGGCGTTGAGGCACGCAGACAGGATTATCGCGACGGCGCGGGCCGGCTCGACCCGCGACGTGCGCGTCGAGGTTACCGGCGGCCCTGCGATCTTCGACGACTTCGACGCCGTCAACGCCGAGGACCTGCGGCGCTCGGAGCTCGTCCAGATCCCCATCGTCCTGCTGATCCTGCTGCTCGTGCTGGGTTCGCTCATCGCGGCGTCGATTCCGATCATCACAACGTTCACGGCGCTCATCGTGACGCTCGGCGCCCTGTACTTCGTCGCGCGCGGGGCCGACCTGTCGATCTACGTGCAGAACATCGTTCCGTTGGTGGGCATCGGGGTCTGCGTCGACTACTCGTTGTTCCTGATCCGCCGCTTCACCGAAGAGCTCCGTGGTGGACGCGTGCCGTTCGAGGCCGTCGCAGTGACGATGCAGACGTCGGGCCGCGCGATCTTCTTCAGCGGACTGACGGTTGTCTTGGCGCTGGCGGGAATGTTCGCGGTCGGCGTGCCGATCTTCACGGGCTTTGCGATCGGGTCGATCGCCGTGGTCGCCGTCGCGATGGCGGCAGGGCTCACCCTGGTGCCCGCCGTTCTGGCCGCGCTTGGGACCCGCATCACCGGTTGGAACCTCGGAGCGCGGCTGCGTCCGCCGACCTTCCGTGACCGACCGGTCGAGGAGACCCGCTGGGCCCGGTGGGCCGAGGCGGTCATGCGCCGCCCATGGCCCTACCTCCTCGGCTCCTCGGCGCTGCTGCTGGCACTCGCGGTACCGGCGCTCTGGATGGATCTCGGATCGAGCGGCGCCACGTCGCTGCCGCGCGACGCCCCGTCGATCCGCGCGGCGGACGCGGTTGCCCGCGAGCTGGGCCCGGGCGCGCTCGCACCCCTGCGGATCGTGGTCGACGGAGGCGACGCCCCTCCGCCACAGGCCGGGGTGGACGCGCTCATCGCGTCGATCCGTCGCGACCCGGCGGTGACGGTCATCGGCCGCATCCGCCAGGCCGACGACCGGTCCGCCCAGCTCATCCACGTCGTCCCCGCGTTCGCCGAGGACACCCCCCAAGCCCAGGACCTGGTCGCCAGGATCGAGCATCAGATCGTGCCTGCGACCCCGGCGCTGGGCGACGCGCGCGTGCTGATCGGTGGAGCGGCCAGCCAGAACCGCGACTTTACCGCGACCGTCGCCAGAAACCTGCCGCGGGTCATCGGGCTCGTGATGCTGTTGACGTTCCTCGTGCTCGTGATCCTGTTCCGGTCGATCTTGCTGCCGCTCAAGGCCGTGGTGATGACGTTGCTCTCGGTCGTCGCCGCCTACGGGGTGCTCGTAATGGTGTTCCAGTGGGGGTGGGGCGACGCGCTCTTGGGTTTCGAGAGCCTGGGGCACGTCACGTCCTGGGTGCCGCCGTTTCTGTTCTCGATCCTGTTCGGTCTCTCGATGGACTACGAGGTGTTCCTGCTGACGCGCGTCCGTGAGCACTTCGAACGCCACGGCGACGACCGGGCGGCCGTCGCATGGGGACTCGCGCGAAGCGGCGCCATCATCACGGCCGCCGCCGCCATCATGATCGTCGTGTTCCTCTCGTTCGTGACCAGCCGCCTGATCCCGATCAAGGAGTCCGCACTGGGGTTGGCGGTCGCCGTGTTCCTGGACGCGACGATCGTGCGGATCATCCTCGTACCGGCCTTCATGCGCGTCGCCGGAAAATGGAACTGGTGGCTTCCTGGATGGCTCGACCGGATCCTTCCGGCCCCGCATACCGAGGAGGCCCCGAGGCGCTCCGCCCCCACGGCCTGAGGCGCGTCAACCGCTGACCCGCGGCCGGCACGAAGCTCCGGATCGGGCCGGCGATGCCGTTTCACACGTCAGATATCGTCCCATCATGGCCACGGTGGTGCCGTCACGAGAAGTTCGTACCTTCCGGGCCGAGGTCCGCGAGGTCGGCTGGAGGGTGGGCGTCGGCGCCGGCGTGGGGGTCCTCGCCGGGTACCTCGTGATCGGCCCGCTGGCGCGCCTCGTGATGGCGCTCTTGCGCGTCACCTCTCCGGCGGTGGTGATCGGGGTCACCAGTGACGACGGCTTCACGATCGGCCGCGTCTCGATGGCGACCCTCGCCCTGCTGTTCATCTGCGCATCCCTGGGAGGGGTGGCGGGGGTCGCCTACACCTACGCCCGAATCGCGCTCCCGCAGCGCGGCGTCCGCCTCGCGCTGTGGACGGTCCTGAGCGGGGCGCTCGGCGGTGCGGTGCTCGTCCACGACGACGGGGTCGACTTCGTCCTGTTGACGCCGACCTGGCTCGCCGTCGGCGGATTCATCGCCCTGCCGGCGCTCGGGGGCCTGCTCATCGCCCTGGTCGTCGACCGGGTCTTATCGATGCAGTTCTCCGATGACCGAACGAAATGGGCGGTTCCGCTGGCCGCCCTGCTCGCCCCACCTGCCGCGGTTGCCGCAGCCGCCGCCGGCGGGCTTCTGCTCGCCCTGGGGCTCGTCCCGTCCACCCCGTGGCTGCCCCGCCTCGCCCGCGTCGCGCTGGTCGCGTTCGCGATCCTGCTGATCGCGCTCGGCCTCGCCGACCTCGTCCGGGACGTGGCAGCGCTGACCTGAGCGCTCCTGTGCACCGTCCAGGACTCGATCAGCCGCGGTGTGACCCGCGGAAGGCGTCCTGACGTTCGTCGCGCGTCACGAGCGTCAAGTCGTTTGCGAGGGCCGTCGCGGCCATCCACAGATCATTCGCCGGCAGTCGCCGCGTGGCTTCTCGAAGCTCGCCGTACCGCGCCGCCACCGAGCGATCCACCGGCAGCGTGGGCGCTTCGGCCAGGATCGCGGCGAGTCGGCGCAACCGGGCCGCGCGGGTCGCCGGATCCCCGGCGAGCAGGACACCCGCCTCCAGCTCTCCTATCGCAGATTGTCTATACGGCGCTCGTCAAGCCGCGGCGCGCCGTCTCCCTGGAGGCGCCTGAGGCAGGACCGAACGGAGGTATTCACCGGTATGGGATCCCTCGGTCTCGGCCACCTGCTCGGGGGTCCCGGCCGCGACGACCGCGCCTCCTCCGGCGCCGCCCTCGGGTCCGAGGTCGACGATCCAATCGGCGCACTTGACCACATCGAGGTTGTGTTCGATGACGATCACCGTGTTGCCCTGGTCGGCCAGACGCTGCAGCACCTCCAGCAGCTTTTCGATGTCGGCGAAGTGCAGTCCGGTGGTCGGCTCGTCCAGGACGTAGAGGGTCCGTCCTGTCGCGATCTTGGAGAGCTCCGACGACAGCTTGACCCGCTGGGCCTCGCCCCCCGAAAGCGTCGTTGCGGGTTGCCCCAACCGCATGTAGTCCAGGCCCACGTCGTGCAGGGTCTGCAGGCGGCGGGCGATCCGCGGCACCGGCGAGAAGAACTCGAGCGCCTCCTCGATGCTCATCTGGAGCACGTCGTGGATGTTCTTGCCCTTGTAGTAGACCGCCAGGGTCTCGCGGTTGTAGCGCTTGCCGTGACACACCTCGCACGGCACATACACGTCGGGCAGGAAGTGCATCTCGATCGTGATCGTGCCGTCGCCCTTGCACGCCTCGCAGCGACCACCTTTGACGTTGAAGCTGAAGCGTCCCGGCGCATAGCCGCGCGACCTGGCGTCCTGGGTCTTGGAGAACAGCTCGCGGATGTGGTCGAACAGGCCGGTGTAGGTGGCCGGGTTCGAGCGCGGCGTGCGCCCGATCGGCGACTGGTCGATCGCGATGACCTTGTCGAAGTGCTCGAGGCCGGCGATCGCAGTGTGCCGTCCCGGCCGCTGCGGCTTGCGGTTGAGGCGGCTCGAGAGCGCCTTGAGCACGATCTCGTTGACTAGGGTGCTCTTGCCGGACCCCGAGACACCCGTGACGCACGTGAACGCGCCGACGGGGAACCCCACGTCGATCTCGCGGAGGTTGTGCTCGCGGGCGCCGGTGACGGTGAGCCACCCCGCCGGCCTGCGACGCTCCTTGGGCGGCTCGATCCGGCGTCGGCGAGACAGGAACGCCCCCGTGACGGACTCCGGGCTTGCCTCGACGTCCGCGATCGTGCCCTCGGCGACGACGTGGCCGCCGTGCTCGCCGGCCCCCGGCCCCATGTCGATGACGTGGTCCGCCGATCGCATCATGTCCTCGTCGTGCTCCACGACGATCACCGTGTTGCCCAGATCGCGCAGCCGCTCCAGCGTCGCGGTCAACTTGCGGTTGTCTCGCTGGTGCAACCCGATCGACGGCTCGTCCAGGATGTAGAGCACACCCACCAGCCCGGCGCCGATCTGGGTGGCCAGCCGGATGCGCTGGGCCTCGCCGCCCGACAACGTCCCGGCCGCGCGCGACAGCGTCAGGTATCCGACGCCGACGGCCTCCAGGAAGCGCAGTCGTTCGGTGACCTCCTGGATGACGCGCTGGGCGATGAACGCCTGCGTTTCGGTCAGGCGCACGGTGTCGAAGAATCGCAGGGCGTCCGCGACGGACAGCTCGCAGAGCTGGGAGATGGAGCTGCCCGCGAGCGTGACCGCCAGCACCTCGGGACGAAGCCGCGCCCCGCCGCACCCCTCGCAGGGCACGAGCGACATGAACTGCTCGATCCGCTCGCGGATCTGCTGCGAGCCGGTCATGCGGTACTGGCGGCGAAGCTGCGGAATCAACCCTTCGAACCAGGTCTGTCCCGACGTATAGCCACCCCGGCGCCGCTTGCGGCGCTTGCCGATCTGTACGCGCTGGCCGCGCCCACCGGGGCCGTTGACGATCAGGTTCTGCTGATCGGCGGGCAGCCGGCCGAACGGGATGTCCAGGTCGACATCGTGCTCGTCGGCGACCGCTTCGAGCAGCAACTCGTAGTAGTCGGTCGTGCGGTCCGACCATGGCAAGAGCGCACCGCCGCGCAGGCTGCGCTCGGGATCGACGACGAGCTCGGGATCGACCTCCAGGGTGAACCCCAACCCGGTGCACGCCTCACACGCGCCGTGCGGCGAGTTGAACGAGAACGTCCGGGGCGCAAGCTCGGGAAGCGACGCGCCGTGCTCGGTGCAAGCGAAGCGCTCCGAGTACATCCACGAGCGCGCCTCGTCGCCGACCTCTTCGATGCGCACCAGGCCATCGGCCAGGTTGACGGCGGTCTCGAGGCTCTCGTGCAGTCGGCGCCGGAGATCGGGTTTCATGACGAGGCGGTCGACGACGACCTCGATCGTGTGGTTGCGCTTCTTGTCGAGCTGCGGGGTCTCGTCGATCAGATATGTCTCACCGTCGACCGCGACGCGCGCGAAGCCTTCGTTTCGGACGTGCTCGAGCACGTCGCGATGCTCGCCCTTGCGGCCCCGCACGAGCGGGGCCAGCACCTGAAACCGCGTGCCCGCCTCCAGATCCAGCACCCGGTCGGCGATCTGCTCGACGCTCTGACCCGCGATCGGCTTACCGCAAACCGCGCAATGCGGCTCACCCACCCGGGCGAACAGCAGACGCAGGTAGTCGTAGATCTCGGTGACCGTCGCGACGGTGGAGCGCGGGTTGCGGCTTGTCGTCTTCTGGTCGATCGAGATCGCGGGCGACAGGCCTTCGATCGTGTCGACGTCCGGTTTGTCCATCTGGCCCAAGAACTGACGTGCGTAGGCCGACAGGCTCTCGACGTACCGCCGCTGCCCCTCGGCGTACAACGTGTCGAACGCCAGGCTCGACTTTCCACTTCCCGAGAGCCCCGTGATCACGACAAGCGCGTCACGTGGAATCTCGATCGAAATGTCCTTGAGGTTGTGTTCACGTGCACCCACGACGCGGATGACGCCTGAGGGAGGGCTCGCCACCCATCTAGTTTACCCGCGCCGATCCCGTAGCCTGACCCGATGCGGCCCGAGCTTGCGCAGTTTGCGGACGAGGTGCGCGCGCTCGTGCCTGGCGAGATGCAGATCCTGGATGCCCATGCGCACCTCGGCGTCGACGAGGACGGGCGTTCGCTCGACCCGCCCGCCCTGATTCGCCAGCTCGATCAGGCAGGCGTGCGGCAGGCATGCGTGTTCCCGCTGCACGATCCCGATCGCCGACCTGCCTACCGCCTGCCCAATGATCGCGTCCTCGCATGGGCGCACCAGGCCGAGGACCGGCTGATTCCGTTCTGCCGGCTCGACCCATCGGACGACGCGGTCGCCGAAGCCGAGCGGTGCCTCGCGCGTGGTGCCCGTGGCATCAAGCTCCACCCGCGCGCGCAGGCATTCGCCTTCGACGATCGCGAGGCCGACGGCATCTTCGCCATCGCCGCGGAGGCGGGCGTTCCAATCCTGATCCACGCCGGACGCGGCATGGCACCCTGTGCCGACGAGCTGTGTCAGGTTGCCCTGCGACACCCGGGGGCGCCGCTGATCCTGGCCCACGGCGGGGTCGCCGATCTCGCGGTCTTCGCGACGCGCCTGGCAGCTCATCCGGCCGCGTTCTTCGACACGTCGGTATTCGGGCCGCTCGACCTGCTCGAGCTGTTTGCCCGAGTGCCGGTCGAGCGCATCGTCTACGGCTCCGACCCGCCGTACGGAAAACCGCTCCTGGCCCTCTACGCCACACTGCGCTGCGCGACCGCCGCCGGGCTCGACCAAGCAGAGCTGCAGGCGCTTCTGGGCGGCACGATGCGCGGTGTGCTCGACGGACACGCCGCGGCTCCGCCGACACCACCGCGCCGGCCCCGCACGCTCACGATGGCCGGGTCGCTCGCCCGCCTGTACGTACATTGCGCGCTCGCGTTCGCCGCCCTCGGCCAGGGTCGGAGGGAGTCGGCCCGCGACACCCTCGCGATTGCGCTGGCTGTGTGTCGCGACCCGCACCCCGGAGCGGCCGCCGTCGCGCTCGAGCGGATCCAGCGTGCGCTGCTGCCGGTCACGGCCGGCCTCGAGACACCCGACGGGCGGGTCCCGGCGGATGCGCTCTACCTGGCGATGACCCTGGCCGCGACCGAGCCTGCGTAGGCTTCGGCGATGCGAATCGCGTGGATCGGTCTTGGAACGATGGGGGCCGCGATGGCCGCGCACCTGGTGCGTGCGGGCCACGGCGTCGTGGTGCAGAACCGCACGAAAGGCCGCGAGGATTCGCTCGTCGCCCTCGGAGCGCAATGGGCCGACACCCCGGCCGAGGCCGCAGCGGGCGCTGAGATCGTGTTCACATGCGTGTCGGACTCCCCTGACGTGGAGCGGGTCGTGCTGGGCGCAGGCGGCGCTGCCGAGCGAATGGCTCCGGGGTCGGTGCTCGTCGACTGCTCCACGATCTCGCCCGCGACGACCCGGACGCTCGCGTCAGAACTGGCCGCCCGCGGGATCGGCGCGGTCGACGCCCCGGTCTCGGGCGGATCGGAGGGCGCCCGGAACGGCACTCTGACGACGTTCGTGGGCGGCGAACCCGAGCATGTCGCCCTCGCGCTCCCCGCGCTGGAGGCGTTCTGCCGGACGATCACCCACCTGGGCCCTGCCGGGGCGGGCCAGGCGGCCAAGGCCGTCAACCAGGTCCTGATCGCCGGCACCTACGCGACGCTCGGCGAAGCGCTGGTGCTGGGCCAGAAGGAGGGCTTGCCGATGGAGGCGCTCGTGGCCGCGCTGTCCTCGGGGGCGGCCCAGTCGTGGGTGCTCCAGAACCGGTCGCAAAACGTGATCGACGACGACTACCCGCTCGGCTTTCGCGTCGAGCTGCACCTCAAGGACCTGCGTATCGCGCTCGACGAAGCGGCCGCCCTCGGTGTCCCCATGGCGATCACAAACCTGATCGCCGCCCAGGAACAGGGGCTCGTCGATGCCGGACTCGGCAGCGAGGACGTGTCGAACCTGGCTCGGGTGCCCCGGGGTGCCGTCGACTGAGCAGGTAGCGCACGTCACCTCCCCGTTGGGCCCCCGGCGCCACCACGTGATCATGGGGATCTCAGCGCGGCCAAGCCTTCGCTTCCACCCACCGGTCGGCAACGTCCCAGTCCTCTGCCCATCGAGTGATGTATTGCTCGTCGAGTGGGCGATCCGTCTTCAGGATCGATCCGATGTCGTCTTTGTCCCGAGCTCGCCAGGCGATGAGCTTGTGGACGATTACGTCCTCCGGCGTGAGGAAGCCATCGACGGCACGATCGAACGCAGCGGCCTGATATTCGGTATCAGCAACCAAGACGTCAATGCGAACGTCGCCGCCGCCGCGGATGAGATAGAGGTGGGGAGGATCAGGCGGGTCGCGGACAACCTTGACTTCGAAACCGAACTTGCGGAATGCCTCCTCTATTCCGTCAACGTGGCGACGGATGAGAAAGTCGATGTCTGTCGTCATGCGGGGGACGGCGCGGAAGCGAAGCGCCGCAACCCCTCCGATGATGACTGGTTCCGCGCCCAAGCGCCGAAGCTCTTCAGCCGCCTCGTTTGAGAAGGCCAAGTTGTCGTGCTCGCTCATAGAAGCCCTCCTCCGGAACATCGTCGAACTCCCCACGCAACGGCGGGATTCCGTGGGCGGCTCGCCAGCGATTTGCGTCCGCTACGATCCGTGCCAGACGCTCCGGTGATGGTCTCTGCTCCGTCTCGGCTTCGCGGAGGGCGGCGACCTGCCGGTCCCACCTGGCGCGGTCTTCTGGGCTGATCGGCATCCGCTGATTATCTCACGGCTGGCCGGTTGCCCGAAGGTTCCCACTTGCGAAGGAGCGCCTCGTGGCGGCGGCGGCGCTCGGTTTCGGCATCCCACTCCGCTTCGTCCGGCTGGAACGTCGAGGGCAGGCCCTCACCCCACAGCACGCCGGCCCCCTGCAGGCCGTACATCGCGGCGAACAGGTCGTCCTCGTCCAGACCCGGCGCGGCCAGCGTGCGGAAGACGACGTCGCCGTCTCCATGCACATCCGGGGCGGGCGGGTCCGGCCTCACCGCGTACGGCTCCCCGATCGGCGGCCGCGCTTGGCCGGGGTCGGCGCTGTGCGCGGCCGTCGCGACATCCCGCGCCGGTCGTCCAGCTCGCGGCGCAGTTCCTTGAGCGCGTCGCGAAGCTCAGCCGCCCGCTCGAACCGCAGCTCCTCGGCGGCCGCGAACATCTCCTCCTCGAGCAACACGACCTCGCGCTCCAACTCGACGTCGGTGGCGTCGCTGCGGGCCAGTTCCTTGGCCTTGGTGCGCCGTGACTCGGCCGGGCCGCCCCTGAGCCCCAGGAACTCGGCGATGTCGCTGACACCCTTGACGATCGACTCCGGCGTGATCCCGTTGGCCTCGTTGTAGGCCGTCTGGATCGCACGGCGGCGATCCGTCTCGGAGATGGCGGTGCGCATCGCGTCGGTCTCACGGTCGGCGTACATGATGACCCTCCCGTCGATGTGCCGAGCCGCGCGCCCGATCGTCTGGATCAGCGCGGTCGTGCCACGGAGGAAGCCCTCCTTGTCGGCGTCGAGGATCGCCACCAGCGTCACCTCGGGCAAGTCGAGGCCTTCGCGCAACAGGTTGACCCCGACCAGCACGTCGAACTCGCCCAGGCGCAGATCGCGGATGATCCGGATGCGCTCGATCGTGTCGACCTCCGAGTGCAGGTACCGCACCTTGAAGCCGCCTTCGACCAGGTACTCGGTCAGGTCTTCGGCCATCTTCTTGGTGAGCGTCGTCACCAGCGTTCGCTCGTCGCGCTCGACACGGTGCCTGATCTCGTTCATCAGGTCGTCGATCTGGTTGCGCGTGGGCCGTACGTCGACCTGCGGGTCGACAAGGCCGGTTGGTCGGATGATCTGCTCCACGATGCGGCTGGCGTTGCGCCGCTCGAACTCCCCCGGCGTCGCCGAGACGAACACGATCTGCCCCACCCGCTCCAGAAACTCGTTGAGCTTGAGGGGACGGTTGTCGAACGCCGACGGCAGGCGAAAGCCGTGATCGATCAACGAGCCCTTACGCGAATGATCGCCCTCGTACATCCCGCGAAGCTGCGGAACGGTGTTGTGCGACTCGTCGATCAGGCAGATGAAGTCCTTGGGGAAGAAGTCGATCAGCGTGCTGGGCGCGGTCCCCGCGGGTCGGCCGTCCAGGATGCGGGAGTAGTTCTCGATCCCGTTGCAGAAGCCGAGCTCGCGCATCATCTCCATGTCGTACTGGGTGCGCTGGCGCAGGCGGTGCGCCTCGACGAGCTTGCCCTCGCGATCGAAGTCGGCCACCCGCTCCTCGAGCTCGCCGCGGATCTCGTGCAGCGCCCGTTGAATGGTGTGCTGGGGCGTCACGTAGTGCGTCGCCGGCCAGATCCCGACGTGATCGACGCTCTCGAAGATCTCTCCGGTCAGCACGTCGAAGTGGTCGATCGACTCGATCTCGTCACCGAACATCGACACGCGGTAGGCCGTCTCCATGTTGGCGGGCTGGATCTCGAACACGTCCCCGCGCACGCGAAAACGTCCGCGCTCGAGCACCGTGTCGTTGCGTTGGTACTGCACCTCGACCAGCTTGCGAAAGACGTCGTCGCGACGGTGCTCGCCGCCCACGCGAAGCAGCAGCATCCGGTCGCGGTAGAGATCCGGTGAGCCGATCCCGTAGATACAGCTGACCGATGCCACGATGACCACGTCCCGCCGCGCCAGCAGTGCGCTGGTCGCGGCGTGGCGCAACCGGTCGATCTCGTCGTTGATGGACGAGTCCTTTTCGATGTAGGTGTCGCTCGCCGGGAGGTACGCCTCGGGCTGGTAGTAGTCGTAGTAGCTGACGAAGTACTCGACCGCGCTCTCGGGCAGGAACTCGCGAAACTCGTTGCAAAGCTGCGCCGCGAGCGTCTTGTTGTGGGCGATCACCAGCGCAGGCCGGCCGGTTCGTGCGATCAGGTTCGCCATCGTGAACGTCTTGCCGGACCCGGTTACGCCAAGGAGCGTCTGGTAGCGCTCGCCGGCCTCGAGCCCTTCGATCAACCCCGCGATGGCTTCCGGCTGATCCCCCGTCGGCTGGTACGTGGGCGCGATGGCGAACGACGTCGACATCCGATGATCCTAGCCTCGAATCGGATACTGTCGCTGGCGCCCCTCATCGCTTCGTTCGTTGGGGAGCACGACGGCCTCGCGACCGGGACGTGGGGCCGTCACACCTCCTGCCCGCCGGGGCCGCGCCACCTCATGGGAGTTGGAGCGACTCGGACCATGCCCGTCGGTAGATGGACTGGGCGTCGCGGACGGCGGCGACGAAGCCTCGGGTCTCCGAGAACGGGATATCCGCGGGGTCCAGCGTATGCCCCTCGCGGCGCGCGTCGGCGATCCATCGCCGGAGGTTGGTCTCCCCACCGTTGTAGGCAGCGAGGGCAAGGTCCTGACTGCCGTACTTGTCGATGAGGTACCGCAGGTACCAGGCGCCGTAGGCGATGTTGACCGCGGGTTCGGCGAGTCGCGCCGGGCCGGCCGCGGGCGCGCCAGGTTGGCCACGAATCCACTGGGCCGTTCCTGGGAGCACCTGCATCAGTCCGACCGCGCCACGATCCGACCGCGCGTCCTCAGAGAACTTGCTCTCCTGATAGATCACCGCCGCGAGGAGGTCCGGCTGCACGCCAGACGCCCGGGATTCGGCGGAGATCACCTGCACGTGGTCGATCGGGTACCACAGCCGGGCATACCACGACGGCATCGACATGTGCACCGCCACGGCGCTCGCGACGATCAACAGCGTCAAGCACGCCACCGCCACCCAACCGGTCGGACCGATACCCTGACGGCGACGCGCCCGCCCTGCGACGGCGGTCGTCATGTGCGGTATTCCTCGAATCGCTCCGCGACCCACTCCTCAAGCTGCGACATCGACCCGTCGTTGACAACGTAGCGCGTCGCGCGGCTGATCTTCTCGTCCTCGGTCATCTGACGCCCGCTGCGAGCGGAGAACTCCTGACCCCGGGCTGCGACCCGCGCGCGACGGATCGGCTCCGGCGCGGTCACGACGATCACGGCGTCGAATGCGCCTGCGAGGCCCGCTTCGAACAGCAACGGCACCTCACAGACCAATAGCGGCGGCGGCGGCGTCAGGCGCCGTTGGGTGTCCTGCCATGCTTCGCGCGCAGCGCCAACCCTGGGATGGACGAGTGGCTCGAGGAACGCGATCCCCCCGGGATCGGCGAACGCGAGCTCACCGAGCGCAGCGCGGTCGACCTGGCCGCCGGGCGTCAACGCCGATTCCCCGAAGTGAGCACGCACCGCGTCGATGACAGCGGGCTCGGCATAGATCGCGTGCACCACGTCGTCACTCGAGAGCACTGCCGCGCCGAGCCGGCGAAACGCCTCGAGCGCGGAGGACTTGCCCGAGCCGATCCCGCCGGTCAGCCCAAGGCTGCGCGGCGTGACCGGCTCGCGATCCTCGACTGGGCTCGTGCTAGGCGTCGTTTCCCGCGCCAGCGTCAGGGGCCGCGTCCGCGCTGTCGGCGACGGGCTCGACGTTGACGACCGGCTCGGCCGGCGCAACCTCTGCCTCAACCACGGGCTCGTCGGCGACGACCGCGGCGGGCACATCCTGGACGACCGGCTCCGTCGCGGGAGCCTCCTCGACGACCGCCTCAGGCGTCGGCGTCTCGTCGGCGTCTGCCTGCTCGGCATCCGCTGGCGCATCGTCGTGCGCCTCGGGCTCGTCTCCCCCGAACGTCTGGACCGAGCCCTCCTCACCCTCGTCCAGCGAGACCTCGCTGGCGCGCTTGAGGCTGAGCGAGAGGCGGCTGCGCTCGCCGTCGATCTCGATGATGCGGACGGCGACCTCCTGCTCGGGCGCCACGACCTCACGCGGGTTCTCGACGTGGTGCTCAGCGAGCTCCGAGATGTGGACGAGGCCTTCTACCCCGGCGTGGATCTCGACGAACGCGCCGAACGTGACGACCTTGGTGACCTTGCCGGCCACGACATCGCCCACCTGGTAGGCGTCGACGACGCTCTGCCAGGGATCCGCCTGGGTCTGCTTGAGTCCGAGCGAGATTCGCTGGCGGTCCCGATCGATGTCCAGCACCTTGACCTCGACCTGGTCACCGATGGCGAGCACCTCGGACGGGTGGTTGACATGGGTCCAGGAGAGCTCCGAGATGTGGATGAGCCCGTCGATGCCCTCCAGGTCGACGAACGCGCCGAAGTCGACGATGTTGGAGCTGACGCCTTCGACCACCGCGCCGGGCTGCAGGTCGTCCAGGATCTTCTGCCGCACCTCGCGCCGCTCGTCCTCGATGACCGCCCGACGGGACAGCACGACGTTGTTGCGGCTGCGGTTGAGCTCGATGACCTTGCACTCGAGGTCCTGGCCCATGAACTCGTCCAGATCCTGGACCCGGCGGATGTCGACGAGAGACGCGGGCAGGAAGCCGCGCACGCCCAGGTCGATGATCAGGCCACCCTTGACGACCTCGATGACCCGACCGGTGACCATCTCGCCGTTGTTTGCGGCCTCTTCGATGCGCTTCCAGGCGCGCTCGAACCGTGCGCGCTTCTTGGACAGGATCAGCCGCCCGTCCTGGTCCTCTTTCTGCAGCACCAACGCGTCGACCAGCTCGCCCAACTCGACCTCATCCGAGGGGTTGACGCTCTTGCGGATGGAGAGCTCGTTGGATGGGATGACCCCCTCGCTCTTGTAGCCGATGTCGACCAGGACCTCGTCCTTGTCGATCCGCACCACCTTCCCGCTGACGACATCACCCTCTTCGAAGGATGGAAACGTGAGGTCGTAGTTGGGAACCATCTGCCCATCGACCTCGATGTACTCGGGGCCGTCGAGGGTGCCGATGGCGGCTTCGGATTCGGACTGCATTCGAGGGTTTTCCTTGTTTGATTTGCAGGATCAACCGGACCGCGTGCGGCCGGGCGGTCAAGTCTATCGGGGGGAGGCGCTACGTGCCAGACCCGACCGTCAGACGGTTGCGACCAGCTCCTCGAGGATGCCGCGGTCGAGCCTCCCTGCCCGGGCACGACGTACGCGCCCGTCACCGCCGATCGCGATGACGGCGGGGACACTTCGTATGGGCAGCCTCGCGGCTTGGGGGTTGCGGCTGAGGTCCACGCGGACAACCGGCTGGGGGTGCGCGAGATCCTCGAGCTGCCGCGCAACGGGCTCACAGCGTGCGCAGCCTGGTGCCGTCAGCACGACCAGCCAGGGACCGGGGCCTTTGAGCCCGAGACCCCGTCGCACGTCGCCGTCAGTCCCACCGCGTGCGAGCAACAATCGGTAGATCTCACAACCGACGCAGACGCCGGAGACCGCCGAGAACAGCGCGACGACGCCGATGACACCGACGATGATCCACCCTGCGGTGGCCGCACCCAGCGCAAACAAGACGAGCGCGCCGCCGAGCCCGGACACGGCCATGCCCTGTGCGAACCGGACGGGCGCGACCGGCTCCACGTCCGAGGCCGGGCGTGCGAACAAGGCGAACAGCCGGTTGACCGGCGAGTATCGCGGGGCTAGCAGGGCGATCACGACGAGCGCGAGCGCCACCGCGACCGCCCACGGGTCTTGAAACGCAAGCGCCTCCAGGCTGATGACCCCGGTGATGGCCTGCGAAAAACGCGGCAGTTGCGGATGTACGGTGTTCGGTCGGCTCATGCCGTTTATTCTACACAAACACCACTGCTTTTACTGAGATACCACTGTGGGGCGCCTCCATTGGGCGCGGTCATCCCGCTGGCGCCTGCGGCCGACACCGTCTCGATCACCGTCATGGAGGAGACCATGTGGCTGACGGGCTGCATCGACGTTGCGACCATCTCGTGAGCGAGAGTAGGCTCGTCCGAATGCCGACGATCGCCGACGTCCACCGACGCAGCCTCGATCGTCCCGAGGAGTTCTGGGCCGAGGCCGCGATGGCGGTGGACTGGGCGGCCGCTCCGACGCAGGTGCTCGACAGCTCCCGCGCCCCGTTCTACCGGTGGTTCCCTGACGGGGAGCTCAATACGTGCCACAACGCGCTCGACCGGCACGTGGCCGGCGGACGCGCCGACCAGCTCGCGCTGATCTACGACAGCCCGGTCACCGGGCAGGTGCGCCGCTTCACGTACGCCGAGCTGCGCGACGATGTCGCGCGCCTCGCAGGCGCGCTCGCGGGCCTCGGCGTCGGCAGGGGCGACCGTGTGATCGTCTACATGCCGATGGTCCCGGAGGCGGTGATGGCGATGCTCGCCTGCGCCCGCCTCGGGGCCGTCCATTCGGTGGTGTTCGGCGGCTTCGCGCCGCATGAGCTGGCAGTCCGGATCAACGACGCGGCGCCGCGGGTCATCCTCTCGGCCTCGTGCGGGATCGAGGTCGATCGGGTCATCGAGTACAAGCCGCTGCTGGACCGGGCGCTCGCCGAGGCGACCCATGCGATGGAGCACTGCGTCATCCTGCAGCGGCCGCAGGCGACGGCGACCATGGTGGACGGACGTGACCTCGACTGGCATGAGTTCGTGGAAGGGGCGGCCCCTGTGGACCCGGTGCCGGTTGCCGCCCCCGACCCGCTCTACGTGCTCTATACGTCCGGCACGACCGGGATGCCGAAGGGCGTCGTGCGTGACAACGGCGGGCACGCCGTCGCGCTCACGTGGAGCATTCCGAATATCTTCGGTGTCGAGCCAGGCGAGGTCTACTGGGCGGCGTCCGACGTCGGCTGGGTCGTCGGACACTCGTACATCGTGTACGCGCCGCTGCTCGCCGGCTGCACCACGGTGCTGTACGAAGGCAAGCCGGTCGGCACCCCCGACCCCGGTGCGTTCTGGCGCGTGATCGCCGAGCACGGCGTCACGACCCTCTTCACCGCACCGACAGCATTCCGAGCGATCAAGAAGGAGGACCCCCGGGGCGAGCACCTGCGCCGCTACGACCTCTCGGGCTTCCGCGCGCTGTTCCTCGCCGGTGAGCGCCTTGATCCCGACACCTACCACTGGGCAACCGATCTGCTCGGCGTGCCGGTGATCGACCACTGGTGGCAGACCGAGACCGGATGGCCCGCCGCCTCCAATTGCCTCGGGATCGAGCGCCTGCCGATCAAGCCCGGCTCGCCCGCACGGCCGGTGCCCGGCTACGACATCCGCATCCTTGATGAGAACGGAACGGAGCTCGGCGCCAACACCACGGGCGCCGTCTGCATCCGCCTCCCCCTGCCGCCCGGGACGCTGCCGACGTTGTGGAACGCCGACGACCGGTACGTGGAGTCCTACCTGTCGACCCACGAGGGCTACTACCTGACCGGCGACGGCGGATACATCGACGACGACGGGTACCTCTACGTCATGGGTCGCACCGACGATGTCATCAACGTCGCAGGCCACCGCCTGTCGACCGGCTCGATGGAGGAGGTCCTCGCCATGCACCCGGACGTGGCGGAGTGCGCGGTGATCGGAATCCCTGACGAGCTTCGCGGCGAGGTCCCGATGGGGTTCGTGGTGTTGAAGGCCGGCGCGGCGCCCGACCCCGGCGAGCTTCAGGCGGAACTGGTCGCGATGGTGCGCGACCGGATCGGCGCCGTCGCGGTCTTCCACCGTGCGGTGGTGGTCGCGCGGCTGCCCAAGACCCGCTCGGGCAAGATCCTGCGCTCGACGATGCGCGCGATCGCCGCCGGGCGCGAGTACCGCGTGCCATCGACGATCGACGATCCCGCGATCCTCGACGAGATCACCCACGCCCTCGCCTGATCAGAGCCGCGCGCGGAAGCTCCTGACGAGCACGACGCGTTCACCGGCGGTGTCGGTCGCCGTCAGCGCAATCCTGGCAGCGCGACGTGGACCGGACCGCGCGCCGTCGAGCACAACCGTGACGTTGACGACGCCGCTGGCCGGCGCGATCGACGCCAAGGTCGTGGCTCCGCGTCCGGGGACGCGCCCGTTGACGCGACTCTGCAGGCGTTTGACACGCCGCGCCACACCACGGTGATCGAGCACCCGGACCGCAACCCGGGCACCCGGGTCGACCCGGACCCTGATCGTCACGGTCACCAGCCCTGTGGGCGCCTGGGCGACACGCTGCGCCTTGATCACGCCGATCGCGAAGGCAGCGCGCACTGCTGACGTCGCTTGCGACACGGCCTGCCCAACCCCACCCGCGTTGGTCGCCGCAGTCCGCACCCGGATCCGCTGTCCCGCCTGATCCCGCGACGGGGTGAACGTCTCTCCCACCGCGCCCGGTATGTCGGTGCATGAGGGGCCCGTCGCATCGCACGACTGCCAAACGACCTGAATGTCGGCGGGCTCCGACCACGACCCGGCAACGACCTGCAGCAGGCGCCCGACGCGCGGGATCCCGGCGATCGTCGGGGCGGTGGTCGATTCGGATGTGGGTGGCACCACGACCCCGGTCAGTCCCGATCTGGCGGTCGTCGGGCCAAGGCCGTTGGTCGCGACCACCCGTACGCGGACGCGCGAGCCGACGTCGATCGCGGCGAGCTGCAGGCTGCTGGACGTCGCACCGACGATGTCCTGGCAGCTCCCGCCCGTCACGTCGCACCGCTCCCAAGCGATGGCCGTCGTTCCGAGGAAGCTCCAGGATCCCACCGTCGCTGTCAGGATCGAATCTCGACGCGGGGTGCCGGAGACGGTTGGCGGCCCGGTGTTGACGGGCGGCAGCCCCGAGGGCACGACCTCCGCGGTCGGAGGTGACGGCGGGCTGAGTCCCACGGCGTTCGCCGCCACCACGGTGAACGTGTACGTACTGCCCGGGGTGAGGCCTGTGACTGTCGTCTGGGTGGCGCTTCCCGACACGGGTACGAGCGGCCCCTCGACACCGTTGTGGATCACGCTGACACCGTATGTCTGGATTGCGCGACCGCCATTGGACGCCGGGGCGTTCCACGAAACGGTTGCCGATGCGCCGCCGGGCGCGGCGCTGACGCCGGTGGGCGCGCCCGGCGCGCTCAGGTTGAGCCCAGTGGGGCCGAAGATGAAGTCTCGGGCCGCGTCGAGGCGCGTGTAGGCGCCGACGCCCGGTCTGTCCGGAATCGAGCAGAGGAACCCCCAGCTGACCGCTCCGACGAGCACCCGCGTGGCGCCGTCTGGCACGGTGAGCGGGCCGCCGCTGTCGCCCTGGCAGAAGTCGACGGCGGCACCGGGCACACCGGCGCAGACCATCGACGACGCCTGGTAGACGAGCGGCCCACCGCCGAGCAGCGTCGATGCGCACGTGGCGTCCTGGACCATCGAGATCGATGCCTGCTGAAGCTCCGTCGCCAGGAAGCCCCCGTCGGTGATGCCCCACCCGGCGATCTCAGCGGGGCTGCCGGCGTCCCAGAGGTCTGGTCGAAGGGGCGACACCAGGTCCATGGCGGCGACGGTCGGACCGAGCGAGGCCGGCGTCGCGAGGTGAAGCAGCGCGACGTCGTTGACGACGGTCGTGTTGTTGTACTCGGGGTGGCGGACGATCTGGGATACCTGCCGGGTCTGACCCGCGTCGGTAGCGAGGTTCGTGACCCCGAGCGCGACGTTGAGCTCGGCCGGCTGGTCCCACTCCGGGGCCGCCACGCAGTGCGCGGCGGTCACCACCCACTCGGGCGCGATCAGCGTGCCACCACAGAACGCGTCCAGGTTGTCGACGGTGCCGTTGCCGTCGCGGTCGAACGTTGCCGGAACCAGCGACACGATCGCAGGCCACCCCGCCGGCGGGGCCGTTGTCCCGCCGACGATCCGCACCCGTGCATCGGTCGCGCCGATGGGGCCGATCAGCAGGCTCGTCAGAATCGCCGCAACGAGACCTGCTGCGCGTCGGAACATCCGCGTCCTCATACTCTAAAATCTACACGACTTGCTCCAAAGTCGTACGCCTCTGCTAAGCAATCAGGACTTCGCGTCCAACCAGGTCTCGCCCACGCCGAGGTCGACCTCGAGCGGTGGATCGAGGGCGTAGGCGCCGATCATTGCGTCGCGGACGATTGCTGAGACCTGTTTGATCTCGTCCACCGGGACCTCGACCAGGAGCTCGTCGTGGATCTGCAGGACCAGGCGCGCCCGCAGCCCGGCGTCCGTGATCACGGCGTGCGCCCGGACCATCGCGACCTTGATGATGTCGGCGGCCGAGCCCTGGATGACGGTGTTGACCGCGAGGCGCTCGCCCAGGTTGCGCTGCTGGACGGTGCGACCGAGCAGCTCGGGGATCGGGCGGCGCCGGCCCAGGAGCGTCGTCACGTAGCCGTCCTGGGCGGCGGCCGCGATCGTCGAGTCGATGAAGCTCCGCACGCGCGGGTAGCGGGCCAGGTAGGTGTCGATGTACGCCTGGGCCTCCTCGCGGTCGATGTTGAGTTGCTCCGAGAGCCCGAACGCGCTGATGCCGTAGACGATGCCGAAGTTGACGGCCTTCGCGCGGTCACGGGTCTGCCGGTCGACGTCGGCGGGGTCCATGCCGAAGACCTCGGCGGCGGTCGCCCGGTGCACGTCCTCGCCCGCACGGAACGCATCCGCCAGCGTGGGCTCGCCGGAACAGTGCGCCAGGATTCGAAGCTCCACCTGGCTGTAGTCGAAGCTCGCGAGCTTGCAGCCCTCGCGCGCGACGAAGGCGCCGCGGATCTCCCTGCCGATCGCGGTGCGGACGGGGATGTTCTGCAGGTTGGGGTTGACGGACGACAGCCGGCCGGTCTCGGCGACCGTCTGGTTGAACGTCGTGTGCAGCCGGCTCTCCTCGTCGACGAGCGCGGGCAGCGCGGCCAGGTAGGTGCTGTCGAGCTTTGTCAGCTCGCGGTACTCGCCGATCAGCGCGATGATCGGGTGGCGGCCCTCCAGCAGCCGCAGCACGCGCCGGTCGGTGGAGAAGCCCGTCTTTCCCTTGCGGAACGTCGGCAACCCCAGCTTTTCGAACAGCACGTGGCCGAGCTGCTTGGGCGAGTCGATGACGAACTCGCCGCCGGCCAGCTCCCAGATCTGGTCGCGCAGCTCGTCCGCACGGTCGCGGACGCGGTGGGCGATCTCGCCGAGCCTGTGGGTGTCGAGTGCGACCCCGACGCGCTCCATGTCGGCCAGCACCGACACCAGCGGCAACTCGACGTCGCGAAACAGCGGCTCAAGGCCCTCGCGCCGCATCCCCTCGAGCTGGCGCGCGGCCACGGCAAGGGTTAAAGCCGCCGCACGCACGGCGGGATCGTCCGAGCCCGCCACCCCGATACCGGCGTCTGCAGCCAGCTCGTCCAGGCCGTAGCCGCGACGGCGCGGCTCCAGCAGGTACCCGGCGACCATCGTGTCGTGCGACGGGACGAGCCCGGCCGACACCGCGTGCGGCAGGCTCTTGAAGTCGTGACAGACCAGCGGCGCCCTGCTGAGCGCAGACGTCAGTGCGGCCGGTGGATCGAGGTCGCCTGTCAACACGGCGGGCAACGCGGTGCAGACCGCCCACCGACCCTCGACGATCGCGAGCGCCACCGGCGCGGCGCCATCGAGCAGGCGCATCGCAAGCGCTTCGGGACCGCACTCCACGGGCGTGACGTCGATCCCGACCGTCGCAGGAACTGCCGCCGCCGGGCCCGACGTCAGCTCGTCGAGACGGCGTGCGAGGCTGCCGAACTCGAAGCGGTGGAAGATCTCCTCGAGCGCCGCCCGCCGCTGCGGGCCCAGGTCGAGTGGCGGCACGTCCTCCAGCTCGAGGTCCGTCGGCACGGCCGTCTCGATGACCGACAGATCACGCGATTGCCGCGCGTCGGCGGCGGCCGCGATCAGGTTTTCCTTGCGCTTGGGCGACTGCTCATGAGCGTGGGCAAGCACCGCCTCCAGGTCGCCGTACTTGACGATGAGCTGGGTTGCCGTCTTCTCGCCGATGCCGGGAACGCCCTTGAGGTTGTCCGAGTTGTCGCCCACCAGGCCGCGGTAGTCGGTCATGAGCTCCGGCCCGATCCCGTAGCGCTCCATGACCTTCTCCGGGGTGTAGCGCGTGGTGTCGGTGACGCCGCGGCCCGTGGCCAGGACACTCACCTGATCGGTGACAAGCTGAAACGTGTCGCGATCGCTGGTCAGGATCGTGACCCGCTCTCCCCCCTCCTCGGCCCGGCGCGCCAGCGTGCCGATCAGGTCGTCCGCCTCGAACCCGGTCAGCTCGGTGTTGACGAACCCGAACGCCTCCATCAACGGCCGGAAGTGCACCGACTGCTCGCGGAAGAGATCCGGCGTCGCGGCCCGGCCGGCCTTGTACTCGGGGTACTGCTCGTGGCGGAACGTCCTTCCGGGCGCGTCCCAGCAGACCACGACGCGGCTCGGTCGCTCCTCGGTGACGACCTTCATCATCATCGCGGCCAGGCCGTACAGGGCGTTGGTCGGGAACCCGTCGGCCGTCGAGATCGTGTCGGGCAACGCGAAGAACGCGCGGTAGGCCAGGCTGTTGCCGTCGACGAGCATCAGCTCGCCCCCCGCCCGCGGCGCGGTCGTCTCGGCGAGCGCCTCGATGGGGGCATCGGTCACGGCTCCAGGATAGCCAGGGAGGGCGGCAGATATGCTCCCGTCCCTCCAATCCTCCAGTCGGGAGCGATCTTGTCCACCAAGACCACGCCGAGCGCCCAGTACAGCGTCACGATCCGCGTCGAGCACGCCGCAGGACAGCCGAGCCTGTTCGGCGCCTTCGCCACCGCGATCAACGCCGTAGGCGGCGACATCGGAGCGGTGGACGTCATCACCACCGACGCCGGCACGGTGGTCCGGGATGTCGTCGTCAACGCCTCCGACCCGCAGCACGCCGACGAGATCGTTGCCGCTGCCGGCGACGTCGACGGGGTGAGCGTCGTCTCGTCGTACGACCGCACCTACCAACTGCACCATGGCGGCAAGATCGAGATGGTCAGCCGCCTGCCGCTCGCGACGCGCGAGGACCTCGCGGCCGTCGAGGGACCGGGCCTGGCGAGCGTGTGCCGCGCGATCGCCGACGACCCCGCCAAGGCGTTCGACCTGACGCTCAAGCGCAACATGGTCGTCGTCATCACCAACGGCACCGCGGTGCTGGGCCTGGGTGACATCGGCGCCGCCGCCGGCATGCCGGTCATGGAGGGCAAGGCGATGCTGTTCAAGGAGTTCGGCGGAGTCGACAGCTACGCGCTGTGCGTCGACTCCAAGGATCCACAGGAGCTCATCGACATCTGCACCGCGGTCGCGCCGGCGTTCGGCGGCATCAACCTGGAGGACATCTCCGCGCCCGTGTGCTTCGAGGTGGAGGACCGGCTCAAGGAGACCCTCGACATCCCGGTGTTCCACGACGACCAGCACGGCACCGCGATCGTGGTGCTCGCCGCGCTCATCAACGCGCTCAGGCTGACCGGCGGCACGATGGCCGAACAGAAGGTCGTGGTGAGCGGCGTCGGGGCCTCAGGTGTGGCGTGCTCGAAGATCCTGCTGAACGCCGGGGTCACCAACATCATCGGGTGCGACACACGCGGTGCGATCTACAAGGGCCGCACCGAGAACATGAACCACATGAAGGACTGGTACGCCGCGAACACCAACCCCGAAGGCCTCCAGGGGACGTTGAACGACGTCATCGAGGGCGCGACCCTGTTTCTGGGTCTGTCGGGTCCTGACACGTTCAAGGTCGACCAGCTCAAGCGCATGGCCAAGGACCCGATCGTGTTCGCCATGGCCAACCCGACGCCCGAGATCATGCCCGAGGTCGCCGCTCCCTACGTGCGGATCATGGCGACGGGCCGCTCCGACTACCCGAACCAGATCAACAACGTGCTGGCGTTTCCCGGCGTGTTCCGCGGAGCCCTCGACTGCCGGGCCCGTCAGATCAGCGAGGCCATGAAGGTCGCCGCCGCCGAGGCCATCGCGAGCACCATCGGCGCGGACGAGCTGCACGAGGACTACATCATCCCGAGCGTGTTCAACCGCCATGTCGCCCCCCTCGTCGCCAAGGCCGTGATCGCGCAGGCGAAGAAGGAGGGCCTCGCTAGGGTCGACGTGCCCGACGGCGCGTAATCGGGGCGCGGCCGGGCGGCTCGCGCACCGCCCGGCGCTAAACTCCAGTTCGCCCGGGGGCGTGGCGGAACGGTAGACGCGACGGTCTCAAACACCGTTGAGGGCAACCTCGTGTGGGTTCGACTCCCACCGCCCCCATACCGGAAACTCCTACGAATAGCAGCGAGTTTGGTCGACCCGGCAAGACTCCGGTCATCCGCCCAAGACCGCTCAAGACCGCCCGAATCGTGGGTTCACTGGCGCACAACTGGCGCACACGGGTGACGATCCTCCACCCGATCAGGTTCGCCAGGTGCGCGACCCGCGGGCCTCGACCCCCATCTTCCGCGGGGGGTTCGTCGATTCGCGTTGTGACTTCCGATGACCCCGGGCGTTGCACGCTCGCCGGCCTCACCGCGGTGCTCCTCGTACACCCCCGCGACATCTCACTGCCGGTGACGGCGGAGGCGCCCCTGCGCTGCGTCGGCGATTCCGAGCCGCAGGGCTCGCCGAGCCCCGCGCAGCGCGCATGGAGTGCGAGGAGCGCCACCCCGGTGATGCCTCGCAGAGGACTCGAGCCCAGGAACCCCTATGGGAAAAGGGCTCTCGTGACTGTGGAGGATACCGGGATCAAAGATGGCGAGCTGCCTGACTGAACGAAATCCCTGCAAATAGGCATGTCGCCGGATGCGAGGAGTGCGTCGAATGCCGCTGCGGCGATGCCTCGGTGATGCCTCGAAGATCGGGAACCGTCTTCCTGAGTGAGAGCCCTGCAAGGCGAACACTTCGGGAATGCAAGTAATGCAGCGACTGCTGGGTGCGGTGATGCACGGGTGATGCAGGGAGCGGGGACCATTTCCTCTCGTGCCATCGGGGGACCGCTCGGCTAGTCTGAGAGCGTGGGCAGGCTAATCGCGCTGACGGGTGCCACGGGCTACGTCGGCGGCGTCCTCCTGCACGCCCTCGAGGCCCGCGGGGCCCGCGTTCGCTGCCTCTCGCGCCGACCGGAGCAGCTCGCGGCGCGCGTCGGGCCTGGTACCGAGGTCGTGCTCGGTGACGTGTCGAACCCGACGACGCTGAGCCCGGCGCTCGAGGGGGTTGAGACGGCCTACTACCTCGTCCACTCGATGGGGTCCGGCGGCTCTTTCGCCGAGGTCGATCGCACGGCCGCTGCGGCGTTCGGACGCGCTGCACGCGCCGGCGACGTTGGCAAAATCGTCTACCTCGGTGGCCTCGGCGTGGGCGACCTCTCCGAGCACCTCGCCTCGCGGCAGGAGGTTGGCAGCATCCTGCGCGAGTCGGGCGTGCCGACGATCGAGTTCCGCGCCTCGATTGTGATCGGTCCGGGGAGCGCGTCGTTCGAGATGCTCCGCGCGCTCGTCGAGCGGCTACCGGTGATGGTCACGCCGCGCTGGGTGGGCACGCGCACGCAGCCGATCGCGATCGAGGACGTGCTCGCCTACCTCCTCGCGGCCCTCGACTACGAGCCGAACGACGGCGAGGTGTTCGAGATCGGCGGCGCTGATGTCTGCTCGTACCTCGACCTGATGCATGAGTACGCCAGCCGCCGTGGCCTCCGAAGGCACATGGTCCCCGTGCCGCTGCTGACGCCTCGCCTCTCGAGCCTCTGGCTCCATCTCGTCACCCCGGTGTACGCGGACATCGGGCGTGAGCTCGTCTACAGCCTGCGCAATGAGACCTTCGTCAACGACCCACGGGCACTCGAGGTCTTCCCCGTGAGCCCGCGGACCTCGGCCGAGGCGGTCGCCCGCGCACTTGCCGACGAGGACAACGAGATCGCGGAGACCCGCTGGTCGGACGAGGCGCTCACACAGAGCCGAGGCTACGGCGGTGCCCGTTACGGCTCGCGGCTCGTCGACTCGCGCAACGTCACGGTGCCACGCCCGCCGGCCATGGCGTTTGCGCCGATCCAGCGAATCGGCGGCGACACCGGTTGGTACGTCGACAACGAGCTGTGGGAGATACGTGGCGCGCTCGACGCGCTCGTGGGCGGGCCCGGCCTGCGGCGCGGCCGCCGCGACCCGATCGACATCCACGTCGGCGACGCGATCGACTTCTGGCGCGTCGAGGCCTTCGAGCAGGACCGGCTGCTGCGTCTCGCAGCGGAGATGAAGCTGCCCGGCCGCGCGTCGCTCCAGTTCGAGGTCGAGTCCGACGGCAAAGGCGGATCCACACTCCGTCAGACGATCATCTTCGACCCGGCGGGTGTCACCGGCCTCGCCTACTGGTATTCGCTCTGGCCGATTCACGGCCACATCTTCGGCGCCATGCTCCAACGGATCGCCGCAGCGTCGGCCGCCACCTGACCCCGGCCGGCGCAGCCCGTGAGCCTGCTGGGGGCCTGGGTTGTCCGCACGCGAAGGTCACCGCCGACCCGAACCCGTGGTGACGCAGCGCACCTTCGTCATGTCGCCGGCGGGGCGGACGCTCCACCTGCCGGGCGTCGACGGGGTCGCCGAGCGTGCCGTCGGGCAGCGCGCGGAGCGCATGGGGCGGCGCGCTCGTGCCGAATCGGTCCTCGAACGACACCTCGCGCACGCGCGGGTTGCGGATGGCCGCCACGATACGTGCGGCGACGTCGCCGGGATCGCGGCCCGCGGGAAGCGACGGGGCGGTTCCGGCGATCGGCCGCTCCGCGAGGCCGGTTTCGGTGATCGGCGGCCGGACGTCGATCAGACGGATCCCGGATCGGCGGAGCTCGCGCGCGGCCGCGGCGTCGAACGCCGTCACCGTGGACGTGACCTCCGAATAGGCGGCCATCCCGGCAGTCGGCATCTCGGCGACGACGGCCGAGAGCGTGACGATCACTCCCCCGGTCATCTCCCGCGCCGAGGCCCGCGTCAACCTCACCCACCGGTGAGGTTGACCGCGATCAGGTGATCCAGGGTTGCGTCGTCCAGGTCGACGGTCTGACCGAAGGCCACGACCCCGGCCGCGTTGACGACGCCGTCGAGCCCGCCCAGCCGCGATACGGCTTTCCCGGACCAACAGGTCGGGGGCAGGGAGCGGCGCTACGGGCTGCTGTCGCCGACTCGCACGCCCGGGGGCTTTCGGCTCTACGGACCGGACGACCTTGAACGTGTTCGGCGGATGACGGAGGCGATCGCGTCGGGCCTGCCCGCGTCGATCGCTGCCCAAAGCACCCTGCGGGACACCGAGACGCGGCACGCTCAGCCGTCCCCTCCCCCCGGGGCCCTGATCGATGAGCTCGATCGCGCTCTGGCCGCATTCGACGAGGCCGCCGCGAATGCAGCCTTCGACCGTGCGCTCGCGACGTTGACGGTGAGATCGCTACTGGCGGACATCGTGATGCCGTACCTGCAGCGACTCGGCACACGCTGGGAGGCCGGCGAAGCGTCGATCGCGCACGAGCACTTCGCCACGGGCATCGTGCGCGGCCGCCTGCTGGGCCTGGCGCGGGGGTGGGGAGCCGGCTCCGGCCGCATCGAGATGCTCGCATGCCCACCGAGGGAGCAGCACGACCTCGGCCTGATCGTCCTCGGACTGATGCTGCGTCAGCACGGGTGGCGGATCGTGATGCTGGGACCGAATACGCCGATTGCCACGATTGCCGAGTCGGCCGATCGAATCCCACCCGACCTGATCGTGATTGCGTCGATGCAGCCCGAGCTCCTCGACCCTGCGCGGGACGAGCTGATCTCGCTGGCGAAGCTTCATCGCGTCGCGATCGCCGGTCCCGGTGCGACGACCGCGCTCGCGCAGGACACCGGCACGTGGCTGATCGAAGGATCCCCGGTCGACGGTGCGACTGCCGTGGAGGGCGCGGACGAAGCCCGGCGACCCGCGACGCCGGTCTGAGCTTCGACTTCGCGATCGCCCCGTTCTTGACCTGGCTCCCCGAGATGAACGCCGCCGCCGCCGCGATGCAGCCGGTGCGGATCAGGTGCCATCCCGGTCCGCCGCAAACCACGGACAGATCCGTTCATTCGTGCGGGGACTCGCTGTAAGCGGCGCCGGCCAACGCGTCGGTCACGCGGCCGTCGACGATCCTCACGACCCGATCGGCGTAGTGGGTGATCCGGTCGTCGTGGGTAACGATGATGGCCGCGGTGCCACGGGACTTCATCTCGTGACGGATCAGCTTCACCACCTGGTCGCCCAGTTCGGTGTCGAGCGCCGAGGTGGGCTCGTCGAACAGCACCAGGTCGGGTTCGTTCATCAGCGCCCGACCGATGGCGACCCGCTGCCGCTGCCCTCCGGACAGCTGCGCCGGCAGGTTGCCAGCGCGGTCGGTCAGGCCGAGTTCCTCAAGGAGCTGGTCCGCCCGGGCCTCGGCCTTGCCCCCCGTGCGCGGGCCGATCTCGTCGACGACCAACAGGTTCTCCCTGGCCGTCAGGAACGGAACCAGATTCACCGTCTGGAACACGAAGCCGACGGACTCCCGCCGGAACTCGGTGAGCCGCTTGGAGCTGTACCCGGAGATGTCCTCCCCGCCCACGACCACGGCGCCGTCGGTCGGCGCCAGGAGGCCGCCGGAGATCGAGCAGAGGGTCGTCTTCCCCGAACCGGACGGCCCTACCAGGGCCACGATCTCGTCGGACCCCACCGTCAGGTCGATCCCGTCGAGGGCCACGACCACCTCGTCGCCGACCTGGTAGATCTTGCGAACGCCCTCCATCCGCAGTGCGGCGTCGGTTCGGGCGGGGGTCATGAGCGGCTCCACGGGCGTGGCGGGACAGGAACGGACAAGCGGTGCATGGCGGGGCGGCGCCTCATTGATCAGCCCCGATCGCGGAGGCGGGATCCACCTTCAGGACCCGGCGCAGCGAGAACACGCACCCCACGATCGCCGCGACGACGAGATAGGCGACGCTACTGAGCAGCCGCGGGGGGGTGGCCACGAACGGGATCGAACTGGCGGGGATCGCGAGGTCGAGCACGAGGGACGCCGCGATGCCGATGGCCGAGGCGACGAGCGTCACCACCAGCGCCTGCAGCAGGACGCCCGCGAACAGCGTGCCGGAGCTCGCCCCGA
This sequence comes from uncultured Bifidobacteriaceae bacterium, assembly GCA_964393105.1. Classification (GTDB taxonomy): domain Bacteria; phylum Actinomycetota; class Thermoleophilia; order Miltoncostaeales; family Miltoncostaeaceae; genus CALMEC01. Next base: position 32,610 of record CAYMSM010000017.1, read on the forward strand.
TCGCCTTCAGCACGCCGTACAGGCCGATGCGCTCGACGGTGATGAGGGCGAAGAACAGCGCCACCACGACCACGGCGATCACCACGGTGACGCCGATGATCTGGTTGAAGACGCTCTGCTGCTGCGACACGCCGGGGAGGGCGTCGATCGCCTGCTCGACGGTCAGCGTCGAGGTGGCGCCGCCGGTGGCCCCGTCGATCGCGTCGGCCTGGGAACTCGGGTTCGCCGCTCCGGAATCAACGACGAGCGCCTGGACGACGCCGGCGCCCACCCGCGCTCCCGGCCGGTTCTCGGCCAGCACCGAGCGCCACGTCTCGAGCGAACCCCAGAGGGTGCTCTGACCCGAGTAGCGGCTGTCGTCGAGGAACCCGATCACCTGGACCGGGGTCCTCGCGGGACCGAGCAGGATGGTGCTGCCCTCGGAGACGCTCTCCGACCGCAGCGAGCTGTCGGCGTAGACCTGACCGGGACCGGGCGGCCCGTCGGGCACGCCCTTCGGCGGGAGCTCGTAGCCGAAGAGCACCACCGGCACGAGGTCCCGTGGGCCGCGGCCCTCGATGCGGGCGCCGAGCTGGACGCTTCCGAGGCCCGCCACCTGCCCGGCCCCTGCGGTCTCCTCCACGACCCGCCGGACCTCCGGGGTGATGCGGCTGCGGACCAGGGAGTCCTGCGAGGCGGACGAGTACACGACGAGGTCGCCCTGCTGGGCGCGCAGCGCACCTGTGCTCCCGGCGATCAGGCCGTCGAGCAGGCCGCCGAGGAAAATGAGGAGCAGCGCGATGAGGGTCAGGATCGTCGTGGCGACGACGAACCGGCCGGGCCGGCGCCGGAGCTCCCGGAGGGCGAGCTTCACCGGGCACCGCCCCCGGTGGTGGCTTCGACGGGGTCGATGGCCAGGACGCGGCGTGCCGCCGCGACGGCGCTCACGAGCCCGAGCACGAGGAGCAGCGCGGCCCAGAGCACCACGGCCCCCGGATCGAAGCGCAGCGCCAGCTTGCCGAGCCTTGCCTGCGACAGGGGTGCGTACAGCAGCGTGCCGACCACGATGCCCCCTCCAATGACGATCACGACCTGCACCAGCAGGGACCGGATCAGCACGCCCGCGGGCGCGCCAATCGCGCGCAGAAGAGTCAGGGCCCGGGCTTTCTGGAAGGTGATGATCAGGAAGAAGAGCCCGGTCACCAGAGGCACGACGAGCACGAACAAGAGGAAGATCACGTTGAACGACTGCCGAACCTCTGCCACCCCGGGCGCTTTGGCCGCGGCCTGCTGGCGGGTGAGGGCATCGGCCTGGGCGGAGGCCTCGTTGATCCGCGCGGTGAGCGCCTCAGCCGAGACGCCCTCGGCCGGACGGACTCCGACGACGCTGGCCAGGACCGTCGTGGCATCGGGGTTCGCCGCCTTGGAGGCGGCGACGTAGTCGGACCACGAGACGAACAGCGTCGGCGTCACCTGGATCTGCGCGTCGTCGGCGAGGCCGACGACCCGCAGCTCCGGACCGCCGTCGGCCCCTGCGACCCGCACCCGGTCGCCCAGCGCGAAGTCGGTTGAGCTTCCCGCCGCCTCACCGGCGGCACTGGGCATGCGCCCGGCGCTCAGTCGGTCGGGTCCGCCGAGCTCGGGCTTCTCGTACCCGATCAGCGCGGCGTCGGACTGGTCGCCGCCGTTGACGACGACCGTGAACGTCCCCTGCCCGATGCGTCCGGCGTCGGCCACCCCCGGGACCGCGGTGATCGCGTCCTCGAGGGACGGCGTGATCACGCTGCCCTGCAGCGTGCGCTGGCCGTCGACGGAGTAGACGAGCACGGGCGCCGACTGGCGTTTGATCGCACCCACGAACGAGGTGATGAGGCCGCTCTGGAGTGCCTGCTGGGTGAGTATCAGAAACACCAGCAGGGCGACCGCACCCATGAGCAGCCCGAAGCGGGCCCTGGCTCGTCGGATCTCTCGGAGGGCAAGGAACACGGAGCGGGACGGTACTCCGATCTCTTCGGAGTCTCCACGGGATCCTCCTACCTCACCTGAGCCGCCGAGTGCACGGCGGGTGGAAGGCAACGTCCCGCCTGAGCCGGCCTCCCCAGCGTCAGCGGCGCTGCAAACCACCGTGCAAACGAACGAGGTTGTCCCGTAGGGCGTGGAATTTGATGTAGGGCGGCGGTCCCTCCGTTCCGTCCGTTGGCAGCTGCCAGCGTTCGGAGCGATCTCCCCAGATCTCAGGAGGAACCGCCATGAAGGAAACCGTAGTCGCCGCGTCGGCCGTGAGCGAGGCCGGGTTGTCTGTCCGGGTGCAGGAGGCGCTCGGTGAGCTTGTCGATGCCGCCAGGGAGGGGTTGATGGCCCTGTCGGTCGGCGTCGGGCTCGGGGTGCTGGCCGAGCTGATGGAAGAGGAGGTAACGGAGGTCGTCGGTCCGAAAAGGCCGCCACGACCCGGGCAGGGTGGCTGTGCGCCACGGCTATGAGGACGGGGAGGTGACTCTCGGCGGCCGGAGGGTCCCGGTGGAGCGTCCCCGGGTGCGGGCCGCGGACGGGTCCGGTGAGGTACCCGTCGCGACCTACCAGCACTTCGCCGGTCGGGATGTGCTCGGTCAGGTCGTGTTGGCGAGGATGCTCGCGTCGGTCTCCACCCGCCACTACCGGGGCACGAACGAGCCGGTCGGCACGAGTGTCGCCGCGGTTGAGCGGTCGACATCGAAGTCGGCGGTGTCGCGGGTGTTCATCGAACGCACCCGCGTCGCCCTGGGTCAGCTCATGAGCCGGCGCCTGGATGATGTGCGCCTCGCCGCGATGATGCTCGACGGGATCGACCTGAAGGAACGCACCCACGTCGTCGCCCTCGGCATCACCACCGAGGGGGTGAAGATCCCGCTGGGGTTGTGGGAGGGCTCGACGGAGAACGCCACCGTCGCCCGCGCCCTGCTCACCGACCTCGTGGAACGTGGGTTGGATCCCGAGCAGGGGATCCTGTTCGTCCTCGACGGGGCGAAAGCCCTCAGGAAGGCGATCCGCCAGGTGTTCGGCGAGCACGCCGTGGTGCAACGATGCGTCCGCCACAAGGAAAGGAATGTGTTGGGCCACCTCGCCGACCGGGACCGGCCCCGTCCTCGGCCGGCGCCTGCGCTCAGCGTGGGCCCTGGACGACCCGGCCCGAGCCCTCGAACGGCTCCAGGGCCTCGCCCAAGAACTCGACCGGACCCACCCCGGTGCTGCCGCGTCACTCAGGGAGGGCCTGGAGGAGACGATCACCATCCAGCGCCTCAGGGTCACCGGGACACTGAAACGCACGCTCTCCAGCACGAACCCGATCGAGTCGATGATCGAGATCGTCCGCAAGACCCAACGCAACGTCAAGCGCTGGCAATCCGGGGACATGGCCCTCAGGTGGACCGCCGCCGGGATGCTCCAAGCCCAACAGCAATTCCGGAAGGTCGCCGGCTACAAGCAACTCGCCGGGCTCGTCATCAAAATCGAACGCGGCGTCACGACGGGAGGTCGGGGAGCAGCACCGCGCGTGGCGGGAATGGGCGGTCGCGACAGAACCAGTGCTTCGCCGGTACCTGGACGTCGAGGCGGAACTCGCAGACCGCGGCCGCGAGGCCGCCAGATGGCACGAACGCGAACCGGATGGGCGGGTCATCGACCTCGCAGGCCACCGCCCCGACGGAGTCGGGGCGAGGCGACGGTGGCGACGCGCGGTCGCGACGATCAGCAGGCACACCCTGCGGTGGGGGCCCGACACCCCCGACCGGGGTGTCGGAGGGCGGGTCCGCGGCCTCGACCTCGCCAGGCAGCGCCAAGCCCGCGAGGTGGAGCGGGCCCTGTCAGAGTTGACGCGCGGTCGGGACTTGTCGCGCAGCGTCGAGCGCGACACGGGTCCGTCGCTGTGACACGTGCGGGTCGCACTGCACGCTTGGCGGCGTTCGGCGTGGTTGGATGGGTCGGTCCGTAGGATCAGCATGGTGACCATGAGTCTTCCCGTTGATCACCCGACGTCTGTCGCGTTCCTCGATGAGACGGGTGCGATCGCCAGCGACCGGATCTTCGCCGTCGGGTGCTTGAAGGTGGGTGAACCAGCCGACCTCCTGCGCCCACTGCAGAAGCTGAAGGACCGCAAACACCGGTATGAGGAGATCCACTGGGTCGACGCGACCCGCGAGTCGATGTGGTTCTACGAAGAGGTCATCGACATCGTCCGCGCCGTTCCGGGCGTGCGGTTCTCATGCTTCGTCGCCGACCGCGCGGTCGCAGACCCCGTCGCGCGGTTCGGCAGCCCGTGGCGGGCGTATGAGCGGCTCGCCGCGCAGCTGTTGATCGGAAGCATTCAACCACTGGAGTTGGTGTGTGTCCTTGCCGACGAGTACTCCACCCCGCATGAGGTGCGGTTCGAGGCGGAGGTGCGCGACATCGTCAACCAACGCCTCGGCCGCCTCGCGGTCACGAGTGTCTGTCGCCTCGACTCGCGGGCCGCCCTCCCGTTGCAGATCGTTGACCTGCTCACCGCCGCCGTCGCCTTCGAATTCCGACAGGACCGCGGCCTTGCCGGGGTGAGCTCACCGAAAGCACACCTCGCCAGATACGTGCGCGATGCATACTCCGTCCCGTCGTTTCTCAACGGAGTCGACCGCACCGGCGTCAACGTCAAGATCTACCGGGGCCGCACCCGTGTCGCGGGCCCGTCTTGACCCGACGGACACATGCGGTACCCTGTGGTTGAGCGGGTGAGGGCCTCTGGCCTTTAGCCCGCTTCTTTCATTTTCACGACCTTCCGGCGGCGGTGCGGTTACCCGAGCCCGACGAGGTCATCTCCAGGGGGAGACGGAGGGAATGGGTCGCGCTGTCGCTGTCCTCGGGATGCGTCAGCGTGAACCTGGTCTGTCGGGGGATACGCATACGGGGGATGTGTTCGTCGATGAGCGGGTCAGGTCGGTGGGAACACCCGGAGGTCGGAGACCGGGGTCGGCAGGCTGGGGTCAGTCGCGAATGCGTCCGCGTCTTGTACGGCGGCAACGAGTGCGTCCATGAGATCCTCGATGGGGTCGGCCTGGCCCACCGGCACGGCGAAGTTCGGTTCGCCAATATCGAGGTACGTCGTCAACATCTCCGCCCAGTCCCGTGGCGGCTGATTGGCGTCGTCGCCCGTGATTCCTCGGTTGAACTGCTCGGTCCAGCGTTGAGCTGCTGCGGCGGTGGTTCGCAGGCGGGTCCATTGGTGGCGGGTGTTGAGGTCGGTCGGTGTCGTCAGCGCAGGGGCCGGACGTGGGTAGTGTTTGAGCAGGAGCTTGCCGGCGATCTGGCCCCGAGCAACCAGCCCATTGATGACGTCCGCCGACATATCGAGGTTCATTCCACCTTCCTTGCTGCTCTGGCCGATGTGGACGATACGTTCGCAATACCCGGGCGTGCCTTCTTGCAGGCGGTCCATCCACCCTCGGGCGGTATCGATCATTGCCGTGAAGAACCCAATCGGCCGCTTCTGCCAGTTGGCCAACTCCTGAGGTGGAAGGTCGGTGGGGACCTTGGCGATCCACACCTTGAGGGCCTCCTGCTTGACCTGATCCAGGGTCAGACCCTCGATCGCCCCGACGTCGGCGGCGGTGAGGCGGAAGGCCGCGTCGATAGTGTTGAGTCGAACGGCGGCGGGAGCAGCGGGGGGGCGATTGGCGTCCGGCCAGGTCGTTCAGCATCCTGTCGCCGCTCCTGGACCTCCTTCGCAGGCGGCTGAGCCCGGCGCGGCCGCCGCCGCTCCTCCCAGCGCCCACGCCGTCCCGACCGCGACGACGACGCCGACAAGCGGGCCGGCGACGTAGACCCAGTAGTCCGTGAAGTCGGTGCCGGCGAGATCGGGTCGACGGGCGACCAGCTCGGCAACTTCCCCCCGGCCTTCACGCACCTGGCGCAGATCAGCGCCGGCTACAATCTGGACCGCCAGTTCGGGTGAGCGAGGAGACACTCAAGACCGTCCACGACGAGCCCGCACTCGGCGTCAGGCTCGTGTTCGTCCAAACCTCCGATGATGTGCGCGCACGGCTCGGCGGTACGGCGTCACCGAGTAACTCGACCGGGGCGCCTACTTGGACTCTCCATCGACCAACTGCTGGGGCGGTACCGGAAGCGGCGCCGCGTCGGCCGGCCGGACCGAGCCGATGATCGCGAAGAAGGCCGCTAACTCCTCGTATGCTCAGACCACATAACATTCAGCGAAAGGACAGTTTCCATGTCGACCGACACGTATGACGACACCCGCGGCTTGGCCGCGACCGGTTGGATCTTGTTCGCCGCCCCGATCATGTTCACGATCGGCGCGATCGACATCATCCAGGGCATCGCCGCCCTGACGAAAAGCGCGACCTTCGTGATCGCGGGTGGGGAGAACTCGCTCCTCGTGACGACGAACTTCGACACCTGGGGGTGGGCGTTGATCATCTGGGGCATCGTCCTGATGCTCGCCGCCGGCTCACTCTTCTTCGGGCGGAGCTGGGCACGGTGGTTCGGGATCTTCGCGATCATCATCAACGGGATCGTCCAGATCGCATGGTTCCCGGCGTTTCCGCTGTGGAGCCTGCTCGCGATCGGGCTCCAGGTCGCGGTGCTGTGGGCGCTCACCGCGGGCTGGAAGGACGCAAAAGCTGTCCTCAGAGGCGACTACTAACCCGGATCGTTCGGAACTCTCCTGGCGTGAGCCACGCTGTGGGCTGGGAACGTCCGCCTGGGCGGGGAGAATTGGGTTGTCGAAGCCTGATCCAACCCGCCCAGGAGGTTCACCTTGAAGGTGACGCGTTCGAAGCGCAACAGAAGCGTAGACGTGGTTGCGGATGACACGGGTGACCAGCATCGGGTGTGCGCTCGGCACTACTGTCTCCCTCGACGCCGAAGTGTGGCGCGTCTTCGCGCGTCGCACACCGACCGACGGAGCTTTGCCACTGCCCAGCCCGACGGAGGGATCAGCCGTCGAGCGCGGCGCAGAACCCTGCGATCGTGCCTCGGTCGGTGCCGGTGTTCGCCAGAATGTCGACGAGTTCGACGATCGGCACGCCATCGGGTCGCATGTCGAGGGGACCGCCGAGAAGACGTCCCGACCGGAGATGGACCGGAGCGGTGGCCGGGCGAGGGCCACGGCGCTACGGCCACGACCGCTGCCTTGAAGCCGCTATGCGCCGGGCGCTCGGTACTGGACTTGCTTGGCCTTGCGCAGGGCGTCCATCGTTTCGTCGACGGTCAGGAGCACCGTCGTTTCGAACGAGCCAAGCGCACCGCCGCCACCGATCGCCAGCGCAACCGCGGCCATGGACACGTTGTCGGGGGCCTCCCACAGGTTGTAGCCGTCGTGCGTGCCGAAGGCGTACCAAAACCCGTGGAGCTTCCCACCGACCGACTCGATGTACGACTGAGCGGCCTTTCGACGGTCCTCTGGGTTGTCGATCAGCCTGGCCCACGTCTCCGGCGTGTAGCTGAACCTCGACAGATAGAGCGGCATCGTCTCTCCCTCCCGTTTCGCCGACCCCGCACGAGTCGCCGTTAGCCATCGAAGTATGACCCGCCCGGCAAGCGCACGACGGTCCATCTACGAGGTGCGGTTCGCGCCAGACGGCGGCAACCCGCCGGTCCTCGCGCCGTGTGGGCGACAGATCCGGCTCGGGACGGGCGGCTCCTGACCGGGGTTCACACATCAGGGCGCATTGAGTTCCAGGGTTCCGCCGGGCGGGACGATGACGACACGTGTGTCCGGAGCCGCCTCCGCCGCGTACCGGGCGAAGTCCAGGGGTGGATCGTGCAGGTACCGCGCGGAGCGCGCCACGTGCAGGGGCCGGAGGGTGCCCCAGTGGATCGGGACCGCCGTCCGCGGCCGCAGGAGCGCAAGCGCCTCGGCGGCCGCGCGCGGGTCCAGGTGACCGGGACCGAGGGTGGGTCCCCAGCCGGCGACCGGCAGCAGCGCAAGATCCAAGTCGCGGGAGAGGTCGGCCATCTGCGGGAACAGGGCGGTGTCGCCGGCGAAGTAGACGCACACCGAGCCATCCACCACGAACCCGAGGGACGGCGCCCGCACACGGCCCATGCGCCGTCGCGCGTCGTGCACCGCGGGGGTCGCCCGGATGTGGAGGCCGCCGATGCAGAGGCGCTCCCCCACGTCGACCTCGGTGACCGACGCAAACCCGCGACGCGCCAGGAGGGCGCCCGTGCCCCGCGGGACGACGATGCGCACCTGGCGGCCCAGCCGCCTGAGCGACGGCAGGTCGAGATGATCCCGATGTACGTGGGAGACGAGCACCGCGTCGATCCCGTCGACCGGCGACGCGTCGACCGGCGATGTCCGCCGCAGCAAGGTCACCCGGTTGCGCAGCAGCGGATCGGTGAGGAGCCGCACGCCGTCGACGTCGATGAGCACCGTGCCGTGGCCGAGCCAGACGATCCGGTTCACGTAGCGCTCTTGGGCGGCTCGTTCGAAATCCGCCCCGCGGCGTCTCTCACCGGCCTCCGGCTGTTGGTGAGGACGAACACGGTCGAGAACACCATGGCCCCGCGGACGACGTTCGGGTTGAGCAGACCGGCGACCGCCAGGGGGACGGCGGCGGCGTGGCTGACGAGGATGCAGGACGCCGCGACCAGGTGCTCTCCGCTTTGCCCTTCCTCGTCGCATCACGGTCATCAGCCACATGCGGACGCTACCTCAGGCCTCGACCGCACGCCCTGGCGTGCTCGGAGACCCGGCCTGTCTCCCAGCACGCACCGAAGGTCAAGAAGTCTGTCGGGTCAGACGTCCAGGGAGGGTCCGGAGCTCCGACGCCCCGGGAATCGGCCGTGGCAGTGCCTCCCCTGGTGGTTCCCTCCGCGACGGGCGCCGCGTTGCCGGACGCCGGCTGGAGGGGCCGTCGCGGTTCCGTATGGTTCCTTTCGCATCGCGCAGTTCCTGTTCATCTACCGGCTCGTCGGGGTGACGCAGGTGTGAGCGAAGCCGCCTTCTTGGTGGTTGGTCGGGGGCTCCGATCCCGCGTCCGCTCGTGACGAGGAGTCGGGCGAGCCCGTTGGAGTCGACGACCAGGGGGAACTGCCGTTCGGCCTCGAGCATCCGGGCGGCGGCCCAACCGTGTTCGCTGGCTCGTGACTTATACTAGTATACTGGTCATAGTGCCTCCCGCACCGCGTCGGATGAGGAGGGTCTCGTCCCACACCACGCGCAATTCGTCGGTCCGCGTCACCCCGGACCCGGCCCATCCGTCCGGTCCCTGACCCTCCAGCCGGACACGCCCGTAGGAGGCACGCTTGATCGTCGCTCTGCTCATCCGCCTGTTGATCACCGGCACGGCGTTCGCGGTCGCCGCCGCGCTGCTGTCCGGCATGGACGTGTCCGGAGGCTTCTGGGGCTACCTGTGGATCTCCGCGCTGTTCGGCATCGTCAACGCGATCATCGGGACCGTGCTTCGCGTCCTGACGCTCCCTCTCACGCTCCTGACGCTCGGACTGTTCGCGATCATCGTGAACGCGCTTCTTCTCGAGATCACCGACGCGCTGTCGAGTCACCTGACGATCGACGAGTTCTGGTGGACGGCGATCTGGGCGGCCATCATCATCGCCGTCGTCTCGGTCGTGATCGAGGGCGTCATCGGGCTTCTGCCCGAGGGGCGGCGAGGGGCCACGCGGAAGGCCTGAACGCGGACCCGACGTGACGACTGGCCCATCGAGAAGACGGGTCAGTCGTCCGCTTGGTGAGCGAGAGGTGGTCCGTCGGCGGTGGATCGACATACGCCGTCGCCACGAGCCCGGCCGACCGTGCCCGGCGGGTGATCGCAGGACCGGCCCGAGCGCCTACTTGATGCCGATCACCATCGAGTCCGGCCCGGCCAGGTGCTCAGCGCGGGTGTCGCTGAACCCGGCCTCGAGCATCCAGCCCATGCAGTCGGCGGCGGTGTAGTCGAAGCCGCCCTCGGTCTCGATCAGCATGTTGAGGCTCATCAGCAGGCCGAACGCGTTCTGGGAGCGATCGTCGTCGATGATCGCCTCGTAGACGATGAGCGCGCCGCCCTCCGGCAGGGCGTCGTAGGCCTTGCCGACGAGCATCCTCTTCTGGTCGAGGTCCCAGTCGTGGAGGATATGGCCCATCGTGATGACATCCGCCCGGGGGAGGGCGTCCGAGAAGAAGCTCCCGGCGCTGAAGCCGAGGCGCCCACCGAGCCCGTTGCGCTCCACGTACTCCTCGAACACCGGCGCGACCTCGGGCAGGTCGAAGCCCGCCCCCGTGAGGTGGGGATTTGCGAGGGCGATCTGCACGGCCAGGTCGCCCTGAGCGGTGCCGACATCGACGAAGGTCGACCGATCAGCCCAGGGGAACCGCTCGGCGATCGCGAGGTTCGCCCCGTGGCTCAACCCGGTCATCGCCGCCAAAAACTCCCGCAGGCGGGCCGGGTCGGCGTAGAGCGCCTCGAAGAAGGGGAGGTCGCCGGTCTTGGCCTCGTTCTGCATCCGCCCGGTGCGCAGACCCTCGGTGAGGCCGCCCCAGAAGCCGTAGAGGCGGTGATTGGCCATCTCGAGCAGGCCGCCGAGATAGGACGGCTTGCGCTTGTCGAGGAACAGGTCGGTGGCAGTGGTGTTCGTGTAGACGCCGTCCCGGCGATCCAGGAAGCCGAGCGCCACGAGGGCGTCGAAGAAGTCGCGGGCCGAGCGCTCGTGGAGGCCGAGCCGCTCGCGCAGGGAGTCCAGGTCCTCCGGATGGCGGGCGAGCTCGGTGAAGACCTCCATCTCGATGGCGCTCAGAAGGGTCTTCGAGGCCCAGAACCCGAGGCCCACCTGCATGATGTGCTCGGGCGTGGGGTGCTTGCTCACGGTCGTTCCTTTCGTTCGAGGAGGGGCGCGGCCCTACGTGTATCGCAGCCCTCGCGAAGGACGAATACTTCGTCGTCACGAAGCAAAGTCTGCTTGGCGCGGTGCTCAACATCATCCTCGCGGGCATCAGGCGTCGTAGACGCAGCGGAAGCCGACGTTCCCCGTCGAGCTGTCGGGCGTGCTGCCCTGACGGGCGGCGCAGCGGTAGCGACGGCAGTAGGAAGCATGACACAGGTACGACCCGCCCTTCTGGACGCGATGCGTTCCCCGCGGCGGGCCCGTCGGGTCGGTCCGCCGCTCGCGCGTGTGGAAGTCGCGACTGAACCAGTCCGCCACCCACTCCCATACGTTCCCGGTCGCGTCGTAGAGCCCGAGGCCGTTCGGCGGGAACGCGCCGACCGGCGAGGTCCCGCGGTAGCCGTCCGCCCCGGTGTCCTCGACCGGAAACTGCCCCTGCCAGACGTTCATCCGGTGCTCGCCATCCGGCTCCAGATCGTCGCCCCACGGGAAGACCGCCCCCTCAAGGCCGCCACGGCACGCCGCCTCCCACTCCGCCTCGCTCGCAAGCCGCCCGCCGGCCCAGGCGCAGTACGCCGCCGCGTCGTTCCAGCTCACATGCACCACCGGGTGGCCGTCCCGCCCATCGAGCATCGACTGCGGGCCCTCGGGATGACGCCAGTCAGCGCCCTCGACCAGCCGCCACCACGGCGCCTGCGCAACCCCCCGCGTCGGCGGGAAATCGTCCGGAAGCAGCCCGGCGAACACGAACGCCGTCCCGAAGCGCTCCGCCTCGGTCACATACCCCGCCTCCCCGACGAATCGCGCGAACCGCGCGTTCGTGACCAGCTCCGCGTCGATGTGGAACGCCGTCAGCGCGACCCGACGCACCGGCCCCTCCCCGTCGGCGGGGTAGGCCTGCGGGCCGTCGCTTCCGAGCAGGTGTCTCCCTGCCGGGACCAGCACGGATGGTGCTCGGACGTCTGCCGCGACCCGGGCATCCGCAGGAGGTGCCGATCCGGCCGTATGAGGTTCGCCCGAGCGCGAGGGGGAACAGCAACCGTGTTCACCCATGGCGGTCTCCTCGTCGCGGACGCGGCGGGCGAGGCCGCGGAGGCCGAAGGGCGAACGACCGAGGCTCGCCAACTCCCGTGAAGCAGGTTACGCGTCTGGCGGTCGGCATCAACGGACATTACGTGAGACTCCCTCGCGCGGGCCTGGCTGGGGGCCGCGAAGGTCCTCTCACACGACGCCGAGACCATCGTGGCCCTGCACCAGCAGCCACGTGCCAAAGGCGAGGCCGAGCGCGATCACCAGTGAGGTCGCCGACACTCCCCGGGTCGTGACGTTTCCGCTCGCCGGGGAATCGAAGGCAAACGCACGCCAGCGCACGCGAGTAACGGTCCATCCACGGCGGAGGAGGATCGCGCGTGACGATGACGAATGAAAGCGGCGCCAAGCCCGGCGCGACACTGCCCATGGTTTTCGTCGCGGAATCCGGGTCTCGACCAGCCAACCCACCTTCGATCACGGGAGCGAGTGATGGACGCACCACGGATCGGCACGCGACTGCTTGCAGAGGTCGTCGGCACGTTCGGCTTCTTCTTCATCGGCTTCAGCGGCATCGCCGCGTCGGTGAACCTGCCCGACAGCATCGGGCCGGCCGGTGTCAGCGCGGGCTTCGGACTCGGCCTCGGCCTCATGATCGCGGCGTTCGGCCAGATCTCGGGCGGTCACTACAACCCTGCGGTGACGCTCGGGCTCGCCGTCGGACGAAGGTTCCCGATGGCCGAGGTGATCCCCTACTGGGTCGCGCAGCTGGTCGGCGGCTTCGTCGCCGTTCTCGTGTCGGTGGGCCTCTACACGAACGACGTCAAGGACGCGCTCGTCAACGCTCCGGGCGCCGGTGTGCCCGACTGGCGCGCGCTCCTGATCGAAGCGGTCGCGGTCTTCCTGTTCGTGTCGCTCATCATCACCGTCGCGACCGACGACTCCGCCGCATGGAAGGGCGTGATGGCGCCGGCCCTGATCGGCGGCTTCATCTTTACGGCGGCCCTCACGATGGGCCCCACGTCGGGCGGCTCGTTCAACCCGGCGCGCTCGATCGACCCCGCGATCTTCGCCGGTGAGCTCGGGAACGTCTGGCTCTACATCGTCGGGCCACTCGTCGGCGGCGCCGTGGCGGGCGTCGTCTCGATGGCGCTGCGTCACGAGACGCCCTAGCCACCCGGATCTTCGCGGCCGAAAGCCCCCTACGCCCGGCCCCACCGGACGAAGCGCGGGGATCCCCCGCGTGGCAAGGTGCCGCTGGATGCTGCTCACGGGACTCAGGATGAACCTCGCGAGCCCCCGATCGTGTTGAGATCCGTGCCGCTCGCGCGACGGACGCACCTGAAGCCGATGTGGCTCATGCCGGTGTCGATCATCTGGGGGCGCCGCGCCGCGGGGCGGTAGCGCATGCAGTAGGAGTCGGCGCACAGGAACGAACCGCCCTTGACCACCTTGCGCGGGATGAGGAACTGGGGCTGGGCGGGGTCGTGGCTCCCCGCGAGGTGACCGCCGCGCGGGTTGCGCGGGACACAGCAGGGCTTGTCGGCGTCGTCCGGGTGGCGCGCCGCATACCAGTCCGCCGTCCACTCCCACACGTTGCCGGCCATGTCGTGGAGCCCGAGGCCGTTGGCGGGGAACGAGCCAACCGGCATCGTCGTCCCGTAACCGGGATCCGGCCGCCATGGAAACTCGCCGTGCCAGTAGTTCGCGAGGCGCTCCCCGGGCCGTTCGGGCTCGTCCCCCCACGTGAACCGTGCGCCCTCGAGCCCACCACGCGCGGCAAGCTCCCACTCCGCCTCCGTCGGCAGCTCCTTGCCGGCCCACGAGGCGTAGGCTTCCGCGTCGTCGAGTGCGACGTGCACCACCGGGCGGTTCTCCCGGCCTGCGACGGTGCTGCGCGGCCCCTCCGGACCTCGCCACGACGCGCCCGGGGTCCACGTCCACCACTGGCTGGTGTGGCGCAGATCGACCGGACCGGGCGTCATCGTGAACACGAGCGACCCGGGGACGAGGTTCTCGGGAGGCGCCCCGGGGAAGGCGGCGGGATCGAGGGGACGCTCCGCGACCGTGACGTACCCCGTCGCCGCCACGAACGCGGCGAACCGCTCGTTCGTGACCTGGTAGCGATCGATCCAGAATCCGTCGACGGCGACGCGGTGGGACGGCGCCTCCTCCGGGTAGTGCCCGTCCGACCCCATCCGGAACGTCGCCCCCTCGGTCCAGATCATGCCGTCCGGGGCACGCGGTGGATCGCTCATGATGGGATCCCGTCCCGGAACACCGGAGCCCAGTCGTCGCGCATGCCGACGACGGTCCACCCGAGCCGAGCCGCTGTCTCCACGATCGGCTCCGCCGTGGGGTCCGTGGCCGACACGCTCCGGTAGGCGTACTCCCGAACCTCGTCGTCGTGGTCGACCTGTCCGTCCCGCCACGGGGGGAGCAGATCGCGCCCAGGAGCGGACGCGCCGACGCCGGCGAGCTCGGGGTGCCGCAGGCCCTCAGGCCGCAGGGCGCGCCGATCCGTCACGGAGGCCGCTCAGGATCTCGATCCTCGCAGGCGGTCCCGCTGGCGCTGGGCGGCGCTCGCGTTCGTCGGACATGGCACTTAGTGACCGGCGGTGATGGCCGCTTCGAGCCGATCCTGAACCTGATCGATCGTGAAGCTCGCCGCCTTCTGCCGGGGAGGGAACTCGAGGAACGTCTTCAGGAAGTCGGCCACGACCGTCTGCGCCGGCACCATGAGGAAGGCTCGGTCGATCAGCCAGTCGTAGTAGGTGTTCGACGTCGTGTCGGCCCGCTCGAACGGGTCGGTGCGGAGGTTGAACATCTTCGGCACGCGCAGGGGCACGAAGGGCTCGGCCCAGACCTGCAGTGTTCCCGCCACCCGCTGCTCCAGGAACACGAGCTTCCAGTTGTCGTAGCGCAGCGCGACGAGATCGCCGTCGTCGTTGAAGTAGAAGAACTCCTGCCGCGGACTCCGCTCCGCCCCCCCGGTGAGGTACGGCAGCAGGTTGTAGCCGTCGAGGTGCACCTTGAACGTCCGGTCGCCGACCGCGTGGCCCGCCTTGAGCTTCTCCTTGACGTCCGGGTCGCCGGCGGCCGCGACGAGCGTCGGCAGCCAGTCGAGGTGGCTGGCGATCTCGTTCGCGACGCTTCCCGCCGGGATCCGGCCGGGCCAGCGGATCACCTGGGGAACCCGGAACGCGCCCTCCCAGTTCGAGTTCTTCTCGTTGCGGAACGGCGTCATCGCCCCGTCGGGCCAGGTGTTCATGTGCGGGCCGTTGTCCGTCGAGTAGATGACGATCGTGTTGTCGGCGATGCCGAGCTCGTCGAGCTTGTCGAGCAGCTTCCCGACGTGGCGGTCGTGGTCGATCATCGTGTCGTGGTACTCGGACTGCCAGCGACCCGCCTGGCCCCGGCTCTCGGGCTTGACGTGCGTGCGGAAGTGCATGTGCGTCGTGTTCACCCAGAGGAAGAACGGCGCCCCTTCGGCGTGTTTGCGGTCGATGAAGTCGAGCGCGCCGTCGGTGATCTCGTCGTCGATCGTCTCCATGCGCTTGCGGGTGAGGGGCCCCGTGTCCTCGATCTGCTGGGTGCCGTCGGGGTTCGCCCGGCTGTGGATGACGCCGCGCGGCCCGAACCGCTCCCGGAAGAGCGGGAAGTCGTCGGCCGGCGGGTAGTCGGGGTGCTCCGGTTCCTCCTCGGCGTTCAGGTGGTAGAGGTTGCCGAAGAACTCGTCGAAGCCGTGCGCCGTCGGCAGGTACTCGTCCCGGTCGCCGAGGTGGTTCTTCCCGTACTGGCCCGTGGCGTATCCGAGCGGTTTGAGCAGATCGGCGATGGTGGGGTCCTCGGCCTGCAGCCCGAGCTCGGCGCCCGGCAGGCCGACCTTGCTGAGCCCCGTCCGATACGTGCTCTGCCCGGTGATGAACGCAGAGCGGCCTGCGGTGCAGCTCTGCTCGCCGTAGCTGTCGGTAAACCGCATCCCCTCTGCCGCAATCCGGTCGATGTTCGGTGTCCGGTACCCCATGACGCCGTCGCTGTAGCACGACAGGTTCGTCATCCCGATGTCATCGCCCCAGATGACGACGATGTTCGGCTTCCCGGTGTCAGACATCTGGACCTCCGCTAGGGATAGAGAGCGGCGCGGTTTCCATGACGCGCCGGGCGGGCTGCATGCTCTACGAAGGGCGAGAGCATTACAATGCGCATCGGGGTGTCCTCACCCCGGGTGAACCCGGCAGGCCGCGCACCGCTGCGGCCGACCAGGTCACCCGCTCGGGCGCGATGGGCGCTCATCGGCCCCCGTCCGGACGGGAGGATGCGGCCGCTGCCTACGCGAGGTGGCTGATCGCGAAGGCGACGGCGAAGCCGAAGGTCGTGGCGAGGCCCACCATGCGGCCGGCGTGCTCGAACGCCTCGGGCATCATCGTATCGGCGAGCATCGTGAGGACCGCGCCCCCGGCGAACGCGAGCACGAAGGCGAGGACCTGGGGCGAGGCATCCTGGAGCAGCACGTACCCCGCCAGCGACGAGAGCGCGGTGACGAGCGCCACGGCGACCCAGAGGACCATCACGTGCGCGCCAGTCCACTTCGAGCGGACGAGCCCCGACGTCGCCGCGATCGCCTCCGGCAGGTTCGCGAGGAAGACCGCGACGAGGACGGCGACGCTCACCGATCCCCCCTCGATGAGCGACAGGCCGATCACCGCCGCCTCGGGCACCCCGTCGAGAATGATGCCCAGAACGATCGCGAGCGCCGAGCCACCCGCCGCCTGCTTCGAGCGCTTGCGGTTGCGCGCCCCATGGCGTGCGAGGATCTCGTTTCCGACGGTGAAGGCGAGCGCTCCGGCGAACAGGCCGGCGGCGACCCCTCCTTCCCCGTCGGTGGTCTCCACAGCCTCCCCGACGAGCTCGTAGGCGACCGCGCTGACCAGCACGCCCGCGCCGAAGGCCATCACCAAGCCGAGCACGCGGGACGAGATCGGCAGCACGAGGGCGAGGCCACCTCCGATCACGAGCGACGAGCCCGCGACGAGCCCCCAGAAGAACGCCTCCTTCACCGGGCGGCGTCCTCCCGCGGGGTGTGGACCGGGACTGCGGCCCGCCGGGCAGGCGTCCCGGCGGGGGCGACCGCGATGCCCGGCTGGCGAGCAAGGAACCCCCCGGGGACCGGCGTCTCCGCCACGTCAGCGGCGCCCCAGGGGCGCGGCCGGGCGACGGGATCGTGCCGGCGCCTCCGACGGCACGAAGTGCGGTTCCGGCGCTGAGTTCGCAATGGCATCGTGACCCCTTCGCTGTTGCCAGGTAGGCGCGAGAGCCCTTGCGCCGAGCTCCTCCGGGGTGGATCTCCGATCCCGCCCGGCGGCCGGTGCGAACCGGGCGACGACGCCGTTTGCCTCGGCCCGTACATTATTGGTCCGGGCACCGCGCCGTGCCATGGCATCGGGAGCCCTGACCAGGGGGAATCGCAGGTCGCTCCCGACGTCCGGCCCTTCCGGTCCATCATCCGTCCGGGACCGGACGTTGACAGTTTGCGGGGAATTCTCACCTGTGACACTGGCATACTCCTCCCTCGTGAAAACGACTGGGCCATCCGCAAATTCGCGCGGGGACTGCGTGGACGCCGACCCCCCCACGCAGGACGCCCTCCCGGCATCGCGTTGCCACGTGCGGCCGCCTTCGGCGCGCTCTTCGGTGCCGTGAACCCGAAGAACCTGATGCTGACGCTCGGTGCCTCGATCGCGACCGCCTCCACCACCTGACATGACACGGAGCCGCTCCCCCTTCCGTCCCGCGGCCGCCGAGCCGGTGCTGGAGGGGACGTTCCCCATCCTGGGTCAGCTGCGCCGGTACCGGGCCGCCTACGCGCGCAGGGATGTCCCGGCGGGGCTGACCGTCGCGGCGCTCGCGCTCCCGTCCGGCCTGGCGTACGCCGAGCTCGCCGGCCTCTCACCGGTGACGGGGCTGTACGCGCTGCTCCTTCCGACGCTCGCCTACGTGCTGCTGGGGACCTCGCGACAGCTCGTGATCGGCCCCGAGGGCTCGCTGTCCGCCTTGGTCGCGGCCGCGGTGCTCTCGCTGGCTGTCGCGGGCAGCCCCGAGGCCGGGGAGCTCGCCGCGATGCTGGCGCTCCTGGTCGCGGCCTTCTTCGTCCTCAGCTGGCTGCTGCGCCTCGATTGGATCGCGGACTACTTCTCGCGGCCCGTCCTCGTCGGCTATCTCCATGGCGTCGCCGTCGTGCTCATCGTCGGCCAGCTCGAGAAGCTCCTCGGGCTGAGCGTCGATGATGGGTCCAGCGCCTTCGGCGCTTTCGCCGACACGCTCTTCGCCCTCCCGGACGCCAGCGCGGCCACCACGGCGATCGGCGTCGCAGCCCTCGGCGTGCTGCTCCTGCTGCGCTTCGTCGCGCCACGGATCCCCGCCGCGCTCATCGTCGTCGTGACCTCGATCGCGGTTTCGTGGGCGATCGACCTCGCGTCCCACGGCGTCGCCGTGGTCGGGACCGTGCCGGGCGGGCTGCCGTCGTTGGGCATCCCGACGCCGGCGTTCCGAGACACGCTCGAGCTGGTGTTCCCGGCACTCGGCATCTTCCTCGTCTGCTTTGCCGACGAGGTGCTCACCGCCCGCTCGTTCGCCGGGCGCCACGGCCAGCACATCCGCGCGCGCCAGGAGCTCCTCGCGATGGGTGCGGCCAACGCCGGAAGCGGCTTCTCGGGGGCCTTCCCGGTCGGCGCGAGCGGCTCGCGGACCGCCGTCAACGACGCGATGGGCGCGCGGACCCAGGTGGCGGGGATCGTCGCCGCGACGACTGTCGTCATCGTCCTCCTGTTCCTGACCGACCCGATCTCGTACCTGCCGACGGCGGTCCTCGGCGCGGTGATCATCTCGGCCGCGATCGGACTGATCGACCGGACGGCGTGGCGATCGCTCTGGACCACCGATCGGGTCGAGTTCACGATCGCGGCGGTCACGATGGCCGGAGTGGTCCTGATCGGCGTGCTCGAGGCGCTCGCCGTCGCGGTGGGGCTCTCCATCGTCGACGTGGTGCGCCGCAGCGCGCGCCCGCACGACGCCGTGCTCGGGTGGGTCGAGCGCCTCGGCCGCTGGGGCGACGTGGCGGTGCACCCGACAGCCGAGACGACGCCCGGTGTCGTCGTCTACCGCCTCGACGACCGTCTGTTCTTCGCGAACGCCGGGTACTTCAAGGGTCGGGTGCAGGAGGCCGTACGCGGAGCCGGCGCCTCGACGCGGTGGGTGGTGCTCGACGCCGAGGCGATGACGCACATCGACGCGACCGGGATCGCGGCACTGGAGCAGACGATCGCGCGGCTGGAGACCGACGGCGTCGGCCTCGCGGTCGCCCGCGCGCGAGCCCACCTGGTCGATCGGCTCGGGCAGGCGGGCATCGTCGAGCGCATCGGGAGCGACCGCTTCTACCCGACGGTCCGCGCCGCGGTCGAGGGCGTCACGTCGCCGCCCGAGGCCGGTCCCTGACCTGCGGGAGATTCCGCTTTGCCGTCACGCCCGGTCGCTCGGGCCCGTCACCCAGACCCTCGCTCGTCGAGCGGAACGCACATCGCCATGGCCCCATGGGGGCGAGCATCCCCTTGTGCTCGAGGCGGATCGCCTCGAGTCCCGGAACGCCGTGGGCGGAGGGCCCCTCTTTCAAGAGAACCCCCCGCCCCTGCACTGGACCAAGACAGCCGACCAGATCCTCGAATCGATCGCCCGTTACTGCACGCGAATCAATGGCTCAGGACGCTAGGCGAGCGCCTTTTCTTTGAGCTTGTTGTACTCCGCTTCGCTGATCGCCCCGCTGTCGAGCAACTGTTTGGCGTTGGCGATCTCGTCGCTCGGCCCGGAGGCCGTGCCGCCCCCCATGGCGACGACCGTTTCGGCCTGTTTGACGTTGGCCTGGAAGTTGCGCTCCCCCATGCCGTCTCCGCGGCTGAACAGGTAGATGAGCACGCCGACGATTGGGAGGACCGCCAGCACGATGACCCAGACCGCCTTCGCGCCGCCGCTCAGGTCGCGGCTGCGGAACACGTCGATAAAGCAGCTGATGAACACCATGAAAAATATGATGTAGAAGTAGATGACGAGCGCGCCCCAAACGAATTCCCAAAAATCCATATCTTGCAGCTCCTGTTTGTTGATTTGCGGCGGACGTTACCATCTGGTCCCGACAGCAAGGCAGGCGGAACGCGTGAACCCGTGCCCGGCCCGGGCAGGGCGGGGGCCTCATCACCCTGGTCTCGGACCGTCCCCATCTCCAGCAGGTCCACCGCCAGACGGTCCCGGTGGCGAAGACGCCAGCGCGGGCGCGGGCGCAGCGGGCACCGGGGGGAACTCGCGCAACGTCAGCCGCTTGAGGGCCTCCAGCCCGGCCAGCAGCAGTGCGAAGAGCACCAACGTCCCCACCAGTCTCCGCCCGCTGCCGCCGGGCAGGACGAGGAGCAGAAGGATGATGAACAGCACGAAGGACCCGTAGACGGCCACGGGCCGCTGGCGGAACGCCGGCGCCAGCCTCTGCCGGAGGGCCACTGCCCAGCGGGAGCCACCTGCCACCCAGGCGCCGACCACGATGAGCGCGCCGAGGGCGAGGACCGCCTGGGCCAGGTCGCGCAGCAGCGTGGTGGCGATCAGCCACGCGGCGTCGGCGCTCTCATGCGCCCCCCCCTGGGGGGCGAGCGCGTCGACGATGCTCTGGCCGCCGATGCGCCGCACCGCGAGGAGCAACAGCCCGACCGCAAGGATGGTCCAACCGGTGATCAGGACGGCCCTGTGGCGCCAGCCGCGCGCCAGCCAGATGGCGACCGCGAACAGCGCGATGACGAGGAGCCACAGCAACAGACTGGCTTTGCGAATCGTCTTGGCCGCCGTTTGCAGTGTCTCGACCTGGTCGTTGCGCATGATGACCAGCCGTCCCGCATCGGGGGACGGAGGCGGCCCCAGGCCGAGCCGGTCGCGTACCTGCGTGACGAGCGGGCTCAGGTCGAGCACCACGTCGCCTCCCCGATCCCCGTCGATCACCTTGATCAGCAACTCGTGCGCGATGCGGTTGATCTCCTCCCAGGCGCGTCCATTCTGAACGCCCGGCCGGGCCAGAATCTGGTCGGTCACGTTGACGGCGTTACCGCGAAGTGAGGCCGCAAGCGGGCTGGCCAGCGCCTGCAGACTCGGCGGGAGGCGGTCGCCCAACTCGCCGGCCGCGTCGGCCTTCTCGAACGCGGCGTCGACGATGTAGACGCTGAGCGCATGGCGCACCTCGTCGTCTTGCAGGAGCTGCGAGCTCGTGTCCACCCACCGATCGGTGTTGAGGGCCTGACGCTTGACCCAGACGGTGACGCTCGCCCCGACCATCACGATGCCCGCGAGCACGATGAGGGCGACGGCGAGCGGCGAGCGCCAGCGCGGCTGCGGGGTCGACCCGTTCGCGGCGGGCGCGTCCGGGTCGGCGCCACCCGTTGCGGCGGGCTGTGATGGGCCGGGCTCGGGCATCTCGGTTGCTCCTTCTCGTCCAGAGCCTGACCTTCCGCAGGCCCCGGAGCGGACTCTAACCGCTGCGGAGACGCCAGATGAGGCGGACCCGGAAGTTTCTGGCCTCCCGCACCGCTGCCGTGGATAATGCGGCGATGCCCAACGCCGATCGAGACCCCGCCGCTCGCCCGGAGCCGGACCTCCGCAGCGAGGTCGAGACGGCGCACGGGCTGCGACGGGCGCTGGAGTCGCAGCTCGTGCCGCTCGCCACCTCCCTCGACGGCCGGCTGTTCCGGTTCGAGGCGCCTCTGGCAATGCAGCTACAGGTGGGAGGCTACGTCCGGCTCGGATGGGACGGCGGGGAGGCGCTCGGGCAGATCGTCGACCTGTCCCTGGCTCGCCGGGAGGGTCCCGAGGTCACCGGTGCGCTGCCGGGGGAGTCCGGCGCAGCGTACCGGGCACGCCTCGGCGTCAGCCACGCCGCCGGCGAGGGGCTGGTGCTGGGCGACGGCGGGCCGTTTCACGACGCCGATCTCGCGCCGGCCGACGCGCCGCAGCTGGCGGCGTTCCTCGAGGCGACGCAGCCCCCACGGGCGCGGCTGGCCGTGGGGACGGCGCTGCTCGTGCCCGACGTCGACGTGTCGCTCGACGCCGGCGGCGTCAACCGCCACACCTTCCTCTGCGGGCAGTCCGGCTCCGGAAAGTCCTACGCGCTGGGGGTGCTGCTGGAGCAGCTCCTCCTCGAGACCGACCTTCGCATCGTGGTGCTCGACCCGAACTCCGACTTCGTGCATCTCCGTGATGTCCGGCCCGAAACACCGCCCGCCGAGGCGGCGCGCTGGCGCGACGTGGCAAGCCGGATCCTCGTCCGGCGCGCATCGGGGAGCGGCGAGGATCGCCTGCGACTGCGGTTCTTCGAGCTGGGAACGTCTCTGCAGGCCGCCGTGGCGGGCCTGGACCCGCTCGCCGACCGGGAGGAGTACGGGGCATTCCTCGACCTCGTCGAACGCGAGGCCGAGGGCGTGACGCTCGACGAGATCCGGGCGATCCTGTCGTCCGGCGACGACGACATGAAGCGCTTCGCGCAACGGGTGCGAAACCTGGGGCTGGACCGGTGGGACCTGTGGTCCGGCGCGCGCGAGGACAGCGGCATCCTGGGTGATCTCGCCCGGGACGACTGGCGGTGCCTCGTCATCGACCTCGGAAGCGTCGCGGCGGCCGACGAGCGGGCGCTGGCCTCGGCGGCGGTCCTCCACGCGCTCTGGGAGCGTCGTGGGGAGCGCCGGCCGGTGCTGGTCGTGATCGACGAGGCACACAACGTCTGTCCCCAGCGGCCCGACCACCCGGTCGTCGCCGCCGCCGCACGCCACGCCGTGAACATCGCGGCCGAGGGCCGCAAGTACGGCCTCCACCTCCTCGTCGCGACCCAGCGGCCGCAGAAGGTGCACGAGAACGTGCTCTCCCAGTGCGACAACCTGGTCCTGATGCGCATGAGCTCTCCGGCGGACCTGGCGTACCTCGCCGACCTGTTCGCGTTCGTACCGCCCGGCCTCACCGGGCAAGGGGCGGCGCTTCGACAGGGCGAGGCGCTCATCGCCGGCCGGGTGAGCTCCCATCCGATGTTCGTCCGCATCCGGCGACGGATCACAGAGGACGGCGGGGCCGACGTGCCCGCCACCTGGGCGGCGCCGCGAACCACCTAATCACGCGAGCGCGAGGCGCCGCCGGCAGGACTCACGTCCGACCGGCCGAACACGCCCCTATGCCCGAGTACCCTGCTGCGCTCGCCCGTCTCGCCGGGCGCTACTCCATCGAGAACCTCACCGCTCGCCGCGCACTGCGGATGATCGTGATCATCACCACGATCGTGTCGATCGCGTCGGCTGTGCTGATCTGGCTCGTCGACCGGACCGCCTACCCAACGATCGGCGCGGGCCTGTGGTGGGCACTCCAAACGGTAACCACCGTCGGATACGGCGACCACCTTCCGAGCAACGGCGCCGGGCGCGCCGTCGCCGTCGTCGTGATGCTCACCGGGATCGCCTTCCTCACGGTCGCGACCGCGACGATCACCGCCGCCTTCCTCGAGAACGCACGACGTCGCCTCGAACCGCAGCCGGACTCGTCCCTCGCGAAGGAACTCCGGCTGGTGCGCCAGGAGGTCGAAGCCCTCCGGACCGAACTCCACCGCCGCGACGCGTGACCGGCCACCCGGCACGAGGCACCCCACGCCCTGAGTAATCGCAACCGGGACCTGCGGAGGTTCAGGTCGCGCTCGACCGGCTTCGGCGTGAGCGCCGTACACGTATGGCGCGTACTCCTCGGCAATCAGCTGGCGACAGCGGGCGACGCGCACGTTCACTCCAAACCAAGTGGCCGCGAGACCGCCAGCAATACATCCGGGCGCTTCAGGATGCCACTTCGGCCTCGGCGGCGGACTCCGGGAGCAGCATCAGGGCGCCGATCAGGAAGCACAGTCCGCCGAACGCCGTGAAGAAGTTGGCGGCGGCGAGGTCGATGACGCTTCCGGCCGAGGGCACCCAGTAGGAGGCGACCGCCGAGATCCCGAAGGAGATGCAGCCCACCAGGTTGACGGCCGCGATCTTCCACTCGAGCGTGCGGTTCGAGGTCCACAGCGAGCTGCCGCAGACCTCGACGTAGGCGAGGTACCCGGACACGAGGAAGCACGCCGAGCCGATCGCGTCCGGCGCCCACACCAGCCGGTCGTACGCCTGGGCGTCCAAACCCGATTCAAGGGCATGGAACGTGCTGATGTTGAACAGGACCGTTCCCACGAGCTGCAGGCCGCTGCTCAACCAGTCGATCCTGCGCGGCTCGAAACAGACGAGACGCAGACGCCGACGTGGCAGGGTCGGACCCGGGTCGGCGTTGATCGTCTCGAGCCACTGCAGGGCGGCCGCCGACGTGAAGAAGATCGAGCCGACGAAGAAGACCATCCCGTCCACGCCGGAGCCGACGAGCTCGACGAAACCCGGGAACGGGCCGATGAGGAAGCAGGCCGAGCCGATCGCGAACAACACCCCGATCCACCACGACGCGCGGCGGGGGGCCCACCACACGCCCCGGTGCCGGTCCCGCGACAGCATGGAGGCGTGCTTGCGGTGCGTGCGAGACGCCCATTCGGCCGTGATGCCGTCGGGCCGTCGAAACGTGACGTGGGTGGTGAAGGGGCCCACCGATCGGTGCCCAACGCGAGACCACCCCGGCGGTGTCAGCGGATGGGCGCTCACCGGACGGCTCGCCGGTCGGCCGCGGCGCGTCGCGCTCGAGGGCGATCGCGCTCGTGCCACCCCCCCGCGATCGTGCCCCGGCCCGCTGGGGGCACCTCGCTGCGCGCGCAGGCGAGAACCCTCATCTGCAGCGGCTCTAGTGGCGGAAGCTCGCGGCCGTCGCGGCGTCGTGGACCGGCGCCGCCTGCCGCTGCAGGCGCGGCAGTTGCCGCGTGAGGTCGCCGACGAGCATGTCCGCCAGGTCATGGGTGAAGCCCCGCTTGACGACGACGCGCAGCGCCGCCAGATCGGTCCGGTTGGCGGGGAACGTGTAGGCGGGCACCTGCCAGCCCCGCTCGCGAAGCGCGTTCGACACGTCGAAGACCGTGAAGTTGTCGATCCCGTCCTCCAGGGTGAACGCGAGGACCGGCAGCTCGTCGCCCCTGGTGATCAGCTTGAACGGCCCGAGCTCCGCGATTGTGGCGGACAGGGACGTGGCCACCTCGCGGGCGTAGCCCTGGACCCTCTGGTAGCCGCTAAAGCCCAGCCGGAGGAAGTTGTAGTACTGCCCGACGATCTGGGCTCCCGGCCGCGAGAAGTTGAGGGCGAAGGTCGGCATGTTGTCCCCCAGGTAGTTGACCCAGAAGATCAGCTCGTCGGGCAGCGCCTCGGCGTCGCGCCAGACGATCCAGCCGACGCCGGGGTACACCAGGCCATACTTGTGGCCCGACGCGTTGATGGACGCCACGCGCGGCAGCCGGAAGTCCCACTCCAGGTCGGTGTCGATGAACGGCGCGACGAAGGCGCCCGACGCCCCGTCGACGTGGAGCGGAACATCGATACCCGTCCTCGCCTGGAGGTCGTCGAGGGCCTCGGCGATCTCCTTCACCGGCTCGTAAGACCCGTCGAAGGTGGAGCCGAGGATGGCGACGACGCCGATCGTGTTCTCGTCGCAGAGCTTGACCGCCTCCTCGGCGGAGAGGTGGAACCGGTCACCCTCCATCGGAACGAGCCGCATCTCGACGTCCCAGTAGTTGGCGAACTTCTCCCAGCACACCTGGACGTTGATGCCCATGACCAGATTCGGAGCGTCGGTGGGCTTGCCCTCGGCTCGCCGTCTCGTCTGCCAGCGTCGCTTCAGCGCGAGGCCGCCGAGCATCGCCGCCTCGCTCGAGCCCGTCGTCGAGCAGCCGACGGCCTGGCTGGAGGCGGGCGCATGCCAGAGGCGACCAAGGATGTTGACGCAGCGCATCTCGATGTCCGCGGTCTGCGGGTACTCGTCCTTGTCGATCATGTTCTTGTCAAAGCACTCGACCATCAGCCGCTCGGCCTGAGGCTCCATCCAGGTGCTGACGAACGTCGCCGCGTTGAGGCGCGCGTTGCCGTCCAGCATCAGCTCGTCGTGGATGATCTGGTACGCGACGTCGGGCGATATCTCGTCGGCCGGGAGCTCGTGCCGGGGGATCCGGCTCGGCTCGAGACTGAACGTCGGGGCGACCGCGAGTGCGCCGGTACGTCCAGTCGGCCCCTTGGGGTGGTTGAGCGCCATCGTCGTCTCCTCACTCAGGGGTCAGTGCCATGCGGATTCAATCACGCGGCCGTCTCCTCGGTCGAGATCTCGGCCGATCGCCTCCGTCGCACGACGAAGAAGATGGCGACGACGAAGATCGTCGTGATGACTCCAGAGATGACGACCGATGCAAGCGGGTAGTCGGCGATGGCGGTGCCGACCCAGTATGCGAGGAGACAGGTGTAGATCGCCCAGGTCGTGCCCCCGATCGCCGACCAGAGCAGGAAGCGCGGGTACGGGTACCCGGTGAGCCCCATCGTCGCATTGACGACG